>UQYQ01000001.1 GCA_900545345.1 uncultured Ruminococcus sp.
CTTGAGTCTCTCTCAAGAATTACAAGGTACTCTTTTCTTGTCTTCTTGTGCTCCATTGTTCAATTTTCAAGATGCTAACCAAATCTACTTCTTCAGTAAATTTGTTCACCCGTTTTTCGAGTGCTTGACTATTATATCACACCTCTTCCCTTTTGTCAATATCCTTTTTTCGTTTTTTTCGGGGTTTTTGAAGTTTAGTGTATATATTATATATATTCTTGCTTTTTCATGAATTTTATATGCGAATTGCCCAAAAAAATTAGTTAAAAAAACAAAACTTTCATTTTTTGAGTTGATTTGTATATTCTCAAATATATCCGGTTACAATACAGACATAAACAAAATTTCAGGAGGTAATCATGAAAAAGACCATTTCTGCCATTGCAACCTATGTGGCAATACTGGCACTCTGTGTAACTATAATATTCGGCATTTCAAAAACCGTTACTACTCAGTTAGATGAAACAGCCATACCTACTGCTCTGGCGGCAGGATCAATACCCGCCTCAACAGAATCGAATATTTATCTTCTGGCAAGAATTATTTCTGCCGAAGCAAGAGGTGAACCTTATACAGGTCAGGTTGCTGTTGGTGCTGTAATTTTAAATCGTATAAAACACCCTTCTTTTCCTGATACATTATCAGGCGTAATATATCAGGGCGGTGCTTTCACTGCTATTGTAGACGGACAGTTTAACGAACCAATAGCCGACTCTGCATATAACGCAGCTCGTGACGCACTAAACGGCTGGGACCCAACAGGCGGAGCTATATACTATTACAACCCTGCAAAAACAAGCAATGCGTTTATGCACGCAAGGCCTATTATAACCACTATAGGCAGCCACAGATTCTGTTCATAAAAATAAAATTCCTCTCCTGAATATTCAAGAGAGGGATTTTTTATTTAACCATTTTAACAGCTCTCTTTGACCACTTACCGAAATACTTTTTTCCATTAACAGTTTTGTATGCTCTAACCCTTACATAATATTTTTTGTTTGATTTTAATTTCTTTAAAGTAATTTTATTTTTTTTGGTGTTTTTAAGATTAGCTTTTTTCATATTCTTCTTCAAAGAATACTGTACCTGATATTTTGTGCCCTTAATTTTCTTCCAGGTTACTTTAAGCTGTTTTTTCTTTGGTGATTGTGCTTTTACTTTTATCACTTGCTCAGGCTTTTTTATCAGTTTTTCAAGGTTTATATATTTCATCTGCTTTGTGTAATCATGATATTTAATATCATATGTATTGGACATTATATTTCCTTCTTTTATATTGACTACTTGTTTAGTTAAATCAACACCCTTGACATCTGTTTTCTTCAGTTCAATAACATCTATAGCATATGTAATTGCTGGTGCATAACGAGGTCCTCTGGTAAATGTATAATAAACATTTAAAACACTGTCTTTAATCTCAACATCTGTATTTTTATAATTATTTATTGCATTTCCATTCATAATACAATTTATAATTAACAAATTATCATTAAAAAAGTCCTTGTATTTACCGCTAAATCCGACATATTTATATAAATCATAATTATCAATAATAAAATATAAATTTTTATATTTTCTGTTAGCTAATACTTTGTTTACATACGAATATACTCTTGATGGAAATGATTCAAAATTATATGAAATTTTACTCTTATAAATAATCGCCTTTCCCTCAGCAGTTGAAATCATTGTAAGTGACATTATAAATATAAGAATCAAAATCACTGCAGAAACTAATTTTCCAACTTTTTTCATTTTATTGCCCCCTTATAATTTTTATACAATACGTTATTGTATATATATTTCACCATTTCATCTATATTCTGTCAATCAAAACTCGGCAAACAAATCAAAAATAAAATCCCTTTCCAAGAACTGAAAAGGGACTGTTTCATGCATATGTATTATCTGTCAACTGAATAATATTTCTTCAAATTAGGCGAAAAAATCTCAGCTGTAAGCTTAATCGAAAAAAGACCGCCGGCTATGATAGCAATTACTAAAAACGCTTTAATTAATCCTTTCATAAAATCACCTTTCTTATTCGTCTGATTATTATGTGTTTCTTTTATATTATAGTATAACATCTTTTTCTAATGGTTTCAACAGTATAAAAAATTAAATTTTTTAATGGCAAATCAGCTTTAAGCATTACACAAAAATATACTAAGTTTAAATTAAAGTAAAGCCTGCCGTTTTGCGAACCATAACATTTATCCACATACCCAAAGGCAGATTAGCTGCAGCGTCACCACTGCCTGTTGCAAAATTATAAAATTATGTTATAATTGGAATAATAAATCAAAAACAGAAAGGCAAAAATGTTATGTCTGAACAAAAAACTGCCTCAAACAGCTATAAAAAGCTTTTTTCAAATACAATAATATTTGCCATAGGACAATTCAGTTCAAAAATTCTTGTGCTTCTGCTGGTTCCTATATACACATATGCGATGTCTGACGCTGAGTTTGGCATAACTGATGTTATAGTTCAAATGGCAAACTGGCTTGTACCGATTGTATCGCTGACAGTGTCAGAATCTATAACCCGATACGGATTAGATAAAGACTATGATAAAGCAAGCGTATTTACTATAGGGAATATTGCAAACATATCGGGATTAGTTCTGCTTGGAATATTCCTGCCTTTTGTTGCCTCAACAAGCTTCGTGCATAAATTTATCGACAATTATTCGGTATTGCTTTATATTTATGTAGCTACATCAAGCTTAAAGCTTTTATATTCTTATTTTGTAAGAGCTCTTGAAATGGTTAAGCTTTATGCTGTATGCAGTATTTTTACCACATTCAGCACGCTTATTTTAACAATACTTTTTTTACTTGTATTTAAAATAGGAGTAACAGGTTATCTTTTAGCAATCATAATATCTGACCTTGCATCTATTATTTTTCTTATATATATGGCAAGGCTGTGGCGGTTTGTTAAGTTTAAAAACTTAGACAAATCTCTCGCTAAACAAATGCTGAAATATTGTATTCCTCTTATACCGGCACAGCTGTTATGGCTTATTACAAATTCTTCTGATTCCTTCCTTACAACCTATTATTTAGGAAAAGCAAAGAACGGAATACTTTCAGCTTCATATAAAATTCCTAATATAGTTTCGACGATATATATGATTTTCGGAATGGCATGGAATATGTCAGCAATAACCGAAAAGGATTCAGATGACCAAGAACATTTCTACACAAATGTTTTCGATTCAAATCAATCAGTACTTTATGTGGTGTCTGCATTTATTCTCTTGCTCGTTAGCCCAGTCACAAATATCTGGATAGGACCTGCATTCAGAGAGTCTGTTAACTACTCCCCTATTCTTATACTTGCAACTGTCTTTACATGTTATGTTACATTTTTCGGAACGATTTATTCAGTCGCACAAAAGTCTGTACGCTCACTTGTGACAAGCCTTATTGCAGGAATTATAAATGTACTTATCAACATAATTTTACTGCCCCTTATAGGTCTCTATGCGGCAGCACTTTCTACACTCGCTGCATATTTGGCAGTATTTATAATAAGAGCTGCCGATACCCAGAAATATCAAAAATTCAACTTAGGTATAAAAAAGATTATTATTAACTGCACACTACTGGTTCTCATGACCCTTGCAAATTATATCAGCGGTGCGTATATTAAATTCACGGCATTAATAATACTATTTATGATAGTTTTATTATTAAATTACAATTGTTTATTTAAGGTTGCAAAAACCGTATTACCTCAAAAGGTTTTAAGGTTTTTACCTTTCATTAAATAATTAATGAAACTGGAGGAAAGAAAAATGGCAGAACTGAAATTTGAAATCACAAAAGAATTAGGCGTTCTCTCAACAAATGCTAAAGGCTGGACAAAAGAACTTAACATGGTTTCTTGGAATGAAAGGGAACCGAAGTATGATTTACGAGAGTGGAACCCCGACCACACAAGAATGGGAAAAGGCATTACACTTACCGAAGAAGAAATTGAATCACTTCGTGCTGTATTAAACGGTGAAGAGCTTGACGATGACATTGATGAAGATATGATTCTTTAATCTTCTGGTCCATTAAGAGATAAATAAAACATAAAAAGAGGTATAATATTAATATTATACCTCTTTTAGTTTTCAACCGAAATATTATTTTTCTATATCGTTTTCATCAAATGCATCTCCGCATTCAGGACAGAATTTAGGAGGATTCTTAGGATCCTGAGGTTTCCATCCGCATTTATCACAACGATACAGCGGCTCACCTTCCGGTTTTTTAGCACCGCATTCGCTGCAGAATTTACCTTGATTTACAGCACCGCACTTACACACCCAGCCTTGTTTTTGTTCAGGCTGAGGTTTTCCGCATTCCGTACAAAACTTTCCTTGATTCACTTTACCGCACTCACATGTCCAGCCGTTTTGTTCAGGATATTGTTCTGCCTGCTGTTGGTGCATCTGAAACATTTGTGCAGCATTTGCTCCGCCTGCTTGCTGAGCAAATCCCATGCCCATAAATCCCGTCATCGCACCTGAATCATTTTGTGCAGCAGATTCCATAGCATTAGCCTGAGCAGTACCGAGCCTTGCCCCCATCATGTTAGGATTTGTATAAACCCGTGACTCTTGGAATTTGTTAATCTTTTCTGCACTGTCAGCGTCAGGTGTTACCCCCGACATAGCGAACGAAACAATTGAAATTCCTCTGCGTTCTGCCCACTCAGCAGTAAGCTCACTGTCAAGCTCACTGCAAATATCTTTAGTGAATAAAGGAAGCTGGTCATAGGCCACTTTCTTCAAAGCGATACGACCGAGTGCAGGCTGCATTGCTGTCTGAAGTTCAGACTTTAACTGACTGTCTATCCTGTCACGGGTAAAGCTTCCCTCAACATTAGCACAAATATTTGTATAAAACAAAAGCGGATTGGTGATTTTATATGAGTATTCTCCGTATGCACCGATTTTTATTGTAAAATTAAATTCACTGTCACGGAAAGGAACTTCTCCTACTCCCCACTTGTTGCCCATTAGTTCTTTTGTATTAATGTAATAAACATACTGAGAATGCGTCTGCTGACCTCCGGCTGTGAAACGCTTACCGATTTCTTTAAAAGTCTTTCCGAGGTCTTTAAAACCGCCGCCGAGCAATGAAGGCTCTGAATCGGTTTCATATGTATATTGTCCCGGCTCTGCACAATAATCAACAACCTTGCCGTTTTCTACAATCATCATAAACTGACCGTCGGCTACATCAATACGAGAACCGTTTGAAATAACATTTTCGCTTGCTTTTTTGTTTGAACTTTTTCCTGTTACATATTTTTCACCCTTTACTGCAAGCACATTATTTGACATAGCGTCACATTTAATATAATCTACCCACTGGTCTGCAAGCTCACTTCTGACTGCACCTGAAATTGCTTTAATAAGTCCCATAATTATTTCTCCTTATTTATTTTATCAGAATTATTTAATTCCTCAATTACCACACCACGCTCATCAATAGATGTATTGCCTCTTACAAGAGATAAATCCGATAATACCCAATCGTGATTTCCCGTTGTGATAATAAAGTCACAGTATTCACATTTTCCTGCACTTGTAACCGTAACCGGTGCTCCGCAATGCGGACATGATACCGTACTGTTATTTGACCTTGCAGGATTTGTCTTAACACCTGTCTTACGCATAAATGTAAGCTGATAATTCAAATGATGCTCAATATTTCTGTCACCTTTGACAACAGCCCTTGTTTTTTCATCAATAACATAATCATTCATACGGGTCTCCATATAAACAACAAGATACTCATACTGTGCGTCACGCTGATATAAGTGCATATAAGCCTGTTTTATATTAATGCGTTCTATTATATTTATGGTGCCGTTATTAATATATTCTTTAAGCTGCTGTTCATGCTGACGATAAAGCTCTTCCTTCTCAAAAGGCCGTATCTTTGACCAGTCCCGTTCTGTCCATGCGTTTTGCAGGGTGATAAATACTTCCTTAGTCCAGCCGATAAACTTTTCTTCACTGAAATTCGGGTCAATTTGATGAATAGCATTCAGAATTTCAGGCGTATGATTCTTCGGCACTCCGGCTGCAGAACTATATGTATTATCATCTTTATTCTTTGAATTCAGTACTATTTTTACAAATGTACCTCCGCCGAAAAACAATATTACTACTATTATAACTACAACATCACCAACTCCGAAGTCATCATCAGATGATGAACCCCCGCCGTAATTATAGCTTCCTCCGCTGTATCCGCCTCCGCTGTATCCACCGCCTCCGCCGTAATCAACATTATTGCCGACATCAGCTATCGAAGGCATACTGAAAGCTAACAAAACGCAGATAAAAAGCAGTATTGCTATCAATTTCTTTTTCATATAAAATTTTGCTCCGTTAAGAGCAGCCCTCCTTTTCCGCTATCTTGTTTAATTATATCAGTTATTCTACAGTATGTCCAGTTTTTTGACAATCTTCTGCAAGAAATTCATAAGGATTATCAGATTTATGTATAATAAAAGGGAACAGCAAAAGCGTTCCCTTTTATACTATTTATTTAATTAAGAAATAATGCAAAACAAAATATATTACTGAACATTTTCAACTGTATCAAAACCGCCTCTTGTGAAGAAAAGTTCTCTTATGGCAATAGCACAGCCTGATAAAAACCCGTGATTTTTATCAATAATACTCAAATCAATTTTTGAAGCTACACTTTCGCCGGCAATTTTAGCAACTTCCCTCTTCAAATACTTGAATTCTTCCTCATTTACCCTTAAATTGTGAAGAACAATTCTCTGAGGATTTGTAGAATAGTAAAGATTGTTAAGCAAAACTGCTCCCAATTTCAATGCTTTAACTACAATTTCATTAACCAACTGATCTCCGTTTAAAGCAGCGGCCCTGATTGTTTCATAATTCACTTTATTAAAATCACCGTCTGTAAGTTCAAAAAGTTTTGGTGTTTTTTCTTTTGAATACACATTAGCAATCTTTTTCTTGACACCCAAACGGCTTAATTCTTCTTTAACCGAACCGACATTTGAAAGCTCATCTTTTCCGTTTGATGTCGGATCAACAATAATTTTATCAACGAAATCTGTCCTGTTATCATAAGAAATAATAGGCTCGTTTAAATTAGTTACTACAAAATGCAAGCTGTCACCATATCTTAAAAATGCAATATTATGCCTGTTGACATCCTTTGTAGGCTGAAAATCAATATTAGCCATCGCAGTGCCCTTAACAGAATTGTCAAATATTAAAGGTACTTTAAACTTCTCATAAACATCAACTGCTAAATGTGTAAAGTTAGGTTCTCCTTTATCTGAAATTTCAACTTCCGCATTTTGATACATACCGGGAAACACTCCGAAGCCTATCCCCAATATCTCATCTAAATGTAAGCAGTTGTCTGTTAAAATAGAATTTATAGACTCAGTTATAAAATCCAAAATTTCTTTGTAAGCTATATCCGATTTTATATAAAGGTTCCTTTTATCCAAAACCGCTCCTGCCAGAGTTGACAATCCAACACTGATAATATCCTTATCAATTAAAACGCCCAAAACGAACTTATAATTCTGGTTAATATCGATTAGGATTTTCTTTCTTCCCCGCTGTGCCTTTTCACTGATGTTCTGAAATTCACCTATCTCGTGAATAACACCCTGAGAAATCATTTCATTTGTGATGATGGTAACTGCTGCTCTTGTCAGCTCAAGCATATTAGCGATATCAATTCTTGATGTAGGACCTTGCTGTTTTAAAATCTTGAGTACTTGCATACGGTTTTGTCTTTTTAAATCTAATTTGCTTATTCCATGTTGCTGCATAAATTGCTCCTCTTTACAAATAGGTTTTAAAATAACTTGTTTTTTATTTTATATCATAATTATTATCAAAATGTTAAATTCTAATTTCCAGATAACAAATTTTTATTTACTAAATATAAATTAACGATTATCATAAAAGTAATTAAATCAAAAAAATATATAAAACCCACCGTTTATACGATGGGTTTTGTTCTACTTTTTTGCATTTAGTTCATTAGATTGTTCTTTGAGTTCTCTTCCTTCTTTTAAAAGATTATAAAGAGCATCAGAATCTTCAGTTTCAATCGCTGTTTTATATTCATTCAAATGACTTATCATCTGATTTATTTCTTCTAAAAGTGCAGACCTGTTCATCATAAACAAAGTTGTCCACATTCCTTCATTAAGCTTGGCAACACGAGTTAAATCTTTAAAACTTCCCGCTGAAAACCCTGATTGTTTTAAAAGTGATGTACTCTTAACGTACGCACTTGAAACCACATGTGCAAGCTGTGATGTGAACGCAATTACTTCATCATGTTCTCTCGGAGTCGATATAACATTTTTTATAAAACCGATTTCTTCAGATAGCTTTTTAATCTTCTCCAAAGCATCTGCATTAGTGTTTTCGGTAGGTGTAATTATAAAGCTTGCTTTGTCAAAAAGATTATCAAGAGAATATTCGAAACCTGAAAATTCTCTTCCTGCCATCGGGTGACAGCCTATAAAATAAACTCCCGAATCATTAAGCTTTTTGTCAGCTTCCTTTATAATTTCTTCTTTTACACCGCAGGTATCAATTACTATTCCGCCCTTTTTAAAATTCAGAACATTCTCATTAATAAATTTAATAGTCACATCAGGATAAAGGCCTAAAATCACAACATCGAATGAAGAAAGCTGATTAGGCTCAAAGCTTCCGTCTATCGACTCTTGCTGAATTGCGTCAGCAATTGCATGAGCATTTATGTCATATGCAAAGCAAAGATGTTTTGTGTTTTTCTTAATTGCTTTCGCCAGTGAGCCTCCAATAAGTCCAAGCCCGACAATTCCGATTTTCATATTATGTCCTTTTCCTTTCTAAAAAACATTTTAAAAACCGATTATTCAGCACAAAGTCTGAAAATCACATCAGCATATATTTTAGCAATACTCATAAATGTGCTGATATTTATATGTTCATCGGCGCCATGCATATTATTGCTCTCTCCCGGTAACTCAGCACCGAAGCCTACACCCATTTTAGTTGTGTGAAGATAGGTTACTCCGCCTTCTGCCAAACACTCACCCTTTAATCCGGTTAAATCAGTGTATGACTTTAAAAGCGTTTGAATGAAATCAGAATTCTCATCTACATAATGAGGTTCCATAGCGTCATCATCAACATATGTCTGTCCCAATTTTCCCAAATGCTCGTCAAGCTTTGAATAGATATCATTAAGACTTGAACAAACAGGGAAACGAATATCCATTCCGCCTTTATACTTCCCGTCACAAATATCGATAAGACTGTAAACCTCCGTAAGCTTTCCCGAAATATCATCTTCACAGAACAAATCCAGAGCTTCTCCGTTATATTCGCCATACGGGAACAGCTTTGAAAGCTCACAGACTAGGTCATATGCTCCGCCTTTGTCAAACGGAAGAGATGATAGAAGTTTAAGCAAAGCAGTAATAGCGTTCTCACCAAGTTCAGGAAGCGAACCGTGAGCAGACTGCCCTTTAGAGGTTATTTTTATTTTACCGTCTTCTTCATCTAGAACGAACTCCACATTCATTGAGTGCTCGGATATCATTTTCTCAATTTCACTCTTATCAACACCTTTGACCACAGCATATGCCCTGTCAGGAACTGCATTAATTACTGTTCCGCCGGTCATACTTTCAATCACAGCTCCGTCAACTTTATTGTCATAATTTCCAAACATAACAATGTGTGATACACCCTTTTCAACATTTACTACAGGAAATGCCGAATCAGGCGTAAGCATTTTATCCGGAAGACCGACTTTATTTGAATAATATTTCAAATCCTCCATGCCTGTTTCTTCACTTGAACCAAGCATCATTCTAACCTTTTTATTTAATTTTATTCCTAAGTCTTTCATAGCTTTAATAGCATAAACAACAGCAACGGCAGGACCTTTATCATCTATTGTTCCCCGTCCGTAAAGCTTGCCCTCTTCTTCATTTACTGTCAACTTGAAAGGCTCATATGTCCAACCCGAACCCTTCGGAACAACATCTAAGTGAGCGATAATTCCTAGTTCCGGCTTGTCGCTTTGTTCGCCTCCAAAATCAAATGTAAGCATATAATTCTCGTGATTCTGCGAGATAAATCCAAAATCGTGCAATATCTCTTCAGCCACTTCAAGTGCCTTAGCGGGACCCTCTCCAAAAGGTTTGCTGCTCTGCAAATCTTTCTGACCTCCGACGCTTTCGATTTCAACAAGCTTTGCGAGAGTCGTAAACATCTCCTGCTTATTCTCCTCAAGATATTCGGAAACCTTATCTCTGAAAGCTTTTAGCTCTTTGTTAGTCATAAAATTAATCTCCCTTTATGCAAAAATGAGAGCAAGAATAATCACTTGCCCTCTGAATTTATTCTAAGCAACATAACTTTAACCAATTATCTGAAGCTCTTTATCATAATGATTAAGAATTTCCACACCGTCTTTTGTGACAAGAACCAAATCTTCGATTCTCACACCCATATCTCCCTCAATATAAATACCGGGTTCTATAGAAAAAATCATACCTTCTTTAACCACATTTTCATTAACCAAAGAAACATCACCGTACTCATGACATTCAATACCGATTGAATGTCCCAAACGATGATTAAATGTATCACCATAACCTGCCTCTGTAATAATATCTCTTGCAGTCTTATCTATATCACAGAATCTGACTCCAGGTTTTATCATAGCCTCAGCCGCTTTCTGAGCTTTAAGGACAATTTCATAAATCTTTCTATGTTCATCGCTGACTTTCTTATAAAAGAAAGTTCTTGTCATATCAGAGCAATATCCGTCCTTTATACAGCCCATATCAATAAGAACGCAGTCACCCTCGCAAAGCTTGGTGTTTCCTGCTTCATAATGACCGATAGCAGCACACTCGCCGAAACCGACAAGAGGATCAAAGGAGTATTCATAAGCACCCATTTGAGCATAAATATCCTTTAGCTGTGAAGCCAGTTCACGCTCGGTCATTCCGTCACGGACCCTTGTTTTAATTACTGCCATAGCCTCATCATTTACTCTTGAAGCTTCTCGCATAAGAACGATTTCTTCATCATCTTTGCAGGCACGCACAGTATCAACACAATCTGATGTGTTTTTATACCCTGACGCACTGTCAAGCTCCATAAGTCTTAATAAAAACCTTGCAGGAAGGTTTTTGTCAATACCTAAAACCTTATCCCTGTCAATATATTTACAAGCTATCTCACAAGCGTCTTGTTCATCAGAAAACCAAACCTTTTCAACTCCAAGCTCTTCAGGAACAGTAAAAAGTGAATTAATAAATATCTTATTATCACCGTTGTCTTTTATAAGCAAAGCTAAAAATCTCTCACCGGGGCTTATCATTTTCTCAGTCAAATAAAATATTGACGCAGGATCACAAATAAGCATCTGTGATATATCATTTTCTTTTAGCTTTGATATGATATTGTTAAGTCTTTCTGTTTTCAAATTTATTCTTCTCTCTAATAATATTTTAATTATTCCCCGCAGACATCGCAGGCAACCAAGTGCCCATTGCCCATATCTCTAAGCTGTGGGCAAGACTCAGAACAACCGTCCTTCGCCTTAAAACATCTTGATGCAAATCTGCATCCGGCTGGTGGATTTATAGGCGTCGGAACATCACCCTTGAGGATTATTCTCTCTTTTTTATGAGTAATATCCACAGACGGAATTGCCGATAAAAGAGCCTGTGTATAAGGGTTCATAGGATTATTATACAGTTCATTTTTCTCAGCAACTTCCATAAGCTTGCCTAAATACATAACACCCACTCTGTCACTGATATGCTTAACAACATTAAGCCCATGAGCAATGAACAAATAGGTCAGACCGAACTCATCTTTAAGGTCGTCCAAAAGATTTAAAACCTGTGCCTGAATAGACACATCCAAAGCTGAAACAGGCTCATCACATACGATAAGCTTAGGGTTTACAGCCAAAGCCCTTGCAATACCGACTCTCTGTCTTTGTCCGCCTGAAAACTCATGCGGATATCTATTTCTTTGATGATTTGCAAGCCCTACGCAGTTGAGAAGATAATTAACTCTCTTTTCAACTTCGTTCTTAGGAAGAAGTTTATTAATTATAATAGGCTCTGCAATAATGTCACCGATAGTCATTTTCGGGTTAAGCGATGCATATGGGTCTTGGAAAATAAGCTGGATATCCTTGCAATACTTTTTTCTTTCCTTTTGCTTTAATGCTGTCAGTTCAACGCCGTCATAAATAATCTTTCCGCTTGTTGGCTTATAAAGATTAACAAGCATCTTTCCGATGGTAGATTTTCCGCATCCTGACTCACCGACAAGACCAAACGCCTCTCCTTTATATATCTTAAACGAAACATCGTCAACAGCCTTTAAAACATCTACAGGTTTCCCAAAAAAGCTGGTGTTCACGGTAAAGAATTTAGATAAGTTCTGTACCTCTAAAAGAACTTCCTTTTTATCCATTAAACATCAACCTCCTCTTCATCGCTGTGCAAGAAGCATCTTACCTTTCTGCCTCCGACATCAACAAGTGCCGGCATATGCTCTTTGCATTTTTCCATACAGTTTTCACATCTGTCTGCAAAAGAACAACCCTTTGGCAGTTCAGTTGGGTCGGGAACCATGCCCTTTATCATATATAATCTGTCTCTATCCTCTTCAAGACGAGGAATAGACGCTAACAATCCCTTTGTATACGGATGCAGCGGGTCTGTGAATATATCCTTTACATCAGCCTGTTCAACAATTTTTCCGCAGTACATTACAACAACACGGTCAGCCGTTTCTGCAACTACACCCAAATCATGTGTTATAAGCAAAACTGCCATTCCGATTTTATTTCTCAGCTTGTCTATAAGCTCCAAAATCTGAGCCTGAATTGTAACATCAAGAGCAGTAGTCGGTTCGTCGGCAATTAAAAGCTGAGGATTGCACGATAATGCCATAGCAATCATAACTCTTTGACGCATTCCTCCGCTCATCTGATGCGGATAATCTTCCATTCTCTGCTCAGGAGAAGGAATGCCTACCAAATCAAGCATTTTTATTGCTGTCTTTTTCGCTTCTTCTTTTGATAAATCTGTATGAGTCAGAATTGACTCCATAATCTGATCGCCTATTTTATATACAGGGTTCAAAGAAGTCATCGGTTCTTGGAAAATCATCGAAATTTTATCGCCTCTGATTTTGTTCATTTCCTTATTTGATTTTCCGACTAAATTCTCACCGTCAAAAATAATTTTTCCGCCTGTTACTTTTCCCGGTTCACGAATAAGACCCATAACCGAAAGTGAAGTAACGCTCTTTCCCGAACCTGACTCACCCACGATTGCTAAAATCTCACCTTTTTCAACACCGAAGCTTACATTATTAACCGCTTTAACAGTTCCTCTTTTCACTTTAAATTCTGTTTGTAAGTTTTCAACCTCTAATAACATTTCTCACAAACCTCCTTAACTTCTTGACTTAGGGTCAAGAGCATCTCGCAGTCCGTCACCGAACAAGTTAAATGCAAGCACCGCAAGTGTTATTGCAAGTCCGGGGAAAATGAGCATATGCGGATAAACAAGCACCATACTTCTTACTCTTCCCAGCATATCTCCCCACTCGGCGGTAGGCGGCTGAACTCCAAGACCCAAGAAGCCAAGAGCTGCAGTATCCAGAATTGCAGTAGAAATACCGAGCGTTGCTCTGACAACTATTGATGAAACAATGTTAGGAAGAATATGATGAAAAATTATTCTTCCGTTGCTGTTTCCGATAACTCTCGCAGCTGCAACATAGTCATTTTCTTTTGTAGAAAGAATAGAACTTCTTACTATTCTCGCATATTCGGGAATCGAAACCACACCGATTGCAATAATTGCTTTGTCAAGTCCCTTACCGAGTGCCGCCATAAGTGTTATAGCAAGCAATATTGAAGGAACAGAAAGCATTATATCCATAATTCTCATAATAACAGCATCGGTTTTTCCGCCGAAATAACCAGCTATTGAACCGAATATCGTTCCGATAATAAGTGAAAATCCAACAGCGGCACATCCAACCAACAGAGATACCCTCGTACCAACGATTACACGGCTGAAAATATCTCTTCCGAGGTTGTCCGTTCCAAACCAGTGAGCTGAAGAAGGGGTCTGGTTTACATCAGCCATTATCTGTTCATTTGGATTATAAGGAGTAATAAAAGGACCGATTATTGCAATAATAATCAAGAATATAATAACAAACATTCCAAATAATGCTGCCTTATTCTTCTTGAGTGCGTCCCACATTTGTTTAAATCGGGACTCAGGCTTTTCTATTACAACAGCGTTTTCATCTGTCAAGGTTTTATTATCAGCCATTATTATCCCTCCTTCTTACCGTATTTAATTCGTGGATCTAGGAAAGCGTAAATAATATCCACAATTAAGTTCATAAGTACAAATACAGTTGCAATAATAAGTACAACAGCCTGAATTACAGGGAAATCTGATTTCTGTATGCACTCAACTGTGTATTTACCGATACCCGGCCATGCAAATACTGATTCGGTTAAAACTGCTCCTCCCAAAAGCGAACCAAATTGAAGTCCTATTACAGTAACTATAGGCATAAGTGCATTTCTCAAACCATGCTTAATTACAACCTTACCCTCGCTTATTCCCTTTGAACGGGCTGTTCTTATGTAATCTTGATTTAAAGCATCAAGCATACTTGACCTTGTCATTCTTGAAATAATAGCAAGTGTATAAAGTGCTAATGTTACACCTGGCAGAATTATATGCCACAAAGCATCTTTAAATGCTGCAAAATTACCGCTGACAAGCGTATCTATAAGATAGAAACCCGAACCGCCGTCTGGTCTTAACATTGGGTCGATTCTTCCCGAAGCAGGAAGCCAGCCTAAATTTCTTGAAAACAGAATGATAAACAATATACCAAGCCAGAAAATCGGTATTGATACACCGACAAGCGACAGCAGCATACTTGCGTTATCTATTATGGTATTCTTTTTCACAGCGGCAATTACACCTATTAATATACCGAGAACAGTAGCAATTATAATTGCGAAAACAGCAATTTCAATTGTTGCGGGAAATCTTGCCATTATTTCTGTCATAACAGGTGTTTTTGTGTAATAAGATTCACCGAAATCACCCTGAACCGCACCTTTGATAAAATCAAAATACTGTACTACAACAGGGTCATTCAAACCTTGTGCATCTCTCCACTCCTCCATCTGAGCGTCAGTAGCATGCTGACCGAGAACAACGGATGCAGGGTCCGGTGCACAGACTCTCAGCAAGAAGAACACGATTATTGATACACCGATTAAAACAGGAATAAGCATCAGTAATCGCTTAATGATATACTTGACCATTTATAAAACCTCTTTCTTTTTTATCTTAATATAACAATACGAAAACATATTAGTTCTCTTTTCAGCATATATTAACAATATTTTTCATTAATGTATGCTGAAAATAAAACTGATAAAAACAACAATGGCAAATATAGAGAAACCCTCATTGGTTCGTTCTCTATATTTGCTTGTTGTAAAAAATCTAAAATTAGTCTTTAGTTACCATCCATAGCTTAACTGTAGCTGTGCAGTGATAGAAGAAATCATTGATATTAGATCTGCAAGCTGTTAAATCCTGCTGGTGTGAAATAGGAAGCCAAATGCTCTTATCTGCAACATACTGCTCCATCTTAGCATACATAGCGTTTCTTGAATCGCCTGCAGGCTCTTTAGCAGCGTCAGAAATCATCTGTGAATACTCTTTATAAGCTGCCTTGTCATCATCATTCTTTGCAAGGTTAAATCTTGCAACATTCATACCTGCGTTTGTATCACTCATAAGGTTCATAAAGTTATCAGGGTCACCGTTGTCTCCTGACCAGCCATAGAAGCAGATATCATAATCTCCGTTGATTGTCTTCTCTTTGTAAGTTGTCCAGTCATATGAATCAATCTTACATTCAACGCCAACCTTTGAGAAGTATCCCTGAATTGCTTCAGTTAATGTCTGACCTGTTACAGTGTTGTAAGGTCTTGGGTTTGTATATGTAATTACATGAACTTTCTTAATACCCTTGTCAGCAAGAGTTTTCTTTGCAGCGTCCGGGTCGTAAGAAACCTGTGTTACATCCTTGCTGTATCCAGGAATGAATGTAGGCAGAACAGTTGTAGCCTTTTCAGCGAAATCACCGTAAAGAGCCTTGACAAGTTCTTCAACATTTACAGCCTGTGAAAGAGCCTTACGAGTTTCAGCGTCAATTCTTTCAATGTTATAAGCCATATAGTTGATGTTCATACCAGGTGTCTTGTTAACCTTAATATTGGTATCACTTTCAAGAACTTTCACTTGGTTTGTATCAATACCGTCAATCATATCAACATCGCCTGACTGAAGCTCGGCAATCTTTGTTGATGCGTCTTCAATTGTACGGATAACAACATTCTTTGTCTTAGCTTTTCCATCTTCGTTCCAGTAGTCATCATTAGCTACAAGCTTAACATCCTGACCCTTGTCCCAAGAAACGAACTTATAAGGACCTGTACCAACAGGGTTATTCATAAGGTCGCCTTCCTTAGCAGCAGTTGGGCTTACCATAGGAGCTCCGAATACCATTGCAAGGTTAGCAAGGAACGGAGTTGATGGCTGTTTTAGTGTAATCTTAACTGTAGAAGCATCTACAACATCACACTTTGCAACATATCCCCATACGAAATCTGCATATGTCATATCTTCTGTCTTGTTAATTGTGTTACGCTCTACATTAAACTTAACAGCTTCAGCGTTAAAGTCTGTACCGTCGTGGAACTTAACACCTTCTTGAAGCTCAAAGGTATACTCTAAACCGTCATCAGAAACTTTCCATGATTTTGCCAAGCATGGTTTAACTTCTGTTGAATCATCAGCATAAGTCAAAAGTCCCTCATAAATTTGGTTTGTAACCTTTGCAGACTCACCGTCATCAACGATTTGAGGGTCAAGACCTCTTGGATCAGCACCCTGTGCATAAGTTAAAGTCTTGTCCGCAGCTCCTGATGCAGTTGATGCACTCTTAGATGAATCATCCTTTTCACCGCAAGCTGCAAGACATGTTACTGCCATTGCAGATGCTAACAATGCACTTAAAATTCTCTTCTTCATGTCTTTTCTTCCTTTCAAGATTACAAAAACAAAAAGATGCTCACAATAACAATTACAAAACACATATAGTATTGTAAATGTGATTCGTGGCATCTTTGCCTTTGCTATTTTATTATACCCGAAACCTTTTCGAGTTTAATACAATTTATATTATATAATATAATAAAATCACATTCAATAGTAAATGTAAACAAATAGAACATATAAATTTCGTGAAAATTTCTAGGTTTTTATTGAAAAATTTATAAATGCGGTTAATATTTTAAACTATTGTAATTTAGCTCCGCATTCTACACAAAATATATCACTGTCTTTAACAGCACAGCCGCAGTTAGAACAAGTCCTTTGAACTATTTCCGCCTCAACCTTTAAAACATTATCTGTATGTTCCTCTGAATCTGCCTCCGAAGACTTCTGACTTTCGTTATATGATAAAGAGTCTTCATAAATCTGACCGATTTCTTCATCGTCCATTATGAAAGATACATCCTTTTCACCGTTCCTTCTCGGACGTCTCATATCTGTCTTAGCAGGGAACGCCGCAAACAGAGACACAAGAAGCATAAGTAATCCTAACGCAAAAACAGGAATTACGGAAAATACCAACAGCCACTTCCCTACTTTAAATGCATTTTCATAATCAAAATAAGCTTCTTTTGAGACATTATAAACAAAAACGCTGACAAATACACCAAATACTAATAAAATCCCCGAAACACCTAATAATGACAGTCCATATCCCCTGAATGCCCTGTAAGCATATACTGAGTTTAATTTGTAAAACAAAACCCATATAATAAGCAAACAAACAATTAAAACCATCAATGTAATAAGTGCGGTTGTCGATCCAAGCCAACTGATTGATTGGCTTATATCGAAGGTTTCATGAACATTTGCGTCTTCTATGCCAAAAGCTTCAAGAAACTCTCTCATTCCGATTGAATCGTGAAGTACAAATCTAAAAAAGGATGAAATTGAAAACAGCAAACCTATTATCATCGTCGTAATAACTAAAATTATAGAAGTTATCACACCGCTTGTCCCAAGCTTATTTTCAAGCCTGAATTTTTCTTTGCTCATTTTATCATCCTTTCCGATTTGTATTTTCGTTTCCTATTATATGCTCCTATAATATTAATAATATTATAGCTTTTATTATGCTTTTTGTCAATATAATAACAATGCTAATTATGGATAAGTTATACATTTTTATTAAGTTAATTTTACTTTGCTGATAAAAATTATTATTAAAATAAAAATCACCGTTCATCTCAATTGAATTCTGTTGTGCACTTTCAACTATAAATAAACTATATTTTCATCTAATTATCACAATTATTCGGCTTTTTTCTCTTGACAAACATATTTAACTATGTTAAAGTGTAACTTAATTAAATATTAACAATGTTAAATATTTTTCAGAGGAATTGAAAAACATGTTGAAACGGAGAGTTTAAAATGCAAGATTGCAATGAATTTCAAAAAGAAGATTCATCATTTTTCAAGTTTTTAGTAATCATGAAAAAATTTCATATTTTAGCATCTTCACTGCACAATATGCCTCTAAACATATCACACACTGATTTTCATACAATGGGTTATATTGTAAAAAGCACACACTCAGACATGCACGGAGTAAGTATCGGAGATTTAGCAAAAGAACTGCAAATTTCCCCGCCGGCGGTTTCGCGGGCAGTATCATCTCTTGAAAAACGTGGATATGTAAAACGAACCACAGATTTAAGAAATCGCAGAAGTGTGACTGTTACCGCAACCGAAAACGGTATATCAGCCATGAAAGAAGATAAAATATTCTTTGAGAAAATTGCTGAAAAAATCTCACAGCAGATTGACGATGAACAGCTGGAAACTCTTGAAACACTGCTTAATCGGCTTTACAAAACAGTTTATGACACAATAGAGGAGGAAAGAAACATTTTATGAAAAACATTTTAAAATATCTGAAAAAATATTGGATTCACTGTATATGCGTTATAGCTTTGCTTCTTGTTCAGGCATATTGTGACTTATCGCTTCCGGACTATACATCTAAAATAGTCGATACAGGTATCCAAAACGGCGGTGTAGAATCTGTCACCCCTCAAATAATTCTTCAAAGCGATTTTGAAAGGCTTGAAACATTTTTAAAGGACAGCGAAATTAGTTACATAAGGAAATTCTACAAAGAAACAAATGAATCGGATATCACAGATATTCCTTTAAAAAATTACAAGTCCGGTGAAACATATTATTTATTAAACACCACTGAAGAAAAAGACTTGAAAGCACTTGACAAAACCTTCACAAAAACTATGGTGATGGTATCCACACTGGGTAAAATGTCAAAATCACAGTTTGAGGAAATGTCTGCAAAGTCACAGGATAAGTTTAATAACTCTAAGAACTCCGATAAAAATCCTGCCTTGGACTCTCAGAAAAGCACAGCAGAACAGTCAAAAGCACTTTCCGAAATCAATGAAATGATGAAAAGTGATAAAGACTTTAACACAATCAAACTGTTTAATCTCCAAGTTGAAGCCGGTATCATGTCAAAAGACGATCTTATTATTATGAGAAACGAAATGTTTAATGCATACGGTGAAGATATGGCAAACTCCGTTGCAAAAACATATACAAAAGAAATCTACTCAAATGCAGGCGTGGATTTAGATAAATTTCAGCACAATTACTTATTTGAAACCGGTGCAAAAATGCTGCTGCTTTCCTTGCTGATGATGGCAGTATCAATAATTGTAGGTCTGATAGCTTCAAGAGTCTCAGCCGGACTCGGAGTTGACTTGCGTGGAAAACTGTTTAAAAAGGTTGTGTCCTTCTCACACACTGAAATGGATAAGTTTTCGACTTCATCACTAATTACAAGAAGCACAAATGATATTCAGCAGGTTCAAATGGTTGTTGTCATGTTCCTGAGAATGATAGCATACGCACCTATTCTTGCAATAGGCGGTATTTTCAAAGTGCTTTCCACCACCGTTTCAATGACTTGGATAATTGCCGTTGCTGTGGCTGCTGTGCTTTGCGTAGTTATAATTCTTATGACTGTTGCAATGCCGAAATTTAAAATTATGCAAAAACTTGTTGACAGACTTAATCTTATTGCAAGAGAAATTCTCACAGGTTTGCCTGTAATCAGAGCCTTCAGCAGAGAGAAATATGAAGAGAACAGGTTTGACAAAGCAAACCTAAATCTAAAAAGAACACAGCTTTTCACTAACAGAGTTATGACATTTATGATGCCTTCAATGATGCTGATTATGAATGCTGTTACGGTTTTAATTATTTGGGTTGCTGCAAATCATATAAACGATGGCTCACTTCAAGTTGGACAAATGACAGCATTTATTACTTATACTATGCAGATAATAATGTCGTTTTTAATGCTCACTATGATTTCAGTTATGCTCCCTCGTGCTGTTGTCTCAGCTAACAGAATAGAAGAAGTTCTCGAAACCGAACCTGTAATTCAGGACAAAACAAACACAACAATGCAAAAAATCATTAAAGGTGAAGTTAAGTTTGATAATGTTTCTTTCAAATACCCTGATGCAGATGAATATGTTTTAGAAGATATCGACTTCACTGCCAAGCCGGGAGAAGTTACCGCATTTATCGGCAGTACAGGAAGCGGAAAATCAACTCTTATACATCTGATTCCTAGATTCTATGATGTTTCAGACGGAAGCATTACAATAGACGGAATAGATATCAGGGATATGTCTCAACACTCATTAAGAGAGGAAATAGGTTTTGTTCCGCAAAAAGGAACGCTTTTCTCCGGAACAATCGCTTCTAACCTAAGATTCGGCAAAGAAGACGCTTCAGACGAACAAATTCAAAAAGCAGCTTCAATTGCACAGGCTTCTGAATTCATTGAATTAAAGCCAGACAAATATGACAGTGAAATTGCCCAGGGCGGAGATAATGTATCCGGCGGCCAGAAACAAAGGCTCTCAATTGCGCGAGCAATTGCAAAAGACCCTAAGATATTTATCTTTGATGACAGCTTCTCAGCTCTTGATTTTAAGACGGATGCAACGCTTCGAAAAGAGCTTTTGAAAAATGTTTCAGATGCTACAGTATTCATAGTCGCTCAAAGAATTTCAACTATTCTCAATGCTGACCAGATAATAGTTCTTGATGAAGGAAAAATAGTAGGAAAAGGAACTCACAGGGAACTGCTGGACTCATGCGATGTTTATAAGCAAATAGCACTTTCGCAGCTTTCACAAAGTGAGCTTGACAAAAAACCTTCTGACACAAATTATGACAGAAAGGAGGAAAAATAATATGCCAAACGAAAACACTCCAAAAAGGCGTCCTATGAGAAAAGGACCGGGAGGACCTCACGGTCCGATGCCATTTGAAAAAGCGAAGGATTTCAAAGGTTCAATCATAAAACTTATGGGTTATATAAGCAAATATAAAATCGGTATGATATTAGTAGCTGTATTTGCTGTAGGAAGTACAGTATTCAATATAATCGGGCCTAAAATTTCCGGTAAAGCAACAACTAAGCTTTTTAACGGCCTTGTGTCTAAAATACAAGGGTTAGGCGGGATTGATTTTGATGCTATAAAAAGACTTCTGCTTATTCTTTTAGGATTATATTGTTTTTCCGCTGTTTTCTCATTTATTCAGGGCTGGATAATGACCGGCATTTCACAAAATATTTCTTATAAGCTCAGAAAAGAAATCTCGCAGAAATTAAACCGGCTTCCTATGAGTTACTTTGACAAAAATACTCACGGTGAAATCCTGTCACGAATCACAAACGATGTCGACACTCTCGCTATGAATTTAAACCAAGTAACTACACAGCTTATTACATCTGTAACAACGCTTATCGGAATACTTATTATGATGCTTTCAATAAGCGGAATCATGACGCTTATCGCTCTGGCAATGCTGCCTATATCTATCATCCTTATTATGCTTGTCGTTAAAAAGTCACAAAAATACTTTAAGGCACAGCAGGAATATATAGGTCATATCAACGGTCAGGTAGAGGAAGTATACGGCGGACATACGGTTATCAAAGCTTTTAACAGGGAAAGTGCTGTAATAAAAGAATTCCGTGATACAAACAATATTCTTTACAAAGCGGGATGGAAATCACAATTCCTTTCGGGAATGATGATGCCTATTATGCAGTTTGTAGGAAACTTAGGATATGTCGCTGTTTCAGTGAGCGGTGCCTATCTTGCAGTTAAAGGAACTATTGAAGTCGGTGACATACAATCATTTATTCAATATGTAAAGCAGTTTACTCAGCCTATTCAACAAGTAGCACAGGTTTCTAATATGCTTCAGTCAACTGCAGCAGCTGCAGAAAGAGTTTTTGAATTTTTAGAAGAATCTGAAGAAATTCAGCTTGCTGACAAAAAAGCTCCTATTCACGCTTCAGAACTTAAAGGAAATGTTGAATTTGATCATGTTTCATTCGGATATACACCTGATAAAATTATCATTAATGACTTCTCGGCAAAAGTAAACGAAGGACAAAAAATTGCTATCGTCGGCCCTACAGGTGCGGGAAAAACAACTATGGTTAAGCTGATAATGAGATTCTATGACATAAACTCAGGAAACATCAAAATAGACGGTTATAACATTCGTGACTTTGATAGAAGCGAACTGCGTGAAGCCTTTGGAATGGTTCTTCAGGATACTTGGCTGTTCAAAGGTACAATTATGGAAAACATCCGTTACGGACGTCTTGATGCAACAGATGAAGAGGTCATTGAAGCAGCAAAGGCGGCTCATGTTCATCACTTTATTCAAACACTTCCTAACGGTTATGATATGGAGCTTAACGAAGAAGCTTCTAATGTATCAGGAGGACAAAAACAGCTTCTCACTATCGCAAGAGCAATTCTCGCCGATAACAAAATACTCATTCTTGATGAGGCAACTTCTTCTGTTGACACCCGTACTGAAGTAAGAATTCAAAAGGCAATGGATAACCTTATGCGTGGAAGAACAAGCTTTATAATTGCTCACAGACTTTCAACTATTAAGGATGCAGACTTAATTCTTGTTATGAAAGACGGCGACATTGTCGAACAAGGAAAGCATGAAGAACTGTTAAAGCAAAACGGTCTTTATGCCGAACTTTACAACTCACAGTTTGATTCAGCTTCATAGCCGAGAAATTAAAATTTAGGTCTTTATAAAATAAACAAAATATACAGAAATTAAAAACAGGCAGTTTAGATTTTTTAAAACTGCCTGTTTCTTTATTATTAAATACTATTTTGTTTTAAGCGTACAAAGTATGATTTCCTTATGATTGAACAGTCTGAATTTACCCAGTCCCCTAGAAACAACCATCTGAGTTTTCCCGCACTTGTAAACACCGTCTGTAAACGGAGGGAAAAGCTTTCTTTCAGGCGATAAAATACCTTTTCCGAAAAGTCTTACAGCACCGCCGTGAACATGACCCGAAAAAACCAAATCCGCTCCCCATTCTGAATAGGTTTGCAAGAATTTCGGATTGTGAGAAAGCAAAATCGTAAAATCTTCTTTTTTATCACCGATATGCTCAATCAAATCCTTTGTATTAAAAAACGGAATATTTTTATAATCTAAATTTTCGCCCAAATAATACCTGGGTTCAATATTAACACCGCAAATGCAAACAGCTTCACCGCTGCGTTCAAGCTTTAAACATTCATTATTTAAAACATTAAAAGGGAAAGATAAAAGCTCTTCTTGAACCTGCTCGTCGGCGTCATTTTCGTGATTTCCGAAAACAAAATATATCGGTGCCATTTCACTCAGATATTTTACAAATTCCTTTTGCTTTTTCAGCTCAGTCTGATTTCTTGAAATTAAATCTCCTGTCAGAAAAATATAATCCGGCTTAAAAGCATTTAAGACTGAAATTATTCTATAATCATATTTGTCAAAGCTTTTTAAATGCAAATCAGAAAGATGTGCGATTTTAACTCCGTCAAAACTCTCAGGAAGCCCCTTAACCCTTAACTTGAATTTTGTTATATCATAAAGTTTATTTTCAACAGCTATAAAAACTATTAAAGCTAAAACAATTATACCGATTATTATTTTAATTAACATTTATTATCATTCCCGTTATGAATCTTTAAGATAGCTTTTTAAAGCATTAATATTGTCCTTAGCAACACTGACTCCGTGATTATAAAGAGGCAAAAGCCTGCTTGGCTTACCCTCTGTTCTCTTAACGCCCATTGTGGTTACAGGTTCTATAACAAAAGCTTTTCCATCACGCTCAAGTGTTCTTAATTCTTCTACCTGCTTGTTATAATTTTCTGCTCTTTCGTCCATAGCCCTGACAAGCTTAAGATACTTCTTATACAGCTTTTCAGCGAGCTTAACGCTTTTTCCTGTATGTTTCACATATCCTCGCTCACGGGTCAGAACAACTATTACCTTATCACATCCTTGGTCAAACGCATACTTATAAGGTATCGAATCAGCTATGCCGCCATCAAGATAATCTGTTCCGTCAATATTGATAAAAGGAAAAATTATCGGCAGTGCACAGCTTGCTCTAAGCACAGGAAAGGTTCTGTCGGTTCTTGAAACAGGTAGATATTCAGCCTTTCCCGTTTCAACATTAGTGCAAACTCCAATAACATCACCCTTAAAATTCTTAAACGCTTCCCAGTCAAACGGAAGATGAATGTTCGGAACATCGTCATAAACAAACTGCATATTGTAAAAACTTCTGTTCTTTGGATTAAAAAGATGCCTAATACCCATATATCTTTTATCACCCATATATTCAGCTGCAAGATGCAGATTTCTTTCCTTCTGCAAAGAAGCATATGACACTCCGAACGCAATGCCTGCCGAAGTTCCTATAACCATATCGGCAATTATATTTTCTTCAAGAAGCACATCCATAACACCGCAAGAAAAAATTGTTCGGCTTGCTCCGCCCTCAAAAACTATACCTAATTTCATTTTTCTTTTCCTCGCAAATTTATTATACAATACATTTAAAGTATATAACATTAATTTCAAAAAATCAACTGCTGTTCGTATATAATACGCCTTGTTTAAAATATAAAAATATGATATAATTATATATACTAACATATAAAAAAAGAGGTATATTAATGGACATTTTAAAAACACTTGCCGAAGAATTTAACCTAAGGCAAGAGCAGATTAATAACACGGTCGAGCTGATTGACGATGACAAAACAATTCCTTTTATCGCAAGATACAGAAAGGAAATGACGGGGTCATTAGATGACCAGATTTTAAGAGAGATATTTGACAGACTTACTTATCTGAGAAACTTAGAAAAACGAAAAGAAGAAATACGCTCATCAATTACCGAACAGGGAAAAATGACAGATGAAATCGAAACGGCAATAGAATCCGCAAAAACTCTTGTAGAGGTTGAGGATATCTACAGACCTTTCAAGCAAAAAAGAAAAACAAGAGCATCTGTTGCAAGAGCTAAAGGACTAGAACCGCTCGCTGAAATCCTTCTTGAACAAAATCCAGATACTAACCCTAAAGCTGAAGCCGAAAACTTTATTTCATCAACCGAAGAAATTAAGGAAGCAGGCGACGATAAAAAAGCAAAAGAAAAACTGGTATGCAGTGCTGATGAAGCTTTAAACGGTGCTATGGATATTATCGCAGAGGATATTTCCGACAATGCCGTATTAAGAAAATACATAAGAAATATGTTTATGCAAATCGGAAAAATAACCTCTAAGGCAACCGATGAAAATGCTGAAAGCGTTTATGAAAACTATTATGATTTCCAAGAAGCCGTTTCTAAAATAACAGGTCATCGTGTTCTCGCCGTCGACAGAGGCGAGAAAGAAGGCTTTATAAAGGTCAGCGTTACAATAAACGAGGGTGCCGGCGAAAGAGCCTGCAGAAGCAAATATGTTATAAACGACAGTGCTTGCGCTGAATATGTGGGTGAAGCCTGCGATGACAGCTATAAAAGACTTATATATCCTTCTATTGAGCGTGAAATAAGAGCTGAGCTCACAGAAAATGCTGATGAAGGTGCTATAAAAGTATTTTCTTCAAATTTAAGACAGCTTCTTATGCAGCCTCCTGTTAAAGACAGTGTTACATTAGGGCTCGACCCCGCTTACAGAACAGGGTGTAAAATCGCTGTTGTTGACAGCACGGGAAAAGTTTTAGATACTACTGTTATATATCCTACCCCTCCTCAAAGCAAAACAGAAGAAGCTAAGAAAAAGCTTTCGGCACTTATTGCCAAACATGGCGTAACCACTATCGCAATAGGCAATGGAACCGCCTCACGTGAAAGTGAAGCCTTTGTTGCAGAGCTTATAAAAGAAATTCCTCAAAAGGTTTCATATATGGTAGTTTCAGAGGCTGGAGCTTCTGTTTATTCTGCATCTAAGCTGGCAGCAGAAGAATTTCCCGAATATGATGTATCTTTAAGAAGTGCTGTTTCAATTGCAAGACGGCTTCAGGACCCATTGGCCGAACTTGTTAAAATTGACCCTAAGGCAATAGGAGTAGGACAATATCAGCACGATATGCCACCTAAGCGAATGAGTGAGGCATTGGGCGGAGTTGTCGAAGACTGCGTAAACTCTGTAGGAGTAGACTTAAACACTGCTTCTCAGTCACTTTTATCATACATTTCGGGAGTTAATTCATCTATAGCTAAAAACATAGTCAAGTATCGTGAAGAAAACGGAGCTTTCAAGTCTAGAAAGGAGCTTCTAAAGGTATCAAAATTAGGTGCAAAAGCCTATGAACAATGTGCAGGATTTTTAAGAGTAAGAGATAGTAAAAATCCTCTTGACAACACATCGGTACACCCAGAAAGCTATGATGCCACAAAAGCACTTTTGGAAAAATGCGGATTTAGCTTAACCAACTTTGACGCTAAAAACATCAGCGAGGTGAGTGATAAAGTAAAGGAAATCGGACTTTCAAGCTTATCATCTGAAATAGGAATAGGTATTCCTACACTTGAAGATATTGTTTCTGAGCTTGGAAAACCGGGACGTGACCCTCGTGACGAGCTTCCTGCTCCGCTTCTTCGCAGCGGTGATGTTATGGAGCTTAAAGATTTGAAAGAAGGCATGGAGCTTGTCGGCACAGTAAGAAATGTTATTGATTTCGGAGCTTTTGTTGACATAGGCGTTCATGAAGACGGACTCGTTCACATTTCACAGATATGCGACAAATATATCAAGCACCCGCTTGAGGTTGTCAAAGTCGGTGAAATCGTAAAAGTCAGAGTTCTTTCAGTCGATGTAAAGAAGAAACGAATATCCCTCACTATGAAAGGGTTAAATTAAAAACTGCCAAGGAGAATCTATTTGATTCTCCTTTTTTCTTATAATAAATGCAAAAAGGAGTGCTGTTAAAAAACAACACTCCTTGAAAGAATCTAAATAATATATATTAAATTATTCTGCTTCCTTCATCTTTGCGAAGCAGTCGCTGCAGTATACAGGACGATCCTCACTTGGCTTGAAAGGAATTCTTGCTTCTCCGCCGCATGATGCACATGTTGCGGTAAACATTTCTCTTCCTTGTCTTGCAGCGTTCTTTCTTGCATCTCTGCAAGGTTTGCATCTCTGAGGTTCATTTTCAAAACCTTTTTCTGCATAGAACTCCTGCTCGCCTGCTGTAAATGTAAACTCTTCTCCACATTCTTTGCAGACTAATGTCTTGTCTTCGAACATAATTTTTCCCTCGCTTACGCTTTTTTATTTTGTGTGCCTTGTCGGATTTTCACCGACACCTTTGAATATGATTTATTTGCATAAACAACGCTCTGATATTAAGCTATTCGGCCATATAATATTGAATAAGGTTCAATAATCTTTATTATCTATAACTGATTTCAGCTTTTTCCTAACTCTTTGCATAGCGTTATTTACTGCTTTTTGCGAAAGTGAAAGTTCATCTGCTATCTGTGAATACTTTTTTTCTTCTAAATACAGATTAAAAACAGTCCATTCTAAATCAGTGAGCGAACAAGAAATTCTTGAAATAGTTTCTTTATATTTCTCTTGTTCAAGAATAATACTTTCAGGGCTTTGTTCAAAGTTCACCGAATCATTCACAATCGCAGACAATGCATCAACATCTTCACTCAAAGCCTCGTTAAAGCTTATTTTATTCATTTTTGAAATGCTTGAAAGCATTTGATTAGTTATACAGGTATTTGCATAAGTTGAGAGTTTTATACCTCTTGAATTATCATATGTCTGAATGGCTTTGATAAATCCAACAAGTCCCTCTTGTGAAAGGTCAGCAACCTCATCAGGGGTCTGACCATACGCTCTTGCTTTATATTCTATAATATAAATATACCTAATCACAAGCTCAGAAACGGCATTTTTGTCAACCCTCGAAAGATTAACGAGTTCCTCATCATCGAGCTTTGAATAATCAAGTCCCTGAGAGATATTCACTAATAATCCCACCGTTCAATCTTGCTATGATTACAATCATAATAACATTATTTTTGTTTTATGTCAAGTATTTTTTAAAAAACAGTTTACAAATGGATAAATTATAATTAAAAAATACTCAAACAAATCATTCATATAACATATTAAATCTTCAGACTTAAAGAGCAGAATTCCTGCCTTCCGGCTTCAAAAACATCCCCGCCGAACATATCATCAGCTACTATTAAAGGGAAATTCTCGACATAAAGCTTCTTTACTGATTCGCACCCTAAATCATCAAAGGCCACAACCTCACAAGACTTTATACAATTGCAGGCAAGTGCCCCCGCACCGCCTATTGAACAAAGATATATGGCTTTGTTTCTTACAATTGCATCTCTTACCGCTATACTTCTTTCGCCTTTTCCTATCATTCCGCCAAGCCCTAAATCTAAAAGGCGAGGAGCAAATCTGTCCATTCTTCCCGATGTAGTAGGTCCGCATGAACCGATAGGTCTTCCTTCAGGTGCCGGTGTAGGTCCTGCATAATATATAACCGAATCCTTAATCGGTATAGGAAGCTCCTTCCCCTCATCGAGAAGAGCATTAAATCTTTTATGTGCTGCATCACGGGCTGTATAAACAGTGCCTGTCAAAAGAATTTTATCACCACAGTGAAACTCCTCAGAACGAGCTTTGAGCTCACTTGATAAAACTTTTTTTATTTCTGCCATTTTTATTATCACTCCTGCGTGAAGTTATATAAAATAAAACAAAGCACCTTACAGCTTCTGCAAGGTGCATTAAGTCATAAAATTACTTATTTTTTATGATATTGAAAATATCATCATAGTAATTAGGATTGTCCGGAGCCTTAACACCGGCCTTTGCCATTGCTTCAGAATTCAATGATGAAAGAGCATCATCTTTTGCCGCAGAAGTCTTTGAGTCAGCAAAATCTGTAGCAATAACAGTAACATCAATAGTATCCGTTAAATCAGGACTGTAGTCTGCACCGAAGATGATTGTAGCATCAGGGTCAACAGCCTGTGTAATAATTTGTGTAAGCTCGTCCATATCAGATGTAACAATATCCTCTGACATTACGATATTTACAAGAAGTCTTCTTGCACCGCTGATTGATGTTTCAAGAAGCGGGCTTGAAATAACCTGCTTAGCAGCTTCCTGGGCCTTATCCTTGCCGGTACCGGAACCGATTGCAATGTGTGCAAGTCCGGCTTCCTTCATGATTGTTGTAACATCAGCAAAGTCAACGTTCATAAATCCGTTTCTTAGAATCAAGTCAGCGATTGATGTTACACCGGTTTTTAAGATGTTATCGGCAAGTGAGAATGATTCACGCATTGTGAGTCTTTGTTCACCTGTTAAAAGCTTTTGGTTAGGAATAACGATAAGTGAATCAACATTTGTCAGAAGCTCATCAATTCCTCTTTCAGCCTGCTGCATTTTCTTAGCACCTTCAAACCCAAAAGGCTTTGTAACAACAGCAACTGTCAAAATACCAAGCTCCTGAGCAATTTCAGCTACGATAGGAGCAGCTCCTGTTCCTGTTCCTCCGCCCATTCCGGCAGTGATGAAAACCATATTAGCATCTTTAATTGCCTCTGAAATTTCATCCTTGCTCTCTTGTGCTGAAGCCTCGCCTACCTCAGGTCTTCCGCCTGCACCAAGTCCACGGGTAAGCTTTGTACCGATTTGGATTTTTTCTGTAGCTTTTGATCTTTGCAAAGCTTGAATATCTGTATTTACAGCTATGTAGTCAACATTACCTGATAGTCCCTCTTGTGCGATACAGTTCAAAGCATTTCCGCCGCCGCCGCCGACGCCGATTACTTTAATCTTTGCACCGAAAATATCTTCTGAGCTAATTGAAAAACTCATTATTGAAGTCCTCCTACTTAATATATTTTATAGCATCTTTCTTTTTAATAATCACATACTACTATACGATAGTATTCTAACACATTTTATTCTGCTTGGCAAGTGTTTTTTTAATGTTTTTGCAAAAAAAAGCCGAAAAAACGCATTTCCAAGTCATATTTTATATATTATGCTAAAATCTATTAAAAGTCTTTCCGCAATTTTCTTCAGGTTGCCTGTTTGCAGATACAAACTAATTTTTTTCATTCGTTTCCGCAGTTTTCGGTATGGCTGAAAGTCCGCTTGTAGCATTATGATAAATCAACGTTCCCTGATATGTATCTGAAAGCTTTTCTATAACGGCATTTACATATTTGATTTTAAAGGCAAGATCAACAGAGCTTCCAATCTCAATATTAATCCTTCCGTCATAGGTCATTTTTATATTTTTTCTGTCCTTCAGATTTATTGAGTTCATTTTATCCATGCCAAGGGTATTTATTTCACTTAATATCTGACTTAAAATAGTAGTTTTCATACTATCCTTATCTTCATAAGACTCACCTAAATCCTTTACCTCTAAATCCATTCCTTCTACCGTGACAAGACCTTCTTTTTTTTGAGGAATACCAGTCTCAATAATTCTTGATGTGGTGCTTATAACGCAGAATGTATCGTCTTTGTTTAAAATATTGGCCATAGGAACAGCCTGTACAGCCGTAAGCTTTAAAGTTGACGGAAACTTTCTTTTTATTGTAACATCTTCAAGATAAGGAAACGAACTTAAAATATCAGTCTTCATCTGATTGGTATCAATCCTGAAAAGATTATCCTTGTCACTGATACCTGCTATCTGAATAATTTGTTCATCTGTATAAAGGTCTGTTCCCGTAATCTCTATTTTTTTTATATTAAAGAATACAGTCAATGACAAAAAGATAAGTGCCATTATTACAAAAACAACTACAATGAAATAATAAAGCGACATATTTCTTCTTCGTTTTCTCCTGGACACAATAACCTTTTCGCCATTGATTATTCTATACTGCTCATCTGATAAATTTGTTTTTTCAATATCTTTCATGTTTTTTCATTCCTTTTTGATTTAAAGCAACAAAGCTCATGCTTTTCGCTAAATCCTTTTTATGCTTGCACCAACAGAAGAAAGACTTTTCTCTATCATTTCATAACCCCTGTCAATTAAATGTATATCACTTATTTCGGTTTTCCCTTCAGCGGCAAGTGCCAAAATCACAAGAGCAGCTCCGCCTCTGAGGTCTGTGGCCCTGACACTGGCACCATACAGTCTTTTAACCCCGTCTATAATGGCAACCTTACCCTCGGTTTTTATTTTCGCTCCCATTCTGACAAGCTCATCAACCTGACGATATCTGCTCTCGAAAATATTCTCTACAATCACGCTTGTTCCATGTGCTTTGCAAAGAGCTGCCATAGTTGTTGCCTGTGCATCAGTCGGGAAACCCGGATAAGGCATAGTTCTTATAGTTTTTACTGCTTTCAAACCGTGTCTTGCGTTAATATAAATATTATCATTATAAGTATAAATCGAACATCCCATCTGCTCAAAAACAGGTATAACCGCTTCAATATCACTTGTTCTCACATTGGTGATGTTGAGCTCTCCGCCTGTTAATGCCGCCGCAGACATATACGTCGCCGTTACTATTCTGTCAGGCATAACAGTATATTCGCAGCCTTTTAATTCTTTGACTCCTTCGATAACTATTGTACTTTCTCCCGCACTTGAAATCCTTGCACCGCATCGGTTCAAAAAGCTTGCCAAATCTGCAATTTCAGGTTCACGGGCCGCATTATGTATAATTGTTGTTCCTTTAGCTGTAGCCGCCGCTAAAATAACATTTTCTGTTGCTCCTACCGACGGAAAAGAGAATGTTATATTAGCACCTGTCAAACCATTAGGAACAGAACAATCTAAAACGCCGTGTTCTTCATTTATCTGCACACCCATTTTTTTCAGTGCGGAAATATGCATATCTATAGGACGGGGACCAAGCTCGCATCCCCCCGGAAAAGAAAGTTTACACTTCCCCAGCCTGCCTAAAATAGCTCCTAAAAAGACAATCGAAGAACGCATCTCTCTCATTAAATCATCAGGAACATCAAAATGAAGAAGTCCGTCAGTATTGACTAAAACGCTGTCGTTTTCCCTCTTGCACTCACACCCCAAGCACGATAAAATCCTGCATGCTGCAAAGACATCACTTAATCTGGGGCAGTTATGTAATACCGTTTCACCTTTCGCTAAAACACAGCCTGCAAGCAAAGGCAGTGCTGCATTCTTTGCTCCATGACATACGAGCTCGCCTGTAAGTTTTTTTTCGCCCTCAATAACCAGCCTTTGCATAAAGCTTCTCTCCTTTTCAAATTAATTCGCTTAACTCATATTATGCAAACGATTAACAGAGAGTTACAGTTTTTATAAGAACGAATATTTATTTTATTTATTATGATTTTATTATAACACTTGCAATAAGAGGTGACAAAACCCCATATACACGCTCAGGCGTGTTGCTTATATAAAGACCTGCCGCATTTTCCGAAAGGGTTTTCAGTTTATCTGCATCATTATAAAGTTCATTAATCTTAGAAATCAGCCAGTCGGCAGAAAAATCCTTTTGTTCGATGCAAATACCGGCTCCTGCCTTATCAAGAACCATTCCGTTATAATACTGATGATTCTCAGCGACATTTGGCGAAGGAATAAGTATCGAACCTCTTCCGATAGCCTCAAGCTCGGTAAGTGAATTAGCACCGCATCGGCTTATAACAAGGTCTGCCGCTGCCATACATACAGGCATATCAACATATTCGGAAAGTCTGATTCGCTTGTCCTTTATGTCAACACCGTCAGCTTCAAGTGTTTTCGGATAATCCTTATACCCCTGATATTTTCCGTATGAATGAATATGATTTATCTTTATATCATTTTCCTGATACCACTTAATAAGCTTGGCTACTGCTTCATTAATAACCCTGGCCCCCAAGCTTCCGCCTGTTGATAAAATGCAGATCTCATCCTCAGGTATTCCCAACCTTTTCCTTGCTTCCTCTTTTGAAATGCCGCCGAAGCCTTTTCTTACAGGAAGCCCTGTCACTGAATATTTTACACTGCTGTCTAAATATTTTGCGGTTTCTTTTACAGTAAGCATAACCTTATCGACATACTTTGACAGAATTTTTGTAGTAACTCCCGGAAAAGCATTAGCCTCATGAATCGCCGTTTTAATTCCCATCTTGGCTGCGGTTCTTACAATCGGACCTGAAACATATCCTCCCGTTCCGATTACAATATCAGGCTGAAACTCTTTAATAATTTGTTTTGAACGGTGACCTGCCATGGTAAGATAGCTTGCCGCTTTTATGTTTCTTTTTATATTTTCAAAGCTTATTTTTCTTTGAAAACCTTTTATTTTTATCGGCTTGAACTCATACCCCTCTTTAGGAATGATAGATGCTTCAAGACCGTCAGGAGTACCGGCAAAGCAAAACTCAGTATCAGGGTGCTTTTCCTTAATGATTTCAGCAATCGCCAATGCAGGGTTCACATGACCTGCCGTACCTCCGCCTGCTAATAATACTCTAAGCATTTTTATACTCCTTTCGATATTTATAAAACTGATATGCGTTTAAATGCTGTCACTCCATAGTTTTAGCCTGCCGTGAAACCGAAAGCACCATTCCCATTTCGACCAGCTGAATCATCAGAGCGGTTCCTCCATAACTGAAAAACGGAAGTGATATTCCCGTATTCGGGAAAGAGTTTGTAGCAACCGCAATATTTAAAAGCACCTGCAAGCCGATTTGAATAGTTATACCGGCTGAAAGAATCATTCCGAACTTATCAGGTGAATTAGCGGCGATATAAAAACCTCTGAATATAAACAGTGCAAATAAAAGCATTACTATGACCGCACCTATAAGACCCAATTCCTCACAGATAATCGAGAATACAAAGTCGTTTTGTGATTCAGACAAATACAAAAACTTTTGCTTTGATTCACCAAAGCCCAGTCCGAATACTCCTCCGGAACCTATTGCAAGCAATGACTGCCATGTCTGATATGTTGACCCTTTAATATCAGATGACGGATCACGCCATGATTGAAAACGCTCTGAAATATATCCCATATTTCCGTCTGTTATTGACTTAAACAGCAAAAACATTACTGCCGCACCTGCACAAACACCGACAAATGCCCAAAAGTTTTTTCTGGGAACTCCTCCGACAAACATCAAAGAAAGTCCTATCATTCCGACAATTAAAACGCCTGACATATGCCTTTGCAAAACAAGCACCATTGCACACAGACCGATAATTATCGCAAACGGAACAATACCGTATGTCCATTTTTTCGTAAACTTAGAATAGTTCATTGAAATTATATATGCAAAAATAATTATTATCGCTACTTTTAAAAGCTCTGACGGCTGAAATTCAATACCGATAGTTATCCATCGTCTTGCGCCCGCAACATCACGCCCTTTAAATGCAGTGAACAAATTCAAAATCCATGTAAATATAAAAAATAAGTACGCAAGCTTTGTATTTTGATACATATGATAATCAAAGTGAGAAACAAAGTACATTACCACAACGCCCATTACAGCAGCAACTATCTGCTTTTTTGCATAGTAATATCCGTCTCCGTAATCATAAAGCCCCCAGGCATAACTTGCGGAAAACATCATAACAATACCAAGTATCAGCAATGTCATTACAATTATTAAAAACGGCTTATCCATATCAAACTTCATCCATCGGATATTCCATCTTTTTCTGGTTTCAGAAGCCGGCATTTGTGATGGATCATATCTTGTCGACTTAGCTCTGCGATTATTCGCAGCTCCGGAATTAGTCTGCACTCTTCTCTCTCCCTTATCAGTTTATCTGTTTATTTTATCATCTCAATTATTTCTTCAAATTTCATACCTCGGCTTGCTTTGAATAAAATTGTGTCACCTTTGACCATGATACCTTTAATATATTTAGCAAGCTCACTCTTAGAAGTAAATATCTTTGTGTTTTTTTCATTAAAACCTTTTTTAACTGCACCCTTTATATAAAACTCGGAAAATTCCCCAACACAAAGAAGAATATCTATACCGTTTTCACAAACCGCTTCTCCAACCGACCTGTGAAGTTCCTTAGACATCTTTCCAAGCTCCAGCATATCTCCGAGCACAGCAATCTTTTTGCCTTTATTCCCCACTTGTGAAAGAGTTCGGACAGCTGATTTCGCAGAATCAGGAGATGAGTTATAACAATCTGCAATTATCTTTACTCCGTTAATATCAGTGATATTCTGACGAATTCCGTCAGGAGCAAACTCACCGATAGCCTGAACCATAACCTCAGGGTCGATATTATATTCCCGTCCTACACAAAAAGCAGCAAGTGCGTTTTTTACATTATGCTCACCAAGACAGTTAATAACGGCTTTATGAACCAATCCGTCACAGTTTATATTGAACTCTATCCTGCCACCGACAGTTTTTATATCAGTCGCATAAACATCAGCTGATGAATCAGAAATCGAATAAAATATCAGCTTCCTTGACTCTCTTACTTCAACATTCTTTAAAAGTTTATCGTCTTTTGAAACAATCAGCGGTGCTGTTTCATCTGCTCCGTCAAGAATTTCAAGCTTTGCCTTTAATATATTTTCCTGAGAACCCAGATTTTCAATATGTGAAAAACCTATGTTAGTTATAAGACAAATATTCGGTTTAGCAGTCAGCGACAGTCTTGATATTTCTCCTGAATTAGACATACCCATTTCAATAACTGCGGCTTCATGCTCGTTTGACAGGTTAAATAAAGTCATCGGAAGCCCAATCTCATTATTAAAATTTTTCTGAGTTTTGAGCGTCTTAAACCGTTTTGACATAACAAGCGACACAAATTCCTTTGTCGTCGTCTTTCCGACACTGCCTGTAATACCGACAAGCTTTATGTCAAATTTGTCCCTGTAATATCCGGCAATGTCAAGAAGTGCCGTTTGAGTAGAATCTACTATTATACATTTCGCATCATCTATTGCGCGCTCGGTTACAACAGCTGCTGCACCAAGCTCCATTGCTTTTTTTGCATAATCGTGTCCGTCAAAATTCTTGCCCTTAAGTGCAATAAAAACCGAACCTTTTTCTATTGTTCTTGTATCTGTTGAAATTGATGTAACTTCTATATCACCCGGATATCCAAAGCTACCCTGTACTGCTGTCACTATCTCACTTAACAATAGCTTTTCCATAATAAATTACCTTTTCCCAAACATTAATCGTAATATTTTAAATTAATATGATATTATAACTGTTTTATTTTAACTCTTTTAAAGCCTCTGCTACTACTTCTCTTTCATCGAGATGAATTTTTACTCCTCCTGGAAGAATCTGATAATCCTCATGTCCTTTTCCGGCTAGAATAATTATATCGTCTTTCTGTGCATTTTTAACTGCCCAATGAATAGCTTCTATTCTGTCGGCAATTGTAATATACGGTGTATCAGTTCCTTCTAATCCCGTTAAAACATCCTTAATGATATCTTCAGGGTCCTCATCACGCGGATTATCTGATGTAACAACTAGAAAATCCGCATTTTCAGCAGCAGCTCTTGCCATCAGCGGACGCTTTCTTTTATCTCTGTTTCCGCCGCATCCGAATAAGCATACAACCCTTCCCGAAGAACAGCTTTTTATAGCGCTCAAAATATTAACCAAAGCGTCGGGCGTATGTGCATAATCGCAAATCACTGTAAAATCTCTGCCTGTAGGAACGACTTCCGCCCTGCCTCTGACACCCGATGTTTTGTCAATGAGTTTTATTATCTTCTCAGTTTCAAATCCCAGCTTATCCAAGCATGCAATAACTGCCAACGAATTAGAAACATTAAAGTGTCCCGGCATATTGAATCTTACGGGAAGCCTTGCTTCGCCATCACTGAAACTGTATTCAACGCCGCTCGCAGAAAGTCTTATATCATCAGCTTTAAAATCTGCATTTTCGGTTGTGGAAAACGAATACTTCTCACATTGTATCTCTTTTAAATATCTCTTTCCGCTTTCGTCATCTATATTTATCAATGCTTTATCACACATAGAAAAAAGAAGTTTTTTTGCCTTGTAGTAGTTTTCCATTGTACCATGCACATCTAAATGGTCCTGAGTCAAGTTAGTAAACAAAGCTATATCAAAATGGAGAGGTCCTACCCTTTTTTGCTCAAGCGCCTGAGATGAAACCTCCATTACTGTAAATTCGCATTTTTCCTCAGCCATTTGTGCTAACAGTTCATATAAATCATAAGGTTCGGGCGTTGTTCTTTCCGTATGAAGAATTTTATCGCCGATTTCATTTTGACAAGTTCCTATAAGCCCGACCTTAACTCCAAGTTCTGTTAAAACCTTTTTAATAACAGTTGTAATCGTTGTTTTTCCATTAGTTCCCGTAACGCCTATAAGCCTTAGCTTTTTCTGAGGATTAGAAAACCAATTAGCGCATAAAGCAGGATAAATCTCTCTTGTATCAGAAACAATTATCTGATTTTCAATCCCTAAATCTTTTTGTACAACGACACACGACGCACCTTTTTCTATCATCTGCCGAGCAACACTGTGTCCGTCAAAGGTATTCCCTTTAATACATACAAACATAGCACCCTTTTTGAAATCTTTTCTGTTATCTGATGTTAAGTCTGTAATTTCAATATTTTCGAGAGTTGTTTCTGCCAATCCCTCAATCAAATCATATAATTTCATTTTAATAATGCTTCCGAACGAAGCCGTTCTCCTTTCATGAGCATTTGCTTTCTTCTTAAAACTCACATTTTAAAATATTCCTATAAATTATCTGTTTTCAGCGTTTAACTAAGTTTTACTGTGAACCGGCCTTTGCAACAGCAAATGTAACAGATACAATCGTTCCGACCTGTACTTCGCTTCCCGCTTTATAATTTTGGTCTGTTCCGGCAACTGCCCCGACTTCATCAACGGCATTGCCCTGTGCATTAAGATTGAGCCCTACGCTTTCAAGCCTGCTTTCAGCCTCACTTAAAGTCAGTCCCTTTAATTTCGGAACCGTAACCGTTTTAGCCTTATAATTACTTTCTGTATAGAGATAAATTGTTCCGCCGTGCTGAATTGAACCGTTAGCTGGAACCTGTGCTAAAACAGACTTCCCGTTTCCTACTATTTCACAGTTAAGTCCCAATCCCTCAATTGTTTTCTGTGCATTTGAAATATTCGTCTCAAGAACATTAGGAACAGAAACAGGAACCTTTTCAAGCTCTTCTTTTGTATATTCAGGGAAATATCCCAGATAAGGAAGTACATCATTCAGCACCTGAACACAAATCGGTGCTGCAACCATACTTCCGTAATAGTTTCCTCCTGTTGGGTGGTCAACCATAACAAGCATAACCAGTTCAGGGTCATCTGCAGGATAAAATGCACAGTAAGACGCAACATAAGTATGACCTGAAACATCCTCGTCGATTTTTTGTGATGTTCCCGACTTTCCGCCTATTCTGTAGCCTTTTATATATGCATTTGAACCCTGCTGTGTATTTACCACATTCTCTAAAACTTTTCTCATTGAAGCTGAGGTTTCTTCTGAAATAACCTGTCTCTTTTTAACAGGAGTAATATCTTTAACAATGTTACCGGATGAATCGACTATTTTATCAACAACCTGAGGTGTCATAAGATATCCGCCGTTTATTACAGCAGAATAAGCAGTTATCATCTGAATAGGTGTAACTTTATTTGTCTGACCGAATGAACTTGAAGCAAGTTCAACTATTCCCAATGTTTCAGGGGTAATATGAATACTTGCAGATTCAGACGGGAGGTCTATCCCGGTTAACTCAGTAAAGCCGAACGCTTTGAAATAATCATAGAACCTTGTTCCGCCCAAGGCCTGACCTATCTGTATAAATGCAGGGTTACATGAGTTTACCATTGACAATGCAAAATTCTGAGAACCATGGCTTGTATATGTCCAGCAATGGAATGTTCTGTCCTCAACCTTAATTTTTGTATTACACGAAAATGTCTGATTGAGATTAATCGCACCGCAGTCCAGTGCTGAAGAACCGGTTACAACCTTAAATACCGATCCGGGAAAATAAAGTTCCGAAATAGCTTTATTCTTCCATTGCAATGCCCATGCAGCAGATTGAATTTTTGAATATTTTTTGCTGTCCTCGTCAAGCCCCGCCAGTTCTTTTAGAGTATCCTCATCGGTAATTTGAGAAGGATTATTAAGATCATAGCTAGGATTTGTTGCCATTGCATAAACTGCACCTGTCTTAGGATTCATAATTATTCCGCAGGCTCTGTCAGTCGGCATATTTGTTGCAACGGCTTCTTTAAGTGCTTTTTCAAGATAATACTGAATATTCACATCCATATTAAGCACAAGAGAATTTCCGTCCTGTGCGTCATAATTCTGTTTATATCTATAAGGAATTTCTGTTCCGTGAGCGTCTTTTGCAGTCACAACTCTTCCGTCCACCCCGGAAAGATAATCATCATAATACTGCTCAAGACCATATATTCCATATCCGTCGTAATGAAGATGACCTATAACATTTGAAGCAAGTTCATTCTGAGGATAAAATCTCTTTGTTGTTGGAGTCAGCCCGATAGCGTCAAGTCCTATTTCGGTTTTATATTGCGTGATTTTATCAGCAACTGTCTTTTCAACATTTTTCTTTATAATCTGATACATGTTATTCTGCTGACAAAGCTTTAATACTTTCTTCTGGCTCACCTCTAAAATTTCAGATAACTTTGATGATATCTGATTAATATCGGCTTTCGGATTATCCTGTGCCAAATAGTCTTTAAGCATCTGCGGGTCAACATAAACCGTATAAACAGACGCACTTCTTGCAAGTGCCTGCATATTAGAATCATATATAGAGCCTCGGTTTGCAGTTACAACAGTACTCTGAAGCTGCTGCGAAGAAGCAAGCTCCTGATACTTATCAGCCTCTTTAACTGAAACCTGAAACATATTTATAAATATCCAGACCATGAAAATAAGTATACCCAGTGCTATCCAGATATTAAGCCTGCGTTTCATAAGTCCTGTTGGTCTTTCGTCCATAATAATCCCCCTTTCACCATTTAAGAACCTATCTGTTAAAAGCTAAAGAAATTTCTGCAATAAAAATAATTTATATAAAACTTAATTCACTCATATTCTTTATTCTTTTAGCTTTTTCATCAAAATTCATAAAATTCCATATAAGTACAAAAAAGCTAAGTTTAAAACTTCCGCCAAGAAGTATAAGCTTAACTTTTTAACTAATAATATCCTATTCATTATGCTCCAAAGTATTCCAAAACACCTCTGAACCATTTCTTAACAGACACAAAAATATTATCATCTTCGGTTTCAACAACCTCAGCCACGCTGTCATTTTCAACCTCGACATACTCAATCTGAGATTTATCAAGCTTTTGAAGCCCAAGCTTTTTTTCAGCATACTCTTCAACCTGAGTAAGTCCCGTTTTAGACTCGAGCTCTGACTCAAGGCTTAAATTCTCATCTTTAAGCTTTGACAGCTCAGCAGCCAGGCTTGATTGTTCCGAATAAACTTCACTAAGCTCAACTTGTCCGAAAACCATTGAGCATAGCAACGCTAAACCTATAAACCCTAAGATGGTGAACTTCATGGCAGATGCCGCTTTCGGCTGAAGCTTCAAATTTCTTTTGTGTTTGATTTTTGGCTTTGGCAAACTTCTCTCATCTAAGTCATAAGCCGCATAATCATAAGCAAGATTATTGGTCTTCGCCATTTGTTCTACACCTCATTCTTTGGCGTATTTGTTTTCTCTCTTTCTCTTGTCTACAGTTCTTTTATTCTGTCGCCCAAGGCTTATTTTATTTTTATCAAAGCCTTTTCTTTTTCATGTCTTTTTCTTTTGTTCTAAGATAGCTTTTTTATCTGTCGCTATTCTTATTTTTTGTTGTAACCTTTTCTTTTCCCTTTAGTCTTTTTATTTTGCTGCTTGTCCGAAGCACACGCTTAGCATTTGTCTATATCTTTTCTATAATACGCAGCTTAGCACTTCGGCTTCTGTTGTTAACCTCAAGCTCGTCTTGTGACGCTGAAATAGGCTTTCTGTTCACAAGCTTGCCTCTCGGTTTCTTACCGCAGACGCACTGCGGAAAATCAGGCGGACAAATACACCCTTTGCAAAAACTTGCAAACCTTTGTTTAACAAGCCTGTCCTCAAGCGAATGAAATGAAATAATACAGAGCCTGCCGCCGCTGTTTAATGCGTCAAAAGCCTTGTCAAGAGCAATGTTTAAATGCTCTAACTCCGCATTCACTTCAATTCTTATTGCCTGAAATGTTTTTTTGCACGGATTTTTCTCACGCCTTACCCTTTGAGGAACTGAGTCTTTTATTATCTCTGCCAGTTCAAGGGTTGTTTCAATTGGTTTTGTTTCTCTTGTCTTCACAATAGCTGATGCAATGCTTCTTGAAAACTTCTCTTCGCCGTATTCAAACAAGATTCTTGAAAGTTCCTCATAAGAGTATGTATTAACTACATCTCTCGCCGAAAGACCTTCACCGCTCATTCTCATATCAAGCGGAGCGTCATTATGATAAGAAAAACCTCGCTCAGCTTTATCTAATTGGTACGACGAAACACCCAAATCCAGTAGGATTCCGTCAACACCGTTTATTGAAAGGTTTTTTAAAACCTCATCAATCTCAGAATAATTTGCCTTCACAACCACAGCATTGTAATTTTTCAGCCGTTCGGATGCTGCTTTGACAGCTGCCGGGTCACGGTCAATAGCAATGAGCTTCCCTGTTTTCAGTCTCTTTGCTATTTCTTTTGAATGACCTGCACCGCCTGCGGTCCCGTCAACATATATACCGTCTGGTTTTATGCTAAGTCCTTCAATACATTCATCCAGTAATACTGATATGTGTGAAAATTCCACTTAGCCACCATCTCTCATAAACTAAAAGTCAAGCTCTTCAAGCTCTTCAACAAACTTGTCGTCGTCATATTCTTCATTCGCCTTGTCCCAAGCCTGCTTATCCCAAATTTCAGCCCTTGATGAAACTCCTGCCACAACGACTTCTTTTGTAAGGTTTGCAAGCTCTCTTAAACTCTGCGGAACAAGTATTCTGCCCTGCTTGTCAGCTTCTACCTCACTGGCCCATGCCATAAAATGCCTTTGAATTCCTTTTCCTTTACCCATAGGCAAGGAGCTGATTTTTTCAGCCATAGCCTCAAAGTCTTCAAGTGAATATACGAAAAGACAACCGTCAATTCCTCTTGTTATGATGAACTTTTCGCCGACTACTTCTCTAAGCTTTGTCGGAAAGCTCATTCTTCCTTTAGCATCCATAGACTGAAAATATGTACCTTTTAACATACTTGTCGGCAAACCGTTCACCTCCCTTACAGAATTTAAAGCAATCCAATCATTAACAATGCAAAATCATCATTGTTGATTTTTGTTGAAAACTTTTTAAAAATCAATAGTTTTCAACGGTTTCAACAGTTTTTTCAACAGTTAGGGATTGGCCACCACTTTTTTGCACTGTTTGCCACTTAAAGTTATTATACACTAATAATTCATCAATTGCAACCGCCTTACAGCAATTTTAATGTTAGATAATTCGACAATGTTTATATATATGTTTTATGCAACTTTACCAAATATGCTGATAAATCATAGGTCGTTCGACAATTTACTACATAATATTCTTGTTAAATTGCACTTAATTACCATTCCCTATTTTTGAACTATATATTTAAAGTATGTTTATTGTCTAAATTGATACAAATTTTATTCTACCTTTTGCACAAGTGATGATATAATTTATCCTCAATCAATTATGTTATTTGCACATAAGTAAAATTGACCGTCGGTTTTACACTGAAATTCATTGTTGATTTACAACAATCAGAATGAAAAACAAACCGGAAAACTTATGCTATACATACAATTGCGTGATAAGATTTTCCGATATTCTAAAATTTGCAATGGTCGGAAAAAACAGCTAAAATTAAACTATCAAAACAGAAAGGTGTAATTGAAATGAAAAAAAACTCTGACTTAAAACTTCGTATTATCGTATTCACGGGATTGTTTGCTGCTCTTGTATGTGTGCTGACAATGCTTCATATTCCTGTCGGCAACGGATATATTCATGTAGGTGACTCACTGATATATCTTTCAAGTATGCTCCTTCCTTTTCCGTGCGGTCTGATTGCAGGCGGCATCGGCGGAGGTTTGTCAGACCTGTTCTCAGGATACCCTGTTTATTTTCTGCCGACTCTTATCATTAAATCAATAAACTCGCTTATTGTATATATTGTTGCAAAGCGTGACGGAAAAATAATAAATGTGCGTTCAGTACTGGCTGTAATTCTTTCAGGTGCTGTAACCGTTCTGGGGTATTATCTTGTAGCCGTTATTCTTTACGGAGGATTCGGGTCACAGCTTGCTACAATTCCGGGAAACATAATCCAAGCTGTCGGAAGTGCCTTGATATTTATTATATTGGGTCTGGCCTTTGACACGGCAAAATTAAAGGAAAAAATCAAATTTTAAATAACACAGTTACATAAAACAGTAAATACATCTGCATAATATAATTGCAGGTGTATTTTTTTATTCAGATTACTTATATCGTGACAAATAAAAATTATTGTGATATACTATAACTGATTATAGAGTACCATTATAATAAGATAATTATTCGACATAGTAACGGAGGATTAATGATGGGCAGCAAAAGAAAAAGCGGAATTTTAATGCATATATCCAGTCTCCCGTCTGAATACGGAATCGGAAGATTCAGCAAAGAGGCTTATGATTTTGTGGATTACCTAGCGGGCTGTGAACAAAAATACTGGCAGATTCTCCCCCTTTCACCGACCAGCTACGGTGATTCGCCGTATCAGTCCTTTTCCATTCACGCAGGCAACCCGTATTTTATCGACTTAGAAACCTTAGCTGAAGAAGAACTTTTAAATAAAAACGATTTTGAAAGTATTAAATGGTATGATGACGAGAGATATGTAGACTATGATAAGCTGTATAAAGAAAATTTTAAGGTTCTCAGAAAGGCATATGCCAAGTTTAAAAATAATGTTCCGAAAAAATTTGATGAATATATAAAATGCAACGATTACTGGCTTTCAGACTATGCATTATTTATGTCTTTAAAAGACGCACATAACGGCAGAGCTTGGAACTATTGGGAAACTCCGCTTGTAAAACGTGAAGAAAAAGCAATAAAACAAGCAAGAGAAAAATACAAAGATGATATAGGCTTTTGGAAATTCACACAATATAAATTCTTTGAACAATGGTTTAAACTGAAAGAGTATGCCAATAAAAGCGGTATTGAAATTATCGGTGATATTCCTATTTATGTTGCATATGACAGTGCGGATGTCTGGTGTTCTCCTGAATTGTTCGAGCTTGATGAAGATTTGTCGCCGATTAATGTAGCAGGCTGTCCGCCTGATATATTCTCTCCTCTAGGTCAGCTATGGGGAAACCCTCTATATAACTGGGATTTAATGAAGAAAGACAACTATTCATGGTGGATAAACAGGATAGAAACCGCTAAGAACACATATGACATTGTCAGAATCGACCACTTCAGAGGTTTTGACAGCTATTATTCAATACCGTTCGGTGACAAAGATGCGACAGGCGGCCAGTGGAAAGACGGCCCTAAAATCGATTTGTTCAAAGCGGTAAAAGAGAGCCTCGGCAAAGTAAATATAATCGCCGAGGATTTAGGATTTATTACACCTTCGGTTAAAAAGCTTTTAAGACAATCCGGATATCCCGGAATGAAGGTTTTAGAGTTTTCATTTGAGCCCGATGCCGACAGTATGTATCTTCCTCAAAATTTTAAAACATCTAACTGTTTTGTATACACAGGGACTCATGATAACGATACTTTAAAAGGCTGGACCTATACTGAAAATAAAAACAATGTAAAATACGCCATGGATTATCTCGGAGTAAAAAGAAAAAAAGATCTTCCATGGGCAATTATCCGTCTTGCATGGACCTCAACTGCAAAAACCGCAATCGCACAGCTTCAGGATTTTTTAGAACTCGGAAGTGAAGCAAGAATGAATATTCCTTCAACAGTCGGCAATAACTGGAGATGGAGAGCATTAAAAAGTGATTTCACCCCGGAACTTCAGAAAAAAATAGCAAAGCTCACAAGATTATGCGGAAGATAGAAAACATTTTTGAAAGGAACACAGATTAATGGAAAAAGAAACATTTTTAAAGGAATTTAAAAAGGATTTGCAAAACAAATATAAAACAGAGCCGAAAAATGCGTCCCCATACCAAATCCACGAAAGTTTATCAAGCGTTCTTATGAATATGGTTTCAGACGATTGGAAAAAAAGCAACCAATCACATGATAACACAAGAAAAGCCTGTTACTTCTCTGCAGAATTCTTAGTAGGACGTGCTATATACAACAATCTGTTAAATCTGGGATTAACAGATGAGGTCGAAAATGCTTTAGAAGAAGCAGGCTGTTCACTTTCATCACTTGAAGAAATTGAAGACGCAGCACTGGGAAACGGTGGACTTGGCAGGCTTGCTGCCTGTTTTATGGACTCAGCTGCCACACTGAATCTTCCTTTAGACGGTTATGGAATAAGATATAAATACGGCTTATTCAAGCAAGGTATAAAAGACGGATTTCAGACAGAAGAGGCAGACAACTGGACAAAATACGGCGACCCATGGTCTAAACGCTGTGAGGCTGACACTCAGCTTGTATCGTTCAAAGGTCAGACAGTAAAAGCAGTACCGTATGATATGCCGATAATAGCTTATGGTACTAAACATATAGGTACTCTTAGGCTATGGCAGTCAGAACCTGTTGAAGAGTTTGACTTTAAACTTTTTGACAGCGGAAATTATGAAAAAGCAAGCCTGGAAAAAATTTATGCTGAAGACATTTCAAGAGTATTGTATCCTAATGACAATACTTACGAGGGCAAAGTTTTAAGATTAAAGCAGCAGTATTTCTTCTCAAGTGCTTCTCTGTCTGATATAATAAAACGCCACAAAAAGACTTACGGCACACTTGAAAATCTCGCTGATAAAGTTACTGTTCAGCTCAATGATACCCACCCTGTTATTTCTATTCCCGAACTTATCAGACAGCTTCTTAATGAGGGAATTTGCTTTGATGAAAGCTATAAGATTGCACAAAAGGTATTTAACTATACTAATCACACTATTATGGCCGAGGCATTGGAAAAATGGAATATCGAACTTTTAGAAAATGTAATTCCCGATGTGTATTCGATTATACTCATGCTCAACGAACAGTTTATAAAAGAAGCTTATATCAAAGGTCTTTCAAAAGATAAAATAAATACCATGAAACCTATAATCGGCAATATGGTTCATATGGCTAACCTTGCAGTATTCTGTTCCGGCCATACAAACGGCGTTGCAGAAATTCACACGCAAATTCTAAAAAACGATGTTTTAAAGGATTGGTATGAGCTTTATCCTGAGCGTTTTCAGAATAAAACAAACGGTATTACTCAGCGCCGCTGGCTTGCACTTTGCAATAAGGAGCTAAGTAAACTTATCACTGAACTTTTGGGTGACGACAGCTGGATAACCGATTTAGATAAGCTTCATGAACTTGCAAAATATGCAGATGATGAAAATGTTATAAACAGATTTATTTGTATAAAGAAAACTAAAAAGAAAGAGCTTTCGGAATTTATAAAATCACATGACGGAATTCAGATTAATCCTGACACAATATTTGATACTCAGATAAAAAGACTTCACGAATATAAGCGCCAGCTTTTAAACGCATTTTCTATATTATATATTTATTTCGGAATTAAAGACGGAAGCATAAAGGATTTTACACCGACAACATTTATTTTCGGTGCCAAATCAGCACCGGGCTATGCAAGAGCAAAGGGTATAATCAAGTTTATAAATGAAATAGGGAAACTTGTAAACTCCGATCAACAGACAAAAGACCTATTGTCAGTTGTATTTGTTTCAAACTATAATGTTTCATATGCGGAAAAGCTGGTCTCGGGAAGTGATGTTTCCGAACAGATTTCAACCGCAGGTACAGAAGCATCGGGAACAGGAAATATGAAACTTATGCTGAACGGAACGGTAACCTTAGGGACATATGACGGTGCAAACATTGAAATAGTTCAGGAAGCAGGCGAAGAAAACAACTATATTTTCGGTGCAAAAGTTGAAGAATTAGAAAAAATTATGCCTGATTATGACCCTCGTAATATAAGCGAAAAAAACGAGAAAATAAAACGTGTTGTGAACACTCTCATCGACGGTACTCTTTCAGACGGTGGAACAGGTATATTCAGAGAGCTGTATTTCTCACTTATGGACGGTGCAAGCTGGCACAGAGCTGACAACTATTATCTTATCGGCGATCTTGAAAGCTATGTTGAAGCTAAACTCAAAGTAAATAAAGACTTTAAAAATGAAAAAGCTTTCTATAAAAAATGCTGGCTTAATATGTGCAATGCAGGTAAGTTCAGTTCAGACCGAACAATTAAGGATTATGCACAAAACATCTGGAAAATAGAACCTATTAAAGAATTTCAAAAATAACTTCTGATATGTTTAAAGGACGCTTCAAGTGAGGCGTCCTTTACTACTGTTTAAATTTACTAATGCTTAAAGACAAACGCCTAACTTAAAAATAAGGATACAAATTGGTTATTATTACTTTACCGCTTTAAAGTATTTGTTCAATTTGTCAATTGACAAAGCCCAAATTTGGTAATATAATATAAACAATGATTTTGATATCCGTCTTTTAGGTTTATCTTTGTCAGAAATACACGGGTTGCACCCGTATGAAATATGGAGGAATCCTTTTATGAAGAAGTTAAAAAAAATAACTGCTGTTGCCATGGCGATAGCTATGACATGTGCAATTACAGCTTGTGATGACAAAAAATCTTCCGATACATATACAATCGGTATTTGTCAGTTGGTTCAGCATGAAGCACTTGATGACGCAACAAAGGGCTTTAAAGATGCTTTAAAAGAAAAGCTCGGTGACAAGGTTGAATTTGATGAGCAAAATGCATCAGGTGAAAAAACAAACTGTACTACAATTATTTCTCAGTTCGTTTCTTCAAATGTAGATTTGATTATGGCTAATGCAACTGACGCACTGACAGCAGCTGTATCAGCTACTGAAGATATTCCGATAGTAGGAACTTCAATTACTGACTATGCAACTGCACTTCAAATTGAAGACTGGAAGGGCACAACAGGAATGAATGTTACAGGAACAGCAGACCTCGCTCCGTTAAAAGAACAGGCTGCAATGATTAAAGAGCTTTGTCCTGATAAAAAAACTGTCGGCATTTTATACTGTTCTAATGAAGCAAATTCAAAATATCAGGCTGACATTATTAAGTCAGAGTTAGAAGGTCTTGGTTACACCTGCAAGATATACACATTTGTTGATACTAATGATGTTACAGCTATCACTCAAACAGCTGTTGATTCATCAGATGTTTTGTATATTCCTACTGATAACACAGCCGCTTCAAATACAGAAGCAATCAACAACATTACAGAACCTGCTAAAATCCCTGTATTTACGGGTGAAGAGGGCATCTGCAAAGGCTGCGGTGTTGCTGCACTTTCTATAAGCTATTATGACATCGGTTTCCGTGCCGGTGAAATGGCATATGAAATTCTTGAAAACGGTGCAAAACCGGAAGAAATGAAAATTGATTACTCAACTGATTTAACCAAGAAATATGTTGCTAAGCGTGCAGAAACTCTCAATTTAAAAATCCCTGAAAGTTATAAGCCGATTACAATGGATTAATAACACCGTTAATATAACCGGAAGGGACAGCTCCCATGTCGTAGTGTTTAAATGACAGGTGAAGTTAATCCCTTATTGAATCATTGAATATTGATAAAGCGGTAAGATTTTCTTATCGCTTTATTGTCTGTTATTTTATTTCTAAGGAGTTATGTTTTAGATGTTTATAGAATTTTTACAATCCTTGCCTTCTCCTATTGCACAAGGTATGATATGGGGAATCATGGCAATCGGTGTATACATTACTTACAGAGTTCTGGATCTTGCCGACCTTACAGTTGACGGTTCTTTAGGAACCGGCGGTGCGGTGCTTGTAGTTCTGACAACAAGCGGGGTTAACATATACATATCCATGATTGTCGCATTTTTTGCCGGATGCCTTGCAGGTCTTGTAACCGGTATATTGCATACAAAGTTTGGTATTCCTGCAATTTTAGCAGGAATTTTAACTCAGCTTGCGTTGTATTCCGTAAACCTTTTAATCATGAGCGGAAGAGCTAACACACCTATCAGCAACAGAAAATTCGATTTGATTGTTTCATCAAATACAAATTTACTGACAAAAACTATTATTGTTACAGCAATTATTATTGTCGTTATCATTGCTTTGCTTTATTATTTCTTTGGTACAGAGCTCGGACATTCAGTTCGTGCAACCGGTGCTAATCAGGCTATGGCCCGTGCTAACGGCATTAATACCGATTCAAGGAAAATACTCGGTTTAGTTCTCTCAAACGGTATAGTTGCATTATCGGGCGGTTTATTAGCACAATTCAGCGGAAACGCTGATGTCAATATGGGCAGAGGTGCTATTGTTATCGGTCTTGCAGCTGTAATTATAGGTGAAGTAGTATTCAGCAAAATATTCAAAAACTTTGCATTAAAGCTTCTTGCATGTGTTGTAGGCGGGGTTATTTATTATATTGTTATTGCCATTGTTTTAAAACTGGGTCTTAACGCAAATAACTTAAAAATGTTCTCAGCTGCAGTTGTTGCTGTATTCTTAGGCTTGCCTTATTGGAAAAACAAATATGCCGGCAAGATAAAGAAAACCGCAAAAAGCAAAGGGGGCGTTACAAATGCTTGAAATCAAAAATGTTTATAAAACTTTCAATCCGGGAACTATTAACGAAAAAAAAGCTCTCAACGGTGTAGACCTCACTTTAAATGACGGGGATTTTGTGACAGTTATCGGAGGAAACGGTGCAGGTAAATCTACTCTTTTAAATATGATTACCGGTGTGTATTCTATTGACAGCGGCTCAATTGTTATTGACGGCATAGATGTTACCAACATGTCTGAACATAAACGAGCTAAATTTTTCGGCCGTGTATTCCAGGACCCAATGACAGGCACGGCTGCCACTATGGAAATAGCTGAAAATCTTGCACTGGCAGCCCGCCGTGGAAAAAGAAGAACCTTAAAGTTCGGTGTAACTAATAAAGAAAAAGAAAAGTACAAAGAAATGCTTAAAGTTTTGGATTTAGGTTTGGAAAATCGTCTGACATCAAAGGTTGGATTGCTTTCAGGCGGACAAAGACAAGCTATTACATTGTTAATGGCAACTCTGCAAAATCCTAAGCTTTTGCTTCTCGATGAACATACTGCGGCACTTGACCCTAAGACCTCTGCAAAAGTTTTAGAAATCAGTGATAAAATTATTAAAGAAAACAGCTTAACAGCTATGATGGTTACCCATAACATGAATGACGCAATAGCCTACGGAAACCGACTGATTATGATGCATGAAGGCAGAGTGATTTTAGATATTTCAGGCGAAGAAAAGAAAAAACTGACTGTTGAAATTTTGCTGCATAAATTTGAAGAAGTCAGCGGTTCTGAATTCGCAAACGACAAAGCTTTGCTTTCATAAAATTTCATTATAAAAAAACAAAGCCTTGGAAAGACTTGAAAAGTTTTCTTCCAAGGTTTTTTATATTGCAAAACAAGGCAAGGATAACACCCTGCCTTGTTTTTTTAAACTGCTATAACAACGGTCCGAAAATCTTTAAAATTCCGCTGAAAATTTTATCAAATATATTTCTTCGGTCCATATCTTCAGCTGTAATTTCGGTACAATCATTTTTAATCATATCATCTATATCTTTTTTTACATCTGAAACTAACTTGTTCTTATAAAACACTATACCGTCTTCAAAATGAAGATAAAGACTTCTGTAATCTAAGTTTACTGTTCCCACCGTTGCAATTTTGTCATCAGAAACGCAGTCCTTTGTATGAACAAATCCCGGATTATAACGATAAAATTTTACACCTTGGTCTAAAAGCGCTTTATAATAGCAATTAGAAATTTTCTGAACATACCACTTGTCTGAAATACCGGGAACAACAATTTTAACATCAACACCGCTTTTCGCAGCATAACTTAACGCTGACAAAAGCTCTTCGTCTAAAATCAAATAAGGTGCTGTAAAGTATATATAATCCCTTGCCTTATTGATAATGTCCATATAAATCATCTTTCCGACATTTTCATTATCAAGCGGCGAATCACCGTATGGTATTACATATCCTTCGCCTTTAAATTCATCCTCATGATATTTATGCGGAGCAAAATCAATGTAATTTGCAGGTATCTTTTCATTCAGTTCCCACATTTGAAAGAACATTATAGTAAAGCTCCACACAGCGTCACCCTTTATCATTACTGCAGAGTCTTTCCAATAGCCGTACTTTGTTTTAGCATTTATATATTCATCAGCCAAATTTGTCCCGCCTGTAAATGCAGTATGACCGTCGATCACTACGATTTTTCTGTGGTCACGATTATTCTGCACAGAGGTTAAAAACGGAACAAAAGGATTAAAGACCTTGCATTTGATACCATAGTATCTTAGTGTTTCATCATACTTACCCGGAAGTATCGTCTGAGCTCCGACACCGTCATACATAAATCTGACATCTACTCCCTCTTCTGCCTTATCTATAAGTATGTCGATAATCTGGTCGAGCATTACACCTTTTTCAACTATAAAAAATTCTATAAATATAAAATGCTTTGCTTTTCTAAGCTCGTCCAAAAGGACTTCAAACTGTTCTTCACCGCATTTGAAATACTGTGCTGTTGTATTTTTATATGTTGGAAATTTTCCGTAACCTGCGATATAATCAGACATTCTTAAAAATGACTTTTCTTCTTTTTTCTCTATTTCCTCAGCAATTTTTTTATCCTGCTTTAAGTACTTTTCGGTTTCGATGATTTTCTTCTGCACTATCTTTTTGAAAAAATGCCTTGAAATAGAAATTTTCAAAAATAAATAAACCAATGCCATAAAGCTCGGAAATATAACAAACGGGACCAGCCACGCAATTTTATATCCTGCATTTTCATTTGAGCTTGCTATATACGCCACAAGCAAAATCGCCAAAACAGTTAAACCGAGATAAATATATATAAACTGGTCATACAAGCTGAAAAAAGCTAATGTTACAAAACCAACTTGAATAGCCAAAAGTATAATCACTGTTATCTTTCTTGAAAACAAAAAACTCAGCTTTTTTCTAAGTCCTGCTTTCATAATATCCTTATCCGGTTTTTTCATTTATAAAAGTCCTCTCTTCAAATAGATTGTCATTTATGCTAAAATTACTCACAGAAAATATAAAAATAAAATGAAATATAATCCATAAATATTATTATACCAAACATATAAAATTTAATCAATATTCATACGATTATTTAATATTCTATTTTAATAAATTATGAAAACTCTTAAGACAATCGACTTAAGAGTTTTTAAAGCTATTCTGTTTCAATACCTAAAAGCTGTTCTGATTTAAGAGATGATGTTTCTAACGTCGTTACGCTCTTCAGTTTTCTGTTAATGGCTCTTGTTCTAACCCCAACCAAATCATCAAGCTGTTTTGAAGCCTGATTAAGGCTATTCTGTGCTTTTGTAATTACATCCTCAAACTTGCCGAACTCAGTTTTGACCGCACCCAGAACATCCCAAACCTCACTGCTTCGCTTTTGAATAGCCAAGGTTTTAAAGCCCATCTGCAAGCTGTTAAGCAGTGCAGCCATGGTACTTGGTCCTGCTAAATTCACTTTAAAGCTTCGCTGAAGCTCTTCAACCATTCCTCTGTTTACAAGTTCAGCATAAAGCCCCTCGAACGGTACAAACAAAATACCGAAATCCGTTGAATCAGGAGGGCATATGTATTTTTGATTGATATCCTTTGCTTCGTTTTTAACTGTTGTAATAAGTGTTTTAACAGCCGTTTCAATTTCTTCTTTAGAACCGTTATCATAAGCCTCGACGAGCCTTGTATAGCTATCACCCGGAAATTTGGAATCAATAGGCAGATAAACTGTTTTATCGTCATCAGCAGGAAGCTTTATTGCAAACTCCACACGCTTGCCGCTGCCCCTTTTGATTTCTACATTTTCGTCATATTGTTCAGGTGCAAGTATTTCAGAAAGAATAGATCCAAGTTGAATTTCTCCCAAAATACCTCTGCTTTTAACATTAGTCAGAACCTTTTTCAAATCACCCACACCTGTTGCAAGCGTCTGCATCTCTCCAAGTCCTTTATAAACCTGCTCCAATCTGTCGTTTACAAGTTTAAATGACTGTGTCATACGCTCATCAAGGGTCTTTTGAAGCTTTTCATCGACTACCATACGCATTTCATCAAGCTTTTTTGAATTCTCTTCCTGAAGTGAACCCAAACGCTTTTCCACTGTTGAACGAATATTATCAAGCTTCTGCTCATTTTCAACAGAAAAAGTTTTAAAACGCTCTTCCTGATGGGCCAAAGAATATGTAACCGATTTCTGAAGATTTTCCTGCTTGTCCGACAAATTTTTATCAAGCATTGATATCTTTTCTGATACCGCATTGTTCAAATCCTTTTGATTATGAGATACCATCTCTCCCAAACTTTTAATTGAATCGCTTGTTGTTCGATTAATTTCCTGCCTGAAATCAGAAAGCTCTTTACCTGTGTCATTTTTTATCTGCTGAACTAAAGAAAGCATGTTTTCACTGTTATCCGGATTTGTCTTTTTTAATAAAATTACTGATGATATAACAATTAATACTATTAATAATACTATTGCCGAAACTAAAAGAAATACCTCAATCATAAACTAAACCTTCCTTGACTTTAAATACTTTAAAGTATATAATGTACTTGTAATTTAACATAAAATTTGTTTATGCAGCATCATTCCCGTTATTGTTTAAAATGTCATTTGATAAAACAGAAATATTTTTTCGTCTATTCTCTTCTGAAGACGAATCAATTTCGCATAAGTAATATACATATCCCATTGCTGATGAACCCAAAACTGCAAGCAGCATAAAAATTAAAGTGTTAAGCATAAAAACCTCTCCTTGATATTTATAATGTTAAAATTCAAAATCAAAACCAATAAGAAATTGAATCTTTAACTTGATTTTATTTTATCAGATATAAAGTCCATTTGTTTGGACAATATTATTAAATCCGGCAAAATAAAACAATTTATTAAAGAGGATTTTTACACAAACATATTAGGTAAAAATGATGCTTCTTACAAATATCAGTATAACAGAAAGGGTCGAAATATGCAAGAAAATTTTAAGCTTATAGAAGGCTTGAACATTGAAAATACATTGGGTGTAAAATCATCATATATTAAAGTGAATGACAGTGAAATTTCCTGTGTTATCAGTGCCGAAAAAATAAAATCCATTATTTTAAAAGCCGTTAAATTAATAAAAAAACCTTACTTTTTCATTGAAGTTCCATGCACAGAGGCTCAAGAAGCCGAACTTTCAAAAAACGGCGACAACGGACTTCACCTGCAGCTTTATAACCTTGAAGTTACAACTAAAGTTGCCGACGCTATTTTAAAAAGATACGGCGATTTGCTGATTAATGACGGCGTAACCAATTTTGGATTCGGTTCTCTTGAAACTGAAACAGAGATTTATGTTATGCCTTTTCAAAGCATAATGTTTTATAGTCAAAATAACATAACGGTCTTTGAAAAAATTCTGAATGATTTTAATATCATAAAAACTTCAAATAAAGATTATATTTCAATAGACAGTCTTATTTCAAAAGAAAACCCAGCCGACAGAGTTTTAGTAGAATTAAACGGCGAAACGGTTTTTGATGTTATAGATAGTTTACAAGACGAAGGTCTTACCGCTTGTGATATTATAAAAGAAAACTAACATAGTTTTTTTAATATGCAAAAAGAAAGGATGCGAATAATCTTATGACAAATATATGGCATGATATTTCCCCGAAAAAGATTTCTCAGGATAATTTTATGGCTGTTATTGAAATCCCTAAAGGGTCAAAAATCAAATACGAACTTGACAAAGAAACAGGACTTCTTATGATGGATAGAATACTTTATACATCTACTCATTATCCTGCAAACTATGGCTTCATTCCAAGGACCTATGCTGCAGATGGCGACCCTTTAGATGTGTTGGTTTTATGTTCTGAAACCCTTGAACCTCTTTCCCTTGTAAACTGCTATCCCGTCGGAGTTATAAAAATGATAGACAGCGGTTCAACTGACGAAAAAATTATAGCTATACCGTTTAACGACCCTATGTATAATTGCTACAGTGATATTAAGGAGCTTCCAAAACACATATTTGATGAAATGTCGCACTTCTTTTCTGTATATAAAACACTTGAGGGAAAAGACACCGCAATAGAAGAGGTTGACGGAAAAGAAGTCGCTAAAGAAATTATTCAAAGCTGTATTGATAATTATATTGAAAGCTACTGTAAGTAATTAGTCATATCCTCCGCCTTTATGGTTCGAGGATATCTTAATTTTATAATAACAATATGTCAGCTTAATTCAATGGAAGGATGCGATTTGTGATGAAAATAAAAAAGTTTATATGCTTATTTACAACAGGCATTATATTTGTAAGTTTATTTTTAAGTGTTCCAACAGTATCATCAACAGTACGTCGCGAAGAAGAACCTAAAATAAAAATCGGTAATTTTTCATACACATTTAAAGAAAATGTACAATATGGCTCAGTTAAAATTCCGTATTCTGCGACAGTTGTTGAATTTCCCGATATTCAAAAAGTTGAATTACCGTCAAAGGTTACTTACAACGGAAATGAATATACAGTAACTGATATAAGGATATACGGCGGATATTATGTTGTCAAAAACAATTCATATATTTCTAAATGTAAGTATCCGAATATTGAAGAGATTGTATTACCTGATACAATATATAACATAACTGACTTAGGTTATTTTTCAAATCTTAAAAAAATTAATATACCGAAAAACACAGTGCTGCGCAGAAGTAAAAAATATTTTACTGAAAATTATTACTATGATTTTGAATTTACCGGAGGGCTTAGCGGCTGCCCTAATCTAAAATTATCTTTAGACCCAGAAAACCCATATTACTGCTATAAAAACGATATGCTTTTGTCAAAGGACGGAAAGACACTATTTATATCTTTTAATTCTCAAAAAAACATCGAAATTCCTGATGGTGTAGAAACATTACTCTACAGGGGAGGATACGGATTTGAATCAGTAGAAAATGTTAAGTTTCCTAATACACTTAAATACATTGGTGACTATGTCTTCTCCGATTCAAATCTAACAAAAGTCACACTCCCAAACAGTGTTAAACAAATAAAAGACAGTGCGTTTTCAAATTCCGGCCTTAAAACAATTAAATTCGGAAAGAATTTAACTCGTCTTGACATATCAGCATTCAGCAAATGCAAAAATCTAAAGGATGTAACAATCCCTAAAAAACTCAAAACGATTGGTTATTATGCATTTGAAAATTGCAAAAACTTAAAAAGTGTAAAAATTCTTTCAAAAAACATTGTTATCCAAGGAGAAGCCTTTGCAGGTTGCCGTAAATTAAAAATAGTTAAAATAAACGGTGCTGAAAAAATAAATGAAGAAGCATTTCGGGGATGTAAAAAGCTTTCTAAGGTAATAATTAACAACAAAAGAAAGGCTCCTAAAATCATTAACACAGCCTTTAGAAACACCAAAAAAGGCATAAAATTTTATGTAAAGAATAAGAAAGTAGCCAAGAGCTTAAAGAAACAGCTAAAAGGCAGCGGTGTGAGAAACGCAAAAATTTTGATAGGCAAAAAAGTTGTGTATAAGAATGTGAAGTAATTTTAAGCGGAACTAAATTGTTCCGCTTTTTTATTTTAATTTTTTTTAAAATTAATGAGACTTTTTGCGTTTTGAAACGCTTAATAAATAGAAGGGAGGGATAAAGTCTAACATATTCTATATAATGTAATATATGCACAAATATAAACATCTTTATTTGTGTGTGTATACAAATGTTTTTTATTTCCTTTACTTTACATTTAGTAAATGTTATAATATGGATGGAAATACTCCGTAATAACCATGAAAGGAAATATTAACATGAAACTCAGAAAAATTCTATGCTTATCACTTGCAGCAGCAGTCACATTCACTTCAGCAATTAATTTGACAGTATCGGCTGAAATCGGCGGGGAGAATGCTAACGAAAATCAAAGCTTTGGCTGTATCATTCTGGACAAAATGAGGAATGAAAAATCTGATAACGACAATTCGGGGATTTCTCCGCTTTGGACGGGTGATACACACGATGAAATCATCATGGGAGGCGATAGTAATTACATACCGGCCGCATATTCGGATTTAGTTTATAAAATTTGCAAATGGTGTGATGATGAAACCAAAATACCTTTTGCAACATGCTTGCACGGAAACAGAAACTATGTAGCAACATTAAAATTTTTATGGACTTATGCACAAAAGATAAGTGTTAACAGCGGTGAAGCTTATCATGTACAATCTTCAAATGCTAAATCTCAATGTTTAGCAATGTTTGATAAACAAAAGTTTGATAATTTAAATTCTTACGACAAACAAGATTATGTTCATTTGGTAAAACTAGCTGACACTACAGAATATGTTATTAATACATATGGAAAATTTAAAAACGGTGAGGGTAGAAAATATCTTATAGTCGGACTTATAATGCATTTTTTAGGCGATGTTACAGCACATAGGACTATAGTACCAAAATTTATGATTGATAGGGCAACTGATTCTAATTATACAAATAGTATTAACAGATTCAATAAAAAAGATTTCTCAAATGCTGAATGGAACAAACTTATAACAGAATATAATAACGGTTCATTGGATTTTTCGTTAATACAAAATTTATTAATTAAAAGAAGCGGTGAAACAGACGAAGATTTAAATAAACGAAAAGTAAGTATTAGAAAAAGATATGAAGACAATCCAAGTGTAGTTCCAAATAGAATATTACAATCTGAAACAATGGTTGATTATTTTTTCCACTATTTTAACAATGGATTTGATGACTCAATTTTCGACTCATCATATTCGAACATAAACTTAATCTACTTAAATAACAAATACAAACGTCAAATATAGAATCGAAAGGAATGTAACGATATGAAAAAGACTTTAAAAACTGCAATTGCTCTTATTTTATTTTTAATCTTGTGTACCAGTTCAGTAAATGCATTTCAATTTAACGGAAATATGGAGGTTCCAGGGTTTATAGTTGATGGTATTATATACAAGCACTCCCCTGGTTCCACAGATGTAGAAATGGAAGGTACATTTTTACAGGGAAACCTTAAAACATTGTATATACCTGAAACCGTAAAAAATGAAGGAAAACTTTATACAGTTACAAATATTTTTTTTGATGATTATATAGACGGTTTTCCTGAATGTGTTTATACTATCGATAATATAAATGTTTCTAAAAATTTGAAAGAATTTGTTACAGACACTGTATATAGATCTAAACCCGGAGCTTGGCAAAATCTCAAAACAATAAATATACCTAAAGATGCTCAGCTTAAGTCAATAGGATATTTTAAAAACTGTCCAAAGCTAAAAAGTGTTTATATCCCTGCGTCTGTTAAATCAATTGGCTTTAAAAACTGCCCTAATCTTAAAATGACAGTTTCAAAAGACAATCCTAAATACAAAATGAGAAACACTCGGTATTTATGCTCAAAGAACGGTAAAACGGCATATGAGTATTTCGGAAAGCAAAAAAGTGTTACTATTCCTAAAGGTATAACTGCACTGTACGGTACATACTCAGATAATAAATATATAAAAAAAGTAACTATACCAAGCTCGGTAAAAACTATAAAGGGTTATACATTTAGTAACTGCAAAGGTTTATCCAAAGTAATAATTAAAAACGAAAAGAAAGCACCTAAGATTTCTAAAAAAACTCGTTATAATATCACTGATAAAGTCTTTGAAAACACCAAAAAAGGCATAAAATTTTATGTAAAGAATAAGAAAGTAGCTAAGAGCCTGAAGAAACAATTAAAAGGCAGCGGAGTAAAAAAAGCTAAGATTTTAGTCGGCAAAAAAGTTGTGTATAAGAATGTGAAGTAAATTTTAAAGAGTCCTGATAACAAAAAAATGTTATCAGGACCTTTTAATTTCGATATAAAATGTTTGACAAAGCACGGTTTAATGGTGTACAATAAAAGGGTAATAAAATACAAAAATTCAAATTGGAGGAAGAATAAATGGCATATGTAATCGGTGTCGACTGCGGTACAAGCGGTACAAAAACTGTGCTTTTCGATGAAAGCGGAAAAGTTATAGCTTCAAAAACAATTGAGTACCCTATGTATCAGCCTAAGAACGGCTATGCAGAACAAGATCCTGCTGACTGGTCAAATGCTATGGTTAATACAATCAAAGCTGTTATGACACAAAGCGGTGTATCAAAAGATGATGTCAAAGGTGTCGGTATATCAGGACAAATGCATGGTCTTGTTATGCTCGATAAAGACGGAAATGTTCTTAGAAAATCTATTATTTGGTGTGACCAGAGAACAGCTAACGAAGTTGAAGAAATGAATCAAAAGCTAGGTGAGAAGAAGCTTATTGAAATTACGGCTAACCCTGCACTTACAGGATGGACCGCTGCAAAAATTCTTTGGGTTAAAAATAATGAGCCTGAAATTTATGAAAAATGTGCTCATATTCTTCTGCCGAAAGACTACTTAAGATTTATACTTACAGGTGAGTTTGCAACAGAGGTTTCTGACGCTTCGGGAATGCAGCTTTTAGATGTTCCAAACAGATGCTGGTCTGACGAAGTTTTATCAGCTCTTGATATTGACAAAAGCCTTCTCGGCAAGGTTTATGAAAGCTGTGAAGTAACAGGAGAAATTACTGCAAAAATGGCTGAACTCACAGGACTTAAAGCAGGAACTATCGTTGTCGGCGGTGCCGGCGACAACGCTGCTGCCGCTGTCGGAACAGGGGTTGTTGAGGACGGAAAAGCCTTCACAACAATCGGTACTTCGGGTGTAGTTTTCGCACACACTTCAAACATTTCTATAGATCCAAAAGGGCGTGTACACACATGCTGTGCTGCCGTTCCGAATTCATGGCATGTTATGGGTGTTACTCAAGGGGCAGGACTGTCACTGAAATGGTTCAGAGATAACTTCTGCAATGCCGAAAAGGAAACTGCCGCTTTAATGGGTGTAGACGAATACTATCTAATGGATAAGGAAGCTGAAACTGTTCCTGTAGGCGCAAACAGACTTTTATATCTTCCTTACTTAATGGGTGAGAGAACTCCTCACCTCGACCCTGATGCACGCGGAACATTTTTCGGACTTTCCGCTATGCACACCAAGAAAGATATGCTCAGAGCGGTTTTGGAAGGTGTATCATACTCCCTTCGTGACTGCGTTGAAGTTTTCAGAGAAATGAACATAAATGTTTCTGACATGATGGCTTGCGGTGGAGGCGGAACTTCACCTTTATGGCGTTCAATGCTCGCTGATTTATATAACTGCCCTGTTAAAACAGTAGCTTCAAAAGAGGGCCCGGCTCTTGGAGTCGCACTTTTGGCAACTGTCGGTGCCGGAATTTACAGCAGTGTTCCTGAGGCTTGCAAGGCTGTAATTAAAACAGACAAAACTCAAGAACCTATTGAAAATAATGTTCCTGAGTATGAAAAATACTATCAGCTGTATCGTGAAATTTACCCTGCACTCAAGGCAAGTTTTAAAAAGCTTGGAACTCTTTAATAAAATAATCGTATAATCCCTGTTATTCAGGAAATAATATAATATTGAAAGGAATTTATTTATTATGAAACTATTTATTGACACAGCGAATGTTGACGACATCAGAGAAGCAAATGACCTAGGCGTTATCTGCGGAGTTACAACAAACCCTTCTCTAATTGCTAAAGAGGGCAGAGTTTTTCAGGATGTTGTTAAAGAAATCACAGAAATTGTAGACGGACCTATTTCAGCTGAGGTTATCTCACTGGAAGCTGACAAAATGGTTGAAGAGGCTAAACCTCTTGCAGCTATGCACAAGAACATCGTTATTAAAATTCCAATGTGTGCAGAAGGTCTCAAGGCGACCAAAAAGCTCACAGAACTCGGAATTAAAACAAATGTAACTTTAATTTTCTCAGCTGCTCAGGCACTTTTAGCTGCAAAGGCCGGTGCAACATATGTTTCACCTTTCTTAGGCAGACTCGATGATATCGGCATGGAAGGTATGAACTTAATTGAAGAAATCGTTGATATTTTCGATGCTCAGGCAATCGAAACAGAAATTATTGCCGCTTCTATCAGAAATCCAATTCATGTTACTGCTGCTGCAAGGCTCGGCTGTGATATCGCAACAATTCCGATGAGTGTAATCAAGCAAATGATTAAACACCCTCTTACAGACAGCGGAATTGAAAGATTCCTCAAAGACTGGGAAGGCGTTGAAACTAAGTAATAAATAAGATATTAAACTAATATTTTATCAAACCGAAGTTTGAAAAATCATTCAAGCTTCGGTTTTTTATTTATAAATACACATAAAAAATCCCGCATCATATTGACACGGGATTTTAGTATGTTAAATTTTATTATTTAACTTTAACTTTTCTGAGCTTCTTATTCCACTTGCTGTATACTCTGATAGTCTTACCATTCTTATCCTTGTATGTAGCATAAGCTCTAACTCTTACGAAGTATGTCTTCTTGCTCTTAATCTTCTTATTCTTGATTGTGAGCTTTGTCTTCTTAACATCCTTCTTGAAGATAATCTTGCTCTTCTTGAACTTCTTGTTTGTTGAAACCTGAACCTGATAGCCCTTAGCTTTCTTAACTTTCTTCCAAGTTACGTTGATCTTCTTCTTAGCCTTGCTCTTAACCTTTAGAGTATTAAGCTTAGCCTGTTTCATAGCTTTCTTAGCAGCTGCCTTTTCCTTAGCAACAACCTTAGGGTTTCTTGTAGTCTTTACTACAGGTTGCTTTGTTGGAGTTGTAACAGAAGGGTTTGGTCTTCCGCTATTTGTAGGATTAGAAGGTCTTACAATCTTCTTGAAGTTTGAAACTGTAAATGTAATAACCATCTCTTCGCCTACTTTGTAATCAACATCAAGCGGATCAATAGGTGCACCAACTGAACTTGTATCACCCCAAGTATTATAAATCTCAAGTCTTAGATTATCATTGTCATCTTCAAGATCACCGAATAATGCTTTGCTAGCATCTTGAACAATTTCTTTTCCTGCTACTGTTATAGAATCAAGCTTTGCATCGAAACTAAAATCATTCTTACAATCTAAGAAATCTATAACCAAACACATTATACCGCTTACATCAGTCTCTGTACCATCTCCGTTTGCAGCAGGTATAACTAATTTGTATTGACCGTCTTTATCAATATCTACTGAAATTGTGCGTTCAATGCAAGGATAGTAGTCACCGTCTGTGAAATATATTGCAGCAGTAACTTTATCTTTACTAGGTGTTGGGCCAGGAGTTGGATCTTTTTTAATCTCAGCACCCTTTAAAGTGAATTTAACTGATATTGATGTAATTGTTGACACATCTGCAGGAAGTGCAATACTTCCGGCTGCGTTCCATGCATTATAAACATCAACTTTAATATCCTCTGGAGCATCCCAACCATATACTGAAATATTCTTTAGAGCATTTGGTACATCAACTGATGTGCCGTTAACAGTTACCTCATCTACAGTGAGAGTTGCATTTTCATTAATTAATGTACCCTTAACTGCACCAGTTGATCTAAGTGTAACAGCTGACTGCTTGTTTAAGCTAATACCTGTAGCTGAAACCTCATATTGACCGTCTTTATTTACGCTTATTATATCTCCTAATTGAGTGCCATTGTTATCAATTAATCTGACTTTTGCAGCGTCTGAAGGGTCTGGGTCATCACCGCCGCCGATGTCACCAAGCTCATCTGTAGGATCTTCTAAATAGCATCCGATAAGCTTAGCACTTGTTATACCGTAATCGTCTTCTCCGTCATTCTTGAAGACTACAGCCATAAACTGTGTTACATCGCTGTCATTACCTTCAAATGTTGCAACATACTTACCGTTTTTAGGTGTTGAGATTGCAGGGTTTTTATCTCCTGGGTCCCATGCCTGTACACTACTACCATTATTAAGGCAAATGTAAGCTGTAGTGTTTGCTGTTGCACCTGTAACTTCAAATGCAACATAGAATTTTTTGTTTTGAATCGCTGAGAATTTTGCGGTTGCACCATTATAGTCTTGAATTAGCTTAAGCTGAGAACCCTCAAGAGTACCTGTCTCGCCACCGCCGTACCAGCCTTTTGTAGGCTTGATAGGCTCAAGAGCAGCTGAAGCTGTTGTAAATGATGTAATAGCAACTGCAGAGAAAGCCATAATTGCCGCTGTTACACCAGACAGAAGTCTTTTTAACTTCATAATAATTTCCTCCTTAAAAATTTTGAAATTATATCTTTTTGATACAATTTCATTTTATCATTAAACTTTTTAAATATCAATAGTTTTTGAATATATAATTTTTTTTTTGTATACTTAATCAAAAAATCAATTAATATTTTGTGCAAAATGGAAATTGACATATGAAACAAGCATACTTCTTGTCCCATATTGGTAAAAATAATCAATTTTGTTGTATAGCTTTAACAAAATATTTGCCCTATAAGCACAATTTATTTTTCATTTTCCACTATATTTTTCATAATTACAAAAACAGCAGTTCCCTGCTAATAAAGTCTTTTCAGATAAAAAATCGCATCCCGCAAAAAGCGAAATGCGATTTGTGCAAATTATGGAGCGGGCAACGAGGCTCGAACTCGCTACCTCCACCTTGGCAAGGTGGCGCTCTACCAGATGAGCTATGCCCGCATTTTGGTGCCTCCGGACGGAATCGAACCATCGACACGAGGATTTTCAGTCCTCTGCTCTACCGACTGAGCTACAGAGGCAAATAATAAATTGGCGACCTGGATGGGAGTCGAACCCACGACCTCTAGCGTGACAGGCTAGCGTTCTAACCAACTGAACTACCAGGCCACAAGCCCCCGCTCTTGCAAGGACTAATTTTGGTGGGAACAACAGGGCTCGAACCTGTGACCCTCTGCTTGTAAGGCAGATGCTCTCCCAGCTGAGCTATGCTCCCACCGTTTTGTCGCTATTTTTCAGCGACTTGTATATTATATAGTATTTTGGACGAGTTGTCAAGTAGTTTATACTTTTTTTAGCAATAAATTTATTAATTTTTTGTAACTAATGTTTTTATAACTTTAACCGGCATTCAAACCTATCTCAAAAAAAGACTGCTCAAACGAACAGTCTTTAATAAGTTATTCTTGCAAGTCTTTGTTTTCCTCAGTATCTTTAAGCTTATCAGTTTTTTCTTGAATATCCTGTGCCGCTTTTTCAGCTTTTGGAAGCTCCAGCTCTTTAAGCTTTGCATTTTCTTCTTCAAGAATTTTCATAAGCTCTTCTATTGCATTATTGGTAGGTTTCGTAAGGTCCTCTTTCATTTCAACCAGGTCATCTTTATTCACGCCTTCTTCAATAAGCGGTTCATTAAGTATTTCAGAGCCTCTTGAATCCGAAAAATGAGTAATCCCTTTATTATTCAACATATCATTGTTTAACTTTTCATTTTCATTTACAAAATCATCGAATGACTTCTGTGCATCATTGTCCGAGTCATTTTTTGATTTATGATACTCTTCTCTGTTTTTCTCTCTTTTAGCTATTTGTTTTCTCTTATTTCGTTTATTCAAAACAAAGAAAATTATCACTGCAAGTGCAGGCACACCTATAAAAATAAAGTATCCTGTACCTGAATTAGCCAGAACAATAATCTTTCCGAACAGCTCAAACTGATAGTTTGCAATTCCGACGATTTTGCTGCCTTTAGTCATAACAGTATCGGTTGAACGGTCAAATTTAAGCTCATAATAAAGCTTATCATTCTCAACAGCTAAATTCACAAGACGCATAGCAGTTGTCCCATAATCTTTAACATTATCGGCAATGACAACTTTGCCTATATCGTCATTTGTAGGAACACCGTTTGTTGCAAAAATCAAAGTGTTTTTTTCAATGTTAGGTGCCATATAATCGTCATGAATAAGGTAAAGACTATATCCGCCTATACTTGGAGTAACATTTTCATTCTTAAAAGCAATATGAACCATCACAACAAATGCAGATGCAAGAATGAGTATTATCAGAAATATTATTCCAAAGACTTTAAACAGAGAAGTTTTGATTTCCTTACTGCCCATAAAAGTAACATCCCTTCTTATTGTTTATACTACACAAAATTTCACAAAAACATTATAACACAAATATTATAATTTTTCAATCACTTTTTTATTTCCACATTTATCACCATTACTTAGCAATAAAAATAAGGCTGTCTGCAACTTTTAAAAATAAAAAGTATTGACATAATATTTCCGTATGATATAATAGTCACTGACGATATCAGTTGCTTGTGTAGCACAGTTGGTAGTGCAGCTCATTCGTAATGAGCAGGTCGCAGGTTCGAGTCCCGTCACAAGCTCCAAACAGCAAAAATCACGCATTAAGTACAGTGCGTGATTTTTTCATTAAAACTCATAACCAAAAAAAGCAGACGCATAATTCACTCATGTGTCTGCTTTATATTTTATATATTACTTGCCTTTACTTCCGGCTTCAATCAATTTTCTTCTGTTAAAAAATCCATATAACCCCATAGCTAATAACAGTCCGCCGAGAACAACAGGTGTTGCTTTTCTGTCCTCAGTACCTGTATTAGGCATTTCCAGCATCAATGCAAGAGTCCTTCTTAAACTTTTGAGTTCTTTCTTCTGCTCTTCGGTCAAATCAGGTTTTTTTAACAACTCATCTATGTACGCAAGTGTTCTTCTGATTTGCTGAGGTGTTGGATTCTCAGGTACAGTAACCAATGGAGTTGTGGTAACCGTATTGGTCACTATCAAAGGCTCAGGAGCGGTAGTTGCAGAAGTAGTTGTTGAATTCTCGCCGGTAACTACAGTAGTTGGCTTTACTGTAACCTTTGTAGTCTCAGTCGGTTTCGTTTGTGTAGGTTTAGTAGGTGTTTTTGTCGGCGTCACGCTAGGATCTGTCGGATCACTAGGTTTTGTCGGCGTTACGCTCGGCTTTGTCGGATCTGTTGGGTCAGTAGGTTTTGTCGGTGTTACATCTTCCGGCTTTTCACCAGTGTAGTACCATGAGTGTGATTCACCATTTATAGAACAGCTTTCGGCAATTAAAGTTCCGTCAAAATTTGAACTGAAGTTAACTTTTGCACCGGGTGCCATAATGCTTCCGATCCACTCATTAGGGAAGTTTATTGTTCCGTTATAAACTTTATCAGCTTTTGAACTGTCATAAAAATTCCAAAGAATCTTTGAGTTTTCCACATCGCATCTTTCCTTATTAGCCTCACCGTTGAATCTGACTCTTACAGGAACATATACCTCATCGCCTGTACCGGCCAAATCAACATTAACAATAAGGGTAGTTTTACTCGTATCAGAAACCAAAACATTCAGCAAAGCATGATTACAAAGTGCAATAGTATCTTTATATTTTATATTTTTAACATGTACGCCATCTGCTGTTGTTTTAATTTCAGCACTGTTCATTTCAAATTTTGTTTGAACATTATCAGAGTTCTTAGCATTTGCGTATTCTTTGGACAGATTTTTTAAATTCTCAAATTCTTTATCTAAATCAATATATGGTTTTGATTCATCTTCAACAAAAAGCTTACAATCTTTAGGAGGCATTTCAGTAGTTGAAAAACCATTCATCTGAACTTTGTTCTTATTTCCGTTATCAGTTAAAACAACTTTCGCACCTTTGCCGAAAACGAACGGGTTGCCGTAAAATGCAGTGCTAAAACCAGTTGATAAATTTTTTATATAGTTAGGGAAATCGTTCTTGACAGTCTCTTTTCCGTCATCATCCTTTACAAGAGCCTGACCGAAAGTGCTGTTGATACTGACTAAATTTCCGACTGCTATATTTCCAAAACAATGTGCATTTATATTAGCGTCTTTCCTGATAAACATATGAAAATCAGTAGCAATACCCAGCGGCAAATCAGCGTCATATTTATACTCAGGTAACTCAAAAACAGCAAAAACAGGCAATGAAATAATTAATAATAAAGATAAAGCTGTTAGTCCGCTGAAAATTCTCTTTATACATTTCACTATAATCATCCCTTCGCTAAAGTATATATTTTTTATCTGCTGCCTCTTATTTCTTATGTTTATACTATTATTATAAAAGAAAAAAGTCAAATCAACCAAAATAAGTTAATTGTTTTTATATTTGATTATATCATTAACTGTTTTTTAATAATTAATTCCTCACTTTAAATTGATAAAACAAAGAAATTTAGTTTTCCAGTTTTTCATCATGCAAACTTTCAAATATTAATTAATTTTTTATTAAAATACTGTTGAAAACTAAGCTTAATATCCTGAATTAAAATTTACAAAATATTAACTTATATAAACGATAAAGACCGCCGAAGAGCCGGCGGTCTTTATTTTTTATATATTTAATAATCAACGATACTTTTTGTCGGAGCATTATCTCTTTTAGCTTTTTCCTTTTTCTTTTTCTTAAAAACTGTAAATATGGTCATAATAAATAAAATAAATGAACATAATAAAAACAGAAGTATAGGATAATGCCTGATCATAAATTCATATTCAGGATGTATATTGCCGTTTTCCGTAACTCTTCCGGTCAGATAATCCACAAAATGTTTTTTTGTTATGAAAAAATATACTGATGTCGAAACAAGAGAAATTATAAAGCTTGAAAAATAAAGCCTTTTCAACGCAAGAATAACAGCAATGAGCATTGCAACTAAGCTTATAATAATTATCCATCCTATATATGTATTATCAATCCATGGAACCCATTTCTTAAAAATATTTATCGCAGTAATTAATCCGTAGAAAAAACCCGAATATAAAAAAGGAAGTATCATTATAAATTTTATAATCTTATACCAAATTGATTCTTTTTTCACAAATTTCCCGACAACTTTAGCTGAAGCTTCTTTACGCTTCTCTTCTTTTTTTCTGAAAGCTTCATCATTTTTCATTTTTTCTTCTTTTATTTTTCTTAGACGATCAGCTTTTGACATATCATTATATATGCTCTTAATGAAGAGCACTCCTCCTTTTTGAAAACTTAAAAATTAAAAGTTTTTATCACATATCAATAATCTACATATAAGTATAACATAATTCTACTATAAAACTCAACCCCTAATTTACATTACGACCAATGCAAATAATTCTATAAAAACCATAGAATTATGCAGGTTAATCTGCAAAATATAATAGAGATGCGGCATCAAATTCATCAGATTCATGCTTTAAAAATTTGCTCATTCAAATTTTTAAACACTTAAAATTACAAGAAAGGATAATTGTTTATGAAGAAGACAATAAAATCTTTAACTGTTATTTTGATGACAGCTTTTTTTCTGATATCATCAATTACCTTTTTATCATCTTATAATTTTTATCTGCCGAAATCAATTGCGGTGATAAATTATTCAAATCATAACAATAAATTTTCAGCAAAAACAGACAACGCCTTAAAAGTTAATGCTTCTGTTAAAAAGGTTGTTCCTTGCGGACAGCCGTTCGGAATAAAAATGCTGACTGAAGGCATCATGGTTGTCAGACTGTCAGATATAAACGGAAAAAATAATTCATGCCCGGCAGAGGAAGCCGGAATTAAAGTAGGTGATATTATTATTTCCATTGATGAAAAAAAAATAACTTCTAATGAAGATTTATCAAAGGTAATTTCTGCTTCAGGCGGAAAAACAGTTGAAGTAGTTTTAAAACGAAATAATTGTGAAGACAATCTGACATTAAAGCTTACTCCTGAATATTGCAATAATGAAAAATGCTATAAAACCGGAATGTGGGTAAGAGATTCTTCTGCGGGCATCGGGACTATAACATTTTATAATCCATATACAGGAAATTTCGGCGGATTGGGACATCCTGTTTGTGATTCAGACACCGGAGACCTTCTTCCCCTTTTAAGCGGTGAAATATGCGGAGTATCTGTTACCGGATATAAAAAAGGTTCATCAGGAGCACCGGGTGAGCTTCACGGAAGATTTCTAAGCGGAAATGAGTTAGGTACTCTATCTCAGAATACTGAATCAGGAGTTTTCGGAAAAATTGACGAATCACCGAGTAAGCACGAAGAAGTTGAAATTGCTGACAACAGCGAAATAAAAACCGGAAAAGCCGAAATACTAACCACAATAAACGGTTCAGAACCTCAAAAATATTCTATCAATATTGAACAGGTTAATCCTGATGATCCGGATTTAAAAAACCTTGTTATCAGAATCACGGATAAAACTCTTTTAGAAAAAACCGGAGGAATCCTTCAGGGCATGAGCGGCAGCCCAATAATACAAAACGGAAAACTGGTTGGTGCAGTCACACATGTTTTTGTAAATAATTCTTCAATGGGATACGGTATATTCGCTGACACAATGTACACTCAGTCACAAAAAAGCAATATAAGCGACAAAAGCTCTTTAAATTTTGCTGCATAATCTACAAATCGCTATGTTTCGGGGTTTTTTCAATTTAATTCGTCGAATTAAACAACATTATGTAATATTTCATTATAATTATACTATTTGTAATATTTATTAAAGTATTATGTCATAGTTATGCCCTATTTGACGATAAAAAGGTGTATTTTTTTGCAATTTCCTATTGTAATTAATCTTCCTTTGTGCTAATATATGGAAGTGGAAACACATACCTAAAAAATCTGGCGATTTTGAGGTAATTTAAAATATTTTAAACACAATCCACGCTAAATCTGTGAAATTTTCTTTTATTCAGATTTATTAGCACTTTTACACATCAAAAATACCTCAAAGAATTTTCGGATTAAAATCCGGCGAGCGAAAGAACTGCCCTTTAATCAAGACTCTTCTTTGGGAAAAAGATACCACTATTCAAGTTGATGACTTTGCTCTTAAATTATCAAGTCAAAAACTATGTTTCTCTGAATTATGGTATACAAAAATTTAACATTAAGGAGCGGTAAATACAATGAGGAGCAGAATAAAAATACTACTAGGCGATGACAGCAAGGATTTCGGAGTTAATTTCGCAAGCCTGCTAAGAAACAAAGGATTTTATGTAATTGCAAGACCAAAGGACGGACTAATCTTATTTGACGCTATTAAAAATGAAACACCGGATATAGTAATTATGGATGTAATCATGCCTAATCTGAACGGAGCTGACCTTGTCGAAAAATTCAACCACACACCATACAAGAAGCCACACTTCATTGTATGTACTTCTTACTCGGATCCATATTTAGAAAAAACAGCTTTTGAAAAAGGAATTGAGTGCTATATTCGCAAGCCGGTTGACATCGACTATCTGGCAAAGCGTATAAATGAACTTATGGGAATTGAAGAAGTCCCTGCCGTTGAAGAAATTGATGTTACTAAGTCATATGATTTGGTTTCACTTGAAATTGCTGTAACGGAAATTATTCATCAGGTCGGCGTTCCTGCTCATATCAAAGGTTATCACTATTTACGGGAAGCAATTATGCTGTCCGTTCAGAACAGGGAAATGCTTGACTGCGTGACAAAAGTGTTATATCCTACAGTTGCAAAACGATTTAACACAACAGCATCAAGGGTTGAGCGTGCAATCAGGCATGCAATTGAAATAGCATGGGACAGAGGAGATATAGAAACTTTAAATTCATTCTTCAGGTATACAGTAAATGTCGAAAAAGGAAAACCTACAAACAGCGAATTTATAGCACTTATCACTGATAAAATCTCTCTGAAACTCAAAGCTCAAAACAGAAATATTGCAAACAATTTTTCCAAAACACCATTAGTTTAAATACCAGACTGAGTAGTATTCTGCAAAAAATCCACCATAAATATATGGTGGATTTTTGTTTTAAATGCCCATATATATGAAATTTCAAACTTTAATTTAGTGCATTTAGCGAATTTTTTGCAAGTTTCTTATAATCGGCTTGCATTTTATATCATTTTGTAATAAAATAAAGTATAATGAATTTATAACTTGTTGGAGGTTTGCAAATGCAACTTAAAGATATGTCAAAAGAGAAACTTGAAGTTTTTCTTGATGAAAATAAGTTAAAGCTTGAAGAATTCAAAGCCCGGAAACTGTCGCTTAATATGGCCAGAGGAAAGCCAAGCACTCAGCAGCTTGACCTTGCAGTCAAAATGCTGGCTTCTGTAAACAGCTTTGATGCTGACTATACAGCTTCTGACGGAACAGACTGCCGAAACTACGGCGGACTTGAGGGCATCTGTGATGCTAAAGAGCTTTTTGCCCCAATGCTCGGTGTTTCAACTGATGAAATAATTATAGGCGGAAACTCAAGTCTGAATCTTATGTATGATACAATTGCAAAGGGTATTATCTTCGGTGTGAACGGCGTTGATAAACCTTGGAAAGACTATGAAAAAATCAAATGGATTTGTTTAGTTCCCGGTTATGACAGACATTTTGCAATTTGTGAAAGCTTCGGAATTGAAATGATTAATGTTCCTCTGTATTCTGACGGGCCTGATATGGATATGATTGAAAACCTTGTTTCAAATGATGAAACTATAAAAGGCGTATGGTGTGTTCCTATGTACTCAAATCCAACAGGAATAACTTATTCAGATGAAGTGGTAAGAAGATTCGCTAACTTAAAGCCAAAAGCAAATGACTTCAGAATTTTCTGGGATAATGCATACTGTATTCATCATCTGACCGATACACCTGATAAGCTTTTGAACATTCTTGATGAATGTAAAAAGTCAGGAAATGAAGATATGGTTTATATTTTCGGTTCAACATCAAAAATTTCCTTTGCAGGCGGAGGAATAGCTGCCTTAGGTGCAAGCAAAAAAAATGTAGACTATCTTCTTTCACTTATGACCATACAAACTATAGGATTTGATAAAATCAATCAGCTACGGCATGTTAAATTTTTCGGTAACTATGAAGGTCTTCAGGAACATATGAAAAAACATGCAGAAATTATTAAACCAAAATTTGATGTATGTTTGGAAGAACTGGAAACCGAAATTACACCTTTGGGAATAGGCAGCTGGCACAGACCTCACGGCGGTTATTTCATAAGCTTTGACGCAATGGAAGGATGTGCAAAAAGAATCGTTTCACTTTGCAAAGATGCCGGCGTTGTGCTGACAGGTGCAGGAGCAACATTCCCTTACGGAAAAGACCCTAAAGATTCAAATATAAGAATTGCACCGTCATTCCCTCCTGTTGAAGAATTAAAGCAAGCCATTGAAATTTTCTGTATTGCCGTTAAAATAGCATCTGCTGAAAAGCTTTTATCTGAAAAATAATATTTAAAATCAAGCCTGCCGAAAATTCAAACTCGGCAGGCTGACATTTTCGGAATAAAAAATGCTTTTAATAAGTAAACATTTACTTAATTACAATGCAACTAAAAGCAATATATTGTGCAATATTGCTAATTTTTCTTTAAGTTATATTTCATAATAAACAATTTTATTTTTTTTGTTGTTTTTCTCTTTGCAATTGTAATAATTTATGTTAGAATGTGTATTAAAGGGGTTTTATGCTCTAAATAAATCAAAGGGGGAATTGCCTTGAATATTGCGTTAATAGCTCATGACAAGAAAAAAGAACTTATGGTGCAGTTTTGTATTGCCTATTGCGGTATTTTAAGCCGGCATAACCTATGTGCAACTGGTACAACAGGCAAACAAGTTGCAGAAGCCACAGGACTTCGCATACAAAAATATCTAAGCGGTGCTCAAGGCGGTGATGAACAGATTTCTGCCAGAATTTCATGCAATGAAATTGACCTGCTGTTATTTTTCAGAGATCCTATTACTCCTCAGCCTCACGAACCTAATGAAGCCAATCTTTTAAGGCTCTGCGATGTTCACAACATACCTGTTGCTACAAATACAGCAACAGCAGAAGCACTGATTCATGCGCTTGAACGGGGTGATTTAGATTGGCGTGACATTGTTAATCCTACAAAACGCTAGGCAGAATCAGAAATTTAACACAAATAATTAAAAGCGATGATTAGAAGAGTAATAAGCTGTTTCAACTCAGAGAGAGTGTATATGGTGAAAACACTTTTGAAATAACTTATGAAAGACACCTATGAGTTCCCGTTTGAATAAAAAGGACGGGCGTTACCTGCGTTAAAGGACACGAGTGGTTCAGATAAAAATTATCCGAACAATTAGGGTGGTATCACGATTATTACGGTCGTCCCTTTGGGGCGGCCTTTTATTTTTACAATAAGAAACGGAGGACTATTATGGCAAAATCAACTGTACAAAGACCGAGAGGAACACAAGATGTTACTCCAAACGAGGTGTACAAATGGCATACCATAGAAAAGATTTGCAGAGAAACGGCTGAAGGGTTCGGATTTAAAGAAATAAGAACACCTACATTTGAAGACACAGGACTTTTTGTGCGTTCAGTCGGTGACACAACAGATGTTGTTCAAAAGGAGATGTATACTGTTTCTGCAAAAGGCGATTCTACATTCACATTAAAACCTGAGGGAACTGCAGGAGTTATCCGTGCAATGCTGGAAAACGGAATACTCAACGAAGGTATTCCTCAAAAAATATTTTATATAACCCCTTGCTTCCGACACGAAAAGCCTCAGGCTGGCAGACTGAGAGAATTTCACCAATTCGGCTGTGAAATGATCGGTCCTTCATCGCCGTCAGCTGACGCAGATATTATTGCTTTAGCAAAAAGTGTTATTGACAGATTGGGTATCAAAGATGTTTCACTTCACTTAAATTCAATAGGCTGCCCGGAATGCAGAGCAAAATATCACCAGGCACTCAAAGAATATTTTTCAGACAGAAAAGACGAACTTTGTCATACCTGCCAGGAAAGATTAGAAAAAAATCCTATGCGAATTTTAGACTGCAAATCACCTGTTTGCTCGGAAATTGCAAAAGACGCGCCTGTTATATTAGATTATCTGTGTGAAGAGTGTGACACACACTTTAAAAAGCTTCAGCAAAATTTAGCGTCAATGGGCATTGAATTTGTTATTGATACAAAAATCGTAAGAGGACTTGACTATTATACAAAAACAGTATTTGAATTTATTACAGATTCTATTGGCTCACAGGGGACTGTTCTAGGCGGAGGAAGATATGACGGTCTTGTTGAAGAACTCGGCGGTCAGTCTGTTCCTGCACTCGGCTTCGGTTCGGGAATCGAAAGACTTCTGCTGACTATGGAAAACTCAGGCTGTGACTTTATAGAGAAAAACACCTGCGATTTATATATAGCTTCAATGGGTGAAAAGGCTCAGCAGCATGCTGCTTCACTGGCATTGGCATTAAGGAACGAAGGCTTCTTTACAGAATATGACCTCATGGGAAGAGGCTTAAAAGCCCAGATGAAATATGCAAATAAAATAGACGCTAAATTCACTCTTGTTTTAGGTGACAATGAACTTGAAACAAAACAAGCTAAACTAAAGCAAATGGATACAGGTGAGGAAATCTCAATAACACTTGATGAAAAATTCTGCGACACTTTTTCAAATGAACTTACAAACTTTATGTTTAAAGATATTTTGCCAAATATAGATTAAAACCCTTTAAATCAAAGAAAGGACACTGTTTATGTTCATTATAACCTCAAAAAAATATGAATTTGAATGTCCGTATTCTAACACAGACTTTAAAAAGAAATTCGACCGTGATATTAAAAGCTTCACACATCGCCAGCTTAGAAAGGACTGTTATCTGATGGACCTTTTCTATGGCGGAAGAAACGATAATATTATCGAAGTTCATTATCACAAATACGCTAAACGAGATCTTGACAATCCTATGTTTTACGGTAAGATATGCAAGGGCAATGATGAAAACAGCACAAAAATTTCAGGAAAGTTCAAAAGAAAAACTTCTAATCTTATTTCTTCTTTAATCATTGTTTTGTTTTGGCTGATTATTACGGTTATTACATTCACACAAAACCGGATTGCAGGGCTTGCTCTTTTAGTTATTACTTTGGCTGCGGTTTATATTTTCTTTTGGGATAACAACACCCCAAAAGAAATAAAAGAATATTTTTCAAGATATAATACACCCCCTCAATCTGAAAGCAAAAACATTGAAAGCTAAAAAAGAAAGGTATGATAAATGTGAAATTAGACACTATGAACGGACTCAGAAGAACACATTACTGCGGCGAAGTTCCAAATGAAGAATGTGAAGTCGTTGTATGCGGATTTGTTCAGAAAATAAGAGATTTAGGCAATCTGATTTTTATTGATTTAAGAGACAGAACAGGAATTGTTCAGCTTTCGTTTAACGACTCTACTGATAGAAAAATTTTTGAAAAAGCCGGAAGCTGTCATGCAGAATATGTGCTCATGGCTAAAGGCAATGTAAAAAAACGCGAAAGCGTAAACAAAGAAATCAAAACCGGTGAAATCGAGATAATGGTAACAGATTTAAGAATTCTTTCAAAAGCTGAAACCCCGCCTTTTGAGGTTTCAAAAACAGATAAAGTAAACGACGAGCTAAAGCTAAAATACAGATATCTTGATTTAAGAAATGAAAAGCTTCAAAGAAATCTTATTATGCGTCACAATATATCAAAATGTGCCAGAGAATATTTCTACGACAACGGATTTATCGAGATTGAAACTCCTATGATGATAAAGTCAACTCCTGAGGGTGCAAGGGACTATATAGTTCCTTCCCGTGTTCATGAGGGAAAGTTCTATGCACTTCCTCAGTCACCTCAGATTTATAAACAGCTTTTAATGGTTTCGGGCTATGACAGATATATTCAGCTGGCAAGATGCTTCCGTGATGAAGACCTTCGTGCTGACAGACAGCCTGAATTTACACAAATTGACCTTGAAATGTCTTTTGTCGATGTTGATGACCTGCTGTCTATGGGTGAGGGTTTTGTTAAAAAGCTTTTTAAGGATGTTTTAGATGTTGATATTCCTTTACCGCTTCCTAGACTAACCTTCGCAGACGCTATGTCGAGATACGGTTCAGACAAGCCGGATACAAGATTCGGAATGGAAATTCAGGATATTTCAGAAACTGTAAGTGATATTGATTTTATCGTATTCAAAAACGCACTGGAAAACAGCGGAAGCGTAAGGGCAATTGTCGCTAAAAACGCAGCGGGTGTATATACAAGAAAAGAAATAGACAAGCTCACAGAACATGCAAAAGGTATTGGTGCTAAAGGGCTTGCTTATATTCGTTGGAACGATGACGAGCCTAATTGCTCATTTAAAAAATTCTTAAAGGACGGAGATCTTGAAAAAATTCTTTCGACATTAAGTGCCGAAAAAGGTGATGTTGTTTTAATCGTTGCTGATAAAAATAAGATCGTTCTCCCTACTCTTGGTGCACTTCGTCTTCTGGTCGCAAAAAAACTTGGTATAATTCCTAATGGCTATAACTTCCTGTGGATAACCGAAATGCCGTTTTTCGAGCAGGATGAAGAAACCGGCGAATGGATTGCTATGCATCACCCGTTCACAATGCCGTTAGAAGAATGCATTCCAATGCTTGACTCAGACCCTGCAAATGTTCGTGCCAAAGCATTCGACTTGGTTTTGAACGGCACAGAGCTTTCATCAGGCTCTATGAGAATAACAGATTTTGAGCTTCAGCAGAAGATGTTTGAAGCACTTGGTATGACCGATGAAGAAATTGACGCAAAATTCGGTTTCTTAGTTGACGCATATCGCTATGCTTCACCTCCTCACGGCGGAATGGGAATAGGACTTGACAGACTTGCTATGATAATGTGCGGTGCTGAATCACTCCGTGATGTCGTTGCATTCCCTAAAGTTCAGAATGCAAGTGAACTCATGAGTGCCTGCCCTGCTGAGGTTGACGAAAAGCAACTGGAAGAGCTTCATATTAAAACTGTTTCAGCAGATAACTAAACTGAAAATTTCATATATATTTTAAGCGGAACTAAATTGTTCCGCTTTTTTATTTTAATTTTTTAAAATTAGTGAGACTTTTTGCTTTTTAAAACGCTTAATTAACAGTAACTAGTAAATATAATAAATAATTAACATAATATATTTCAAATATAGAGTAATTAATGGTATTATATAGCAGTTGCTGATTAAACTGACAGAGGATGTGTTGACATGAAAAAAGCAATAAGTATCGCCGTTTGTATGGCGGTGAGTGTTTCGGTTTTTGTACAGAGTTCGGCGTTTGCCGACGAGCCTGTGTTTTCGGGCGAAAAGGAAAACTACATAGTTCTGACCGAAACCGAAAAAGACGGAAAGAAAATTCAGTCGCAGTTCGACGGTGAAATTCTTCTCGGTGATGAAGCTTTAAGCTGTGAGCTGACCGAACATCAGGCTGAAAGATTGGAACAGCAGTCTGGTGTAATAGCAGTAAGTGAGGATATTATCCTTGAGGGCAGCGGAAAGAAGAGCAAAAAGAAATTATCTGCTCCTGCTGAACAATGGAACTTAGAAGCTATTGGTGCAGATAATTCAGAAGCAAAACCAACGGGCGTAAAAATCGAGGTGCTTGACAGCGGAGTATCCTATACAGATGATATAAATATCATGGGTGAGGTTAATCTTGTTCCCGGTGAGGAGGAAGTCAGCCCGATGTTTGTTGATGCAAACGGTCACGGAACGGGAATTGCAGGGCTTATCGGTGCTAAGGACAATAAAGACGGAATAAAGGGTGTTTTCCCTGACGTCGAGATTTATTCAGTTAAGGCGTTTGACGAGAATTTGAAGTCACCGCTTAGCCGAATAGTAGAGGGCATCTATTGGGGCATTGAGAACGATATGGATATAATCAATATGAGCTTCGGGACAACGGTCAATTCGGCGGTTTTGCATCAGGCAATTAAAGACGCCGAATCAGCGGGAATACTTCTGATAGCGGCGGCAGGAAACACCGAACATCAGGACATTAATTATCCTGCTGCATATGATGAAGTGATAGCTGTAGGCTCAATAAATGCAGAGGGCAAGCTAGCCGAGCTTACATCAACGGGCACGGAATTAGAACTTCTGGCACCGGGTGAACAGGTATGTACAACAGGGCTGTTCTATGGTACAATAGGCGTAAGCGGAACAAGCATAGCCACAGCACAGGTAACAGGAGCGGCGGCAATGCTGAAAGCAAAGGACAAAACGAAGTCAAACGACTTTATCAGAGGGCTTTTAAAAACCTCATCTAAAGAAGTCGAGGGAACAAACGCAGGACTTATCGACTGTGAATATGCTTTAGAGATTTATGACGAGTATTCAAGAAGCTACACCAAAGGCGAAAAAGCAGTTGAAAAGCTTGAAAACAACGAAGCTGTTCCCGACTATTCAGACCAAGCGGATATTGTTGTTGAGGGGTTGTGGAGTGGATCAAAACACAAAGATATAATAAAAGAATCAATATTTAATCGAAATCTATCTATAAGTAAAAATAATATAGGTTTTATGGCTCAAACAGCAGTAGCAGCTGATATTGATTTTGGGTCAAAAAGTGGGGATAATAATGTAAGAAATCTACACGGCAAAAATAATTATGTGGCATCGCTAAAGTTTTTATGGAACTTTGCTTTGAATTTATATAACAAGCAAACGACTGCAAAAGCAAAAGAAAATGCTTTAAACAGCATATCTAAAGAATTAAGAGATAAACAAATGACTAAAATGGCTAATAAACTAGCTGAATATATAAATGCCAATACGACTGCAACTCAATATGAAAAGAAAAAATTTTTAATAGTTGGGTTTGCTTGCCATTTAATCGGAGATACATATGCACACAGAGGAATTGTTCCTAAAAGTACAGTGTCAAAGGCAGGAAAAAATAAAACCGGTTCAAAATTTGGAACAAGCCATTTTGCTTCAAATAGTAAAGCATCATACAATAATGCTGATTTAAAGGCTTGTGCCAAAAATCCAAATGAAAAGGTAAAAAATCAAAAGAAATATCAATGCTGGCAAGCATTTAGTAAAACTGTTAATCTTGGAGTTATGGAATTTATAGATATAAAATTTTATATGAAAAGCAATATCAATACGCCTAGTTCAATATATGAAGATAATATTTTATTTTGCAGTTATAGGTATAATGATAGTGTATTGGCTACAGAAGATTTTCTTAGTACCTTTTCTAGTGGTTTTGATGAACTTATCTTTTATCCAGTATGCGGTTCTGTCTTAAATCATTATTATGGATATACAAAAGCAACAGGTATTAATACATCATATATGTCTAAAAAAAGTTGGGCAAAAATTTCAACAATGGAAACTAATCCAGTATAAGGAGGGTTAAAATGAAAGCCAAAAACATTTTAAAAGCAGCAATATTTTTATCAGTTATTTGTACAACAATGTTAACTAGTTACATTATAGGCAATGCAGCCAATGAACTAGCTTATTGGTGCGATGACGGTAATCATTATAATGTTAAAATTAAAGATATTTATTATGACTTTATTTTAAAGGATGAAATTAATGATTTAAATAAAATCAATTATAATGTTACTGCCGTATATCCTAATAAAAAAACAAAAACATTAAAAATCCCGGCAAAAGTAAAGTTTAATAATAAAAAATATAAAGTAAATGGTATTAGTTTTTTTGCATATGATTACAACTTACCATTTGAAACTATATATTTACCAAGTTATGCGACAATTTTTCAAGCTGATTCTGCAAGGATAAAAAAGTTAAAAAAATTGTATGTGCCAAAAACCGTAGAAAAAATCGAACTATCAAATATGCCTAAATTAAAAATAATAATAGATAAAGAAAATCCGTATATAAAAATGAAAAACGGAGCAGTGTATTCAAAAGACGGCAAAGTGATGTACACATTAATAAATAACAAAAAAATATATAAAATTTCAAATGGAACTGAAACAATATCATTCAACAATGAATTAGATGACACAGTTGAAAAAATTATACTTCCTTCATCAGCTGAAAAGATAAGTGAAAATGGTTTTTCAGCATGTGTTAAATTAAAATCTATAAAATTAAATAATAAATTAAAAGAAATAGGATACGGAGCATTTTTCAAATGCAAATCATTAAAGAGAATAGTCATACCGAAAAATGTAGATAAAATTCAACCTTATACATTTAGTAATTGTACTAAATTATCTAAAGTTAATATAAAGAGTAAAATAAAATCTTTTGTTATACAAGATAAGGCTTTTAAAAACTGCAAGAACTTAAATGAAATTAAAATATCAAATGTTTCAAAAATAGAAAAAAGAGCATTTAAAGGTTGTAAAAAACTTTTGGTTGTTCGATTAAATATGGAAAAAGAATCACCGATAATTGAAGATACAGCTTTTAAGAATACAAAAGATGAAATAAAGTTTTATGTTAAAAATCAAACGGTGGCTGACCAATTAAATGAACAGCTAAAAGGCAGCGGAGTGAGAAACGCTAAGATTTTAATAGGCAAAAAAGTTGTGTATAAAAATGTGAAATAATATCAAAGCGGAACTAAATTGTTCCGCTTTTTCGTGTGTGAAAATATATTTTAAAATCAGTGAGACTTTTTGTGGGTTGATACGCTTATATAATAGAGAATTAAATTTTATATGATAAATTCATCAAATTCAAAATATGAAGATAATATAAAAGTCATAGAGAATAGGTGGCTATTTTCACAAACAATGGTTGATTATTTTTTAAGATATTTTAAAAAAGGTTTTAAAATAGATATATTTGATTCGTTTTATAAAAATGTTGACTTAATTAATATGAACATATATAAGAATGCATTATAATCAAATTATAAGGAGAATTTTTTATGAAAAAGAAAATTTTAAATATGGTAATATTAAGTGCGATAGTGTTAAATACAGCCGCAATAAGTGTTTCAGCAATTGACAGACAAAATCCATATAAAATAAATACGAGTGAAAATGGTATAACATATGAGTTGTGGAGCGATGGAAGCTTCACATCTAATACCGTAAAAGATTTAACAACGAATTCGAAAAGTATTAAAATTCCGAGTTTTATTAAATATGAAAATGAAACTTTCGAAATTGATACATTAGCATTTTTAGAAGATGATAATGTATATAAAAAGCCTAAATGTGCTAAGACTTGTGAAAAATTGACTATGAATAATGCTGATGTATTTATGGGAATCGCAAAGTGGAATAAACTTAAAGAAATAAAAGCGATAAGAATACATACATATTTCGGTCATATAAAAAACTGCAAAAAATTACAGAAGCTTTTTGTTAGCGGGTGTACAGATTTTGATTTAACTATAGGTGATATTTCTAATAACAAAAGTCTAAAAACTATAACTCTAAAAAATATCTATAAAATAGAGCCTAATGCAGTTTATAATTGTAAAAAGTTAAAGACAGTTATTCTTTCGAGCAATGTTGAAAACATTGAAACAAAAGCTTTCAACAAATGTTTTAACTTATCAAAAGTAATTATAAAAAGTAAAAATAATGTTCCTGAAGTAAAAGAGAAAGCCTTTAAAAACACCAAAAAAGGCATAAAGTTTTATGTCAAGAACAAGAAAGTAGCTAAGAGCCTAAATAAACAGCTAAAAGGCAGCGGAGTAAGAAATGCTAAGATTTTGATAGGCAAAAAAGTTGTGTATAAAAATGTGAAATAATATCAAAGCGGAACTAAATTGTTCCGCTTTTTTATTTTAATTTTCTTTTAAATTAGTGAGACTTTTTGTGGTTTGAAACGCTTAATAAACAGAAGGGAGGAAAATTGGGGTAAAAATATAAAAATCACAAAAAACAAAAACTTATTATGAAAGGATAATTTATCATGAAAAAAACTAAAAAATTACTTTGTTTACTTACAACAGCTATTTTATCTGTCAGCTCATTAGCAGGTACTGTGACAACAGTATCAGGATATTATGATGCTGCCGCATACTATAATGATGACAGAACCTACGACGAAGAACCTAAAATCAAGGTCGGTGAATTCACCTACAAATTTAAACGCAATATCAAATACGGCGATTTAGAAATTCCTTATTCAGCTACCGTTGTAGAAGTTCCGAACATCAAAACAGTTGAAATACCTAAAACAGTTACATATGACAATATCGAATTTATGGTAACAGATTTAGATTTATACGGTGATTATACTTTGGGAAGTAAATATTCAACTGAAAACAGATTTACAAATGTTGAAGAAATGATTTTACCTGAAACTATTTATAACATAACCGAATTCGCTTGTTTCCCTTCACTTAAAAAGATTAATATACCAAAAAACACACTGATAGATAGAGTCAACTATAACTATTTATATTATCAGAATGAGTCTGCATATTATCCTTTAGGTCAGATATTCAGAGACTGCCCTAATCTGAAATTGTCTTTAGACCCTGATAACCCTTACTACATCTATAAAAATGACCTGCTGTTTTCAAAAGACGGTAAAGCACTTTTGATGTCGTTCACCTCAGGCAGTGTAACAATCCCTGCAGGAGTGGAAAAAGTACATGACTATGGCGGATACGGTTTTTCAAATATCACCGAAATACAATTCCCGAACACCGTAACCGAATTAATTGACAGTCAAATTTTTATAAACTCTAAACTGACAAGAATCACACTCTCTGACAATTTGTTCAGCATACCGGACAAATGCTTCAGCAATTCTGATATCAAATCTTTAAAAGTTGGAAAAAGAACAAAATTTATATGCTGGAAAGCATTTGCATTTTGCAGCAGCCTAAAAAAAATAAAAATCTCTGCAAAGAAAATTGAAATAGGTGAGTATTCATTTGCAAAATGCACAAGTCTGAAAACTGTTACAATAAACGAGGCTGAAACTATTGACAAAGGAGCATTTTACAAATGCAAAAAACTTTCGAAAGTATTTATAAACAACAAAAAGAAAGCTCCTGAAATAAATAAAAACGCTTTTAAGGGTACTAAGAAAAGCATAAAATTCTGTGTTAAAAATAAGCGTGTTGCCAAGAGCCTGAAAAAACAGCTAAAAGGCAGCGGAGTAAGAAACGCCAGAATTATAGTTAAAGACAAGGTTGTTTATAAGAATGTAAAGTAATAAAATTTTAGACGGATAAACCTGTTGGTCTATCCGTCTTTTTTAAAAGAAAAAAGAACCGCATTTGGTTAGGATGCAGTTCTTTTCCGTGTAAAAATTTTGGAGAGGATGAAATGAGCCGTTTGACACGGTCAGTTCAAATTAACTTTTACATTAAATAAATTTTCTATATTTATTATACGCTTAATTTATTATAATTTGCAATAACAAAGCAATTACGAATTGTAACAAAATAATTACAATTATTCTTCTTGAGTAACAAAATAGTGAATTGCTATACCAAGGTAATACTATATTTAGTAGTTTTACAAATTGTATACCGAAAATTTTATTATTAGGACCCTGTTTCTTACTTGAAAAATACTAAAATTCAGTGTATAATCGCATTGAATTGAATTTACTTTTTTACACCAAACTATAAAACAATATGTTAAAGCTTTGAATTTCAAAGCCTTGCCTTTTTTAATAATATCGAAAGGAGATTTGTTCATACAGAACATTATTGAATATGGAGTTATCCCTTATACTTTTAAAACAGGTTAGCGTAATGCTTTTATTAATCTGTATAGGTGCCGTTTGTTTCAAGTCAAAACTTATATCACTTGAAGGAAACAAAAACCTCACCAATCTGGTTTTATATGTTGTAAACCCTGCTGTAATCATTGTTTCTTATCAGCAGACTTTCACACCTCATTTGTTCAAAGGTCTTGCATATGCACTTTTACTTTCAGCAGCGGGTCTTTTAATTTTCATAGGCCTTTCTTATCTTCTGCTAAGAGGAAAAAACCAAGACAATATCATAATAGAGCGTATAAACGCTTCTTATTCAAACTGTGGGTTCATGGGAATTCCTCTGGCTCTTGCACTTTTTGGCTCAGAGGGAGTTTTATATATAACGGCGATAAACACAGTATTCAATATACTCATTTGGACTCACGGAGTTGCTGCAATATCAAATAACAAATCAGAAGTTTCATTCAAAAAGATAATTACCAATCCAACAATAATAGCCACCGTTTTAGGATTTTTAATGTTTGCATTTCAAATTAAAATTCCGGGTCTTATTTTTAATGCATTATCCTATGTAAACGACATGATTACTCCGCTGGCCATGTTTATTGCCGGTATAACTATTGCTAACTCGAATATTATAAAAGCCCTCAAAAAGCCAAGAATATATTTTGTTTGTGCAATAAAACTTCTAATTGTTCCTATAGTTTTCATTCTGTTGATTAGTTTATTACCATGTCCGAATGAAATTGCTAAAATAACAACTATTGTGGGCCTTTCCTGTCCGTCGGCGACAATAGGAACAATGCTTGCAATAAGATTTAACAAAAATTCATCATACTCATCTGAAATTTTCGGATTATCAACGGTTTTGTCGGTAATCACGCTTCCGATAATAGTTTATATAGCAAAAACAGCTGGAAGTATATTTTAATATTGATTAATACTAAAAAGGAGCATGACCCTCAAACGGTTATGCTCCTTTTTTTAATTTATTTAGTAAAATAGAAAAATGGAAGTTCGCTGTTTTTGTCTTCTTTAATTTCTTCTAACCACAGCTTTGAAACTGCATCGCTCGGCATTCTTAAATCTCCTCTCGGTGAAAGCGTCACAGAACCGATTTTTGCCCCGTCAGGCAAACAAGAACGCTTGAACTGCTGAGAGAAAAACCTTGAATAAAATTTCTCAAGCCATTTTAAAATCACCATGTTATTATACTTTCCGTCAAATGCATACTCTGCAAGTCTTAAAACCTTTCTAGGCGGAAATCCCCACCTGACAATATAATATAAAAAGAAATCGTGCAGTTCATAAGGACCTACAATATCCTCGGTTTTCTGCGTGATATTTTCTTTGTTCTCATCTGTCGGAAGAAGCTCAGGAGAAACCGGTGTATCAAAAACATCATAAAGAACATCTTTTACGGCACTGTCACCGCAGGTATCTGCATAGTATTTTATAATATGCCTTACCAGTGTTTTCGGTACAGAAGCATTAACTCCGTACATAGACATATGGTCTCCGTTATATGTTGCCCATCCAAGAGCAAGTTCTGACAAATCACCCGTTCCGACAACAAGGCCGCCGACTTGGTTTGCAATATTCATCAAAACCTTTGTGCGTTCTCTTGCCTGACCGTTTTCGTACACAACATTATGGTTATCTTCATCATGTTCGATATCTTCAAAGTGCTGAAGCACAGACTTTGTTATATCAACTTCTCTGAATGTTACACCAAGCGCATTGCAAAGAAGCTCAGCATTAGAACGAGTGCGCTTTGTTGTACCGAAGCAAGGCATGGTAACAGCAACTATATCCGCTCTGTTTCTATTAAGCAAATCCATAGCCTTAACACACACCAAAAGGGCAAGTGCACTGTCAAGCCCGCCTGAAATCCCGATAACAAGTGACTTTGAGTTTGTATGTGAAATTCTCTTTTTTAGCCCCTGTGCCTGCATTCTCAAAATAAGCTCACAGCGGCTGTTTTTCTCATCTTCATCATAAGGAATAAACGGCGTCCGAGCATAAAATCTCGTAAGCTCGGTATCTTGAAGCTTCATTGAAAACTCAATGATTTTATAGTCTGTGTCATTGCTCTTTGGAAAAGTTGAAAGCTTTCTTCTCTCACCGGCAAGCTTTGCTAAATCAATTTCCGAAACAGTCATTTCATTTTCAAAAAGCCGACTTTCTTTGAGTATTGCACCGTTTTCCGCAATAATATTATGTCCTGAAAAAACCATGTCCTGAGTTGATTCTCCGTCCCCTGCCGAACAGTAAATATAGCCTGAAACAAGTCTTGCCGACTGATTTTTAACCAGCTCTCTTCGATAACTGTCCTTACCAATAACCTCATCCGAAGCAGATAAATTTCCTATTAATAACGCACCTGCTAAGGCATGCTGATTTGAAACCGGACAAGGTGTCCATAAATCCTCGCAAATTTCAACTGCATATACAAATTCCTTCATCTCTTTACACTTAAACAAAAGCTTCGAACCGAAAGGATAGATTTTTCCGAACAATTCTATCTCTTCGTTTTCTTTCGGTGCAGGTGCGAAATGACGAGCCTCATAAAACTCATTATAATTCGGCAGCGATGTTTTGGGAACAACCCCTAAAATATCACCGTTATATATAATGACACCACAGTTATAAAGTTTATTGTTCTTAATTATCGGACATCCGACAGTACAGATTATTTCTTTTCCTTCAGTAGACTTAACTACCCTTTCAAGCCCTTCCAAAGCCTTATCTGTAAGAAGGCTTTGATAAAATAAATCCTGACATGTATATGATGTTATACAAAGTTCGGGAAAAACACAAAGCTTTGTGCCTGATTTATATGCTTTATTTATACCTGAAATTATGCTTTCAACATTAAAGTCTACATCTGCGACCTTAATGTTCGGTGTAATTGCCGCTGCTTTTAAAAATCCGTCTTTCATAATAATACTCCGTTTCTTTGGAAAATAAATAATTCCGTCACACACAAATCACTAGGAATTCACAGTATTTATTTTATTTCCTATTGTAATTTAATTATATATAATTTTTTATTTATTTGCAAGTAACCAACTGACTGAAAAGTTTTATAAATCTTTGGAAACACAAGAATTAACAGAATATAAAAAAAGAATTTATATATTCATTATGATACAATTTTAACATTCTTTTTACTTGTTTTTTGGAAAACATTACAATTGACATAATTATTCTTTAGTTATATAATTTAAATATAAAATTTAATGTCAATATTTTGTTATGTTTGTATAACAAAATAAAGGAGGAAAATATGAAGAAAGTAATTAGTTTATTAATGTCATTAGTAATGGCAGCAAGCCTTATTGCTACATTACCTGCTTCTGCTGAATCATATTTTGAAAACGATTCAGTTGCAACAGCTATACCGATTAGCTTAAATCAAACATATCCTATAAACTACGGCGTCAGCCCATCTTACGGTACAGACTGTTTTGTGAAAATAACATTGCCTAGCAAAGGTTACATTTCTACTACTGTAAACAAGCCTATTGTTAACCAGAAGTATGAGGATATGAAAATTGTTATATGCAATTCTCAGGGCATTAAAATAGCTGAGCATTATCAAACTACTGAAGCAGCAGGTGCAATCAAGTTCAGCATTGGATTGAACAAAGGTACATATTACATAAATATTATAAACCAATTCTCTTCTTATGAAGAGCCTCAAGATGTTACAACTCTTTTCAGAGTTGACTTCAAGGCTGACAACTATTGCGAAGCTGAGCCTAATAACGGAGTTACAACAGCTACACCTATGACTCTCGGCAAATCATATTTAGGTTTTATTGAACCTAATGGCGGCAACTACGATGATTACTACAAATTCGTTATTCCGTCAACAAGAAAAGTCAGATTTTATATCGGCAATTATACAAATGTAGTATCAAACTCCGGAACAAATACTTATTTCCGTTTATTTAAGTCCAATGACGCATATGAAAGCAGTATGTACTCTTACAGAGGAACAAATGACTACAATTCAAGCATTTATAAATTCAACATGGCAAACAACAAAATGAAAATTCTAAGCAGCGGCACAGCTTATGTTGATAAATATTTAACCGCCGGCACATATTACATCAAGGTTACTTCTTTCCTTGACACAAACTCTGCATATTCAATAAGTGTTAATAATGCACCTGCAACAACTGTCGGAGTTCAAAAGCCTAAATCAAACAAACCTTCACAGGTTACAGGATTGAAACTTAAAAAGGGCGGAACAAAAACAGCTAAAGTTGTATGGAAAAAAGTAAAAGGTGCTAAGGGATACCAGGTTAAATATTCAACAAGCAAAAAGTTCAAAAAATCAAAGACTAAGACAAAAACCGCAAAGAAAAATAAGATTACTTTAAAGAATCTTAATAAAAAGAAATATTATGTAAAGGTAAGAGCTTATAAAAAAGTAAAAGGCAAAAAGGTTTACGGTAAATACAGCAGAACTTTAATGCTTTATAGAATGTGGTAATAAATAAAAAAATCAAATGCAATCCTGAATTCAGGATTGCATTTTTTTGCATAATTAAAGCCTTGCTTATACAAGCAAGGCTTGTTGTTTTATTTTATTAAACTTGTCATATCTTCAGGTAACTCACTGTCAATAGTAATTATTTCTTTTGTTATTGGGTGACAAAACCTGACCGTCTTGCAATGCAGAGCCTGGCGGCTTATATCAGAACAGTCACCGCCGTACATTTCGTCACCTGCAAGCGGAAAACCGATATATGAAAAATGGACACGAATCTGATGTGTTCTTCCGGTTTCAAGATTAATTTTCACAAGCGTGTATTTTTCATCATATGAACATTTGACAGCTTTATAATGTGTTACTGCATTTTGCCCGGATTTTGAAACTTCCCGCTTTATGATAGAACCGTCTGTTCGTCCGATAGGCGCGTCAATAGTTCCGTCATTATCAAGCTTTCCGCAAACTACAGCATAATACGTTTTTTCTAAGCTCTGCTGAAGTGACTTAGCAGAAAAAGCATTTTTTGCAGCAACACAAACACCTGATGTATCCCTGTCAAGTCTATTTATCGGACGGAAAGTGAGACCGCTGCAAATATAGGAAAAATAGTTTCCGAGAGTGTCGCCCTGATGCTTTATCGACGGATGCACCGGCATATTATACGGCTTGTCAAAAACAATCAAGTCATCACATTCATACAAAACAGGAACACTTAGATGCCGACTAGCTTCAAGCATTTTTTCATCTTCAAGGGCAATTGTTATGCTCTCACCCTTAAAAACCTTATCAACTGTTCTTATATGAACTCCGTTTTTAGTTATACCGTCTTTTGTTCTCTTTAGCTTTTTTATCAGTCTTTTAGAAACATTGTTTTTCGACAAAAGACTCATAACCGTTTGATTGCATTCAGCAACAAAACATATTTTACGCATCATTTTCTCCGTTTATATCGGAAAATTCAGCTTTATCTTTATAATAAAAACCGTTGATTTCATCTTCGCTGAGCGGCTCTGCCTCATCATCATAAACATAAGGAAAACGCCCTAAAATCTCAAACGCCGTTGACCTCTGCCACATTGATGCCGAAATCATTACCTCAAAACCTTCACCGAAATCACAAACAAGATCGTTTGGGTTATATTTAGGAATACCGAAGCACGAAAGCATATTCATAATAATTCCTCCGTGAGTAACCACGGCACAGTTAGTTAAACCCTCCTGCATCATTGACGCTGCTATTTTTTCCATAGCTGCAACGCATCTTTCAACGACAGTTCTCATACTTTCACCATTAGGCGGAGGATTGTCAAGTCCGCCCTTTAAAAACTTTTTATACTCAGGTTTGCACATGATATCCTCGGCCTTTTTATTTTCAAAGTCTCCGAAATCCATTTCAATAAGCTCCGGAATTTCTACCGTTATTGCTTCAGGATAAAGAATAGCTGCTGTTTCCCTGCATCGCTTCAAAGGGCTTATAAAAACTTTCTGAACACTGCCGTAATCATTTTCCTCCATCTTTGTATAAAGCTCATTTACACCCTCTGAGCAAAGAGGCATATCTGTTATTCCTATATATTTTCCGTCAAGATTGCCTTGTGTTATTCCATGACGAATAATTTTAAGTCTATAACCTGTCATAATTTTCTCCTTTCAGAAATTTTTTATAATTTATCTAATAATTAAACATTACATTAAGTAAAAATAGTACTATAATATACATAATAGTACAATTTACTACAAAAAAATTAATTTGTGTTACCGTAAGATTAGCGTGATACTCTTCACGCAGAAGCATAATATGGAGGAAATAACTATGAACAAAGATTTTCCCAGAATCCTTACGCTTCTTCGAACTGAAAACGGGCTTAGTCAGAAAAAGGTCGCAAATGACCTTAAAATCTCACAAGGTCTGTTATCCCACTATGAAAACGGAAAGCGTGAATGTAATCTGGATTTATTAGTAAAAATCGCAAACTATTTTGATGTTTCTTGTGATTATCTTTTGGGCAGAACAACCATGCCAAAACCAAACAAAAGAAGTCTTAAATCTAAAGAAAAACAAAAAAACATAACAAACACTATAAGTCATCTTGAAGATAAAATTAACAACGCTTTAAAAATTTACTATTCATTAATTGAAAGTTATGAATCACATAAGCTCATCAAAGATTCTGAAAAAGTTCTTTCACTTTCAATTTATTCAATGTTCAGGTGTGCATTCTTAGCAAACCCGAAAAACGATAAAAACTATTTCGGGATTAATAAGGATTATATTGCTCCTGCATTTGCTATACTGTCATCTTCACTTGAACAAGAATTGGCAAACACAAAAATCTCAGCTTCAAAAACTTCTTTGATGAAGTTATATAATGAATTTCCGCTTGAATATAAATCTCTTGACGAGGTAATTCATTTCAGTGAAGATTTTATAAATAAAATTATAAACTAAAACTTCATTGTTTTATTGTAACACTTTTATACATAAAAAACAATACAGAAAAATAAGGCGGAATAACATTGAAAAAAAGAATATCCTTAATTATATTCATTTTTATTTTATTGGCTGTAATATTTTTAACTCTATATAAAATAGAATTAAAAAAAGATACTTATAACACTAAAACCTTTTTATCTATGGACACATCAGTGAGCGTCACTCTTTGGGGAGAGCAATTTAACGATAAGCTTTATAACAAAATAAGAAATCATATAAGTAATCTTAGCAGCACTTTTGACTCATACAATGAAAACGGGGAATTATTTAAACTCAATAAAACAAGACATATGTCCTGTTCCCCTGAAATGATTGATATTATTTCTAAAACTTTAAGTTATCAAAAAAAGTATAAGAATGTCGATATATCTTCGGGAAAACTTATTTCCCTTTGGGATTTTCAATCAGAAAACCCTCGGCTTCCGTCTGAAGAAAAAATTTTTGATGCACTCAAATCAATAAACTATGAAAATATAAATATAAACGATAACATAATCAATATTGATTCAGATACAAAAATAGACTTGGGTTCATCTGCAAAAGGATATACTTGCGATATAATAAAAAACGACTTAATAAACAGCAATGCTGATTGTGCAATAGTGTCGTTTGGCTCGTCTGCTTTGCTGTATGGCCAAAAGCCTGACAACGATTATTTTTCTGTTGCATTGAAAGTTCCGAAAAAAAAATCAAAGGCTTCTATAGGAAAATTAAAAACAAAAAGCTGTGTTATTTCAAGCTCAGGAGGGTATGAGCGTTATTTTGAAATAGATAATAAAACATACTCACATATTCTTGACTTAAATACAGGCTATCCGGCTGAAACTGATTTATTATCGGTAACAGTCATATCGCAAAACGGACTTTTAACAGACTTTTTATCCACTGAAATATATATAGGCGGAACAAAAAACATAGATAGCTATCTTAACAATAAAAACTATTCGGTTATTGCTGTCTCCGATAAAAATAAAATCTATATTTCCGACCGTATAAAAAATGATTTCAAAATCACAGACAATGAATACTCATTTGCAAAATAATTAAATATGAAAGGGTGATATTCTTGTCACTGAACTGCATAAAAATTTCGCACAGAAAAAACACAGAAAAATGTGAAACAATTAACTTGCCTATCCCAAAAAACGTTTCAATCCCGATGTCACAGCATATGGGTACACCTTGTGAACCTATTGTTACTGTCGGGGAAGAAGTTAAAGTCGGTCAGAAGATAGGCGACAGTGATGCTTTTATGTCTGCTCCTGTTCATTCAAGCGTTTCGGGAAAAGTTTCAGATATTAATGACTTTCTTCTTGCAAACGGCAGGGTTTGTAAAAGTATTCTTATTGAATGTGACGGCAAACAAATTATGAGTGATGATATTACTCCTCCCGTAATTGCAGACAAATCTTCATTGATAAAAGCTGTAAGAGAAAGCGGATGCTGCGGACTCGGCGGAGCAGGGTTTCCGACACATATTAAACTTAATTTCGATGAAAACAAGACTCCTATCGACAGCCTTGTTATAAATGCAGCCGAATGCGAACCACACATAACAAGCGACTACCGTGAAATGATAGAAAACCCTCAAGATGTACTGAGCGGAATTAAAACTATTCAGAAAATACTGAACATTGAAAAAACATATATTTGCATTGAAGATAATAAACCTGATGCAATTAAGATTCTTACAGATTTAACTTCAAATGATAATTCTGTAAAAATCAAAAAACTTCCTGCATTCTATCCTCAAGGTGCTGAAAAAGTCATTGCATATAATGCAACAGGCAGAATAATCAAAGAAGGTGAGCTTCCTTCAAATCAAGGCATAATTGTTATGAATGTTTCAACTGCTTCATTCTTAAACAGATACTTTAAAACAGGAATTCCCCTCATACAACGCCGTATCACTATAGACGGCGATGCCGTTAAGTCACCCTGCAATGTTATTGCCCCTGTCGGAACTTCAGTTGCAGAGCTTTTAGAGTTTGCAGAATATGAAAAAGACAAAGTAAAAAAAGTTCTGACAGGCGGACTTATGATGGGAACATGTCTGTATGACATAAACACCCCTGTAACAAAAACCAATAATGCCATAATAGCGTTAAAAAAACAAACTGAAAAAGTTCAGACAAACTGTATCCGCTGCGGAAGATGTGTAAACGCCTGCCCTATGGGGCTTATGCCGACAGAGCTTGAAAAAGCATATAATGCTAAAAACTATGATTTGCTTAAATCGCTCAAAGTCAATCTTTGTATGAATTGCGGAAGCTGTTCTTATGTTTGCCCTGCTAAACGCAACTTAGCAGAAACAAATCAGCTGGCAAAAACACTTATTTCAAAGAACAAATAGAAAGAGAGGAATAATAACAATGCAAAAGCTGACTGTTTCTCCATCGCCTCACACACGTTCAGATATGACAACACAAAAAATAATGTTGAATGTTATTATAGCTCTTTGTCCTGCTATAATATCCTCCGGATTTATTTTCGGGCTTCGTGCTGTATTTTTAATATTAATTTGTGTTTCAACTGCTCTTGTGTGGGAAACTCTCTTTAACATTATAACAAAAAAACCAAATACAATATCAGACCTTTCAGCAGCGGTAACAGGAATTCTGTTAGCTTTTAACCTTCCTCCTTCACTGCCGTTTTGGATGGCGGCAATCGGAACATTTATAGCAATAGTTGTTGTAAAATGCCTGTTTGGAGGCCTTGGACAAAATTTTGCCAACCCTGCTATTGTCGGAAGAATAGTTTTAATGCTATCATTCACAAACGCAATGACTAACTGGACTCTTCCTCTGTCACTTCAAACCTCTGATGTTACAACAGGTGCTACTCCGCTTGTCAGCAGCAACGCTGAATATTTAGATTTGTTTTTAGGAAAAACCGGTGGCTGCTTAGGTGAAACCTGTGCGTTAGCACTTATTATCGGCGGATTGTATCTGGTCATAAGACGTATTATTTCACCGATTACACCTTTGTTTTTCCTGCTTACTGTTGAGATTTTTTCTATTGCCGCAGGATTCGACCCGCTATATCAAATCCTATCGGGCGGAATACTTCTCGGTGCAATATTTATGGCAACAGACTATGTTACAACTCCGATTACTATGTGGGGCAAAGTAATTTTCGGCATAGGCTGCGGAACAATCACTTGCATCATCAGATTTTACGCTTCAATGGCAGAAGGTGTTTCTTTTTCAATTTTAATAATGAACATTCTGACCCCATATATTGATATGATTACAAAAGCTAAGCCTGTCGGTATTTCAAAGACAAAGGAGGATATTTAATTTGAAAAAGCTTATTTATCCTCCTGTTGTGTTAATGATAATTTGTGTTGTTGTGTGCGGTATTCTGGTCGGCGCTTACAAACTTACATATAAAAATACAACAGGGGTTATGACTGATGATTTAAAATCTGCATGCGAAGCTGTATTTCCCGATTCAAAGGGGGAAGACTTTAACATTGTTTTAGACCGTTCTAAAACCGAAAAAACACCGCTTACATTTGAAAATGAAAATATTAATTCTATTATTCTAAGTTCAGATAAAAGCAAATGTCTTGTCGAAGTCACCGCTGACGGTTATGCAAAGGGCGGTATACATATACTTGTCGGAATTAATCAGGCTGATGAAATTGCAGGAGTTGAATTTGTAAGCTGCGGTGAAACACCGGGACTCGGAACAAAGCTTCGTGATAAAAAAGAACTTTTTATAGATAAGCTGAAAGGCTTTTCATCTGATGACAATTTAGATAACATTGATAATGTCACCGGAGCTACATATTCTTCAAAGGGTATGAAAAATGCTGTGAAAACCGCCCTTGAAGTATACACCAAGCATAAGGAGGCGATTTTAAGTGAGTAATTTAAAAGACTTTACCAAAGGATTTATAAAAGAAAATCCTGTTCTTGTTACCCTGCTTGGAATGTGTCCGACCTTAGCCGTGACAACAATGGCTTCAAACGGTATCGGAATGGGGCTTGCAACCACCTTTGTCTTGGTTGGCTCAAATATCGTTATTTCTTTGCTGAAAAAAATTATCCCCGATGCAGTAAGACTTCCTTGCTATATTGTTATTATCGCAGGGTTTGTAACTTTAATCGAGTTTTTGCTTAAAGGCTATCTGCCTGCGCTGTATGACAGTCTCGGAATCTTTCTTTCACTTATCACGGTAAACTGCATAATACTCGGCCGTGCAGAAATCTTCGCTTCAAAAAACAAGCTGATACCCTCAATTTTAGATGGACTGGGAATGGGACTTGGATTTACTTTTGCGCTGTTTATCATGGGTGCTGTTCGTGAAATCATGGGAACAGGCTCGATATTCGGAGTAAATATACCTTTTATCGCTGAAAATCCTATGAGCATATTTATTATGCCTGCCGGCGGTTTTTTCACCTTAGGTATAATAATAGCTGTTGTAAACAGACTGAAAAATAAAAAGCCTCCTAAAGAAATCAGCTGTGCAAACTGCCCTAATGCTCATGCCTGCTCTCTTGGCACTGACGAAGGAGGTTGTGATAAATAATGATAAAGTTAGTAATTATTATGGTGTCGGCTGTTCTTGTAAACAACATCGTTTTATCTCAGTTTATGGGTATATGCTCATTTTTAGGCGTTTCAAAAGTTATGAAAAACAGCCTTGGAATGGGCGGTGCTGTTATATTTGTTATGCTTTGTGCAACTGCTGTTACATATCCGGTTTATAAGTTTATTCTTGTTCCGCTTGAAATCGAATATTTGAAAACTGTTGCATTTATTCTTCTTATAGCTATGTTTGTTCAGCTTGTTGAAATTGTTCTGAAAAAGATAATGCCGCCTCTTTATAAGGCTTTAGGAGTCTATCTTCCGCTTATTACGACAAACTGTGCTGTACTCGGTGTGACAATAACAAACATCGATGAAGAATACACCTTTATTCAGTCAATAACAAATGCTTTGGGTACAGGAATCGGATTTACCGTTGCGATTCTGCTTTTTTCAGGTGTTCGTTCAAGAATCGAAACTTCTGACGGAATTCCGAAAGCCTTTAAGGGCGTTCCGTCAACTCTGATAGCCGCTTCTATAGTATCGCTTAGCTTTATGGGCTTCGGCGGACTGTTTAGCTGATATTAGATATTAATCTCCTAAAGGAGGAAAATTTAAAATGAACTATGTTTTAACACTGCTGATTTTTGCAGGTATCGGTCTTCTGGCAGGTGTACTTTTAACAGTTGCTTCAAAAGTCTTTGCAGTGAAAACCGATGAAAAACTCGAAGCTGTTCAAAACGTTCTTCCTCAGGCTAACTGCGGTGGATGCGGATTTTCGGGCTGTAATGACTATGCAGACGCTATTGTAAACAAAGGTGAAGCAATAAACAAGTGCAACCCGGGAGGAGAAGAAACGGCAAAAAAAATCAGTATTATTATGGGAAAAGACGCAGGGGATACTGAACCTGTTACTGCCTTTGTTCATTGCGGCGGAACTTGTGATGCAGCACCGAATAAATATGATTTTAACGGTCTGCAGTCATGTGCAGCAGCAACCAGATTATACGGCGGCACAAAGCTTTGTAATAACGGATGTTTAGGACTTGGGGACTGTGCTTCGGTGTGCTCAAACGGTGCTATAAAAATATGCAACGGCGTCGCTTTTATTGATGAAAACCTTTGTACAGGCTGCGGGCTGTGTGCAAAAGCATGTCCTAAAAATCTTATTACCCTAAGGAGAAAAAGCCAAAGATTTGAGGTTCTTTGCCGCAGCGAAGCATCAGCAAAAACAACAAGAACGCTCTGCAAAAACGGCTGTGTCGGATGCAGATTATGTGAAAAGGCTTGTCCTGCCGATGCCATTAAAGTCAAAAATAATTTTGCCGAAATTGATTATGACAAATGCATAAACTGCGGTGAATGTGCAAAGGCTTGCAAGCTGGGCGTTATAAAAGCTGTAAAATAAAATTGTTTATATATGTTTTTAATTGTTAATTTTTATAAATATCTTTTTTACAAAAAATTTTTATTTGAGTATTGACAAAATTATATAATTGGATTATAATGGTTACGTAATATTAATTATATGCTCCTTAATATTAGTCAGAAACCCGTCAACATTAGTTTGCTGTCGGGTTTTTGATTTATAAAAATTATAATTGCAACTAATACTTCCGCTCCTGTTTTAAAAAAACTTCATCATATTCCTGTTCATATTTTTTAATTAAATCCCTTACCAGAATTAAAATCTGACTGTTGGCACTTCTGCCCTCATAAGCGGAAATAATATGCAGTTTATCTAAGCTTTCAGAATCAATTCTGATTGTCAAATTCCTAATTGCCACAATTTCACCTCTTTATAACGGTATTTTGAAATCATTTTGAAATCATATTGATATTATATCATATAAATATTGATTATGCAATTGTTTTGCACTACAAATGTATTATAAAATGATTGTATATTTTTCATAAAATGTATTGCATACTGTTATTAAAGGAGGATGCAATTTATGTGGAAAATAGAAAAAGGATATGATACAGTCAGTAAAACATTTCGTTTACCTCAAAATTTAGTTATTAAACTCGATAAGCTTGCATATGATAACAAATTATCACTTAACAAATTAGTAATACAATGCTTAAATTTCGCAGTTAATAACTTAGATATTGAAGCCGAAAATAGTGAAACAAATTAAACACAACAGATAAATACAAATCCCGACAGTCATATCTTGACCGTCGGGATTCTATTAATATTAAGGAGCAAACGATAATATTAACATTATAATTATAACATTTATATTTCGATAATGCAATTATATTGTATTACAAATATATTACAAAATGATTGTATATTTTTCACAAAATGTATTGCATAATAACATTAAAGGAGGTTGCAACTCATGTGGAAAATAGAAAAGGGATATGATACAGTCAGTAAAACATTTCGTTTACCTCAGCAATTAGCTGAGGAACTAGATAAACTTGCATATGATAATAATTTATCACTTAATAAATTAGTAATACAATGTTTGAAGTTTGCAGTTGATAATCTAGATTTTGAAACAGACAAAGATTAAAACTATATTATTTTCTATTGAAAATCTATGTTAGTATTTTACAGAAAGAAATATATTTTTTGCAAATTGTTGGTTGTTTTTAACAAAGTTAAAAAATATTACATTTTAGGCTTTACAAATTACATATTATACTATATAATGTATATGTACTTAAGCAATCTTATCAAGATTACTCAAAGTAAAAAGCTGTGATATTTTAAATATCACATGATAGAAGTTCTAAATTAAAATATCGAAAATAAATACTTTGCTTTTTTTAGCGGTTTAAGCAAAGATATTTAAAAGCAATGCTTTGGATAAACTTTATTAGGAATAATATATATATCGTATTTTAATCGGAACTTTCTATCTTTTTATCGTAATTTCATAATAAAAAAGGCCCTGGCATTGTGCCGGGTCTTTTTTATTATGAATTAATTATCTATTTCTTCGATAAACTTAACTATATCGCCAACAGTTTTTACATTTTCAACTTCTTCATCCGGAATTTTAATGTCGAATTCTTCTTCAAGTGACATAATCAAGTCAACAACGTCAAGAGAATCTGCACCTAAATCTTCAGTAATTGAAGCTTCCATTGTAATTTTGTCTTCATCAACATCAAGTTGGTCAACGATAATATCTTTTACCTTATCAAATACCATTTGAAAACAACCTCCTTTTTAAAGATATGTCTATTATTACATCGGGTGCTACTGCAAGTTTTAAGCAGTCCCCGTTATAACCTTTTTAAATTAATCGTGAGTTTCTTCAAACTCGCCGACTTTTCTAAACTTAGTATACCTATCATTTAACAATTCGTCAATAGGTTTTTGCAAATTTCTTTTAAAAGCTTCTGTTAAATAACAGCTTATATTTTCAGCGACAAGGTCAGGGTTATTATGAGCACCGCCCTCAGGCTCATCGATTATATAATCGCAAATACCTAAATCCCTTAAATCTTCTGCGGTGTTTTTCATAATATCGCAGGCTTCACGCTCACGGGCAGCGTCCTTCCAAAGAATTGAAGCAAAACCCCGAGGTGAAATCGCAGAATAAAGTGCGTTAGAAAGCATTGATAATTCATCGCAAACACCCAGAGCCAAAGCACCTCCGCTTCCGCCTTCACCCAGAATTATTGAGAAAACAGGAGTTTTAAGTGTCATAAATTCCATGAGATTTTTAGCTATTGCTTCGCCCTGACCTCTTTCTTCGGCCTCAACACCGCAGAAAGCTCCCGGTGTATCAACAAGACAAATAACAGGTCTGTGAAACTTTTCCGCCTGACGAGCGAGCCTTAAAGCCTTTCTATAACCCTCAGGGTGGGGCATAGAAAAGTTTGATGCCTTGTTTTCTTCAAGATTACGGCCTTTAACCTGTGCAATAACAGTAACAGGTGTACCGTTAAAATATCCTATACCGCCGATTATAGCACCGTCATCACTGTAATATCTGTCGCCGTGCATTTCAAAAAAGTCATCGAATATCATTGGTATATAATCTCTGACAGTAGGGCGATATTTATTTCTTACAATATCGAGGCGTTCGCTTGCCTTTAGATTATTCATTAGCAACGCCTCCTTTATTCTGATGAAGTTTTAATAAGTGAGAAAGTGTTCTTCTGATTTTCTTTCTGTCGACAATCATATCAACAAAACCCTTTTCCATCAAAAACTCTGCTGACTGAAAATCGTCGGGAAGTTTTTGCTTAATTGTTCCCTCAATAACTCTTCTTCCTGCAAATCCGATAAGAACCTTTGGCTCGGCAATAATAATATCGCCTAATGACGCAAAAGAAGCGGTTACACCGCCGGTTGTAGGGTCGGTCATAACAGTAATATATAAAAGTCCTGCTTCATTATGTCTTGCAACAGCACCGCTTGTTTTAGCCATCTGCATAAGAGAAACCGTTCCCTCTTGCATTCTTGCACCGCCCGATGCTGTGAACACAATTATAGGAAGCCTGTTTTCTGTTGCAAATTCAAATGCACGGGTCAGCTTTTCACCGACAACACTTCCCATAGAAGCCATCATATATCTTGAATCCATGACTGCGATAACAACCCTGTCACCGCGGATTGTAGCCTCACCTGTTATAATTGCATCTTTAAGTCCTGTTTTTTCACGGATACTTTCCTGTTTCTGTTCATAATCAGGAAAATCAATCGGATTTTTTGAAATCATATCCTTGTCAAATTCAATCAGACTTCCCTTATCAACTGTCATATCAATGCGTTCTTTCGCAGATATTCTTGAATGATAATTACACTTAGGACAAACCTTTGCATTCGATGTAAAATCGTCCATAAATGCCACATTTGAACATCTCGGACATTTAAAAAGCAAATCCTTTGGAATATCTGTTTTCTTAACATCTTTTTTTATGTCGGGCGTATTCTGTTCAGTGCCGTTAAATCTGGTTTTTACAACTGAAAACAAATCTTCAAGCATAAAAGATTCTCCTTCCCAAAGGTTAATATATTAACCTTAAAGCTATTCCTTTAAGATATCAACCCTTCCCAAAAAGCCGTTGTCGTACCTGCCGTCTAAAAATTCATCTCTGCGGATTAATTTAAGCTGAAAATCAATATTTGTAGACACACCGTCGACAATAAATTCCGAAAGTGCCCATGTCATCTTTGCAATAGCACTTTCCCTGTCCGGTCCAAAACAAATCAGCTTGGCTATCATTGAGTCATAGTACGGAGGTATTTCATAGCCTTGATAAACCGCACTGTCAACTCTGACGCCAAGACCTCCGGGAATATGTAATGAATTAATCACTCCCGGTGACGGACGGAAATTTTGTTCAGGATTTTCTGCATTTATTCTACACTCAATTGCATGACCTGTCAAGTGAATATCTTCCTGTTTTATGTCAAGCTCTTTGCCTGATGCAATAAGAAGCTGTTGTTTTACTAAATCAACTCCCGTAACTGCCTCAGTAATAGGATGTTCAACTTGGATACGGGTATTCATTTCCATAAAATAATAGTTCAAGTTTTTATCAACCAAAAATTCAATTGTACCTGCATTTCTGTATCCGCAAACTTTAGCTGCCGCAACTGCAGAAGCACCCATTTTTTCACGAAGCTCATCTGTCATGATAGGTGATGGGGTTTCCTCCAAAACCTTTTGATTTCGTCTTTGCATTGAACAATCTCTCTCGCCGAGATGAATTACATTACCGAAGTTATCAGCCAGAATCTGAATTTCAATATGTTTTGGGTTTTCGATAAACTTTTCGATATAAATCTCATCATTTCCAAAGCAAGCCATCGCTTCGGTTTTAGCGGCAGTAATTTGAGATTCAAGCTCAGATTCATCTCTCACTATGCGAATTCCTCTTCCGCCGCCGCCGGCAGAAGCCTTAACCATAACAGGATATCCGATTTCTTTTGCAAGATTTATTGCAGTTTCCATGTCCTTAACTGCACCGTCAGAACCAAGAATTACAGGAACACCTGCATTTTTCATAGTTTCCTTTGCCTGTGCCTTATCGCCGAGCATTTCAATGGATTCAGGTTTCGGTCCGATAAAGGTAATTCCGCATTTTTCACATGTCCTTGCAAAATGAGCGTTTTCAGATAAAAAACCGAATCCCGGATGAACGGCATCTGCACCGGTTATTTCACATGCGGCAATTATAGAACGCATATTCAGATAACTTTCCGCACTTGAAGCAGGTCCTATGCAAACCGCTTCATCAGCTATTTTTGCATGAAGTGCATTAGCATCGCCTGTTGAATAAACAGCAACAGTAGCTATTCCAAGCTCACGGCATGCACGAATTATGCGAACAGCTATTTCTCCTCTATTAGCAATAAGAACTTTCTTAATCATATCAATCACCTGCCTTTATAACAAAGACATACCTTTCTTGGGTTTTACGAACTGGTTCCGCTTCACCGAAATTGCCACAATACTTTCGTGACAAAAGCTCAAAAACATGCGTGAAAAGATACTTTTCACGCTAGTCTTCAACAACAGTTTTATTTTATGGCAAAAGTTATTTCACATGAAACGGCTTTCTTTCCGTTGACACTTGCCGTTCCCTTTCCTACACCGATAGGACCTCTTACCTTGACAATTTCAACCTCAAGGTCAAGTGTGTCGCCCGGAACAACCTGTGTGCGGAACTTACAGTTGTTTATTCCGCCGAAAAGACCGATTTTTCCCTTATTCTCAGGAAGTGATAAAAGTGCAACAGCTCCGGCCTGTGCAAGCATTTCAACCATTAAAACGCCTGGAGTAACAGGATATTCAGGGAAATGTCCTTTAAACCAAAAATCGTCTTGCTTAATATATTTTGTAGCTTTAACTTTTTTTCCGACCTCAAGCTCATTTACTTCATCAATAAGCAAAAACGGATCTCTGTGAGGAATGATTTCTTTTATTTGTTCCTTATCTAACACTACTGCCATATAAAAATCTCTCTTTCTAAATAAAAACTTTAACTAAGAAGCTATTCAATAATCATAATAGGCTGACCGAATTCAACTGAATCCCCGTTATTTACACAAATCTCTTTGACCTTACCGTCGAATTCGCTTGTTACTTCACTCATAACCTTCATAGATTCAATAATATACAAAACATCGCCCTTTTGAACTTGCTTTCCGACAGTTACAAAAGGCTCTTTATCAGGAGCAGAAGCAGCGTAAAATGTTCCGACTATCGGAGATGTACATACATTTCCGCTTTGTACAGGTGCTGATTCTGTCTTTTCCGATGTTTGTCCGGAAGATACAGCTGTCATTGCAGGGGCAGCCGCACTGACTACCGAAGGAATCTGAGTGCAAGCCTTTGCTTCAACACAAATTTCAAAATCCCCGTTTTTTATTTTTACCTTGCCTAAATCGTTTTCCTTAATTATTTTAGCTATTGTATTTAAGCTTTCAGTTTCAAAGCCCTTGAATAATTCTTTACTCATAATTTATTCATGCTCTTTTAAAGAGCATTACTCCTTTCGTAGTTGTCTTTTCGCTCAATTTAATCTTTGTATTTTTTTATACAGATTGTTGCATTGTGTCCGCCGAATCCAAGTGAATTTGAAAGAGCAACATCGACTTTCATTTCTCTGTTTGAGTCAACAGCATAATCCAAATCACATTCAGGGTCAGCAGTTTTATAGCCCATTGTTTTGTGAACAAAGTCATCACGAACAGACAGAGCAGTAATTATAGCTTCTACAGCCCCTGCCGCACCAAGCAAGTGACCGATCATAGATTTAGTTGAGTTGATTACAACATCATTTGCACTGTCACCCAAAGCTTTCTTAATAGCTTTAGTTTCATATTTATCGTTTAAACCTGTAGATGTTCCGTGTGCATTAATATAGTTTACATCTGAAGCCTTTAAACCTGCTTCTTCAAAGCTGTCTCTCATTGCTCTTGAAGCAGCTTCGCCTTCTGGGTCCGGACTTGTCATATGATATGCGTCACCTGTCGCACCGTAACCCACAATTTCAGCATATATTTTCGCACCTCTTGCCTTTGCATGCTCAAGCTCTTCAAGAACCAGTATTCCGCATCCTTCACCTAAAACAAATCCTTGTCTTTCGGCATCAAAAGGAGTGGAAGCCTTATCTAGCTCAGTAGCTTTTGACAGAGCCTTCATGTTATTAAAGCCCGAAAGTGAGAAGTGCGTAATACACGCTTCGGTTCCGCCGCAGATACAAGCGTCAAGATACCCGTCCTTTACTTTTCTGAATGCTTCGCCGATAGCATGAGTTGCAGAAGCACAAGCTGTTGTTGTACAGAAATTGTCACCCTTAAATCCTGTACGCATTGCAACTTCTCCTGCTGCCATGTTTCCAATCATCATCGGAACATAGAAAACAGAAATTCGGTCAGAGCCTTTTTCTAAAAATCTTTGGTGTTGGGTTTCGGTTTCTTCAAGTCCTCCGATTCCCGCACCGATAATAACGCCGACTTTGAAAGGGTCTAAGTCTTTAAAATCAGTTTTTGCGTCCGCTAAAGCATCCTTTGTTGAAGCAACTGCAAACTGAGTAAATCTGCACATTTTTCTTACTTCTTTTTTCTCAAAATAATCAAGAGGGTTGAAGTCTTTGACAGCGCCGACAACCTTAACAGGAAAATCAGGTTCATCAAACTGATCAACGAAAGAAAAACCCAGCTTATTCGCTTTTATATTATCCCAAAATTCCTCTACACTTTGCCCTAACGGGTTTTTTGTTCCCATTCCTGTGATAACTACTCTTTTCATAAATTAAAATATCCTTTCTTTGCAAACTGTGATGTCAGACGCTTAATATACAAACTTAAATTTGCGAAAAACATACACTTTTTGAAAAACTAGTATTTAAAAATGAATTACATTGAAAGTCCGCCGCTTATTTCTATTACCTGTCCTGTAACATAGCTTGAATCCTCTGAAACAAGGAATGATACAACACCCGCTATTTCTTCAACTGTTCCATATCTTTTCATAGCAATTACAGAAAGCATAGCATTTCTTTGTTCATCTGTTAAAGCATCGGTCATTGGGGTTTTAATAAATCCCGGAGCAACAGCATTTACATTTATCCCACGGGAGCCAAGCTCTTTAGCAGCAGTTTTTGTCATACCTATAATTGCTGCTTTTGAAGCCGAATAGTTAAACTGTCCCGGATTTCCGTAAAGTCCGGCAACTGACGCAAGATTGACAATCTTTCCGCTTCTCTGACGCATCATAACCGAACCGACATGCTTCATCATGTTAAATACACTCTTTTGGTTAACCGCAATAACAGCGTCATATTGCTCCTCACTCATTCGAGCTAAAAGCCCGTCTTTAGTAATACCTGCGTTGTTCACCAAAACATCAATTGAACCGAATTCAGCTTTGATGTCCTTGACCATTTTTTCGCAGTCTTCATATTTTGAAACATCGCACGGATAAACGGCTGCTTTAACACCAAAGCTTTCACATTCTGATTTTACAGCTTGTGCATTAGCCTTATCGCTGTCACTTGGATAACAATTTATTATACAATCATAACCGTCTTCTGCAAGTCTTTTAATTATACAAGCACCTATTCCCTGAGATGCACCTGTAACTATCGCTGCTGCCATATATTTTCCTCCTGAATTTTATCTGTCTTTATTATTTGTTCAATAGCTTTTCAGCTTCTGAGAACATCTCTTCAATAATATCTTTGCAAGACTTAACATCGTTTATCATGCCTGCAATTGCTCCGCACAGGAAAGAACCCTCATCGAGATTTCCGTCCTGAACAGCTTTTCTAAGTGAGCCAAGTGTTATTTCTTCAAACTTGTCAGGAGTAAGACTTCCGTCTTTCTCGCCTGATGCCAAACGCTTAGCGAATTTAGTTTTAACATTTCTGCAAGGATGACCCGTCGAACGTCCTGTAACTATACTGTCAGTATCCTTTGCCTTTACAACAAGCTCTTTATATGTCGGATGAATCTGGCACTCTTCAGCGGCAAGGAAACGAGTTCCCACCTGAACACCTTCGGCACCGAGCATCATTGAAGCCGCAATTCCTCTTCCGTCTGCAATTCCCCCTGCTGCGATAACAGGAATCTTAAGAGCGTCAACAACCTGAGGTACAAGGCACATTGTTGTATTTTCTCCAATATGTCCGCCAGACTCCGTGCCCTCAGCCACTACAGCATCGGCACCTGCTCTTTCCATTCTCTTAGCAAGAGCAACAGACGGAATAACAGGAATGACTTTAATACCTGCTTCTTTCCAAGCTGCCATAAATTTGCCCGGGTTGCCTGCCCCTGTTGTAACAACAGGAACGCCTTCTTCAATAACAAGCTTAGCCAACTCTTCGGCATTAGGTGACATAAGCATAATATTTACGCCAAACGGCTTATCGCCGACAGCGGCTTTTGTTTTTCTGATTTGTTCTCTTAAATAGTCAATAGGAGCAGACCCCCCTGCAATAAGTCCCAGACCGCCTGCGTTCGAAACAGCAGAAGCGAGTGTTGACTCAGCTATCCAAGCCATGCCCCCCTGAATGATAGGATATTTTATACCTAAAATTTCTGTTATTCTTGTGTTCATATGATTTCCTCATTTCTTTTAAAGTCATTAACGCTGTTTTTTAATATTCAAACACAACTCCACCATAAGTCAGTCCTGCGCCAAAACCTACAATACAAGCTTTGTCTCCACGCTTTAATCTTCCGTCTTTTACGGCGTCATAAAGGGCAAGAGGTATAGAAGCACTTGATGTGTTCCCGTGTTTGTTTAAATTCAAATAAAACTTGTCCATAGGGATGTTAAGATTTTTTGCTGCTGTTTCAATTATTCTGACATTCGCCTGATGAGGAATTATAAGGTCTAAATCATCAGGTGTAATACCGATTTTTTGACAAGCAGAACTTACAGCTAAAGGCAATGTTTTAGTTGCGAACTTATAAACCTCTTTGCCGTTTTGATAAAGAAAATGACCGTTGCTGTCCGGCATTTTATCATCAAACTTATCATGATTTGTAGTAAAAGGTGTTTCTGAAATATAGCTTCTTGCAGAAAGGAATTCAGCACCCGTTCCGTCAGCACCCAGATATTCGGAAAATATAGTGTCTTCATTTCGTTTTAAAACAACTGCCGCTGCACCGTCGCCGAAAAGCACACAGGTTGAACGGTCTGTATAATCGGTAATTTTAGAAAGTTCTTCGGCAGAAACCACTAAAACATATTTTAAATTGTCATCAGTCTGAAGATATCTCTTAGCCATATCAAAAGCATAAACAAAACCCGAACATGCACAGTTGATATCTATAGCCATTGAGCCGACAGCTCCGATTTCCCTTTGAATCAGACATGCAGCCGACGGAGTCGAAAAATCGTTTGTAATAGTCGTTACAATAATCAACCCAATATCGCCGGGATTTATCCCTGAGTCTTCAACAGCCTCTTTTGCTGCCATTGCACCGAGATGATAAGTCGGTTCACCGTTTGTAATATGTCTGGATTTGATTCCCGTTCTTGTTGTTATCCATTCATCATTAGTTTCTACGATTTCAGACATCATTTCATTTGTGACTGTTAATTCAGGTACATACTTGCCTACACCAAGGATTTTTACACCGGTCATAGAAATTCCTCTCTCTTTCATATTGAAAAAATTATAAAATAATGATATAATTTTAATTGTATAATATTTATCATTATACTATTTTTATGTAAAAAGGTCAACAATTATTTATCAATAACAGCTGTTTGATAAAATTAAAATTAAGATAAGGAGTAATATTATGTCTAAAAATGTCTTTATGTTTTCCGGGCAAGGTTCTCAGTATGTAGGAATGGCAAAGGAGTTATATGATAAGTTTGACGGTGCAAAGTCTGTTTTTGACACTGCTCAAAAAGTTTTAGGATATGACCTTTCAAAAATAGTTTTTGAAGGTCCCGACACAGAGCTTAACAAGACATCTGTTTCACAGCCTGCCATTATGGCAACATCGCTTTGTGCTTTAGAAGCAATGAAAGCAAACGGGGTCAGCTGCAACGCAGTGGTAGGTCACTCACTCGGCGAATATGCAGCAATGGTTTGTTCAGGCATGTTAAGCCTTGAAGACGGATTTAAAGTTATTAAAGCAAGAGCCGAAGCCATGCAAAAGGCAGCTGAAAGCTCAGACGGTGCTATGTGTGCCATAATAGGACCGTCAGCAAAAGAAGTTGAGGATATTTGCAGAACAATTGACGGTTATGTTGTTCCGGTAAACTATAACTCTTCTGTTCAAACAGTAATTGCCGGTGAAACAGAGGCTGTTGACAAAGCTATCGAAGTGTTCACAGAGAAAAAAGCAAGAGCAATGAAGCTGAATGTTGTATCTGCATTTCACTCAAAGCTTATGCAGCCTGCTGCCGATGAATTTAAAGAAGCAATAAAAGATATTGAATTTAAAACTCCGAATGTTGATTTTTACAGCAATGTTTTAGGTGAAAAATTAACCGACTTTTCAAATATGCCTGAGCTTTTGGCAAATCATATAGTTTCTCCTGTTAAATTCACAAGTGAGCTTAAAGCTCTTAAAGAAGCAGGCTTTGATACATTCATTGAACTCGGACCTAACAAAGTCTTAGCCGGACTTGTTAGAAAAACACTGAGTGATGTTTCATTCGCAAATGTTGAAAACATAAAAACTTTAGAAAAAACACTGGAAAAAATAGATTTTTAGTTTTAAGGGGTAAAATTAATAATGTATTCTTATTCTTTTACAGAGTGGACGGCATTTTTCTTTGTTTATTGTTTTATCGGCTGGTGCTGGGAAGTATTTTATGTCGGCATTACTAAAAGAAAACTCGTAAACAGAGGATTTTTACATATGCCGCTTTTGCCGATATACGGTTTTGGTGCTGTGATAATGCTCCACTCCTCGCTGCCGTTTCAAAATAGTATAATATTGACTTTTATTTCGGGAATGATTTCCGCCACTTTGCTTGAACTTATAACCGGACTTTTAATGGAAAAACTCCTTAAAGTCAGATATTGGGATTACAGCAGGCAGAAGCTGAACTTTAAAGGAATCATTTGTTTGAGCTCTTCGTTATTCTGGGGGTTGCTTACTGTTCTTTTAGTAAAGTTTGTTGACCCGTTTGTTTCTGAATATGTTTTGGATTTTGAGCTGAAACGGCATACGGCATTTATTACAGTTTTAATAGTTATAAGTGTTTTATTTGTGATAGATACAGTAGCTTCTGTTCGTGATGCAATTAATTTGGCGCAAATTGTTCAGGCTATTGATAAAGCAAAAGATGAAACAAAAAAAGCTATCAACGAAAGAATTGACGAGCTTGAAGAAAAAGCAGACAAAAGAAAACAAAAAATACATGAAAAAACAAAGAACCTTAAAGCAAGGGACTTTGCAATGCTTAAAAGAAATCCGACTGCCGGCTCGAAAAAGCATCATCAGGCTTTGGCAGAGCTGAAACATGAATATGAAGAATACAAACTTAATAAAAAAGCTGAAAAATTGAGAAAAAAGCATCAAAAGTAATAATAGTAAAATTAAAGCCATACATTCCAACAAAGGTGTGTACGGCTTTTTATTATTTATTCATCTGTTTATTTTTATGTTTCCTGTTGACGGATTTTCAAGCAAGATTCCGTCACTCGAAAATCTTGAACCGTGACATGGACAGTCCCATGAATGTTCGGCGCTGTTCCACTTTAATGCACAGCCTAAATGCGGACAGCGTTTTGTTGATGGTGTTAATAGATTCACAGTTGCCTCAAAGGCGTTTACTGCAAGCTGAGGCGTGATTATGCTTCGTGACGGGCTGAAAACCTCTGCCCAATCGGGTTTCTTTCCGACAACCATATCGCTTAAAAGCATAGCAGATACCATTGAAGAAGTAATTCCCCACTTGTTAAAGCCTGTTGCAACATACAGGTCGTTCATGCGTTTTGAATAATGACCTATATACGGAATACTGTCTAAACTCATGCAATCCTGTGCCGCCCAATGAAATTTTTCATTTGATTCGGGATAGAATCTTGCTGCGGCATCTCTTATCTCATTCCAGCTGCCGCCTTTTTTGCCTGTTCTATGCGAACCGCCACCGAGTATAAGGTATTTTCCGTAATTTCTGAAAGACATACCTTTTTTGTTTTCGTCAACATACATTCCGTTTATCTGAGGTGAATTTTCAAGTGCTATAGCATATGAACGATGCTGATACAACTTTAGAAAATAACTCCCGTGCTTATTTATGAAAGGAAAATGCGTAGTAACAATTATTTTTTTTGCATTTATTTCTCCGCTATCAGTTAATGCTCTGTTATCTCTTATTTCATATATAAAAGTATTTTCAAAAATATTCAAATCCTTGCAAAGCTCTGAAACAAACTTTAACGGATTAAACTGTGCCTGATTTGAAAACTTCACTGCACCGACAGTTTCAAATGGTAATGGAAGATTATTTTTAAAGTCGGCTTTATACCCGATTTTTGAAAGTGAATTAATCTCTTTTTCAAGCAGACTTCTGTCATCAAGAGAATAAACGTAATTATCTTTAATTTCATAATTGCAATCTATATTACGGCAAAGCTTGTTATATTCTTCTACAGCGTTTTGGTTTGCATAAAGATACATTGAAGCCTTTTCTGCTCCTAGTTTTTTGAACAGCTTATGATAAATCAAACCATGCTGAGAAGTAATTTTCGCAGTAGTATTCGCAGTTGTTCCCGAACATATTTTCCCGCCTTCTGCAAGAATACATTCTACTCCCTTTTGTTTAAGAAAATATGCACATAGAACTCCGGCTAATCCTCCGCCTATAATCAGTACATCTGTATTTCGAGTTCCGCCGAGCCTTTGAAAATTCGGAATCTCTGTGCTGCCGTTCCAAATTGATTTCATAATATTCCTCCGTATCTGACATAGTAGTTGTTATATCCGTTCTTTTTAGTATTTACAGAAATATTATCATTATGAATATGAAGTTTTCAATATTTTAAAAGGTAACACAATTAGGCACAAATAATATTATTTATAAATTCAGGGACTGTTATAACAAAACCTCCTATGATTTATTTTACCATAGGAGGTGCCTTTTACTATTGTCCGTTTTTTACTGATTGTGTTCAGTTTGCATGGCTTTTTAACTTAGTCTTTTGTCAAATAATCATAAACTTCAAAAAATGAAGCCTCGTCTGTTTTAAAATATAATCCGTCGCAGAATATATAACCGCCGTCTGCAAGATAAATTTCAACCATCGTTTGGTCTTTCATATTCAGAAACAAAACTATTTTTTTATCGTTGTTATCAAATGTATACTCGTCACTGCTTATTAATGACGCATTATTGATTGCCGACAAAAGGTTTTTTTGCATTTTTTCGGAAATCACTGCCGATAAACTGCTTTGATTAAGATATGCAATCTTCATATTTGTACCGCAGTAATAATTGATAAAGCTTAGATTGCTGTCAGAATGCAGCATATCGTTTAAAAGCTGAGAGGCTGTTGAAATCCCTGAATTTTGAAGACTGTATAAATTATCGAAAATATATATATAACTTTTTCCTGTCAATTTTTCTTTTCTGAGTATTCCAAGCCTGAAATCCTCTGAATAACCATTGATTGTATAAACCTTTCCACCGACATTTGAAGTTATTTCGTCAGTAGCTTCGGTATCAATATCCCCTGTGGCTTTACCCAAATATTTATTTAAAAGTACATGTTTAGAATTTGAATCAGCTTCTAAAGAACAGGTTTTAACATATGATTTTCCATTGTAAAATACAACATCATCACTGTTTTCCTTTAAACCATTGAGTGATAGATACTTATCAACATCCGGTTTTTTGATTTTGGTTTGCTTTTTTGTTGTGATAACAATTTCTTTTGTGGTTGTTCTGGTTGGTTTCGGCTTGTTGGTGGTTGTTTTTGGATTCGTTGCATTTGTTTTATCCTTTTTATCTTTTTTAGAGGATTTCATTTTATGTGTTTTTTCAGAATTGATTGTCACAGTCTGAGAGGTCAGATTCTGTTCGTTTATAGGAATTGCCTTGTGACCTCCGCCTGAAAATAAAGATGTACAAAGCAATGCTATTACAGCACACGCTGCAAGAGATGAAAATGTCACAACTATATTTTTTCTCTTTTCCTGAGTCTTTTTCTTTTGCTCAACAAGTTCAAGTATTTTTTCTGTCTGTTCTTTATAGTTCCTCATACTGAAATCCCTCCTTTAACATAATTTCTTTAAGAGCATTTTTAGCTCGAAATGCTAAATTTTTTATCTGCTTACTGCTTTTTTTTAAAATAACTCCTGCTTCTTCGTATGTCATTTCTTCAAAATAAATTAAGTATAAAACATCACTGTATTCTTTCTTTAATTTTTTAAGTGCTTTTTGAAGGTGCTGATGCTGTTCATCTTTAATAACTGACTTTTCCAAGGCTTCTTCAGAAACTGCATCACTTTCTGAAATTTCAATGCGTATATGTCTTTTATATTTTCTTATGTAATCCACAGCATTGTTTCTTGCTATTCTAAAAAGCCATGTTTTGAATGAATACTTTGCCGCGAAAGGACTTTGTTTAACTATCAGTTCAGCAAATGTATCTGCTGCAATATCCTCTGCCGCAGATATATTTTTTACATATCCGTTTATAAAAATTATAAGATTGTCATTAAAAAGCTTTACCAAATCCTCAAGGCCTGTTTTATCTCCATTGATGAATCGATAATAACATTCGGTACCGATATCCACTGGCTTCCCCCTCTTTTGTCATGCTTCTTATTATATAAGCGTTTCAAAACGCAAAAAGTCTCACTGATTTTTTTAATATTTTTTGAACACTTTATTATTATAGTTTAAAAAATCTGATTTTGCAATATTGAGTGCATTTATACATATACAAACAATCACTGTTTAAATAAAAATTTAATTGTTTCGCATATTAATCTATATCGTTGAAGTTAGGGACAAACTGTGATATACTATATAAATACCATTATAACAAAGGTGATTTCATGAAAACGATTAAAAGTGAAATTTACAGATATTTAGGCTATAGAAACATTTCTTATGACGAAACAACTGACGCTTTGATAGACGAAGTGTTAGAGGAGTTTAAAAAAACGGTTAATCCTAAATCTGTATACAAAGAGCTTATGGTTTCATTAGAAAATAATAATATCATAAAAGTATATGACGAAAATAATCTCATGAAAATTCACAGCACAGGTCTTTTCAAGAACCTTTTCGGATGTGAAAGATTAATCCTTTTTGCTGCCACTTTGGGCAGGGAAGCCGATATGCTTATAAAAAAATATGAAATTTCCAATATGGCAAAGGCAGCTGTTTCACAAGCCTGCGGTGCTGCTCTGATTGAAGCCTACTGCGACGAGCTTCAGGAAAAAATCAGAAAGTCGTATGAAGACAGATACTTTTTAAAACCGAGATTCAGTCCGGGATACGGAGATTTTGAATTGACTCATCAGCGTGATGTTTTTAAAATTCTTGACTGTCAGAAAAGACTGGCACTAAGTCTGACCGATAATTGTCTGATGATACCCAGCAAAAGTGTGACGGCAGTTATCGGGCTGTCAAAAAACAGCGAGGGCTGTAATATAAACAAATGCAAAGCATGCACTAAGACAAACTGTGAATTCAGATGCGAATAGAACACGGAGGACAGCTTGAAAAATATTTTTTCAAGCACGTTTTTGAGCCTTTGCCGCAAAAAAAGGTATTGCGGCAATTCCGTTGCAGGAACCGACTCAAATTCCGTAGGAAGGAGAGCCTTTGCAAAGCAAAGGCGTAGTGATTAAAATGAATTTTTTGAACAAACTCGGCAAGAATATAATATTTTTTGACGGTGCAATGGGTACCATGCTTCAAAAAAGCGGACTGAAAACAGGCGAAGTCCCTGAAACATGGAATATAACCAATCCCAACAAATTAAAAGACATACACCAGGCATATTTGAATGCCGGTTGTAATGTTATTTCCGCAAACACTTTCGGTGCTAATAAATTCAAATGCGACAATTTAGACTTCACCGTTGAGGATTTAGTAACATCAGGCGTCAAAATTGCAAAAGAAGCTATAATTGAATGCGGAAAAGACGCTCTTGCCGCTCTCGATATAGGGTCGCTGGGCAAGCTTTTAAAGCCGTTGGGCGAGCTTTCATTTTATGATGCCTATGATGCTTTTGCCGAAATGATTATCTTCGGAGAAAAAGCAGGAGCAGATTTAATACTAATAGAAACGATGAACGATACCTATGAAATCAAGGCGGCAGTTTTAGCAGCAAAAGAAAACTCATCGCTTCCTATTGCCGTCACAATGATTTTCGATGAAAACGGAAAGCTGCTGACAGGCGGCAGCACACAGGCGGCAGTTGCGATGCTAGAGGGTCTCGGCGTTGACGCTGTAGGCTTTAACTGTGGGCTCGGACCAAAACAAATGATAGAGCTTATGCCTGCTCTTACAGAAAGCACTTCACTTCCTATTCTCATTCAGCCTAATGCCGGGCTTCCTGTGGTTTTAAACGGAGAAACGGTTTTCAATGTCGAGCCTGAAGAATTTGCATGCGATGTGAAAAAGCTTGTTGAACTTGGTGCAAGTGCTGTCGGCGGATGCTGCGGAACAACCCCTGAACATTTAAAAAAAGTTGTTGAAGCTTGTAAAAACGCCACACTCAACCCTATTACTGAAAAAAATAAGACTGTAATATCTTCATATACACATGCAGTTGAATTCGGAGACAAGCCTTTAATTATAGGAGAGAGAATTAACCCCACAGGAAAAAAACGCTTTCAGCAGGCACTGCGTGAAAATGATATAGAGTATATTTTAAAAGAAGGTCTTGCTCAAGAGGAAAAAGGTGCGGATATTCTTGATGTGAATGTGGGACTGCCGGAGATTGATGAAATCTGTCTTATGGAAGAGGCTGTAACATCAATACAAGGGATAATCAATCTTCCGCTTCAGCTTGATACAACAAATATCAAAGCTATGGAAAAAGCTTTGCGAATATATAACGGAAAGGCTATGATTAATTCAGTCAACGGAAAAAAAGAGTCTATGGAAGCTGTTTTCCCTCTTGTTAAAAAATACGGCGGTGTTGTCGTATGTCTAACTCTTGATGAGAACGGAATACCTGAAACCGCAGACGGAAGAGTAGAAATAGCAAAAAAAATAATTTCCACAGCTCAAAAGTATGGAATAGACAAAAAAGACCTCGTTGTTGACACTTTGACAATGACAGTCAGCACAGGAAGTCAAAATGCAAACATCACCCTTGATGCGTTAAGACGGGTAAGATATGAGCTCGGAGTTCATACGGTCCTCGGTGTATCGAATATTTCATTCGGGCTTCCTCAAAGGGTTAATATCACAACAAATTTCTTCACTCTTGCGATGGAAAACGGATTGAGTTCGGGAATAGTAAACCCTTTGAGCGATGAGCTTATGACGGCATTTTATAGTTTTTGCGCGTTAAAAGGATATGACGACCAATGCCTGACATATATAGAAAAATTCAGCGGTGAGGCAAACAATACAAGGCCTGTTAAAAACAGCAGTGATGAGAATATTACTCTCTTTGATGCTATAGTGAAGGGTTTGAGTGAGAGTGCTTCGATAGCAACTGAAAAGCTTCTTGAAACAAGAGAGTCACTTGATATTATAAACAATGAGCTTATTCCTGCACTTGACAAGGTTGGAAAAGGCTTTGAAGAAAAAACAATGTTTCTTCCTCAGTTGTTAATGAGTGCAGAAGCTGCACAGTCAGCATTCGATATGATTAAGAAAACACTGCTTGAACGCGGTGAAAAGAGCGAGCCTAAAACCACGTTGATTCTTGCAACGGTTAAAGGTGACATTCATGATATAGGAAAAAATATAGTTAAGGTTCTTTTGCAAAACTATGGCTTCAATGTTATTGATTTAGGTAAAGATGTGCCGCCTGAAACAGTTGTTGAAACAATCAAAAACAACAATATAAAACTTGTGGGATTAAGTGCTTTAATGACAACTACTGTTGTAAATATGGAAGAAACCATTAAACTTATACGAAAGGAAACACCGAACTGCAAGGTTATGGTGGGCGGAGCAGTTTTGACTCAGGAATACGCAGATATGATAGGTGCGGATTTTTATTCACCTGACGCTATGGGCTCGGTAAGATATGCACTTGACCTTTTTGAAAACGGATTAATATAGGGTGCCGTTATGAATAACAAAAATAATTGTGATAAAAAAATAATTATTATTTCAGCGGTTATACTGGCTGTTTTAATATCTGTTTTCGGCTCAGTTTATCTTTTTAATAACGAAAATAATAACCAATCTGACAGTTCTTACTCTATTGCTGAAAATCATGAGCTTAAATCATATTCACTCGAAGTAATAGATAAAGATAAAAAGGTGAAACAATACGAAGGAAAGACCAAAGGAAAGTATTTAATAGATATTATGAACGAGCTGTCAGAGCAAGGTGACTTCTCTTATTGGGGCGAAGATTCGGTTTACGGCATCTATGTAAAAGAAATAAACGGAATTAAAACCGAAGATATGAATAAAGCCTATTGGGCATTTTATGTTAACGATAAGTATTGCCGGTATGGTGTTTCTTCGCAGACTGTCAGCAACGGAGATGAATTTAAAATTGTATATGAGGAAATATGATGAAAAAGATTGATTTAAGGCTGACAATAAAAGATATTGTTTTAATCGGAGTTATGATTGCTACACTTGAAGCGGGAAAATTTGTACTGTCATTTTTACCGAACATAGAGATAGTGAGTCTTTTAATTGTACTTTATACAATAATTTTCGGAAAAAAGATTTTTTACGCAGTCTTTGTTTTTGTTTTAGTTGAATGTCTTGTATGGGGACTTGGACTTTGGTCGATAATGTATTTTTACATATGGCCGCTTTTAGCTCTGATTTCATATTTCTTCAGAAATCAGAAATCAGTTTGGTTCTGGAGTATTATTCTGGCGATTTACGGACTGATTTTCGGAGCACTCTGTTCAATCGTATACTTTTTTGCAGGAGGGATAAGCGGAGCAATTTCATGGTGGATAGCGGGAATCCCTTATGATATTGTGCATTGTTTCGGAAACTTCGCCGTAACTCTCGTATTATATAAACCTTTAAGCAAAATATTAATAAAATTAAAAAACAAATACTAAATAAGAGTATGAATATCAAAATTCATACTCTTATTATTATATTAAGCCTGTGAGAAACAAAATATTTCAAACCAAATAAACTTCTTTACTATACTTCACATATTTTTCACAGAACACATATTAAAAATGTGTATAATTAATATGTATAATTATAAGCATATGATTCAGAAAGGAAAGCATTATAAAGTGAAGAAAAAAATATTTATAAGAACTGTCGGTATCATCACAGGCATTGCAATTATTATTTCTTCGGCAATGATTCCGGCAAGTGCCGTATCAAAGATAAAATCAATATCAATAAATACATATGATAAAACTATTACTATTAAAAAAGGCAGTAAATTAAAACTAAGTGCTTCTGTCAAGCCCGCAAAATTATCTAAAAAGATTAAATGGAAATCAAGCAATAAAAAAATAGTAAAAGTTTCAAAAAACGGGACAATAAAGGGACTGAAAAAAGGTAACGCTGTAATAACAGCTTCGACAACTGACGGAAGCGGTAAAAAAGCTAAAATTAATGTTACTGTCGGAACAAAGGTTTCAAGTGTTACGCTTTCAAATGTCGGTGACACAAAAACAGTTTATGTCGGAAACAATTATACGCTCAAAACAACAGTCAAATCCGCAAAAGCATCAAATAAAAAGCTTAGATGGTATTCAAGCAATAAAAATATTGTGACTGTTTCAAACGGAGTTATCACACCTAAGAAAAACGGAACAGCAAAAATTAAAGTTATATCAACAGACGGGACAAGAAAGTCCGACAGCGTTAAAATAACTGTTAAAACCCATGTTAAAAGCATAAGTATTTCACCTGCCGCCGGCGATGAAAAGCTAATGCGAAGTCAGTCTGTAAAGTTAAATACAAAAATCACTCCGTCAGCAGCGTCAAATAAGGAAGTTACATATAAATCTTCCGATACGGAAATTGCGAAAGTCGACCAAACCGGAAAAGTTACTGCCGTCGGAGTGGGAATGGTAACAATAACCGCAACCACAAAAGATTCTTCAAAAAGTGACAAATACACATTTTGGGTTTATCCGCTGACAAGTTCGGACTGCGGATTTGTTGCACATAGGGGGTTAAGCGACAAAGCACCTGAAAACACAATTCCTGCGTTTGAGCTTGCAGCCAAGGAAACAGGATACAGTGCAATAGAGACTGATATATGGGAAACCACTGACGGTGAATTTGTATTGCTTCACAATCAGAGCCTTTTAACAATGTGCGGTGTTGACAAGAATATTAATGAACTTAGCTTAGCTCAGGTTAAAAGCTACACCATAAAATCAGGAAGCAATATATCAAAGTATCCGAATTTAAAAATTCCAACCCTTGAAGAATATCTTAAGGTTCTTGCTAAATATCCGAATGCCACAGCACAGCTTGAATTAAAGGATTGCAAATTCAGTGAAACTGTTTATGATGAAGAGGGAAATGTAATAAAAAAAGGTGCATATGAAAGATTACTTGATTTGCTGAATGATTATGATCTTCTTGACAGGACATGCTTTTCATCGTTTCAGCAGGATAAACTGCTGGCATTAAAGAAGGTTTTTGAAGCGTCTGAATACAGAGATAAAACTGTAAGATTTCAAAGAATTGAAAAAGAGGCGTCTGAAGCAATTGCTCAGTGGTGTCAAAAATATGAAATGGACTTTGGAGGAAATGTAAATTATTTATCCAAAAGCTTAGTTGACAAGTTCCACAAACTTGGAGTAAAAGTGTCGGCTTATACTATAAATGATTCTTATAAAGCCTATATGCTTGTTCATAACTGGGGACTTGATTACATTACTACTGACGGTTTAATTTTTGAAAACTAGATGAATTAAAATTTCGGGTAACCGATTTTAATACAAAAATTATTATGGGGAAAGCTAATTGTCAGGGGAAATAACTCTTAAGGAGATTTTTTATGAAAAAAGTTCTATTGTTAGGATTATGTGCTGCTATGATTCTGTCAATGACAGGCTGTACAGGCAGTGAAAGTTCAAGCGAAAGCTCAAAAACAACAACCGGCACTTCAGAAAAAGGTGAAGTTAAACAAAACACACCTGAAACTTTTGATGCTGCAGGCTGGCAGATTGTATATGAAAACTGCATGGTAGAGTCCTCTCTGGAAAATGCAAGTGTATCATTAGGATACGCTGAGGTTGAAACAAATAATTTTGAAAAGCAGGCCGATGAAGGAAAGACATTCTGCTTAGTAAAACTTAAAATCACCAAAGATGACAGCACAGAAATTATCGATTGGAAGAAATTCAAGCTGATTGACGGAAGCGGTAATGAGTATACAAGGGAAGAAGACTCTTTTATTACTGATTTGGGAATGATCAGAATGACCGGAGACAATTTGAATTTCGGTGAAAACGAAGGATGGATTTGCTACCAAATTCCTAAAGAGTCGAAGGATTTAAAGATTGTTTATCAGTTTGAATCCGAAAAACTCGAAATAAAGCTTTAATAGTCTGAAATCACATATTTAAAACATTTCGAAAGGAAGACAATAAAATATGAATATCAAGTCAAAAATTGCAATAATTGCTACAGCTGTTATATTGCTGTGTGCAGGAGGGTTCGGTGTATATAAGGTTCTTGACAGCAGTAAAACACCTGCAAAATCATCATCTTCGGCTGCCGATGTCAACAAGGCAGGAAAAACAGAAGTAGACTATGTCGATTATCTAGAGGCTCAGGCTAAAGTTGATGAAAACCTAAAAAAAGAGTTAAAACACGGCTATAAAATTGACGACCCTTTTGTTGTAGTTAATCCTTACGGAAACTCTCCTCTTACTGCAATGGTTATTTTCTCAACCGATAAAAAAGAGTCCGTGAATATGACAGTCAAAGGAAAAGACTCAGCACAGGATATCAATGCAAGCTTTGAAAAGACAAAGGATCATATTATTCCTGTTTACGGGCTTTATAACGGAGGCGAAACCGAAGTTGTTTTAGAGCTTTCGGGAGGAACAAAAAAGACAATAAAAATAAAAACCGAAAAAATAGATACTGTCCTTGAAAATGCAGAAGTAACCACTTATGAAAAGGATATGGTTGATAACAGTATGCTTACATTTGCCACTGCAACAACTTCTGATGAAAATTATAAAGCCTGTGCATATGACAATGCCGGTGATCTCAGATGGCTTATTTCTAAATCACTGACAACCGGAATGCCTCTAAAGCGTCTTGCAAACGGACATATGATAGCGTCAAGCAGCAGACTTTTAAGTCCTATGTACTATGTATCCGGCGTAGTTGAATTTGATTTATGCGGCAAGGTATATAATGATTATTTAGTACCCGGCGGACAGCATCACGATGTATTCGAGATGAAAAACGGAAATCTTCTTGTTGCCTCAGACTCAGAGGACTTTTCATCAGTTGAAGCAACAGTTGTTGAAATTGAACGCAGCACAGGAAATGTTCTTAACAGAATAAATGTCGGCGATTTAATCGAGCCTAATGACGGAGGTTCAATCAACATTCTCGGTATCGACTGGTGTCATAACAACTCTGTCTGCTATGATGAAAACACAGATACAATCTTACTTTCATGCAGACATTTAGACGCAGTATTGGGAATTAACAAGACAAACAAAACGCTTTCCTGGGTTTTAGGAAATCCTGACGGCTGGAAGAGCGTCAGCAAGGATAAATTCTTTACTCCTGTCGGTGATGATTTTGAGTGGCAGTATGCACAGCATCACGCAACTGTAACTGACGAAGGCAATATACTTTTATTTGACAATGGTGCCGGAAGAACAAAAGTCGGCAAAGAAGATAAGAAGTCCACAGGCGATAATGTTTATTCAAGAGCTGTTGAATATAAAATCGACACCAAGAAAATGACAATCGAACAAGTTTGGCAGTACGGCAAAGAACGAGGTGCTGAATGGTATTCTTCATATATAAGCGGAGCTGATAAGCTCGGCAATTCAGATTACTGGATTCATTCAGGCGGAATCGGATATAACAAAGAAAAGAAAACATATGATGTTTCACCGTATACTTTAGCAGGCTGTGAAACAAGTGCAAAAATAAACGAAGTAAAAGATAACAAGCTTGTTTATGAAATTGTTGTTCCAAGCAACACATACAGAAGCACAAGACTTCCTATGTATTCTTCTGTCGGCGGATATGATGTAAATACACAGGGAACATACTTAGGTACTTTGGGTGAAGTTAAAACTATAGACAACCCAAATGTTGATATTTCAAAGTCTGCTAATGTTGACTTTGAAATAACTGCTCTTCAGAAAATGCCTGACAGACTGCTTGTAAGCGGTTCATGGGCAGAAACAAAAGATGATGCCGCTTTGGTTTTGGTTGATGAAACAGGTAAAATGTTCAGCTATAAAATTAAAGCTGCTGCAAAAGCTGAAGGTGCTGAGACAGTAAACTTCAGCGTTTGGATGAACGACAAATCAATCCCGGGCGGACATGAATATTCAATTTATCTGTACAACGGCGGAGTTCTGTACGATACAAATCAATTCGTGAGATTTTATGTAGATACAAGAGTTTCAGCTGATAATATGGGTGCGCAGATGGCTCTTTATGATGTAGACGGAAGTGCATACAGCTTAGTTTCTTCCAATGACTTTAATGGAAAAACAATAGAAACAGATATTAAAAAAAATGAATCCTCAGTTGAGAATTCTAAAAAAATTGATGAAGCTCTGACTAAAGAACTTGAAAGCGGAAAGTACGATTTTCAGAATCCTCAGGTAATTCAAAATCCATATCAAATCACACCCTTGTCCGCCGTTGTTTTGTTCAATACCGATAAGGAATACAAAGTAAAAGTTACTGTAAAGGGAAAAGATTCGGCAAATGATATTGTTAGCACAATTGACGCAGCAAAATCACATAAAATCCCGATTGTCGGTCTTTATGCCAACTATGAAAACAGTATAGTATTAGAGCTTTTAGACGGAAAAAATACCGTTGATACTAAAGAAATAAAAATTAAAACAGACGCTCTGCCTGAAAAGCTTGACGGTGTAGTTAAAGCAAAAAAGAATACTAAAGAATCATCAATGGGACTTATGATTGTTTCAGGTATTCAGGCTCCGTATCTTTACGGTTTTGACCAGGCAGGAGATATAAGATGGTTTTGTTTAAATAATACAATGTACTACGGTGCATTCCCGCTTGAAAACGGAAACCTTCTTGTGGAAACAGACGATGTGTTATTCCCTAATGCAAGTATGCCGAACTCACCGGAGTTTTATGAAATGGACCTTTTAGGAAGAGTTCATAATATCTATTTCTTCCCTGAGGGAATTCACCATGAAATTAAAGAGAAAACCCCTAACGGCAATTTTCTCGTAGCAACAAATTCAAACGACGGCTATGAACAAAATTCAATTCAGGAAATTGACAGAACAACCGGTAAGGTTGTAAAAACTTTAGTTCTTGATGATGTTTTAAATGGTCTTTCATACATCGATAAAGACGACTGGGCTCACATAAATACAGTATCATATGATGAGGATACCGACACTATTTTAATAAGTCCGAGAAACCTTCACTCAGGAATAAGAATTAACTGGACAACAAATGAAATCGAATGGATTTTGTGCAACCCTGAGTTCTGGAAGGGTACGGAGTTCTATGATAAAGTTTTACAGCCAAAGGGTGTTTCTCAGTGGCATTATCAGCAGCACACTGTGTATGAAATAAAAGAAGACTTGGACAACAATCCTGATACTATACAGATAGCTTTATTTGATAATCATTACAACCAGCACAGAAAGGTTTCATATTATGACGATACCAATAAATCTTATGTGAAAATTTATGCTGTTAATGTTAAAAAAGGCACAGTAAAGCTTTTGCACAATTATGAGTCTGATTTTTCAAGAATAACATCAGATTACATTTATATTCCGCAAGCCAAGAGAGTTTTCTCTGTATGTGCTTATTTTGACCCTAAGATAGACGGAAACGGCGGAATGGTTTATGAATATGATTATGACTCTGAAGAAATATTGAATCAATGGGCAATATCACATCATTTTTATAGAGGCTATAATATAAATGTTAATTTAAACAGCTTAGCAGGCGACTTAAAGATTGAAAATAATTATTTAAAAGGAAATTTGAGAGCTCCTGTTAAAGTTGAAAATCCTGTAAACCTCACTACTTCAAGAATACTCAAAAAACAAGTTACTTTCTCACTCAGAAATAACATTTTGTATGCAAAATCTGATGACCATTCATTTACACAAATAATTTTTAACGGCAAAAACGGAACCTTTGTATATGATATATCAGATATTAAAATGGTAACCGACCCTAATAAATCATTCAAATACGGTCTTCCTATACCGCTTAATACTTTAGAAAAGGATACTTACTCAATTCAAGTAATGTATCAGGATGAACTTTATGATGCTGAAAATACAATTACTGTAAAATAATCGTTATTTCAAATATCATTAAATTAAACACAGAAAATTATTGAAGAATATCCAAGGTTCAGCTTTGTACTTCAAGTGAAAAGCTCTTGGATATTCTTTGGTTTTAAGGAGAAGTTCAAATGAAAATTTTAGTTGCTGATGATGAAAAGGTAATGCGAGAACTTATTTGCGACATATTGCAGAGTCAGGGCCATGAAACAGTTGTTGCCTGTGACGGCGAAGAAGCATTAAATGCCTTTAGACAAGAGAAGGTAAATTTGATTATACTCGATGTTATGATGCCGAAATACGACGGCTGGACAGTGCTGAAAAAAATAAGAGAATATTCAGATGTTCCGATAATAATTCTGACTGCTTTAGGCTCTGAGCGAAATGAGGTACAGGGCTTGACAAACGGAGCGGATGATTATATTATAAAACCGTTCAGCTATGAAGTTTTTATGGCCAGAGTTAATGTCTTGCTAAAAAAACAGCTTAAAGAAAGCAGCTCTGTCATCAGCTGCGGGGATTTAAGCATAAATCAGCTGAACTGCAAGGTGTTTGTCAAAAACGACGAAATACAGCTTACTAAAATGGAATATAATCTTTTATTGTATTTAATTGAAAATGAGAATATTGTTGCAAGCAGAGAGCAAATACTTTTGTCGGTATGGGGATATGACAACAGTCAGACAACAAGAACGATTGATACGCATATAAAAGTTTTGAGAGCAAAGCTTGGCGTGTGCGGAGATTATATTAAAACAGTCAGAGGCCGAGGCTATTGCCTCAGCAAAGGAGAATAGTATAAAATGTCGATAAAAAAGAAAATGTTTGCTTTTTTCGGTGCTTTAATGATTGGATTTATGCTGGTACTGATTGTTGCTGATTTATTTTTTGCCGGTGACTTTTTCATTAGTGAAAGCAAAAAACAAATGAGTGAGATTTGCAGCAGTATAAAGGAAGAATTTCCGCAGTTTGAAAAAAGTGATTTGAATGACTTTGACGACTATCTGGAAAACATAAATGAACAGCGTAATGTAAAAATATTAGTTGTAAACAACTATGATCAAATCTTATTCAGACAAAATGATATAACCAGCAGAGGTTATCAATCATATAAGCTGTCTAACAGAATGAGTGAAGCCTTTCATAATAATATAGATACATTAAATTCAGACGAAGAGTGCTATGAGGTTTTCAAAAACGAAAATGATGCAATTAGAAAAGTTATATTGATGTCAAAGTTAAATGACAACTATTATTTAATTTTATCACGATCATTGACAAGCATACGGGATAATGTACATATTTCTAATAAACTTATAATAATTATTGGTTTAATTATGTTCATAATCGGGACGGTTATTGTAGTTTTCTTTGCAAGAAGAATATCAAATTCTATCATTCAGATTAATTCGGCAGCAAGGCGGATTGCAAATCTTGATTTTGAACAAAAGGTTTATGTTAAAGATAAAGGTGAAATAGGAGAGCTGGCTAATTCCATAAACATAATTTCAGACAAGCTTAGTGACAGCATCAACAGTTTAAAAGATGATGTTGTCAGCCGAGAACAGCTTATTCGGGATATGTCACATGAATTTAAGACTCCGATTGCTGCTGTTAAAGGTTATGCAGAAGGACTCAAATTCGGAATTGCCGGCAGTCCTGAAAAAGTTGAGAAATACTGTAATGTAATAGTTAATCAGTGTGACAAAATGGACAATTTAGTTAAATCCATGCTGAATCTTTCTAAAATAGACAGTATGAAAACCGACGGAGAAAAAAGTACATTTCTTATTTCCGAACTCAATGAAACTATCGAAGCAAGCTTTGAAATGAAGCTGCTTGATAAACATATCAATTTTGTTAAAAACGAATATCCTGACAAATCTATCTGTGCTGATTTTATGCTTATGCAGCAGGCAATCTCAAATTATTTAGACAATGCAATCAGACACGCTCCTTACGGGGGAACTGTTGAACTCAATTATGTGTTTGAAAATAACGGATTTAAAGTCACAGTATTTAATACCGGTGAAACAATTAATGATAACGAGCTTGAGCATTTATGGGATGTTTTCTACAAGGTTGATAAATCAAGAACACAAAACGGCACTGATAATTACGGAGTAGGACTGGCAATAGTTAAAAAAGCAGCCAACATTCATAACGGAAAAGTATGGGTGGAAAACCGAGATAACGGTGTTTTGTTCGGAATATTTATTCCTCAGTCTTAAATTATTATAAAACTAAAAAATCCTGACTATGATGATTCACAGTCAGGATTTTTATTTTTCTCTGCCTATTATAATTTGTATAATGTTTTAGATTGAAATACGGCAGTCTTTAACTCCACTTCTAAAATCAACTTTTGCTAACTTAGGAATTTGATTATTACTTAACGACAGGCTTTTATTTTACCTTAACTCTTCTGAGCTTCTTGTTCCACTTACTATATACCTTAACAGCTTTATTATTAGCATCTTTGTACGTAGTATAGGCCCTTACCCTCACAAAGTATTTCTTCCTGCTCTTAATCTTCTTGTTCTTGATTGTGAGCTTGGTTTTCTTAACATCTTTCTTGAATACAACTTTTTTGAAGTTTTTCTTTTCTGAAACCTGTACCTGATATCCCTTAGCCTTTTTAACCTTCTTCCAGCTTACATTAATCTTCTTAGCCCTGCTCTTAACCTTTAAGCTGTTAAGCTTTGCCTGCTTCATAGCTTTTACTGCTGACGATTTATCTTTTTTGACAGCTTGAGGGTTTCTTGCTGCTGTCGGCTTCGTTGTTTTAACAGCTGAAGTTGTTTTCACAGCATCTGATTTTTTAATGAGCTTTCTTATTGATAAAATAACATTATTATAAAGTGTATTGATATCACTTTCACTGAGATTTGAATTAAGAATTGAATATTCGGCATTGTTAATTGCTTTTTGAAGTGCTTTCCAAGATTCAGCGGTATACTCATTTTGATTCAACTTAGGCAAACGCTTTTTAAATTTATCAAGAGCTATATTTTCTTTAGAATAAACACCTGTGGCAGCTGCTACTATTTCCGGAAAAGCAACAGTACAATTTTTTCTGTCGAATAATCCGAACGGATCTCCGGTATTCACATAACCGTTATCCCAGCAAACCGGAACAAGACCATATTCTAAAGCTTTGGAGCAAATTTCTTTATACATTGCAGCCCTGTATGCAGGATTGTTTGGATCAGCAGCTTCCTTGTTTACAGAACCGTATTCACCTATAACTATAGGGTAGCCTTGTGAAACAAATTTTTCACTCACTGCTTTAAATTTTTCATTTATATTTCTTTTGTCTTTTTCTGTACCCCATGTGGTATATTTGCTGACACTTCCTAAACAGAAATTGGACGGCTCATAAAAATGAACAGCAATCATAATTCTTTTTTGGTCAGAAGGGATTTCAGATGATCTGTAATCGTCTGTAGGTATTTTAAAGCCTGCTGAATCATTTAATATAGAATTAAACCCTGCAAACCATCCCGGTATTTCCAGCCATCTTTTTGAATTGTACTCTCCTTCAGCCTGACGGATTGTATCAACAAATGTTTGATTAAGTCTATTTAAAACGGGATAAAAGAATTTATAATATGCTGGGCTGGATTGCTTGCTTTGCATTTCGTTCATCGATTCAAAAATCAAATGCTCATCATAATCCGCAAATCTATTTGCAATCTGACGCCATACCTTCGCATATTTATCAACCATCTTATCAACACGTTCCTGTTCTTTAGCCAAGCTGCTTTCTGAACCGTCTTTTATATCGTCATAATCTCCGAGCAAAATCCATGAATTATTAATGGTATAATAACCGTCTCCGTGAATATTAAGAATGATATACATATCTTGTGAGTATGCATAATCTACAACTTCCTGGATACGGTCAAGCCAAGCCTTTTCAATAATATAATCAGGACCTTCTCCGATTCTTAAAAAATATGAAACAGGAATTCTTATTGTATTAAATCCTGACTTTTTAACAAGAGTAATAAGTTCTTTGGTGATAACAGGATTTCCCCAGTTTGTTTCATTGGGTATACCGTCATTATTAACAGCCTCGAGCTGATTTCCCAAGTTCCAGCCGGAACCCATATCATAAACAATTTTATCCTGATTATAATCACTTATGTTTTTTACTTCTCTTGTATTTTTCTGAGCAAAAACACTTGATGTTAATGTCAACATCATCACTAGTGAAAGAACAAATGAAATTATTTTTTTCATTATTAATCCTCCTTTATTTCGCTTCAGCGAATTTTATATTTGAAAACTTACCAAATACTTTGGCTGTTTTGCCTTTGTTATCTTTATAGGTTTTATATGCTCTGATTTTCACATAATATTTTTTGTTAGATTTTTTTGTTTTTAAAGTTACGGAAGATTTATTCTTTTTGACAGTTTTCGTTATAGTATTAAATTTCTTGGCTTTTTTAAACTTCTTTGATAACGAAGCTTTAATCTGATAACCATTTACACCTTTTAGTTTTTTCCATGTAACTTTCAATCTTTTTCTTTTATCTGTTTTTTTTACTTTAGTCAGTTTCACTTTTTTTACACTTGGAATTTTGACAATACTAATTGGTTTTGCTGTTGTTTTAACAACAGCTTTTGTAGTTTCTGGTTTACTGTCAGAGGACGGTACTGATACTGTCGGTTCCTGAGGCGTATTTCCATCTTTGATAGCGTTCAAAAAAGCAGGAGTTCTCCAATTATATGTATTTCTGTCGACTTGTCCTCCGTTGTCCCACAAAAAAGTTGCTATCCCATATCCATGGCAAAGCTCATTTAATGTTTTTATGAACAGAATACAGCTGTCTAAGTCACTTCCGCTTGCAGCATACTCTCCGATTATAACAGGAACACCTTCTTTTACAAAAGTAGTATCTAATTTTTTAATGAGCCTTTTCATTTGATTGACTTCATATGTTGTTCCCCATGTTGGCTTTATATTCGTTGTACAAAAATCCCATGGAGTATAATAGTGAATAGATAAAATACATCTGTTTTCAGGGTCTTCAGGCATCTTATATAACGATGAACATGTTTTTGCGATATCCGTCCAGTATCCTGCAATAAGAAGATGACGCTTACTGTTATTTCCGCCTGATTCACGAATTAAATTTACAAATTCCTGATTGATTTTATTTAAAAGATTATATGCATCATTTGTATTTAAATCATCAAATCCAACCTCATTCATTGATTCAAATACCAAATAATCAGAATAATCTTTGAATCTTTCGGCAATCTGTGACCATAATGCTTTATACTTTTGTATAAAAGTCTGATAATCTTTGCTTGCGTTTCGTATCCATGCGCCAAAATCCGGGTCTCCTCCTCCGTCATGATGAATGTTAATAATTACATACATTCCGGCATTTCTTGCATAGTTTACTACCTCCTGAACCCTGTTCATCCATGCTTCATCAACCTTGTATTCAGGTGCATCACTCATATGATCACGCCATGTAACCGGAATTCGTACTGATTTTACTCCGTCAGACTTCAGCCTGTTAAAAAGCTCCTGTGTAGCTTTTGGATTACCCCATAGTGTTTCATCAACTGTTTCCGATGACTCGTCAATTTTCCCGTCACCGTCACGGTCGGCATTGCACACATCAAGCGTGTCGCCCAAATTCCAGCCGAATCCCATGTCTTTCACAAGCTCTGCAGATGTGAAATCCTCACGAAACTTTCCGTCATCAGCTTCTGACAAAGCAATTGAATTAAATGTTAATACAGACGAAAGCATCACCGCTGCTGATAATGTCAGGGAAAAAAGTTTTTTAATTTTCATTTCTTATCCTCCGTTTTTTAGTTTTAATGCGTTTGATTCTTATTATTTTCTAATTATAATATAACACTTAAATATATAAAGTTATATCATTTTTATTGTATTTTTATAATTATAGTTGTATAATATATATAAGACAAGCGTTTCATATAAGTTTCGGTTTTTTATGAATATACTTAATTCACTTTATAAAAGAGGTGTAATTTATGGAGCTTAGGGAAGCTTTAGATTATCAATTGTATGTACAAAGAGAAAATGAATTTTTTCATGAGTCATATAAAAACGAATTGTTTATTTATGAAGCTGTAAAACGCGGCGATACTGAGCTTATTTTAGAAAATCAGCGTAAATATTCAAAAAATTCTGATGCAGGCAAAGGAAATTTGTCAGACAATCCATTAAGAAATAAGATATACCATATGATAATAAATACCGCACTTATTACAAGGATATGTTCTGAAGCAGGACTTCCGCATGAAACTGCGTATACACTTTCTGATATGTATATAAGAAAAGCTGATAAATGCAAAAGCGTTAAAGAGGTTATGAACTTAAATGACAAAATGGTTTTAGATTTCGCAAGACAGATGAAGCAATTTTTTAAAAAAGATATTTTGTCTGTATCAGTACGAAAAACACTTAATTACATATGTGATAATCTCCACAGAAAAATAACTGTTGCTGAACTCGCAGAAAATGCTAATTTAAACAGAAGCTATCTTTCTGTTCTATTTAAAAAAGAAGTCGGAAAATCAATTCAAAATTATATTCTCGAAAAAAGACTGGAAACTGCAGAAAATATGCTTATATATTCAGAATACAGTTTTTTGGAAATTTCACAAGCTTTATATTTTTCATCTCAAAGTTATTTTTGCAAAAGGTTTAAAGAAAAAACAGGATTTACTCCAAAAGAATATCGAGAGCGAAATTCTGCAATAATAAAAGGGTAGGAAATCCCTAAATATTTTACAGGAGGCTTTTTATGAAAAAGTATGTTTGCGATGTCTGCGGTTATGTTTACGATGAAGAAAAGGGCGATCCTGACATTGGTATTGAACCGGGAACAAAGTGGGAAGATATTCCCGATGACTTTGAGTGTCCATTATGCCATGTAGGCAAGGATCAATTCAGCGAAGAATAACCATTACGAAAAACAGAGGACCTTTAAAAGTTCTCTGTTTTTGCTTTTATAATATTAGTGGTTTATGTATATTCAACAAATTAAAAATTGCTTGTTATAAAAAAATATGAACATTATTGAATTTTCATTTTATATATGTTATTATATAAAAGGCAGCAAAAAGTCTTAATTCGATTTTATCTTATTACTTAACCCATAATTATCATGCTATATATGCTATTGCTGTTTGAAATCTTATTTTTTTAAGAAAGGAATGTTAATATGAAAATCAAAAAAGCTTTTAGTGTTATTTTGGCATCATGTATTATAACAAGTGCTATGTCTATTTCAGGAGCTTATACCGTTTCAAGTTCCGCACCAATCGGATCTGACAACGGAATAATGCGTGATAATATTACAGTACAGCAAATTGCCGACGAAATGGGAGTCGGACTGAATCTCGGAAACACTATGGAGGCATATTGGCTGGACCAATACATAAGAAAGGGTAATTGGCTTAATGAAGGCAGAATAGATTCGGGGGCTCAGACAATAGGTCAAAACAAACCGCAAAATTATGAGACTTGCTGGGGTGCTGTTGTTACTACACAGGAGGCTATTGACGGAATGAAAGCAGCCGGCTTCAATACTGTCAGAGTTCCGGTATACTGGGGAAATATGATGAATAATGACGGAACATTTACCATAAACGACGAATACATAGGCAGAGTTAAAGAAATTGTTGATTATTGCCGCAATGCAGGGTTATATGTTGTTATAAATATGCATCATTATGATGAATTTTTAATAAGGCGTTATTCAGAAGCCGGTACTTTAAAAGAATGTGCCGAAACTATCAAGAAGCTATGGACTCAGATTGCCGAGTATTTTAAAGATTATTCTGATTATCTTGTTTTTGAGGGCTTTAATGAATATTTAGGCGGAGGACCTTATGAGCGTAATTCTTCCGGTGATGTTATGACTGATCAGTGGGGAAATCCTAAAGTTAAAAACCTTCCTAAGAGCGAAGCGTATGAATGGACAAATACCTTGAATCAGACATTTGTCAACGCAGTAAGATCTACCGGCGGAAACAATGCCAAAAGAATACTTATAGCGTCAGGTTATTGGACCAACATAGATAATACAACTAAATCTGATTTTAAAATGCCTAATGATACCGTTGAGAACAGAATGATGGTTTCTGTTCACTATGTTGATAATGGTATATATTGGAGCAATCAAATCGGAAATGACAGATGGGAGGAATATAGCCTTGATCAGTTAGAAAAACTGAATAAAGCATTTACTGCAAAGGGTATTCCGGTATTTATAGGTGAAACAACCGGTTCATATGACGGACATTTTGCAGATAACGCTACTTATAAAGAATCACCTAAAGCACTTGACCATATGCTTAGATTAATAAAAAGCTATGGATTTGTTCCTGTAATATGGGATACAAATGACGGCTTTTATTCAAGAACAGAATATAAAATTAAATCTCAGAAAAATGAAGATGTCATAAATAAACTTTCACAAGAGCTTAAGGACGGCACATTTAAAAAGATTGTAGAACCGTCAGATACAACACAGCAGAATCCATCAAAAAAACCATCAACTAATCCTACAAACTCTTCTGAACCTACTAAAACAACAGTAGAACCTAAATCTACAAACGATGTTAAAACAACAGCCAAACCTAGCACATGTGAATGGAATAAGAAAGCTGCTCAAAAGGCTATGAAGCAGGCTAAACTAACAAGCCTAAAAGTTAAGAGCAAGGCTAAAAAGAAGATAAATGTAACATGGAAAAAAGTTAAGAAAGCTAAGGGCTATCAGATTCAGGTTTCAACAAACAAAAAGTTTAAAAAGAGCAAGATTATCTTCAAGAAAGACCTTAAGAAAACAAAGTTCACAATCAAAAACAAGAAGATTAAGAGCAGAAAGACATACTATGTAAGAGTTAGAGCTTATGCGACTTACAAGAACAAAAACAATGACATAAAAAAAGTCTACAGTGCTTGGAACAAGAAGTTAAGAAAGGTTACTGTAAAGTAAAGACCTGCCGTTTCTCAAACTGAAACATTATAAAAATTTTGACAGGCAGAGAAAAAATCCCCTATACAAATAATGTATAGGGGATTTTTATATCCTAAATATTTAATTTTTACTCATAAATACAGCTGAAGTTTTCAAATTCACCTTTACCTTTAATTGAATACAATGCAATAACAACTCCGGTGAAGCCCTCTGCAACCTCGCTTGAAAGATATTTTGAATCTCCGAATCCTAAATCAATTTCTTCAGAATCAATTTTGACAGAGAAGCTATATCCAAAATTACCGGATTTAATTAGAAGGCAGGCTTTATTGTTTTTAAGCAAAACAGTGTTTTGAATATGCTTTATTCCGCCTATATTAAGCCTTAAAACTGCCTCATACCCATTTTCACCTTTTCTGACAGCAATATCATAATGTTCATTTTCAGTCATATAAACTGTTATTCCTGCTTCTCCGTCTTCTGCGGAAACATCACAGGACAGCGTTGACTTAAAATCTCTCTGCCTAATTCCTATAAAAGTTGGGGAATCTACATCGTCAAGAGTACAATCTGTTCCGTAAAGAACGATTCTGTTGTCATAAAGTTCATAATTTTCTTCATGAGGATGTCGAAGATAACACCAATCGATGTTCCAATCCGTATTTTCAAATGTATATTCTTTCTTTTCCTTCTGAACAAATTCCCCTTCAATATCATAGCTTTCATCGGTAGTACCGTCATTACCTGCAGTAAACCATCCATCATCATGAAATTTAACAGGAGTTAAAAACACTTCTCTGCCAAGCTGATGAAACGGTCTCCAAAGATCCATCTGACGAAATCCCAGACTCAAGATATGCCAATTCCCGTTTTTATCCTGTATGAGATCACCGTGTCCTATACCCTGAATTATAAAAGGAGCTTTATTTCGGTTTGTAAGTACAGGATTACTTGGATAATTTTCAAATTCGCCCCAAATTTCATCTGATTTGGCATATGTAATCATATGTCCGTATTCAGTTCCTCCTTCAGCAGCCATGAGATAATATTTTCCGTTTATTTTATACATATGAGGGCTTTCAAGAAAACGACCGCCTGAACCCTGCCATATTGACTTGCTGTGAGAAAGCTTTTCACCCGTTTCAATATTAATTTCACACTGAACAACGCCGCCTGTGCCATAATCATCTGTACCGTTGCTGATAAAATATGTTTTTCCGTTTTCAAAATAGAGCGACGGATCAATTCCCCCTTGGTCTACATAAACAGGATCGGACCACTCACCATAAATATTATCTGTGTATACATAAAAATTCTGATGTGTTGTGTCATTTGTAGTAACCATATAAAACCTGCCGTTGTTATATCTGATAGTAGGTGCAAAAACTCCTCCGGAACTGTTCACTTTTTCAAGCATTACCTGATTTTTTCTGGTGAGAACATGACCTATTTGAGTCCAATTTACTAAGTTATCACTTTCAAAAAGCGGTACTCCCGGAAAGTATTGAAATGAACTGCACACCATATAAAATTTACCATTTGCAAAACACACACTTGGGTCGGGATAAAAACCTTTAACTACAGGATTTTTGTATTTCATATATTTAACCTCCGATTTAAAATTATAAAACAGCTATTTTTGTTATATCATATATTAAATAGAATTTCAATACAAAATCATAATTATTTGGTATTTTTACTGTCAAAATCAATTATTAAGTCTACAAAAAAACAAGCTCGAACACTGAAAAGTGTTCGAGCTTGTTTTGGTGACCCGTACGGGAATTGCCACCTGCTTCGCAGGTTATTCGCTTGCTCCTAAAGTCGCCACGCCCAATTTCCTAAAAGCTTGCCACCGGCAACCCTTTTTGACGGAAATTGCCCTCTCGGGTTCAATTCCATCAACAATAAAAAAATAAGCCCACACACCGAAAAGTGTCTGAGCTTGTTTTGGTGACCCGTACGGGAATTGAACCCATGATTCCGCCGTGAAAGGGCGGCGTCTTAACCTCTTGACCAACGGGCCGTATGGTGGCTGTAACTGGATTCGAACCAGTGACACTCCGGGTATGAACCGAATGCTCTAGCCAACTGAGCTATACAGCCTACTGCTAAATAGCGACTAACTTATTATACAGTATGTTTCTTATTTTGTCAAGGCTTTTTTTGAAATTTTTATAAAAATTTATAAGCACAGCTTCTGTGTCACACATGACAGATTTAAATCAGAATTAAAGCGTAGCAGAAGTCAATCAGCCGCTATATAAATCATTTTACATCCATGTGATATCCATGCTTCTCCAACAATGTTTTAGCCTGCTTCAAAGGAAAATTTTTCACCTTGTGACATTTTATCTTCTCAGAATATGTGTAAATCCTAAGGCTGCAATTATTATTCCATTTTTGAAATATCGTCTGGTAATAATCTATTCTGGTAATTTGGTCTTCAGGTATTGTAACTGTATGAAATTGATAAAGCTTGCAGTAATTCAATACTGCATAGCCGTCCTCAAAACCTATACCCGTTGTAAAGATAGATGAAAATTTTACAACAAACAGCCAAAATGCAGGTATTTCTAAAATAAACGCAACAAATTTTATAATATCCAGCCATCCGGGAAAAATCCGCCATACAATATAGGCTAAAATAGGGATGCTTATTCCCAACAAAAAAGGCGGAGTTGTAAAGCCAATAAAATCCCGAAACCTGCTTTTTAGTTTATTGTGCAGGTTGACATGGTCGGGCATCAAAATTTTAAGAGAATTATTAACCTCTTTATTAGTTGTCATAGGAAGCAAAACAGCAATCTGACGCATACCCTTTCCATAACCTGCACAGTCTATGTTTACTGAACAAATCTGGAACATTCTCATAAAAAAGTTTTGCCGTTTATCAACAGAATATATTTTATTGCGCATTATAACGCTTTCTCTGTTTGTGATAAATCCGGATTTTATAATAATACTGTCACCCTGCCTGACTGTTGTAAAATTCCAGTGTCTTAAAAGATTGACAGCCAGTGAATACAGCCACCCGACAATAATGATTGAAGCGGCTGCAATTGCAATCGGAGGCAGATTAATTGTTAGAAAGTTTTGAATTCTGTCGTTAACGATTGTAAGATATTTCTGTTCCATCTGTCTTCCTATTATTCTTGTAACCTGAATCATTAATGTTGCAAGAAGTATAACACCGGAAAGAGTCGATGAAAAAAGGAACGAAAAAACAATCAAATGAATTTTCTTCGGCGTATAGCTGTATTTAACCTTTCCTATGTTTTTTTCTTTCAGTATGTTAGTCAAATGCTTGAAGTCAGATTTTTTAAGAGCAAGTGTAATATCGTGACCTTTCATAAAATCAGAATTAGTATCTATACATACTTTATAGCAGCCGAAAAATCTGTAAAATGCACCTTGACTGCAGGTAACAGAAGAAATTACGCCGTAATCTATTCTTGATTTAATAAGTCCGAAATATCCCGTACCTGTTTTTATACAGTCATCTTCAATAGAAAAAGTTATGAAAAACCAACGCAAAAAAGCAAAACCGAATATTAAAGATATTATCAGAATATCAAGCCAGTCACCTTTAAACCATTCAGCGATATTAAAACTCAGCCTGTATAGCTTTCTTGCAAGCGGGATAAGTAACAGCCAGAATGAGCTCGTTGTGTATGTGAACATCTTTATAGGATGCTGTCTTGATTTGAAAATATATGAAAATATATGACCTTCAAGCATTCTTAACCCGCCTTTCCGTTTGTTTTATTGCATAAAATTAAACTATATATTATTTCTTGCTGCTTCATCAAGATGTGATGCAATTTCCATGGCCTCATCACGCTTTAAAAAGAAAAACACCATTCTTCCGCCCCAGGCATTCACAATAATAAAGTTGAGCCCTGTATACTTTGAAAACGGAGTTATTATAGTTGAAATATATTGAATAGAACGCATTTTCATGAATTGCTTCGAAAAAAACACCATGCCCGTTTTTTTTCTGAGGTCTGAATCTGAAATGTTATAAACTGTGTTTTTAAAGTAAATCGGAAGAAAAAAAACTCCGTATAATATTACCAGCCCCCAGCATACACAGATAATTATCCACATAAGAATACTATAGCTGTTTAAAAATATATAATCAATTACTGTAATTGCTATTGCTAAAACAATCATTATAAATCTGATTGACTGTAAAGCCTTTTTGGCAGGAACATATCTTTTCATAGTATAAATTTAAGCTCCGTTCGGAGCATACCTCCTTTCAGGGATTTTGCAGTTAAAAAGACTGATATCTGCAAAATATAAATCCTAAGTTAGGTCTTATCAGCTTTAAAAATCATTTTTAACAGGTATGAACAAATTAAACATATCAGTTATTAAAACAAGGGGTTAATGACATGAATATTGTAAGTATTATCAATAATAAAATAAACTCATTTGTCTGGGGACCGTTTACACTCAGTATGTTTTTGTTTGCCGGAATATATTTTACGCTGAGATTAAAAGGTATTCAGTTTAGCAAAGCAAAATTAATCATAAATAAAACCTTACTGTCACTTTTTAAAAAACAAACAAGAATTTCTAATGAAAAACACAGCCTTTCACAGTTCGGAAGCCTTTCCACAGCACTGGCAGCAACAATCGGAACCGGAAGTATAGTAGGTGTTGCTACTGCCCTGACAATAGGCGGAAGCGGTTCGATTTTCTGGATGTGGGTATCTGCTTTTTTCGGAATGGGAACAGCATATGCCGAAAATGTTCTGGGAATTTTGTACCGCACCAAGAACAAAAACGGAAAAATTACCGGCGGTGCATATTCATACATAGAAAAAGGCATGAATGCAAAATGGCTCGCAAAGTTATTTGCCTTATTTTGTGTGCTTGCATCATTCGGTATGGGGAATATGGCACAGGGTAATTCAATTTCCGCATCGCTTTCCCAAAGCTTTCATATACCAAAACTTTATTGCGGAATAGCGTTGTTGATTTTTATATCAGTTGTTATAATCGGCGGAACAAAAAGAACGCAAAATGTATGCGAACTTATAGTTCCGTTTATGACTGTTTTCTTTTTAGCCGGTGCTTTAATAATCTTAGTTTTAAAAAGAGACAGATTAATCCCTGAAATAATATCTATTTTTAAAAACGCTTTTTGTTTTAAATCGGCAGCCGGCGGTATAGCCGGAGCAGGAGTAAAAAAAGCAGTTTCAATCGGAATCCGCAGGGGAGTGTTTTCTAATGAAGCAGGACTAGGCTCAACTGTCAGCGTTCATTCATCATCAAATATAAAAGAACCTGTTGAACAGGGGTTCTGGGGAATATTCGAAGTTTTTATTGACACAATGGTAGTTTGTACAATAACAGCACTTGTAATACTCGTCAGCGGTGCTCCGCTAATCAAAGATGAAGGAGCCGAAATTGTAGTAAAAGCATTTGAAAGCGGGTTCGGCAGTCTTGGAGGTTACTTCGTTTCGATTTCTATTGTGCTTTTCGCATTAGCAACACTAATAGGCTGGTCGTTTATAGGAGAAAATGCATTTTGTTATCTTTTCCCTCAGGCAAAAAACAGAATTTATAAAATTATTTTCTGTATATTCGTCTATCTCGGTGCTGTTTCAAGCCTTGAATTTGTCTGGGAAATATCAGACACCTTCAATGGTCTTATGGCAATACCGAACCTTATTGCCCTGATTTTTCTTTCTAAAGAAGTTATTAATGAAACAAACAGATATTTTAAAAAAAACAATCCACATTAAATTATTCCTCTGAAGTAAAGTCCTCTTGTAAACGCACCGTTATACGCAGCGTGATTTTTATATGACCTTATAATACTGTTTATTTCATCATCTGTTTCATCATCAAAACAAAGCATATGAAAGGATATATTTTTAAACTCATCCAGCTTATCAGCCATATAAAGAATATCGGAATTTAACATTTCATAATATCCCAGCTCTTTATTACAGCGGATTTTAAACCTTCTTCCTGTTCGGTCAGTTAAGTATCCATTGCAGTTTTTACAGCCCACAGAAGATTTAACGGGACAATTAACACAAAGCATAAGCGGAAGCCTGCCATATGATATAATGCCAATATTAACAGGACTTTTCAACTTGTTTATTTCATTAGCTTTCAGTTCAAACGAAACTACAGCATCACTGACATTGCAGTTTTTTAGAACATCTAATGCTAAAGAATTTGTTATATTAAATCCAAAGCCCGTATGAATTTCAAGCTTCAAATCGTTTAAGATTTTCAAGTGTGCTGAATTAGCTGCTTCATATTTAAAGAAGCCTTCGGCTTTTAGACTCTTTATATCATCTATTACCTTTTGTTCATCATGCATATATCTCGGCAGAGATATGCATATTTTGTCGTGAACTTTTTTATCGATAATTTTTTTGTTTTTAAGCGCTTCAGACATAGGAATTACCACTGATTCTATATCTGATAAATCTATTTTGTTTAAAACACCGATATTACTAAGAGAAATTCTGATTTTAGGCGTATCTACAGTCTTAACAGGTGAAGATTTTATGCCCGAAATTATCTCTTTGGATTTTTCATTGTCAAACTGAATGAAATCAGTATTCTTCTGACATATTAATCTGTCAAGCTCAGATACAGCATCTCTTCTGAACTTATTAAGTAAAGAAGCTGGCACCATAACATCATTGTCAATATTACAGATAAGCTTTCCGATTTCATATTGACTTCCGCCGAGCTTTGAAAGCTGTTTTAAAACATAATCAAAATCAATAGGACGATTGATTGCTTTCTGGGGAATTTCACCTTTTACCACCGCTTTGCACCCGTCGGCTTTCGCTGTCAGAATAATCGGTCTGTTAAGATGAATTTCTATTTCAAAATCAATCTTGTATTTCTTTGCTTCGTTTTTATATAATTCCCGAAGCTTCGGCAAAACATCATTTGCCGAAACAACATCTTCCTTTTCTCTTACTCCGAACATATTTTTTCCATAATGTGAAATTAAATATCCATCGGTAAATCCGCTTCTTGAAAAAACAGATTTCAACAGCTTCATGTCAGGCGGATTTCCTTCTAATGCCTTTTTGCATTCATTAACACAAGCCGCTGTATATTCAGGACGCTTCATTCTGCCCTCTATTTTAAACGATGAAACACCCATGCATTTAAGCTCACTTAAATGCTCAATATATGACATGTCTTTAAGTGACAATGCATATTCATCTTTATTGTTCTTAGCAGAAAAAGGAAGCCTGCAGGCACCTGCACAAAGACCTCTGTTTGCACTTCTGGAACCTATCATCGCACTCAGGTAGCACTCACCGGATACCGACATGCACAACGCACCGTGAACAAAAGATTCTATTTCAACATCAAGTCTGCAAAGTTCGGACAAAACCTGTTTTGAAACTTCTCTTGAAACAACAACCCTGCAAAAGCCATGTTCTTTTGCCCAAAGCACGCCGTTTTTAGTATGCAAAGTCATTTGAGTTGACGCATGAACAGGCATCTCAGGACATAACTTCCTGACAAGTGTAATAAGGGATAAGTCCTGAGTTATAAGCCCGTCAATCCCGATTTCACATGCAAACCTGAGCTCATCCGAAAGCTCACTAATCTGTGAATCTAAAATGACAGTGTTAATCGCCTGATAAATCTTAACCCCATGCCTGTGACATTCACGCACAGCAGCATAAAGCTCATCTTTATCAAAATTTTTTGCATTTTGTCTTGCAGAAAAAGCTTTCGAACCGACATATACTGCGTCAGCTCCAAGACGAACAGCAGCAACAAGCGACTCATAGCTCCCGCAAGGGGCAAGTATTTCTTCCATAATTATTTGTTAAAAAAAGATGTTTGTCCGTTTTTATTCGGTACAAATGTAGTTTTATCGCCTTTCGGCTCATTCACATTCTTAGTATATCTGTCATAATCAGGATTTGATTTAGCTTTAGATGTTTGCCGTGAAGTGCCCTGACGATTTAACAATCTGTCTGCTTCACTCAGCTCGTCTTCAAGCTTCACAATTTTAGCCCTCAGTTTTGAAATTTCCTCATCGGCTTCTTTTAATTTTTCAGCCGATTTAGCGGCATCATCAACATAATCCTTAATTTGACCCCTTATTTTATCAATATTGATTTCGGCTTTAAGCGACCTGTCCAGACAATCAAGAGCAACTAAAACAGCACCGTCAACGGGAGTCATCTGGGTCATGCCCTGAACAATCTCAGAAAGCTTTTGATTAAGCGTTGCCGCAAGCTGCTTTGTGTATTCCTCTGTTTCTTCTGTTTGAATACTATATTCCTTATTAAATATTTTTATTTTATAGATTTGTGCCATTTAATATTTCCTTTCTATAATTAAAAATAATACAATTTGTACATTATGTTATTCAATAAAAACTGCCGACCATTTAATATTTTTACGCAAAATTTTTATATTATTTAAACATTAATATCAATGGTAAAAAGACCTTTTATTGACATACGCTTTGAAGCTATTATACTATAAATCACTTAAAAACGCAAGCAAAAAAACAGACACCCTATGTCTAGAGTATCTGTTTTGATTATCACACTATATCTATGTTTTTATTCGTAATCTTTAATCTTTGAACTTCCTGAACTGCTGATAACGCCCCAGTCACCGTTAACCTTCGCAACAATAAAGTATGTCTTTTCTTTTTTTGCATCTTCGCCTTTAATCTTAGTGGTTATCTTTACCTTAACCTCATATGCTTTTGACACTTTAATTTCATCATCAACATATTCTTCATATTCATCCTGCAAGTCGTCTTCTAAACCGTCAAGCTGATCTGAATCGAATTTCTCTGCATCTAAGATATCATAATCTATGCTCTTAACATCTTCGAAAAGAGATGACAGACTATCATCCATTAGTTCTTCTAATTTATCTTCATCGCCGTCACAATATCCCTCTACCTGTGCCTCATATATTATATCAGGAGTAGCATCAATATAATCGTCGAAGTCACCGCCTTCGCAGAACTTAACATAATCCTTTACAGCACCCTTATATCCGCCGCCTAAAACGAGCGAAAGAACAACAGCAATAACTACTATCGCAACAATTCCGATAGCTGCAAAGCCTATGTATTTATCACGGTTAGGACTGGTTTTGAATGCTTCGTATTTATCTCCTACTTTATCTTTTGCAAAGGCAATTCCTTTATCAAGAGGAGTTGAATTTTCTTCGGACTGATCTTTAGCCGCTGTTTCTTGGACAGCCGTGTTTTCGTTTGACTCCGGTGTATCTTCATCCGGAACTGCAACTGCTTCATTGTCATTTTCAGCTTCAGCTGCCGTTTTAACCTCTGCAGTTTCAACAGCTTCTACAGCCTCGTTTTCAACCTCGGTTTTTTCTGCATTGTTGACTTTAGCTCCGCATGAATTACAGAAAGCTGCATCGTCGTTTATTTGTGCACCGCACTGTGAACAAAATTTTGCCATACTTCAATTCCTCCGATATGTATATTTTCTTATATATTATACTATTATTAAAAAAATGTCAATAGAATGTTACAGCAACCATTAATATTTTAATACCGTCAATTGCTTTCCTTCATTAAATATAACCCTCGGAACACGCTTTGAAATATTACAAATTACTTCATATCCGATTGTCAAACCAATACCGGCAATATCATCAGCAGTAATTGTTTCATCTCCGTCTGTTCCGATTAGGGTTGCAACATCACCGGCTTTTACATTCATACCTGTAACATCACACATAATCTGGTCCATACATACACGACCGATTATTTTTGCTCTCTTTCCGCAGATTAAAACCTCGCCTTTGTTTGAAAGGAATCTCGGATAACCGTCAGCATATCCGACCGTTATTGTTGCGATTTCAGTAGGCTTTTGAGTTTTATATGTTCTTCCGTAGCTTACACAAACATTACTGTCAACTTTTTTTACCATTGACACACAGGCTTTAAAATCCATAACAGGTTCAAGCTTAAAAGGAACATTCATCGAAGCGTTCGGCTTAAGCCCATACATAATAATACCCAGCCTTGCAAGAGTGCTCTGACCGTCAGAATGATAAATACCTCCTGCAGAATTAAGAAAATGAATCTGTTTTAACATAATATTGCGGTTTTTCAATTCATCTGCAACTGCTGTTATTGTTTCTGCCTGTTTTTTCGTATAATCAATATCTTCAGCATTGTCGCTGTCAGCAGCAGCAAAATGGGTAAAAATACCCTCTAATGATATTCCATTCATTTCAGATATTCTTTCAATAACATCACAAGCTCTTGAAATATTATTTTCATAAACACCTATTCTTGTCATACCTGTATCCAATGCACAATGAACCCTAACGCTGCTGTCAGCGTCAGAATATTCAGACAGCTCATTTGCATGATTTTCATCAGTTACGGCCTGTATTATATTGTACCGAGAAAGTTCTTTTGCATACTCAGGAGGAGTATAGCCTAATATCAGTATCTCACCCTTAATCCCGATTTCTCTGAGGTGTATCGCTTCTTCTATGTTTGATACCGCAAACCATTTAACATCAAGCTCATTTTCAAGATACGGAACTATAGCATCATCACCGTTGCCGTAGCAATTAGCTTTTACGACGCATAAAAGCTCTGTTTCGGTGCTTAAAAATTTCTTAAAGTTCTCTATATTTGCTTTAACACGATCAAGATGTGTTTCAGCCCAGGCTCTTTTTAGATAAGACATAAAAAATTCCTTTCTTTTTTCAAACTGAAATAAACATGTCAGCTTGACTGTGTATTTATAATCACTTTTAAATTTAAGCTATTGATAATTTATTGAATTTGTGATATGCTATTATAGGAAAAATAAAAACAATATATTATTAATTATCATACTTTCATAGGGCAAGAGGGGAAAGCTTTGACATTAAATTTAGTATCAGATGATGGATTTGACATAAAACATACCTGTTGTTTTTCAGGTCACAGACCGGAAAAGCTGGCACTGGGCGGTGATATAAATTCACCGCAGATAAGGCGTCTTATCAGCATGCTGTATTTAGAAATAGAAAATGCAATCGCATGCGGATATACAAATTTCATTACCGGCATGGCAAGAGGTGTTGACCTTTGGGCTGCCGGATACATTTTTGAAAAGCGTATTAGAAATCCAAAACTGAAACTAATATGTGCAGTTCCGTATAAAGGTCATGGGGGAAGCCTTAAAAATTCCGAGAAATGGGAATATGACAATATAGTTGCTTCTGCTGATAAAGTTTATACACTTGAAAATAAATACACCAAAACATGTATGCAGAAAAGAAACTATTTCATGGTTGATAACTCTTCAAAGCTTATTGCTGTTGTGGATGACTACAGAAGCGGAACAGGACAGACAATCCGTTATGCTGAAAACAAAGGAATAGATGTTTCAATTATTGACATTAATAAAAATGCACCGCTTTTGAAATAACAAAACTATTAAACTCTTTTTAGTTTACACCTTTATATGATAAGTTTCAAGTAGGTAAAAATATTTTTTATAAAATTAATATATTATATGGGGATATTGACTTGGGGCCGTTATTTTAAAAAATAATATTTTAGGAGAGTATTTTATGGCAAAGGATAAGAAAAAAAGAAAATCACAAGCACCCATAGCACTCGTATATTTTTCAACAATGGTGATTTTTTTGGTGATTTTAGGTTCTATCGCACTTATATTTATGAAAAATCTTGTTTTAGAACCTAAAAAATCTTCATCGGTATCTATATCTGACAACACACCTACAGATAAAAACAATCAGACTTTTTTCTATATGGTAAAAGATGATAAAAACAATCTGAAAACAGCTATGCTGGCAAGGTTTCTCCCTGCCGACGGAAAGCTTATGCTGGTTCCGCTTTCACCATACACAATGATAACCCATGGCGGTTCTAATCAAACAATGGCACAGATTTTCAAATCAGGCGGAGCACCGGATACAACAAGTGCACTGGGCGAAACCCTCGGTATCAGCATTGACCGCTATATGTCAATGGGAGAAGAGTGCTTTGAAAATGTTTGTGACAATATAGGAAGTATTACATACGAAGTTTTAGAAGATATGTATTACATTGACAAACATTCCGATGATGTAACAAATTATACAAAAGGTGATAAAATATCTTTGCAGGGTTCTCAAATGAGACTGTTTATAACTTATCCTAAATATAAGAACGGATATTCACAGAATGTAACAGTTGCAGGCGAATTTATGAGAAGTCTAATCAACAACGGCTTTAAACTTCAAACAACCAGGGATAATCTTGAATCAATATATTCAAATCTTCTCAGAGAATCATCAGAAAAAAATTTCAGCGCAGGCGATTTTGAAGAAACAAAAGAATATTATTATTATGTTATTGACAACTTTGATAATCCTGCATACATGCTTACTCCTACCGGAACATGGTCTGACAAAGGATATCAATTCACCATTGATGATGCATTTAAAACTCAGCTTAAATCTGCCTTCAAAATTGCTTAATATTTTTAGTAAAAATAAATTTGTCCTTGGAGGATTTATCTCTTATGAAGCTTATGGTTTTGATACTGAATAAAATAGAATCTTTGGAATGCCTGCTTGAAGGCTTGTCCTCTGCGGGAATCAGCGGAGCAACAATTATAGATTCGGCAGGGCTTGTAATGACTTTGTCTAAAATGGAATCAAGCTTTATAAGTTCGTCAATACGGGCACTTTTTACAGGCGACGGGGCAGACACAGATAATAAAACAATAATCTCCGTTATAAAAGATGACCAGCTTGATATCGCAAGAAGGGTAGTATACAGTACAATCGGAGATTTATCTAAACCAAATACAGGCATACTGTTTACGCTTCCTATTGATTTTGTGGAAGGTACTAAGAAAAAAGGGAACTTGGATTATGAATCAGGCAACAGAGAAAAAACTAACATTTTAAAAAAACATAAATTCTTATCTAATGATAAAAACAAATAAGATGTTTTTAATGCTGCAAAATTTATTCTTGCAGCATTTTTGTTATATTACACAAAAAACATGATAAATTTTCTATGCACAAATAATATTCTTTTAATAGACAATCATTTCAAAATAAAGTATAATATAATTGTATATATTCATAAATGAAAGGACGAAATTTATATGTACGAAGATATTAAAGAACAAATAGTTGATGTTTGTCATAAAATGTGGCAGCAGGGCTGGGTTGCAGCAAATGACGGAAATGTGACAGTTAAAGTTGCAGAGGGAAAATATTTAGCAACACAAACAGGAGTTTCAAAAGCTTTCATCACCCCCGATAAAATCGGTTTGATTGATGATGAATTTAATATATTGGAAGCTGCCGAGGGATGGCGTCCGTCTTCTGAGGTAAAGATGCACTTGAAATGCTATCATGACCGACCTGATGTGGGTGCAGTGGTTCACGCTCATCCTCCTACAGCTACAGGCTTTGCTTGTGCACAGCTTCCTATGGATGACTATTGCATGATTGAAACTGTTATTGCAGTGGGTTCTGTCCCTTTGACACCTTATGGAACACCGTCTACATATGAAGTTCCTGACGCTATTGAACCATATTTGCAGGAACATGACTGTATGCTTTTAGAAAACCACGGTGCTTTGACAGTCGGTGCAGACCTTATTACAGCATACTACAGAATGGAAACATTAGAGCTTCAGGCTAAAATTTCTCTGACTGCAAGATTACTGGGCGGCGTTAAGGATATTTCAAGAGAGAATATTGACAGGCTTATAGGCATGCGTCCTCAGTACGGCGTAACAGGAAAACACCCTGGATATAAGAAATATTCAAAATAAAAATACAAGTCGAGGAAAATAAAATGAGCGACAAAAAAAGAATATTAGCATTTGATTTCGGTGCTTCAAGCGGGCGTGCAATGCTTGGTGTGTTTGACGGTGAAAAAATTGAGTTATCTGAACTTCACAGATTTTCAAATGACCCTGTATCTTTGAATGGTACACTTTACTGGGATACTCTGAGATTGTTTCACGAGATAAAGCAGGGACTTATTAAAGCAAAGCTTGCCGGCGGTTTTGACAGCATAGGAATAAATACATGGGGTGTTGATTTCGGGCTTCTTGACAGCGAAGGTGTTCTTTTGGAAAGCGGAGTAAACTATCGTGATAAAAGAACAGCGGGAATGGTTGATAAGGCTTCATCTCTCATACCGCTTGATGAGCTTTATAAGAAAACCGGAACTCAGATTATGGAAATTAATACGGCTTTCCAGCTGTTATCTCTTAAAGAAAACAGACCTTCATTATTAGAGCGTGCAGAAACTATGCTTATGACGCCTGATTTGTTCAACTATTTCCTGACAGGTGAGAAAAAAACGGAATACTCCATTGCTTCAACCACTCAGCTTGTCGACCTTGAAAAAAAGGACTGGAACAGAGATGTAATTGACGCTCTGGGGCTTCCTCGGAAATTGTTCGGTGAAATCGTTCCGAGCGGAACTAAGATAGGCGAGCTTAGTGATGATTTGTGTGAAGAGCTGGGTCTCCCTAAAGTTCCCGTAATTGCAGTCTGCGGACATGATACGCAAGATGCAGTTGTATCTGTTCCGACTGATGAAAAAGACTTTATCTTTGTTTCATGCGGAACCTGGTCTCTCTTCGGAACTGAAACAGACGAGCCGATTGTTAATAATAAAGCTTATGAGCTGAATTTAACCAATGAAGGCGGATATGGCGGCACAACCAATATTCTTAAAAATATAATCGGGCTTTGGCTTATTCAGGAAAGCAGAAGACAATGGCAGAGAGAGGGTAAGGATTATTCTTTTGCTGACTTAGAGAAATTGGCTCTTGAAAGTGAGCCTTTTAAATGCTTTGTCGATCCTGATTATCCGACGCTTACACCGCCGGGAAATCTTCCGAAAAGAATTCAAAAGTTTTGTGAAGAAACCGGACAGTATGTTCCTCAGACGGTTGGTGAGATTGTCAGATGCATTTATGAGAGTTTAAGTCTGAAATACCGTTATGCTTATGACCAGATTAAAGAGCTGACCGGCAAAGAATATAAAATTATAAACATTGTCGGCGGAGGAACAAAGGATGGGCTCTTATGTCAGATGACAGCTAATTCCTGTAATACTCCTGTTTCGGCAGGTCCTGTTGAGGCAACGGTGTTTGGAAATATTGCTGTTCAGCTTATGTCAGACGGAAGCATTTCAGATATAAAAACCGCAAGAGAGATTATTGCAAAATCTGACAATGTAAAAACCTTTGAGCCTGATAATGCTGAAGTGAAAGCTTTTGAAAAGGCATATGATGAATTTAAGAAAATAATTAAAATAAAATAGACGGAGGGAAAGAAAATGTATTATAAAATAGGAATAAGACCTATCATCGACGGAAGAAGAAAAGGTATTCGTGAAGGTCTTGAAGACCAGACAATGGATATGGCAAAGATTGCAGCGAATCTGATTTCTTCAAAGGTGACATATTCAGACGGAACACCTGTTCAGTGTGTTATTGCCGACACAACAATCGGCGGAGGATATGAAGCTGCACTTTGTGAAGAAAAGTTTTCAAAGGAAAATGTCGTTGCGACACTTTCTGTTTCGCCATGCTGGTGCTATGGAACAGAAACAACCGACAACAACCCTACAACAATAAAGGCTCTCTGGGGATTTAACGGAACAGAGCGTCCGGGAGCTGTATATTTAGCAGCAGCAATGGCAGCATATGCTCAAAACGGCCAGCCATGCTTCGCTATTTACGGTCATGATGTTAAGGATATAGGCGATAAAGAAGTTCCTGCTGACGTTGAAGAAAAAATCTTGCGTTTTGCAAGATGTGCCGTAGCAGTCGGTGAAATGAAAAACAAAGCATATTGCAACATCGGTGCTGTTGCAATGGGTATTGCAGGTTCATACTGCAATGTTGACTTCTTTGCAAAATATCTGGGACTTCGTGCTGAGTGGGTAGACGAGGTTGAAATTCTAAGACGTATGGAGCTTGGAATTTATGACGAAGAAGAGTTCCAAAAGGCTCTTGCATGGACAAAGGAGCATTGTCCTCAGGGGGATGATAATGTAAATGACCCTCCTATTGTTCAGGGTGATGAAAGAAGCGAAAAGGATTGGGAGTTCACAGTTAAGATGACTCTTATAATCCGAGATATAATGCTTGGAAATCCAAAGCTTGCTGAGCTTGGCTGGATTGAAGAATCTTGCGGAAGAAACGCACTTTTAGGCGGATTCCAAGGACAAAGACAGTGGACTGACTATAAACCTAACGCAGATTTCTGTGAGGCAATGCTGAATTCCACATTTGACTGGAACGGAAAAAGAAAGCCTGTATTGCTTGCAACCGAAAATGACGGACTTAACGGTGTTTCAATGCTGTTTGGTCATCTTATCTCACACACAGCCAGTATTTTCGCAGATGTAAGAACATACTGGAGTCCTGAAGCAGTTGAAAGAGTTTGCGGAATGAAGCCTGAGGGCAAAGCTGCAAACGGTTTTATCCACCTTATCAATTCAGGTGCTGCTGCACTTGACGGAACAGGTGCTGCCGAGGGTATGATGAAAAAATGGTGGGAGATGACAGATGAGAACATTGATGCTTGTCTTAAAGCAACCGATTGGCGTCCTGCAAATCTCGGATACTTCAGAGGCGGCGGATTCTCTTCTCACTGGAAAACTCTAGCTGAAATGCCTGTTACAATGATGAGGGTAAATATCATTGACGGATTAGGTCCTGTACTTCAGATTGCAGAGGGATATACTTGTGTGCTTCCTGATGAGATTCACAATACAATTGACAAGAGAACAGACCCAACATGGCCTACAACCTGGTTCGCACCAAGACTTACAGGTGAAGGTGCATTCAAAGATGTATACAGTGTAATGGCTAACTGGGGAGCAAACCACGGTTCACTTTCATACGGACATATCGGTGCTGATCTTATCACACTTGCATCAATGCTGAGAATTCCTGTTGCAATGCACAATGTTCCCGATGAGAATATTTATCGTCCGCATTGCTGGAGTGCATTCGGAACAAAGGATTTAGAGAGTGCCGATTACAGAGCATGTCAAAACTACGGACCACTCTATAAATAATAATTAATTAACCACGGGGTGTCTTATATTCGGCACCCCTTTAATTTTCTTTATAAAAGAATTTGGCATGAATTATTTTCATGCAGGATGGTGATATAATGATAAAAAAATACCTGTCAGTGTGTTTGGCTTGTATAATTACCATATCCGTTTTCAGCGGCTGTTATTTCTTCCCTGATGAAGAAGAAGTTTTAGAAGCTCCGAATGTAAAAGCAAGTGAAGTAAAATACACTACGGTTAAAGCACGAAAAAGCGACCTTGTAAAACAGATTGTTCATTCAGGAAAAATCGAATCACAAAACACAGCGGAACTATCATATGAAAGCCAAGGCGGAAAAATCAGAAAAATTTATATTTCAGCCGGTGACAGAGTTTCATCCGGCGACTTAATCTGCGAGCTTGATACAGGAAATTTAGAATATCAGATTAAAGATAAGGAGCTTCGCATAAAAAAAGCAAAGCTTCAAAAGAAAATACTAAAAAAGAATAAAGCCTTTCAGGCAGAAATAGATAATGCACAGGTAGAAATTGATATTTTGGAAAATGAATTGAATGCATTAAAGGAACAGCAGTCAAATTCTTTTCTTTATGCTGAAAACTCCGGTTTGGTGTCATCAGTGACACCGCTGTCAGCAGGTGACGAAATATCTGCAGGTGAAACCGTTGCTTCTGTTATTGACACTGACAGTTTGTTTTTAACGATTAAACCCAGTGAAAGCAATATAGGCAGATATAAAATGAAGCAGAAAATAAAGATAAAATATAATAATAAATTTTATCAGGGAAAAGTATCTATGATTCCGTCAGAAGTTCCTCAAAACAGTAAAAAGAAATATGAAGCCGGTTATGTATATATAAAATTCACCGATAGCAAACTGCCGTCAGGTGCAATCGGCAACATTGCAGACGCAATTTTGGTTTTAGGCGAAGCGAAAAACGCTGTAAACATTCCTACAAGACTTATAAAAACCATTAACGGACAAAATATTGTTTATATTTTAAACGAAAACGGTGAAAAGGAAGCAAGAGAAATAGAAATAGGACTTCAAACCTCAACGGCTTCAGAAATTAAATCCGGTCTTAAAGAGGGCGACGAGGTCGTTATCAGATAGTATATCTTAAATTTTAATAGGAAAGGAAAAAATTATGTTTACCCTATTGATAAGAAAGATGCGAAACACCAAATGGATGGTGATTTGTCTTGCTTTAGGATTTATAATGGCGTCTGCAATGATGAGTACTATTCCGCTTTACATGAACGCTTCATTGCAGCGAATGCTTGTTAAGGATATGGAAGCATACCAAATTCAAAACGACGAAAATCCAGGATTGTATTCAGTTAATTATAATCTGCCTTTAGATATAAATTCAGATAAACAAACTGAAATCGTTGAAGAAATGGCAGAATCATTTAAAGATAATTTTGACGATTTAGGATTTTCAGCATCGAGTGAGAAAAAAACTATAACAGATACATATCTTTATGCGAAAAATATCGATAAAACATCTTCAGGAAAACCTGCCAGATTTTATCTTACGGGAATGACCGATATTTATGAACATATTCAAATAAAAAACGGACGGCTTCCTGATAAAAGCAGAAATGATGGGATTTTTGAATGTGTAATGACAGAAGATGCACTTCAAAATACAGGATTTGACTTAGACCAAACATATTTAATAGCCAGTGCGTTCAATGAAAATGTAACCACCAAAGTCAAAATAGTGGGAATGTTTGATGTAAAAGACCAAAATGACTCATTCTGGTCTGAGGGACTTGATGAAACTTATGTAAGTACTATGTTTGTCGATTATGATACTATGCTTTCTGAAATGATAAAGACAAATGCAGTGTCAATCGTCAAAATGTCTGAACATCACTCAATCGATTACCACAGCATAGATATGACTTCGCTATCGGGCGTTATAGATAAACTGGCTGAGCAGGATAAGGTTTATTTATCATCAGGAGTAACCCTCAGCGTTCCTGCACTGGATATATTAAGGGATTATGCTGACAGGTCATCTCAGCTCAAACTGATTTTATGGCTTATTCAAATTCCCGTAATGCTTATGATTCTTTTTTATTTATTCATGGTTTCGAAAATGAATGTTGAAGCTGAAAAAAATGAAATTGCAGTCTTTAAAAGCAGAGGAGCTTCACGATTGCAGATAATGTTCATTTATGCTTTAGAATCAATTATACTCGGTATAATAACAGCTATTGTAGGTCCTTTTTTAGGATTGCTTCTTTGCAATATTCTCGGTGCGTCAAACGGATTTTTAGAATTTGTAAACAGAACGGCACTTCCTATTAAATTGTCGGCAGAAGCATTTTTATATGCTTTGCTTGCCGTCTGTGTATTTTTCCTGACAACTCTTATACCTACCTATCCGGCAACAAACACAACAATTGTAGAACACAAAACCTCAAAAGCTTTGAAGAGAAAAATACCGCTTTGGAAAAAACTCGGATTTGATATAATTCTTATAGCAGGTTCTATAGTCTGGCTTTATTTTTATAACAGTACCCAGCAAAAACTTATAAGTCAGGGTGTTAACGATACCACAGCAACAGTAAACCCTATGCTCTTTGTTGCGTCTACTGCATTCATTCTCGGATGCGGACTGTTTGTTATTAGAATTTATCCTTTGATTATACGACTAGTATATAAGATAGGAAAAAGATTTTGGACGCCGGCACAATATGTTTCTCTGAACAATATAGGACGTTCTTCAACAGGTCGTGAAAGTTTTATAATGGTGTTTTTGATTTTAACCATATCACTGGGACTGTTTTTTGCAAATACAGCAAGAGCACTAAACAGAAACGCTGAGGAAAAAATACATTACTCGATAGGATGCGACGCAGTTATTGCCGAAGAATGGTATAACAGTTCAAATGATTCTTCAGTCACTCAGGAACAGGCGTCTTCAATTAGTTCATCAAATGTTTCTGATGAAAGCTCTGAGGACAGCGATACCGATGCATCTGCACTGACATATATTGAGCCTTCATTTGAACGGTTTGAAAACCTTGACGGAGTAAAATCCGCAACAAGAGTTTATAAAAATGATTCCGTAAATATAAACAGCCCAAGAAAAGTTACCCTTGAAACGCCAAACTCTGATAAAGACAAAAAGGGCGGTTGGGAAGGATATAACGATAATTCATACACCACTGATACCATTCCTGATGTCAGCCTGATGACAGTAAATCCTAGTGAATTTTCAAAGATTTGCTGGTTTAAAGATGAACTTTTACCGGTTCATATAAATTCGTACTTAAATGCACTGAGTGAATGCAATTACGGCGTAATTCTTTCATCATCTTTCAAAAACAGTTACGGATATGAAAAAGGTGATAAAGTAAAAGTTTCATGGGGAAGCAACTCAGAATTTGACGCAACGGTTTTAGCATTTGCTGACTATTGGCCGTCTATTAACCCTCACGATAAAAACGACGACGGCAGAACCAAAGACTTTGCAATTATGAATTTTGATTATGTTCAGATAAAGACGGCTATAGAACCTTATGAGGTCTGGATAGATTTAGATGACAGTGCATCAGTTTCAGATTTTTATAATTCGATTGAAGAATCTTACATGGAACCTACAAAGCTAAATGTAGCTTCACAAGAGGTTATTTCCGAAAAAAACGATCCTATGCTTCAGGGAATGAACGGAGCATTAACTCTAGGATTTATTATAATAATGATTATGTGCTTTATAGGTTTTTTAATTTACTGGATTTTATCTATCAAAGCAAGAACTCTGCAGTTTGGAATTTTAAGAGCGATGGGAATGACCTTTAAAGAAATAATCGGATTGCTGTTCTATGAACAATTTTTAGTATCCGGAATGGCTATTGTAGCTTCGGTAATCATAGGCGGAATAGCAAGCAATTTGTTTGTTCCGCTGTTCCAGTCGCTGTTCAATTCTTATGATGCTGTTCCGCCGTTCAGCGTTGTTCCGCTGAGAAGCGATTATATGAAAGTCTATGTTATAATAGGCGTAATGCTTGTTATATGTTTCACAGTTTTGGGAAGAATAATTTCAAAGATAAAAATTTCACAGGCACTCAAACTCGGAGAAGATTAGAACCTGACTAAGTTTTGTTTTCCGTGACTTCACAAAACACAGAACATCAAAAAGGAGAGATATTCCCTGTCTGGAATATAGATATAAAAATGAATACTTTTGAAAAAATTTATGAGGTAGTAAAAAAAATACCGAAAGGCAAGGTTGCAACCTACGGTCAGATAGCCGCACTTGCGGGAAACAGACATCTTTCACAGATTGTAGGCTATGCACTTCATGTAAATCCCGACCCTCAAAATATTCCATGCTACCGTGTTGTCAACCGTTTCGGTGAAGTATCTAAAGCATTTGCATTCGGCGGTGAAAATAAGCAAATTAACCTGCTTCGTGCTGATGGTATAGAGGTTTCGGACGAGGGCAAGGTTGAGCTTAATACTTATCTTTGGGACGGGAAATAACTTGTTTATCTGCAACTATAACTTATATAATAGAAAAACGGCTGACATTTTACTGTCAGCCGTTAATTATATATTATGAATGTTTTTATTAATACATTCCGCCCATTCCGCCGTCAGGCATTGCAGGCATAGCAGGTGTTTCTTCCTTTATATCTGAAACAAGACTCTCTGTAGTAAGAACCATTGATGCAACTGAAGAAGCGTTTTGAAGTGCTGAACGAGTAACCTTAGTTGGGTCAACTATTCCGGCAGAAATCATATCCGTATATTCTTCATTATAAGCGTTGAAACCATATCCTATCTTATCTGATGAAATAATCTTGTCGATTATTACAGAACCCTCAAGTCCGGCATTTGTAGCAATCTGACGAACAGGAGCTTCTAAAGCCTTGAGAACGATTTGTGCACCTGTCTTTTCGTCACCCTCAAGTGTATCTATAAGCTTTGATACAGCAGGCATAGCATTGATAAGCGCTGTTCCGCCTCCTGCAACGATACCCTCTTCAACAGCGGCCTTAGTAGCAGCAAGAGCGTCTTCGATTCTTAGTTTCTTTTCTTTCATTTCTATTTCAGTAGCAGCACCGACTTTGATTACTGCAACTCCGCCTGAAAGCTTAGCAAGTCTTTCTTCAAGCTTTTCTCTGTCAAAATCAGAAGTTGTGTTTTCGATTTGTGATTTAATCTGACCGATTCTGTCTTTTATAGCAGATGCGTCGCCTGCACCGTCTACAATAATTGTATTTTCCTTTTGAACAACTATCTGTTTTGCACGACCAAGCTGGTCGATTGTTGTGTTAGCAAGTTCAAGACCGATTTCTTCCGAAATCACCTGTCCGCCTGTTAAAACAGCGATATCCTGAAGCATTTCTTTTCTTCTGTCGCCAAAGCCCGGTGCTTTAACACCAACGCATTGGAATGTTCCTCTCAACTTATTTAAAATAAGTGTTGAAAGTGCTTCACCCTCAATATCCTCTGCTATAATAACAAGCTTTTTACCTGCTTTTACAATTTGCTCAAGAAGCGGAAGAATTTCCTGAATGTTAGTAATCTTCTTGTCTGTAATCAAAACATAAGCATCATCCATAACAGCTTCCATTTTTTCTGTATCTGTTACCATATATGGTGTGATGTATCCTCTGTCAAACTGCATTCCTTCTACAACTTCGCTGTAGGTTTCGGCAGTTTTGCTTTCTTCTATTGTAATAACACCGTCTGAAGTCACTTTTTCCATAGCCTCAGATATCAGCTTTCCTACATTCTCGTCAGCTGATGAAACAGTTGCTACTCTTTCAATATCATCAGAACCGTTTACCTGCTTTGAATTTTTTGCAATTTCTTCAACAGCAGCGTCAACAGCCTTAGACATACCTTTCTTTACTATCATTGGATTTGCACCGGCTGCAATATTCTTCATTCCCTCGCATACTAAAGCCTGTGCAAGAAGTGTTGCGGTTGTTGTTCCGTCACCGGCTGCGTCATTTGTTTTTGTAGCAACTTCTTTAACAAGCTGTGCTCCCATGTTTTCAAAAGCGTCGTCAAGTTCAATTTCCTTAGCAATTGTTACACCGTCATTTGTGATTAACGGTGCACCGAATTTTTTATCAAGAACAACATTTCTGCCTTTAGGTCCAAGTGTAATCTTTACAGTATCAGCAAGCTGGTCAATACCTGCCTGAAGTGCTTTTCTGGCATTTTCGCCGTATATAATTTGTTTAGCCATGATAATCTCTCCTTAAATTAAGAATAAAATATGTTTTTCCCTGTGAATGCAATATATGTTACTGCTCAACGATACCAAGAATATCTTCCATTTTTAAAATTGTATATTCTTCTTCGTCAATTTTAACTTCCGTACCTGAATATTTGCTTGTTAAAACCTTATCACCGATTTTAACTTCCATCTTTACATCATCTTTTCCCGGGCCAACTGCAATTACTTCAGCAATCTGAGGTTTTTCTTTTGAGGCAGCTGATAAAATAATTCCTCCCTTTGTTGTTTCTTCCGCTTCAAGCATCTTAATAACAACTCTGTCTTGTAATGGTTTAATGTTCATAGCAAATCCTCCTAATAATATATTTCGATTTTATTCAACACAATTTTAGCACTCTCTCTTTTTGAGTGCTAAATACATTTTACCATTTATTTTTAAATAATCAAGAGAAAATCCGGAACTTTTTTAATTTTTGTAATAATGACCAAAAATTTTTATTAAATTTATATAAATGTAGTGAAACTTTACATAAAGTTTATATTGTTGAACTGTTTTTTTCATAAATCTAAAAATATCGAGTTTATTCAAAAAAATTAATCAATAGGTATGAATAAAAAATCAATAAAGTCTGACAATATTATAAAGTTTACAGAATATAAATATATAATACAAAAAATATATACTTTTGTCAGTTGTGAATTTGTTATAATAAATGTACTAATTATAATTTATTATGGATTACATTCGGATATTTTGTGATTTTATCTATGAATTGTACTCTGTTCATTAATAATATTCAGAAATAGGAGGAATAGTTATGTCATTAGGAAAAGTATTAGTCGTAGATGACGATAAAAATATTTGTGAGCTTCTCAGACTTTATCTTGAGAAGGAAGGTTATAACGCAATTATTTCACATGACGGCGAAGAAGCTGTTGTTAAATTCAATGCATTGAAACCTGATATAATTCTTTTGGACATAATGTTGCCGGGACTTGACGGATGGCAGGTTTGCCGTGAAATCAGGAAAAAATCAAATGTACCGATTATTATGATAACCGCAAAGGGCGAAACATTCGACAAAGTTTTAGGTTTAGAATTAGGTGCTGATGATTATGTTGTAAAGCCTTTCGACACCAAAGAAGTAATCGCAAGAATTAAAGCTGTATACAGAAGAGTCGGACAGACAACCACTAAAACTGAAGTAAAAGAGGTAAAATACGATAAGCTCTCGGTTAATATGACACGATATGAGCTTAAAGTTAACGGTGAAATTCTTGACACGCCTCCGAAAGAGCTTGAGCTTCTTTTCCATCTGGCGTCAAATCCAAACAGAGTATACACCCGTGATCAGCTTCTTGATGAAGTTTGGGGATTTGAATATTACGGTGATTCGAGGACTATTGATGTTCATGTTAAAAGACTTCGTGAAAAACTTGAAGGTGTATCCGACAAGTGGGAGTTAAAAACAGTTTGGGGTGTAGGATATAAATTTGAAGTTGATGAGGACTAATGAACAAAAAAAGTAGTTTTTTAAAAAATTTTATACACCTTTTTGCAGCAATACTTCTAAACATATTTATTGTTTTAGGAGTGTTGCATATTTTTTCTGTTAAATTAAATTTAAATCCGTATATAAATGTTTTAATTATAATAATTGCAATGATAATAGTTGCTGCAATAAACACGGTTATAATATTTTTTTCAGCGAAGCGCCGTGTATTAAAACCTATTTTAAGAGTGACAGAAATGTCCGAAAACATGGCAAAAGGCGAATTCAGCGACTTTTCTTCATATTCTGATATTGATGAAATTTATCAGCTTGAGCTGGCATTAAGCAAGCTTTCAGAAGCAATACAAAAAAATGACGAAATGAAAAACAAATTTGTTTCAAACATTTCGCATGAACTCAGAACGCCTCTTGCATCTATCAGCGGATTTGTTGACGGGATTATTGACGGAACAATAACAGCAGAGCAAGAACCTCAGTATTTAAAACTAATTTCACAGGAAGCAAAGCGTCTTTCAAGACTGACAAGACTTATGCTTAATCTTGAACAGCTTGAATCCGGAGCAATAAAACCCGAAATGATTGATGTAAAGATTATAGATATCATTGTGAATATATTGAATACCTTTGAAAAAAACATCAAAGAGAAAAATCTTGAAATCTTGGGTCTTGATATTGGCCCAGCAATAATTCATGCAGATAAAGACATGATTTATCAGGTTTTTTATAATTTAATTGAAAACGCAATAAAGTTTACCGATAAAAACGGGTATATTAAGTTCGAATTCAGTGAAGATGCAGATTATAACTATGTTTCTGTAAAAAACAGCGGTGAAGGACTCAGCGAAGCTGAAAGAAAAAAAGTGTTTAATCGTTTTTATAAGACAAGAGCTTCAAAAGAAAATGATTCCGTTGGTGCAGGCCTTGGGCTGAATATTGTTCACTCAATTATTTCTCTTCATGGTGGAACAATTAATGTCGACAGCGTTTTGGGCGACTATACAAAATTCGGTTTTTCCATTCCTAAAAACAAAGATTAATTTTATACTTTTGTTAAAGGTTATATGTAATATCACATATATTTGTCAATAGGTTTTTTATACAATAATCCAAAAATTTTATGTGCAAAATCCATTAAAATTTTCGTTATTGTTTTTAACTTTTTATGAACAAAATTTATACAAACCGACCCTTAATGATTGTATATTGTTGAAAAACCTGTTGAAAGTGTTAGAAACTCCCTATTTTACGCAGTGTTTTAAACAACAAGTTTTAAAGTTTTCAACAATTGTACAAAAAACGACACCTTTTATTAAAAGTTCAGCGAAACGAACCTTAAAACCTAAAATCTGAATTGATTTAAGAAAATGCACTCTGTCACAGGTTATAGACAGAGTGCAAAGCATTTATAATTTCAGTTATAAAAAATTGCTTCTTAAAATTGTAATTCAAATCACTTATATGGTTATATACTTAAATTTATAAAACAAATTTTACAGCTTTTATAGTTTATATTACTCTTTTTAAAAAAAATTCTTAAAATTAAAGACAAATGAAATTTTTTATGATATAATATATTTAATATACATCAAAATTACTTTAGAAAGGGTAATACACATGATAAATGAAAAATCCTGCGGGGCAGTCGTTTATCGAAAATATCATGGGAACACCGAAATCCTGCTTATAAAACATATAAACAGCGGTCATTGGTCATTTCCTAAGGGTCATGTTGAAGCCGGTGAAACTGAAGTTGAAACTGCGCATCGTGAAATTTTAGAAGAAACAAGCATTGACACAATTATTGACCCTACATTCAGAGAAACCGTTTCCTATTCTCCAAAAAAAGATACTCAGAAAATAGTAGTGTATTTTATAGCAAAAGCCAAAAATACAAATTTTACACCTCAGGAGGAGGAAATCTCAGATATTCGCTGGATAGAAATTGACCGTGCATGTTCAGTTCTCACGTATGATAATGATAAAGGCATTGTCAATAAAGCAAAAAGTTTTTTAAACTGAACTTAACTAATCTTACAACTCAGGCTGCATACCTGGGTTGTTTTTTTGTTTAATCTTCTGTTTGTTGTAAACTTTGATTTTCAAGTTCTCTTTGATAAGCAGAAAGTATCTGGGTCTCAAGCTCATTTCTTAATTCACTGTTTATCGGGTGAACAACATCTCTGAATGTGCCCTTTTCGTCACGCCTGCTCGGCATAGCAACGAAAAGCCTGTTTTCTCCTTGAATTACTTTAATGTCGTGTACTGCAAAAGCATCATCGAGAGTAATGCTTATTACTCCTCTCAGCTTTCCTGAATCTAATAGTTTTCTTACCTTAATGTCTGTAATTTTCATATGTCACTGACCTTTCCTGTGCAAATCAAATATATTTTGTCGTTTTTTCTTCTTTTTTAGCAAAGAATTATATTTGCACAACTTTATTTAAAAATATTTTTGACCAAAGCATTATTTTTATTCAAAAAGACTTTATTTTTATAAGAAAATGTTATATAATATATAAAAGAATATATGTTCATCATGAAAGGATACTTTCTTATGCAAATTGATAATAAAAAAACAGATATAAATATTTTAAATGATAAAAAACATATTCATTTTATAGGTATCGGCGGAAGCGGCATGTATCCGCTTGCTCAGATACTTCATACAAAAGGGTACTACCTAACCGGTTCAGATAACAATGAAACCGAAACTCTGGACGCAGTAAGAAATCTTGGTATACCGGTATTTATGGGACAAAAAGCCGAAAACATTGAAGGTGCTGATTTAATCGTGCACACGGCTGCCATTATGTCAGACAATCCTGAACTTATTGCATCTCTTCAAAGCGGTGTTCCTGTATTGGAAAGAAGCGAACTTTTGGGTATTGTAACAGAGTGGTACAGCAATGCAATCTGCATTTCAGGTACTCATGGTAAAACAACAACAAGTTCCATGCTGACACAAATATTTATTGAAGAAGGCATTGATCTTTCTTGCGTAATAGGTGGTAAGCTTCCGGCAATAGGAGGAAGCGGAAGGTCAGGGAAAAGTGACATTATGGTTTGCGAAGCGTGTGAATTTGTCGATACATTTTTAAAGCTTTCTCCTGATGTTGCAGTAATACTCAATGTAGATGCTGACCACTTAGACTATTTCGGAACACTTGACAATATAAAAAAATCATTCCGTGAGTTTGCTTCAAAGGCAACAAAAGCATTAATTGTAAATGGTGATGATCAAAATACTCTTGATTCAATAAAGGGAATAAAAAAAGAAATAATAACCTTTGGCTTCGATAAAAAGAATGATTATTCTGCTGTAATTATCGAAACTAAAGGACTTAAAACTACTTTTGAAGTTTATTATAAAGGCGAAAAAGAATGCACCCTTGCAATTCATGTTCCCGGTGTTCACAATGTTCTTAATGCACTTGCCGCAATAGCTTCAGCCAGATATTCAGGTGTTTCATATGACGGGATTGCAATGGGACTTCAAACTTTCAGAGGTGCAATCAGACGATTTGAAAAAATTGATGAAGTAAACGGAATAACAATTGTTGACGATTACGCTCATCATCCCGCTGAAATTTCAGTCACACTTAACGCTGCTAAGTCACTTGATTTCAACAGAGTTTGGGCAGTATTTCAGCCATTCACATATTCAAGAACTTCAATGCTGATAGAAGACTTCGTAAAAGCACTTGAAATAGCTGACATAACAGTTTTAACAGATATAATGGGAAGCCGTGAAAAAAATACAATTGGAATATACTCAAAGGACTTAGGTGAAAAAATCCCGGGATGTATTTGGTTTGATTCAGATGAAGAAGTTCAGGACGCACAGACATCAGAACAAAAAAACAAAAACTTCGATCAGGTTATAGACTATCTTTGTGAAAATGCTAAAGAGGGTGATTTAGTTATCACACTCGGATGCGGAGATGTTTATAAGGTTGCAAAAAAGCTGGCACAAAAGTTAAAAGAGAAAAGTAAATAAGGAGAATTTTTATGAAAAATCTTAGTGACAGAGATAAGCAAGTATATAAATATATCAAAGAACGTATTGAAGACGGATATGCACCCACTGTAAGAGAAATATGTGCTGAGTTTGGTTTTAAATCTTCATCAACGGGATTTCGTTGTATTGAGACCCTTAGAGAATCGGGACTTCTTGAAAAAGGAACAAATCAAAACCGTGCAATAAAATTAACAGGAAAAAAAGGTATAAGCATTCCGCTGGTTGGTACAGTCACAGCCGGAAATCCTATTACTGCAATTGAAGACATAACCGATTATATCAGCTTTCAGCCTGACAGACACTATTCAAATCCACTGTTTGCCCTAAAGGTTCGTGGAGAAAGTATGATAAATGCAGCTATTCTGGATGGTGACACTGTCATTGTTGAACAGGTTCCTGTTGCCGAAAACGGAGAAATCGTTGTTGCACTGGTTGATAATGAAGATGCAACCGTAAAAAGATTTTATAAAGAAAACGGACATTTCAGACTTCAGCCTGAAAATGACACAATGGACCCGATAATAGTTGACGAAGTAAAAATCTTAGGTAAAGTTGTTGCTGTTGTCAGATATTATGATTAAAATTTTGTACATTGCAAGATTTAATTATATAATTATCATTGATTCCAAAAAGATTATATTTATGCATTAAAAATATAAAAAGCCAGAGGAGCAGAATTCCCTCTGGCTTTTTTGATTGACATGTTTTATACTTTTTAAGTTTCCGCCCATTATGTCACAACTAACAAACCATAAAAAACAAAATGAAAGAAATTATAATTTATTCAATAAAAAATCGTAAAATAAAAAGAGCAGGACCTATTACGAGTCCGCTCTCTGTTATTTTTTAAATCATAAACTACTTAACAAGCTTAGCAAGCTGAGATTTCTTTCTTGCTGCCTTGTTCTTGTGCATAATGCCCTTAGCAGCAGCCTGGTCAACCTTCTTGATTGCATATGTTACAGCTTCATTAGCATTAGCGTCACCATTAGCAACTGCAGCCTGTGCCTTTTTCAAAACTGTTTTAAGCTCTGATTTTATAGCCTTATTTCTTGCAGTTTTAGTTTCAATAACCTTAACTCTTTTCTTAGCTGATTTGATATTTGGCATTTTTACACCTCCTCAAAAAAATTTATAAAAACCAAAATATCAGTTTTTATAATATTTTGCACTTATTTGCATAAGCTAATTGCATGACTGAGAGGAAAATGCAATTATTTTATAAAACAAGTCTCAAGTGTTATAATAACACATTCAAAATGAAAAAGCAAGCATTTTTCTAAAATTTTTATATAATGGTTAATAAGAGGAGAAAATATCTATGGGAATTCGTACTGACCTTGCACTCGAAGCGGCGCAACAACTTACAAAAACATCACCGATTGAGGGAATTACAAAAAATGAATATCAGAAAGCTGATTTGAATATTACAGAAATTTCTGTGGAAACCGATTCTGCTGCCGAAAGTCTCGGTAAGCCTATAGGTAAATATATAACCATACAAAGCGAGCTTTCCTTAGAAAACCACCCTGATAACTTTAATGAGCGTGTAGATATTCTGGCCGAAGAGATCAACAAGCTCTGTGAAAAAAAAGACAACATTTTAGTAGTTGGATTAGGAAACAAAAATATCACGCCTGACAGCTTAGGTCCTCATGTCGCGGAACAGACTTTTGCCACCCGTCATATAAAACAGCTCGCTGACGACGTTGATACTTCAGACTTGTCTACAGTTTCTGTTATAAAAACAGGAGTTTTAGGAACAACCGGAATTGAATCAAGCGAAACAGTCAAAGCTGTATGCAAAATGATTAATCCTTCTGTTGTAATTGTAATTGATGCACTTGCCTGTTCTGAAATTTCTCATCTGGGAACAACTATCCAGCTTTGTAATACAGGAATCTCACCGGGCAGCGGAGTAGAAAATGCAAGAAAAGAATTATCGGAAAAAAACCTTGAAACACAAGTAATTGCAATAGGTGTTCCTACGGTTTCCGATATGCAGACAATTTCAGAATATGTCTTCAATACTCCCGCCCCTGATAAGAAAATGACAAATATGATGGTTACACCCCGTACAATAGACAAATTAATAATGAGGGTATCAAGGCTTATTGCAATGGCAATTAATCGTGCTTTCCAGCCAAGCCTGTCAATTGAAGATATAACTTCATTAGTTGAATAAGAAATACAAAAAGCCGGAGAGTTTAACTTCTCCGGCTGAATTTATATTGTGTTTTATTCAGCTGTATTGTCTTTTCTTATAAGAGTCTTATTAACAATAACCGCAATTACTGTACCGATAACAGGAGCAACAATAAATACCCAAAGTGAAGCTAATGCATCCTTTCCTCCGAACAATGCCGGACCAAAGCTTCTTGCCGGATTTACAGAAGTTCCTGTAAGGTTAATTCCTAAGATATGTACGAAAGTTAATGCAATACCGATAAAAATTCCTGCATGTGGTGCTGTCTTTTTATTCTCTGTTACAGCTAAAACAACGAGAATAAATATAAAAGTTAAAATTACTTCAACAATCAACATACCAAGCATATTAACTCCTGTATTAACACCATTAGCTCCTACTGCTGTTCTTCCCCACTTGAATCCGATGTCTGTTGTAGACCAAATAACAACTATAGCCAATGCTCCGGTAATTGCACCTAAAAACTGAGCTATAATATATCCGATAAAGTCAGTCAAACTCATCTTTCCGTCTAAAAACATTGCGGCAGAAACTGCCGGATTAATATGACAGCCGGAAATCTTGCCGATAGTATAAGCCATTACAATAACAGAAAGACCGAATGCTATAGCTGTTGCAACTAAACCTCCGCCGAATGCAGCTGTACCGCAGCCAAAAAGAACTAATACTGCTGTTCCGATAAACTCAGCAACATATTTTTTGATACTCATAGTTTTTCCTCCCATTAATAAATTATAAATAAGCAAGTTTTATAAAGTTATTACAAGAAAAAATATATACTTACTTACAAGTATTGTATCATGTATCCATAAAAATGTCCATAATTTTGATGATGACAATTTAAAAGTCTACTTTTTTTACAAATAATAATTATCTTTTTTATGTAATCTTACAATGAAAAATAAAACAGTACATAAAAAATGACTGCAATTAAAATATACAGTCATTTTTGTTTTTTATTCCTCTGTATCCTGTTCAGGCTCTTGAATTAAAGCTTCTTTTTCTTCTTCTTTCTTTGACATTTCTTCTTCAGCTTTTAATTCTTCCTCGCTTGGCTGTTCAACCTCAGCAATCTCGGCAGAATCATCATGTTCCGCACGGGTGAAACTAACAACCCGAGATTCTTCCTTCACTTTCATAAGTCTGACACCGGTTGCGTATCTGCCCATGACTCTGACATCACATGCACGAATTCTTATAACAACTCCGTCACTTGAAATCATTATAATATCATCGTCTTCATCGACAACCTTAATTCCGCAGACATATCCCTTTTTGTCTGAAACCTTATAGTTAAGCATTCCATAACCGCCGCGATTCTGAATTCTGTAAGAGTCTATGCTAGAACGCCTTCCGAAGCCTTTATCAGAAACAGTAAGTACTGCTGCTCCCTCTCTGATTCTTGCCATAGAAACAACATAATCACCGTCACGAAGCTTAATCGCGCGAACACCATGAGCTGTTCTTGACATAGGACGCATCTGTCCTTCATTGATTCTTATGCATTTTCCTTCATGCGTTGCTACCATAACTTCACTTGAACCATCCGTCATTCTAACACCCATTATTTCATCGCCGTCATCTATACCGATAGCGATAAGACCGTTCTTTCTGACATTTTTATAATTTGACAGCTCTGTTCTCTTGATTTTACCGTTCCTTGTGACCATGATGATAAATTTACCCTCATCAAAATTCTCTGTTTTTATCATCTGAGCCACATGTTCATCTTCAGATAAAGCTAAAAGATTTACTATGTTTATTCCTCTCGAAACTTTAGAGCCCTCCGGAATTTCATAGCATTTAAGTTTGTACATAATGCCCTTGTTTGTAATAAACAAAACATGGTCGTGAGTAGAACAAATAAACATTTCCGAAACAAAATCATCTTCTCTTTGTTTCATTCCCGAAACGCCTCGTCCGCCTCTGTGCTGTGCTTTATATACAGAAACCGGCATTCTCTTTATATAACCGTTGTTTGTCAGTGTAACCACATTATCTTCAACAGGAATAAGGTCTTCTATATCAACCTCACCGCTGACATTTTCAATTTGTGTTCTTCTTTCGTCACCGAATTTATTTTTTATTTCATTAACTTCATCAAGAATAATATGAAGTACTCTGTCATGATTTGCAAGAATATCTTCTAAATCTGCAATCTTTTCTTTAAGAGCGTTAAACTCATCGACAATTTTTTGTCTTTCTAAGCCAGTCAACTGTCCTAAACGCATCTTAACAATTTCATCAGCCTGAACCTCGGTTAAGCCTTTTGTGTGTTCAAGTTCAGTGTGACCTAAAAGAATTGACATATCTTCGTCTTTAAAGCGTTCTAACAGTCTTTGTTTACCTTCCTGAATAGTTTTTGAAGAACGAAGAATACTGATAACCTCATCAATATTATCAATAGCAAGGCAGTAACCCTGAAGAATGTGAGCTCTGTCCTTTGCTTTTCTTAAATCATAGCGTGTTCTTTTCTCAATAACTTCAACCTGAAAGTCAAGATAATGCTCAAGCATTTCTTTTAAAGTTAAAACTTTCGGAACGCCGTCAACAAGTGCAAGCATAATAGCACCGACAGTGTCCTGAAGCTGTGTATATGAAAACAGTTTATTTAAAACAACCTGAGGAATTGCGTCTTTTTTAAGCTCAATAACAATTCTCATTCCGTTTCTGTCAGATTCATCTCTAAGGTCGTGTATACCGTCAATTCTCTTATCTTTAACAAGGTTAGCTATGCTTTCTAATAATCTTGACTTATTGACCATATAAGGAATTTCATGCACAAGAATACAGTTTCTTCCCTTTATTTCTTCTATCGAAGTCTTTGCACGAAGTGTAATCTTTCCTCTTCCTGTTGCATAAGCAGCACGAATACCTGCTCTGCCCATTATAATTCCGCCTGTAGGAAAATCAGGACCTTTTATGCAGCTCATTAAATCATCAAGCGTACAATCGGGGTTTTCTACCAGAATACTAAGTGCATCAACTACTTCATTCAGATTATGAGGAGGAATGTTCGTAGCCATACCGACTGCAATACCTGTTGAACCGTTCACCAAAAGCTGAGGAAAACGGCTTGGAAGAACCACAGGCTCTTTAAGTCTGTCGTCATAGTTCGGCATGAACGGAACAGTTTCTTTGTTGATATCCGTCAGCATGTGAACAGCCATTTTAGCCATTTTTGCTTCAGTATAACGATAAGCAGCAGGAGGGTCACCGTCTATAGAACCGAAGTTTCCGTGCCCGTCAACCAAAGGATAACGAAGTGAGAAGCTTTGTGCCAGTCTGACAAGTGCATCATAAACAGAAGCATCTCCGTGAGGATGATATCTTCCCAAAACTGTACCGACTGTATCAGCACATTTACGATATGCTTTGTCAGGTGTAAGATTATTCTCATGCATTGTATATAAAATTCTTCTGTGAACCGGCTTTAAACCGTCACGAACATCAGGCAAAGCACGAGAAACAATAACTGCCATGGAATATTGAATAAAAGAATTTTTCATTTCTGATTCTATATCCCTGACAATTAACTTATTGTCAAAATTTCCGCCGTCATTATTATCATTCAAAGATTTATCCTGAATTTCATTCTCTGGCACAATATCACTCTCTTTTCATAATATCATTATTAAACTCTTTTTTTACTCAGCTGTTTGAATTATTTCTGCTTCAAAATCATCGCCGAGCTTTTGATCAAAAATAAATGAAATTTCTTTTATCTCATTTTTTGTCATACATCTTTTCGGAAGAACATAAATCGACTCTTTACCTAAAAATATTACAAACATATTTTTCTTTTCTAAAACAGCAAGTCCCATATCACTGAAATCGACTATTCTCGGAGGAATTTTTGATATTTCTTCACCCTCCTTAATAGCTTCATCGATTTCTTCCTGAGGGATTATCGTTTCTATAGAAAATTTATTTTCATAAAGCTTAAAAGTATATCTGTCATTTTCAAGCGGCTTTAAAGATTTTAAAAGCGTTTTTCTTATTTTTATCGGATTATACCATACGATAAAAACAACTGCCAGACAAACCGTAAAACACAGCCATGATGCAAAATTATCAGGCCTCTTTACAATCTGATAAATAAATAACAATGCTAAAATTCCAAATGCAATAGTTTTTAAAATACTTGACTTTAAAATATACTTTTTCTGAAAAGCAATAAATGCTTCCTCTTCTTCAGTATTTTTAATATCGTAAGATACTGAAACCCTTGGATTAACCTCTTCAAGCTTTTCATTTATTTCTTCAACTGCCTGTGACTTAAACATCTCCAGCTGTGAATCAACAGATGAAAATTCTTCTTTAACTTCTTCACTCATTTCAAATACATATTCCTTTCGTAAATTAAGAAATAAATATTAATTCCTCTCCAATTAATATTTAAACCTGTTATATATCCAGATTTTCTGCATACTTAGCGTTTTTCTCTATAAATTCTTTTCTGGGTGCAACCTTATCACCCATAAGAATTGTAAATATTTCATCAGCCTTTTGAGCATCTTCAAGCGATATTTTAATCATTGTTCTTCTTTCAGGATCCATTGTTGTTTCCCATAGCTGTTCAGGGTCCATTTCACCGAGACCTTTATATCTTTGAACTTCAACTTTCAAATTTCCGTCACCTGAAAGCTCTTTAATATATTCATCTCTTTCTTCATCTGAAAAAGCATATCTGACTTGTTTTCCTCTGTAAACTTTAAATAAAGGAGGCTGTGCTATATAAATATGACCTTGAATAATCAATTCTTTCATAAATCTAAAGAAGAAAGTCAAAAGAAGCGTTCTGATATGGCTTCCGTCCACATCGGCATCGGCCATAATAATAATTTTTCCGTAACGAAGTCTTGTTATATCGAAATCTTCACCGATGCTTGTTCCTAAAGCCGTTACTACAGGCATAAGCTTTTCATTGCCGTAAACTTTATCAATTCTCGCTTTTTCTACATTAAGCATTTTTCCCCATAAAGGTAAAATAGCCTGAAATCTTCTGTCTCTGCCCTCTTTAGCAGAGCCACCCGCTGAATCTCCCTCGACGATGTATATTTCAGTTCCGTCTGCACCTTTTTCCGAACAGTCTGCAAGTTTTCCAGGAAGCTGTGCTGATTCAAGTGCAGATTTTCTTCTTGTCAAATCTCTTGCTTTTTTAGCTGCTTCTCTTGCTCGTTGAGCAGCCATTGATTTTTCAAAAATAGCCTTTGCAACTGAAGGATTTTCTTCAAGATAATTCATAAGCTTTTCAGTTACTATCTTATCAACCAAAGGTCTTACTTCCGGATTTCCGAGTCTTCCTTTTGTCTGTCCTTCAAATTCACAATTGGTCAGCTTAACAGAAACTATAGCTGTTATACCCTCACGAACATCATCGCCTAAAAGTTTTTCACCGTCTTTTAAAAGATTAAATTTTTTTCCGTATTCATTTAAAACTTTGGTAAGTGCGTTTTTAAATCCTGTTTCGTGAGTTCCGCCGTCAATAGTGTGAATATTGTTAGCAAAGCTCATTACAAAATCGTTATAGCTGTCATTATATTGAAGTGCAACCTCAGCATAGCTGTCACCGGCTGAACCGTTTATATAAATAACCTCAGGAATAATAGCTTCAAGCCCTCTGACTTTGTGTATGTGAGTAACAAATTCTCTTATACCGCCTTCATAATGCAAAGTTTCGGATTTAATATCATTATCATCCCTGACATCAGAAAATACGATTTTTATTCCCGCATTTAAAAATGCCTGCTCACGAAGCCTTTTCAGCAGAATTTCATAATCATTAACTGTCTCGGAATAAATCTCAGGGTCAGCTTTAAACATAACCGATGTTCCTGTCCTGTCGGTTTTTCCTATAATCTTAAGCTGTTCAGAATAATGTCCCCTGTCAAACCTTTGGAAATGTACATTTTCACCGTCATATACGGTCAATTCAAGCCATTCGGAAAGAGCATTTACAACCGAAGCGCCTACTCCGTGAAGTCCTCCTGCAACTTTATATCCGCCGCCGCCGAATTTTCCGCCGGCATGTAAAATTGTATATACAACAGTTGCGGCAGAAATACCTTCTTTTGGGTGAATACCTGTTGGTATTCCTCGTCCGTCATCAGATACTTTGATAATTTCACCAGGCAAAATTTCTACTTTTATTTCATTGCAATAACCTGCTAAAGCTTCATCGATAGAGTTATCGACTATTTCATAAACTAAGTGATGCAAACCTCTTGAACCGGTTGAACCGATATACATACCGGGTCTTTTTCTTACTGCTTCAAGCCCTTCTAAAACTTGAATTTGATTTTCATCATAGTTATTGCTTTTTTCAACCTGAGAAAGATTTTCGTTTGATATTTCATCAACCTTTGTTATCTCTTCGTTTTTAATTTCCTGATTGTCCAAAGTTATCCTCCTTAAATTTTACACACTATTTCTGTTTTATCTAAATTTCTTTTTTTAAAAATCTTTTCTTTAATGTTGACGGTGAAATCTGAGAAATATAAACAGTTTCATTAAAATTTTTATCCAAACAAACAATAAAACTTTTCGGAAGTTCAAATGACACATTAACGATTCTTCTCATTTTTTCTGCGTTATTCAAATACTCTTTAGTAAATTTAGATATTGATGATTTATCTATATCAAAAATCCCTATAAGATTTTTTGTATTTATTACAACATCATTTCCCAAATGCAAAAACATAAATTATTTCCTCAAATTTTTAACATTCATATTTTTATTTGTTGATAACTTTACCGTCATTTATATAAAATGTTTTTCCTATATTTTTATTTAAGTTAATATCTTCACAACAGGTTATAAATATCTGCATATCCGATATTCTGGACAAAACAAAATCCTGTCTTTTATTATCAAGCTCAGATAAAACATCATCGAGCAATATACAAGGCGATTCTTTGGTTTCTTCAAAAAGAATATAAGCCTGTGCTATTTTAAAAATCAATGCAACAGACCTGCACTGTCCCTGAGAACCGAATTCACGGCAATTAAGCCCGTTAATGTTAGAAATCAAATCATCTCTTTGAACACCTATAGAAGTAAAACCTATCTTTAAATCTTCCTGTCTTGATTTTTTAAGCTTTTCTAAATATTCATCGGCCATTTCACCGTTATAATCGGTTCTGTTTTCCAAGTTTTTAAAAACAGAAGATTCATACAATACTTCAAGTTTTTCTTTTCCCTGAGAAATTTCATCATATAATCTACCTGCAAAAATATTAAGTTTTTTTGTATAGGTATATCTTAAAACCGAAATATAAGATCCAAGTCTTGATAACTGTTCATCCCATACATCTAATTCTTCAATACTTGACTTGCCTAAATTTATATTTTTCAAAAGAAAATTACGCTGAATTAATATTTCATCATACTTATTTAAAACTTTTCTATATGAATTTTTAATTTGCGAAGCACAAATATCTAAAAATTTTCTTCTGTTTTCAGGAGAACCTTTTGATAATGACAAATCTTCAGGAGTAAAAATAACACAATTGAGATTTCCGAATAAATCTGAATGATTTTTTAATGGAACTCCGTTTAATTTTATTTGCTTATCCTTTAAATTTAATTTTGAAAGATTATACTCAATTTTTTGATTTCTGAAATTATTTTCAAAAGACAATTCAATATGAAAGCTTTGTTCGTTTAAATTAATTAAATCTTTATCTTTAGAATTTCTGAAGCTTTTTAAACCGCTGCAAAGCCAAATTGCTTCTATTAGATTTGTTTTTCCCTGAGCATTATCACCGCAGATAACATTAATTCTTTTATCTGCTTTAATATCAATAGAAGACAGATTTTTAAATCCGTCAATTTTTATATTTGATATAAACATAAATTTATATTATTTCTATCTCCATACCTAATTCTTCAACAGTAACTATGTCGCCTCTACGAACTTTTTTACCTCTCATAGTACAAACCTCACCGTTGAATTTAACAGCACCGTCTAAAATTATTTCTTTTGCTATTCCTCCTGTTTCGGCAATACCCGAAAACTTTAGAAGTGAATCCAATTTTATAAATTCGGTTTTAATTTCGACTTTTTCTTTTTTCATTTTTAATCTCACTTTTATTCATTTTTTAATCTAACAGGTAAAACTAAAAATGTATAATTATTTGAATTCAGTGGAACAATCTTCATAGGAAGATTTCCACCGTTCATCTGAAATTTTACCCTATCATCAGTGATTGTTTTTAAAGGATCAAGTAAAAATTTGCAGTTAAAGCCGATTTCAATCATAGGGCCTGTAATATCAATATTTATTTCATCATTGATTTTTCCTATAGCAGTTGAACATGAAAGATTTAATTGTCCGTTATCGAAAATACATCTAACCGGGCTTTTTACTCTTTCATTAATCAGAAGTGAAGCTCTTTCCAGACAATCAATCATATCTTTTGTATTGACTATAACTTCTGTAACACAAGTATTCGGAATGGAACCTTTATAGTTATGAAATTCTCCTTCAATTAATCTTGAATAAACCAAATATCCTGATATATCGAAAATGATATGCTTTTTAGAAATGTAAATTATACAATTTTCTTCATCATCTTCTTTTAAAAGCTTTATAACTTCTCTTAAAGCATTTGAAGGAACAACAAATTTATAATCATTTGCTGTATTTATATTTTCTGTTCTTACAGCAAGTCTGTATCCGTCAAGAGACACCATATTGAATATTCCGTTTTGAATTTCAAAAAGTTCACCTTTTAAAATCGGCTTTGTATCAGTCAAAGAAACAGCAAATATTGTTTGTCTTATCATATCTTTTAAAATACCCTGAGATACGGCAAATTTATCTTCACTGTCAGCTTCGGGAAGTTCAGGATATTCTTCAGCAGACATTGCACTTACTGTATATTCAGTCGAACCTCCTGAAATTTTAACCTGCATATTAGAACTGATTTCAAGTAAAATATCTTCAGTAGGCATTCTTTTTATAATATCAGATAAAAGTCTTGAATTTACTATAAATTCACCTATATCTTCAGATTTAACCGATATCTCTGTTTTAATACCTATTTCTAAATCATAACCTGTTAATTCAAGAATATTATTCTGAAGCTTCATCTTTATTCCTTCAAGTGCAGGAATAGTGGATTTATCCGAAACTGCTTTCGATACATTTATAACAGCTTCATATAAACTTTGTTTATTACATATTAGTTTCATAATAATCACATTTACCTTTCTGCAAAACTTTCAAATTTATATTTTTAAAAACAACAAATATTGAGCGTAAAAAAATTTATTTTTAAAAATTTCTTTTAAAATAAATAAATAATATAAATAATGAAATAGTAGTAGTAGTAGAGGTTGTTTAAAACTATAAAAACTATGTCAAACGCCGTCTACGACTGGATTTATTGATAAACAAATTTTCAAAGGATATATAATATATTTAACAGGCATTGATTTTTTTTAACATGTTTAAACTTAAATCAACAGTTGAAAACTAAAAAGTTATATAAATAATTTTGAAAATCTTAGAATTCAAAAACTTTTGAAATTTTTATTTTAAAAGTTGATTTATATTTTTGTTAAAAAAATTGAATTCTTCATTTTTTTATGTTTTAAACCACAAAAATTCGCAGAAATCATAAAATCATATTTGTTGAAATATTTGTTGAAATCGGTTGAAATGATAATTTTGTAAAAGTAACAATTTATATTTCCTTTAAATTTTTTATTATATCATTAACTGTTTCTTTCAAATCAGCATTTGAGTCAAGCATTTTTTTTACATCTTTATAGTTAATTGTCATAGTTGAATGGTCACGCTTGAGTTCATCACCTATTTCAGTATAACTTAGTCCTTTTACTTCTCTTATTACATATATAGATATTTTTCTTGCAAGAGAGATAGGTGCGTTTCTGCTTGGTGAGCGAATATCATCAGGAGTTACATTAAATGCTGCTGAAACATCTGATAAAATTCTGTCAACAGTAATATCAGCAGGCTGATTCTCTATTAAATTTTCTCTTATTACCTTTTGCGCCATTGCTATTGAAGGTTTTTCATTTGAAAACATAGTGAGTGCTGTAATTTTATTAACCGCACCTTCAAGCTGTCTTATATTAGTTTTTATTTTCTCGGCAATAAGTCTTGAAACAGGGTCAGGAATTTCAATATTTAAAAGTTCGGCTTTTCTTTTTATAATGGCCATTCTTGTTTCAAAATCAGGAGGCTGGATGTCAGCTTGTACACCTCTGACAAATCTGCTTTTAATTCTGTCCTCTAATTTTGATATTTTCGTAGGAGAAATATCTGAGGTGAGTACAATTTGTTTTCCATGATTATAAAGTTCATTGAATGTATGGAAAAATTCTTCCTGTGTTTGTTCTTTTTTAGATAGAAACTGAATATCATCCATTAAAAGAAAATCTACGTTTCTGTATTTTTGATGAAAAGATTCGGTATCACGATTAGTAATTGCTGTGATAAGTTCATTGGCAAATGTTTCACAGGTTACATACATAATGTTCTTTTCAGGATTTCTTATTTTTACTTCATGTTCAATAGCTTTTAGAAGATGAGTTTTTCCAAGTCCTGAATCGCCGTATATAAACAAAGGATTGAATATAACTTTATTTCCTATATTGCCTGAATCTGCATTCATACCGGCAACAGCAGTACAAAATGCATATGCGAGTTCATTAGATTTACCTTTAATAAAATTGTCGAAGGTGAGGTCATATAAACCGTCGTTAAGTGAACGTTCTAAATGTTTTTCATTTTCAATGACATAATTAAATTGCTGACTGTCATCCATGATTTCATTTTTATTTGAGATACTTACTTCAACATCTATACCTAAAACTTCCGAAAATGATTTTTTTATTAAATCATAATAAAAGTCCATGACTGTTTGTTTTGCAAATTCACTTTGAGCAAAAATATATGCAGTTTTATTTTCAAGTTTATCTGCTTCAAGCGGCTTAATCCATTTGTCAAAACCGATTTGACTGACATTCGGATCAGCAAGGCAATGCTTTTTCACATCTTCAAAAACTTCTGAAAAAGAATCCACTATTTAAAACCTCCGATATTTTTTGTAGTTTTAAGGGCATAAAAATCCATTAAAAATTATTAAGCTAATTATAGCATATTTTTAATAAAAAAACAAGCAAATTCTTCAGAATTTTTTTAAAATCAATATATATTATATATAGTATATATTATTATTTTAATTTTTTTATAAAAAAAGCAGAGAAGCTGTGATTTTTTGAAAATAAATTCTTTAATATTTATAAAAAATAGTATTACCAATTTTAATTTTATACTATATCTTGTGTTTGCAAACTGATTATAATAATTATTTGTAAAAATATCTTAAATAACTTGACAAATCACTTATAATTATACTATAATATTAAATCGAAAGGCTTTAAATCTAAGATGATTTAAAATTAAATATTTCAACAGAGTTGTTATATATATTAATAACTCATGGAAGGGAGGAAAAAAGGATGAAAAGAACTTTTCAGCCAAAGAAAAGACATGCTCAGAAAGAACATGGTTTCAGAAAAAGAATGTCTACAAGAAACGGACGCAAGATTTTATCTCGCAGAAGACAAAAAGGTAGAAAAAAAATTAGCTACTAATTCGCTGACCACTGATACTACTAATTTGAATTAGCCTAGTATTATAGTGGTCTTTTGTTTTTATATTTTATTTTAATTTGAGGTTTATATGCTTTTTACTACAATTATAAAATCAAATAAGGATTTTATGAGGGCTTACAGAAAAGGAAAATTTACAGCAAATAAGATTGTTTCCGTATATTTTTTTCAAAACAGAAGTCCCTATAACAGGATAGGAATAACAACCTCAAAAAAAATTGGAAATGCAGTAAAACGAAACAGAGCCAGGAGAATTATAAGAGAGGCTTACAGAAATACAGAAACCCTATTTCCTGTAGGTTATGATGTCGTTTTTGTAGCAAGACCGGATATTATATCTGTAAAATCAACAGATATTGAAAAATTTATAAAAAAAAGAGTTATAAAAGAAATAAACAGGCAATTCAAAATTAAGAAAAATGATAATCATTGAATGATTAATGAGTGAATAAATCGATGAAAAAAATTTCTGATTTACTTATATTGATTTATCAAAAGTGTATATCTCCGCTTAAACCTGCTTGCTGCAAATATTATCCGACCTGTTCTGAATATGCAAAGCGCGCAGTGAAAAAGCATGGATTAATTAAGGGATTGATTTTAGCCGTTTGGCGTCTGTTAAGGTGCAATCCTTGGAGCAACGGCGGCGTTGACAATGTTCCTGAAAGCTTTTGTATTTATTCATTAAAAGACGGAAAACAAAAATAAAGGAGAATAATATTATGTGGAATATTCCTATAATTACACCATTGCTGGGATATCTGATGAAGCTGTGCTACATAGTTTTTAAAAACTATGGATTAGCATTAATTGTATTTACACTTATTATTAAGCTTATAACCGTACCATTTCAGATTAAGCAGCAGAAAAATACTGCGAAGATGGCTAAATTTCAGCCGAGGTTAAAAAAATTACAGCAAAAGTACGGTAAAAATAAAGAAAAATATCAGGAAGAAATGATGAAGCTTTATTCTGAAGAGGGCGTCAACCCTATGGGAAGCTGTCTTCCTATGATAATTACGATGGTAATTTTGTTTTCCATTGTAGGTGTAGTTTATGCTCCCCTTCAATATATTTCCGATATTGACGGAAAATCATTCAGTCTTTCGACTTCTTCAGGTCAAACAATGACAGATGCTGAAAATCTTGTGACTGACACCATTATTATCGCAAATAAGATGAATAAAGAAGCTGAAGGAAAAACCTATAGTCAGCTGACAGAAGATGAAAAGAAAAAAATCTTCAGTGAAAAGGTTTTAAAAGATGATAATAAAGTAAATAACATTACTATCAAGAGATTATCAGATGACTATGATGACGGACTTGAAAGGGTTGAAAAGGTATTTTCTGAATATTATTCCGAAAATAAAGAATTTACGGAATTTCTTTTAGATGATAAAAAGCTTTCAAGTGCACTTTATTCAAGACCTCAATTATTAATGTTTAAGCTTTCTGATAACGGATACGGTCAGATGTTTGATGTTGTTGACAAAGGCATTAATGAAGATCTTGAAAGAGTTGATTATACTTTCTTCGGAATTCCGCTTAGTGAAATGCCAAGCTGGTCATCACTTTATGTACTGATTCCTATCAGCTCATTCTTGTTCCAATTAATTTTGACATTTATTTCTCAGCGTTATCAGAAAAAGAATAATCCTGCTGCAGCCAGCACGGGAATGGGAATGAATTTAATGCTTTATATAATGCCTTTATTCTCATTCTATATTGCTTTTAGATTCCCTGTCGGATTAGGTTTGTACTGGACATTGTCATCCTTCTATTCATTAATTCAGACAGTTGTATTAAATAAAATTTATACACCTGAAAAGGTTGAAGCAATGGCTGAAAAGGACGCAAAGAAAAAAGGTTTTTATCAGAAAGCATTAGAAATGCAGCAGCAACAGGCAGGAGTTTCAAGCTCTGAAAAACCGGTTGATGATGAAGAATTTGATGAAGACAGAAAGTTAACAAAGTCTGAAAGAAAGCAAGCTGAGCTTAAAAGACTTCAGGAAGCCAGAAAGAGAATGGCTGAAAAATACGGCGACGAATACAGCGAAGATTAAATTTGTTTTAATATAAAGAAAGGAAAGTTAAATCATGACAAAGGTATTTACAGCAAAAACTGTTGAAGAAGCAAAAGCTCTGGCTCAGGCAGAGTTTGGTGTTTTACAGGATCAAATTCAATTTACAGTAGTAGAAGAACCAAAGAAATCTCTTTTCGGAAAAGTTAAAGGTGATGCAAAGGTGGAGGCAACATTTGAAGAAACAAAACCTCAGCTTGCATCGACTTATATAAAAAATGTATTATCTAAAATGGGATATGAAGTTGATATTGAAGTCAAAGAAATTGAAAACGGTGCTGTTTTAGATATTTCAGGTGACAATGTTGAAGAAATCATCGGCAAAAAAGGTGAAGTATTAGATTCACTTCAATATCTTGCTTCTCTTGTGTGCAACAGAATAGACAGAGAATATTTCAGAATTTCAACAGACTGCAATAATTTCAGAGAGAAAAGAAAAGCTCAGCTTGAGCGTCTTGCGCAAAAAATTGCAAACAATGTTAAGAAAAACGGAAGAACTACCGCACTGGAACCAATGAATCCTTATGAAAGAAGAATTATTCACTCGGTAATCACCGATATTGAGGGTGTAACTTCACGCTCAAAGGGTGAAGAACCATACAGAAAAGTTATTATCAGCTCTACAGAAAAGAAAAGATTTGATAATAACCGAAGAAGAAACAATAACAGACATTCAGGCAGAAGCAAAAAAGGATATGATATAGTAAGTTCTTTTGAAAAGGAATATAAAAAGCCGAAGCCTGAAGATGAAATGGGTTCAAGCGGACTTTATACAAAAATTGATTTATAATCTTGATAAAATTACGCTGACTGTGTTTAATAATAAGAATTTATTTGATATTTGAAAGGCACAGCGCAGTCATTAGTGAAATATATATTGGATGCTGTTTTATACTTCATCCCAATGCAAATGTCAGCAGCAACGGGAGTTTTCTCGCTGCTGTTTTTTTATAAAGGAGCATGATATAATGAGTACGGTTTGTGCAATATCGACACCTAATGCTGTCGGTGGAATTTCAGTTATACGAATAAGCGGAAGTGACGCTTTGAGTATTGCAGAAAAAATATTTGTTCCTTTCTCAAAAATGCTTGTTTCTCAAATGAAGGGACATACATGTGCATACGGAAAAGTAGTTTTAGACGGAAAAATCATTGACGATGCAGTTCTGACTGTTTTTCTTGCACCGAAAAGCTATACCGGTGAAAACACTGCTGAAATTTCTTGTCATGGAGGACTTTTTGTAACTAAGGAAGTATTAAGAGCTTGTATTGCTGCCGGTGCTGAGCCGGCAGGACCGGGCGAATTCACAAAGCGTGCATTTTTAAACGGAAAGCTTTCACTTACTCAGGCAGAAGCTGTAATGGATGTGATTTCTGCTGAGGGGAAACAGGCATTAAACAGTGCAAATCTTGCACATGAGGGAATTCTATTCAAAAAAATTAAAAACATAACTGATAAACTTGTAAAAATCTTAGCTGAACTTGCGGCTTGGGTTGATTATCCTGAAGAGGATCTTCCTGAGGTTGAAGATGAAGTTTTGATAGAATCTTTAGAAACATCTATTTCACAATTAGAACAGATTCTTTCAGATTATGATAACGGAGTTATTTTTCGTGAAGGTATTGATACAGCAATTGTCGGAAGGGCTAATGTCGGAAAGTCATCTTTAATGAATATGCTGCTCGGCTTTGACCGCTCTATTGTAACAGAAATTGCAGGAACAACAAGAGATGTTATTGAGGAATCGGCAAGGCTGGGTGAAATAGTTTTAAGGTTATCTGATACAGCGGGAATCAGAAAAACAGATGACATAGTTGAAAGTATTGGTGTTGATTTAGCTAAAAAGAAGATTGAAAGTGCAAGACTTGTCATTGCTGTTTTTGACGCAAGCTCCCAGCTTAATAATGAGGATAAAAAGCTTTTAGAAGATATAAAGGACAAGCAGGCAATAATTGTTTTAAATAAAACTGATTTAAAGTCAAAACTGTCAGCTGAAGATTTTAAGAGTTTTCAAAAACCTGTAGTTTTGATTTCAGCAAAAGAACAAAGCGGCAAGGCTGAACTTGAAAATGCGGTGATGTCGCTGTTTAAACTGGATTGCATCAATTCAGACACAACAGTTTTTGCCAATGAAAGGCAGAAAAACTGCGTTGAAAAGGCAAAGCAAAATCTTGAATTGGCTTTGGAGGCGTTAAATTTCGGAGAAACACTCGACGCAGTGACTGTAACAATTTCAAAAGCCTGTGACTTTTTGTTAGAACTTACAGGAGAAAAAGCGACAGAAGCTGTTGTTGAGCAGGTATTCCACAATTTCTGTGTAGGAAAATAAAAATTCAATCATTTTACAGAGGTAATTTATGATTTTAGATAATTATGATATTATAGTTGTCGGTGCGGGACATGCAGGCTGTGAGGCTGCACTTGCTTCAGCAAGGCTAGGTGCTAAAACCGCACTTTTTACGCTGACACTCGATGCATTGGCAAATATGCCTTGTAATCCGTCAATAGGCGGAACGGCAAAGGGTCATTTAGTCCGTGAAATTGACGCACTCGGCGGAGAAATGGGAAAAGCGGCAGATGCAACATTTTTACAAAGCCGAATACTTAACAGAGGACGGGGCCCTGCTGTTCACAGTCTTAGAGTACAGGCAGACAGAACACGCTATCACGAATATATGAAGAAAGCTATAGAAGCTCAGGACAATCTTGATTTAAAACAAGGAGAAGTTGTTAAAATTTTATCTGAAAACGGTAAAGTTTGCGGTGTTCAGACAAGAATAGGAAGCATATTTTCGGCAAAAGCTGTAATAATTTGTTCGGGAACATATTTAAAAGGTAAGGTGTTTGTCGGTGACAGTGCTTATGAAAGCGGTCCCGATGCTGTTGCTCCTGCAAATCTGTTATCTGACAGCTTAAATGATTTAGGTGTTACTCTCAGAAGATTTAAAACGGGCACACCTGCGAGAGTTCACCGCCGTTCAATTAATTTTGACAAGCTTCAAAAGCAAGACGGTGATGAAGAAATTATTCCTTTTTCTTTTGAAAATAACGAAAAATTAGAAAATAAGGTTTCGTGCTATATTGGGTATACAAATTCAAAGACACATGAAATAATTCTAAAGAATATAAAGCGTTCGGCAATGTACGGCGGTCAGATTGAGGGTATCGGGCCTAGATATTGCCCGTCAATAGAAGATAAAATTATGAGGTTTTCCGACAAACCCCGTCACCAGCTTTTTATCGAGCCAATGGGGCTTAATACTGATGAGTATTATCTTCAGGGAATGTCAACCTCTCTGCCTGAAGATGTTCAAATTGAATTTTTAAGGACTATTGAGGGCCTGGAAAATGTAGAAATTATGCGAAATGCTTATGCTATTGAATACGACTGCTGTGATCCGACAGAGCTTCTTCCGACGCTTGAATTTAAATCTGTTTCGGGGCTTTTCGGTGCAGGTCAGTTTAACGGCACATCGGGTTATGAAGAAGCCGCTGCACAAGGTCTCGTTGCAGGAATAAATGCTGTTAAAAAGATTAAGGGAGAAAAGGGATTGGTTCTTGACCGTGCAAGCTCATATATAGGAACACTTATTGATGACCTTGTGACAAAGGGATGTATGGATCCTTACAGGATGCTGACTTCACGAAGTGAATACCGCTTGCTTCTTCGTCAGGACAATGCAGACCAAAGGCTTACACCTATTGGGTATGAAGTTGGATTGATAAGCGAAGAAAGATATCATCATCTTTTAGAAAAAGTGTCACAGATTGAAACGGAAGTTAAGCGTCTTTGGAAAGTAAATATCTCTCCGAAAGATGTGAATGAGTATTTAGAAAACTGCGGGACAGAGCCATTGCAGACAGGTGCAAAATTGGCACAGATAATAAGACGCCCTCAGTGTACATATGACGGTACAGCATTTTTGGATAAAGACCGGCCGGAACTTTCTAAAGAAGTCCGTGAGCAAGTGGATTTGTCTATAAAATATGAAGGTTATATAAAAATCCAGCTTGAACAGGTTGAACAAATGAGAAAGCTGGAGAGAAAGGCTTTGCCTAGTAATTTAGATTATTCTCAGATTAAGGGACTTCGTCTTGAAGCAATAGAAAAGCTAAATAAAATAAAGCCTCTCAGTGTTGGTCAGGCAAGCCGAATTTCAGGTGTTAACCCTGCCGATGTATCTGTACTGTTAGTTTGGATTGAGCAAAACCGCAGAAGAAATCAAGATTAAAAATCTGATTTGAAAGTTAAGTGAAGAAACAGGAAATAATTATGATAATAGAAAAATCAAAATTTAAAGATCTTTTCAGCTCGATGGAAATACCCGTAAGTGATAAACAGTATGATAAACTATATAAATATGCTGAAATGCTTATCAAATGGAATAAAATGGTTAATCTTACAGCTATTTTATCTCCGGAGGATATATCTCAAAAGCATTTTTTAGACAGTGTGCTTCCCTTTTATCTTTTCGATGTAAAAAAAGATGCAAAAATTATAGATGTCGGTACAGGTGCAGGTTTTCCGTCTTGTCCCTTAAAGATTTTCAGAGATGATATTAAAGTTACTCTTCTTGACAGTTTGAACAAGCGTATTAATTTTTTAAAAACATTGTCGGACGAATTGGATTTGAACGCTGAGTGCATACACGGCAGAGCTGAGGAGCTTGCTCATAAAGAAAACTATAGAGAACAATTTGACATGGCTACAGCAAGAGCGGTCGCATCGCTTCCTATGCTGTGTGAATATTGCCTTCCGTTTGTAAAAAAAGGCGGATATTTTATTGCACTCAAAGGCGGAAATAGTGATGATGAAATTGGAGCCTCGAAATCTGCTATAAAGGAATTGGGCGGAAAAATCGACAAAATAATAGACTATTCCCTGCCGAATGGTGACAAACGAGTATTAATTGCAATAAAAAAAATATCGCAAACTGCGAGTAAATATCCCAGAAATAAAGGTCAAATTACAAAAAAGCCTCTTTAATTTGTTAAATATAGCAGATTAAAGACGGCTTTTGTCATTTATAAACGAGCAAAACCTCTGGAAATAATGAATATTTGATGTTAAAATATTTTTGCAAAACAGAAAGATATATGCAGATAAAAAACATTTTCGGGAGGACATCAAAATGGTTAACTTTGCACCAAAACAAAGAGAAAAAGAAATTAATAAGGTACTGGAGATAGGAGTTTCTCTTATTAAACCGAATCCCAGTCAGCCTAGAAAATCCTTTTACTCGGACGAGCTTACAAAGCTTGCAAAAAGCATTTCGCAGGAGGGCATTCTTCAGCCCTTAATTGTAAGGATTAATGATGGTGAGTATGAGCTTGTATCCGGTGAACGCCGGCTTCGTGCTGCTAAGATTGCAGGGTTGAAAACAGTTCCGTGTATTATTGTGAATATGACTGAGAGAAATTCGGCGTTAATGGCGTTGGTTGAAAATATTCAAAGAGAAGACCTTTCTTTCTTTGAGGAAGCCGGTGCCATTCAGTCACTGATTTCGGTTTACGGAATGACGCAGGAGGATGCGGCGATTCGTCTTGGGATTGCTCAGTCTACAGTTGCGAATAAGCTTCGCTTGCTTAGAATACCGGGCGATGAGCAGCAGGTGATTATGGATATGGGGCTTAGCGAACGCCATGCCCGTGCTTTGCTTAGACTGGAATCAAAAAGTGACAGAATAGATGTCTTGGAACGGATACATAAATATAAACTTAATGTGGAAATGACCGAGGCATACATATCTAAGCTTTTAGAAGGCAAGCGGAAGAAAGAGTCCTATAAGAAACGTTCGCCTATTCTCAGAGATGTTAAGTTGTTTGTCAATACTATTAATAAGGCTATCGAGGTTATGCGTTTATCAGGAGTTAAGGCTAATTCTAAGAAAACTCAAACAGATAATGAAATTACATATACCATTACTATACCGCTGAGTGAAAGCAATGCACCTAATGTCTGATTGAAAATGTTTCACGTGGAACATACCGCTGAGAAAGCATCAAGATGTTCCACGGGGAACATTTTTTGATTTTATCTTGCAAAACAAAACAAATACTGATATAATGATAGTTAAGTCGTGATGAATCGGCTTAACTATTTTTTTGTTTTATGAAGAGTCAGGCTCTTAATAAGGAGTGTAGATATAGAAATGGGAAAGATAATAGCAATTTCCAACCAAAAGGGCGGTGTGGGCAAGTCTACTACAGCAGTAAACCTTGCTGCTGCTCTCGGATTGAAAGGAAAAAAGGTTTTAGTAATAGATTTTGACCCTCAGGGGAATACTACCACAAGCTTTGGAATAGAGAAAAGACGCATAAGGAACACAGTTTATGAAGCTGTTATCGGCAATTGCCGGATGGTAGAATCAATTGTTGCTACAAATTTCAGAGGTGTATCCGTTGTGCCTGCGACACAGACACTTTCGGGTGCGGCTGTAGAGCTGTTAGATTTAGACAGGCGGTCGTTAAGACTTAAAATGCAGATACTGACTGTTAAAGATGATTTTGATTTTATTTTCATTGATTGCCCTCCTACTCTGGATTTGATTACAATAAATGCACTTGCAGCTTGTGACAGTGTTATTATTCCTATTCAATGTGAATTTTTATCGCTTGAAGGGCTTGTTGAGCTTACAGAGGCTATAAAAAAAGTAAAAAACAGCTTTAATCCAAATATCGAAATTGACGGCATACTTTTTACAATGTATGTGAAAAGATATAATCTGACAGCACAGGTTGTAGAAGAGGTAAAAGAGCATTTTCCTAAAATGGTTTATAAAACGGTTATTCCGAGAAACATTGCGATTTCCGAAGCGCCCAGCTTCGGTGAACCGGTTTTGTACTATAATAACAAATGCAAGGGTGCAAAAGCTTATGAAGAGCTTGCAGATGAGTTTTTGAAGCGTCAGAAGAAGAGAAAAAAAGATTCCGGCAAATCGTAAAAATATTTTCAAGGAAAAAGGAGTTGATTGATAAATGGCTAAAAAAAGGCTTGGAAAAGGTATGGACGCTCTTTTCTTTGAAAGTGGCGAAGAAAAGGTTTCTTCATCGTCATCGTCGAATACTTTGAGAATTTCGGAAATCGAGCCGAACAAATCTCAGCCGAGGACGGAATTTGACGATGAAGCAATAGTAAGTCTTGCTGATTCCATTCGACAGCACGGCGTTTTGCAGCCTATACTTGTCAGACCGCTTCCCACAGGCGGTTATCAGATAGTTGCAGGAGAACGCAGATGGAGAGCGGCCAGAATGGTAGGTTTGAGTGAAGTTCCTGTTTTGATAAAGGAAATGAGCGATTTTGAAACAATGCAGGTTGCACTTATTGAGAATCTCCAGCGTGAGGACTTAAACCCTATTGAAGAAGCCTTGGGCTATGAAAAGCTTATGAGTAAATATAATATGACTCAGGAACAGGTAGCTGAAGCTATGGGCAAATCCCGACCTGCTATAGCTAACTCATTAAGGCTTTTAAAACTTGATGACGAAACAAAAGAAATGGTAAAAAATGGTGATATATCAGCAGGACATGCTAAGGCATTAGCGGGAATAGAAGATATAAAACTGAGGCATGAGTTGGCAAAAAAAACGGTTAATGATAAACTTTCGGTAAGGCAGCTTGAAAAAATAATTTCTGCAGGTGAAAAAAAATTTACAAAGTCTCAGACATCTATTCGCTATGCAAACCCTTATGTTACCGAGCTTGAGGTGGCTTTGCACTCTGCATTCGGTCAGAAAACAGAGGTTTTATCCAAGGCGGACGGAAGTTATACAATTAAAATTAAAATAAAAAATAAAGATGAGCTTGATGAGTTTGTGAAAAATTGCGGAGCAAATCTTAACAGATAAAATAAAAACAAGGAGAATGTAATATGCTAGACATTAAATTTTTAAGAGAAAACCCTGAAATTGTAAAAGAGAATATAAAAAAGAAATTTCAGGATGAAAAGTTAAAGCTTGTTGATGAGGTTGTCGAGCTTGACGAAAAATACAGGACAGTAAAAACACGCTGTGACGATTTAAGAAGTCAAAGAAATAAAATAAGCAAGCAAATCGGAGGTCTGATGGCTAAGGGCGAGAAAGAAGAGGCAGAAAAGGTTAAGTCACAGGTTGCTGAAATCAATAATGAACTGGCTTCTCTTGAAGGAAATGAAGATGAGCTTTCAAAACAAATCCGTGAAAGAATGCTCGTCATTCCTAATATTATTGACGACAGTGTGCCTATTGGAAAAGATGACAGTGAAAATGTAGAGGTTGAAAAGTTCGGTGAACCTGCAGTTCCTGAATTTGAAGTGCCGTATCATGTTGACATTATGGAAAAGCTCAGCGGAATTGATATCGACAGTGCGAGAAAAACCTCAGGAAACGGATTTTATTATCTGTGCGGCGATATTGCAAGACTTCACTCTGCAATACTCTCTTATGCGAGAGATTTTATGATTGACAGAGGATTTACTTATTACATTCCTCCTTATATGATAAGAAGCAGCGTTGTTACCGGAGTTATGTCTTTTGCTGAAATGGAAGGCATGATGTATAAAATCGAGGGTGAAGACCTTTATCTTATCGGAACAAGCGAACACTCAATGATAGGAAAGTTTATTGATACTATTTTAAAAGAAGATGAACTTCCAAAGACCTTGACAAGCTATTCACCGTGCTTCAGAAAGGAAGTAGGCGCTCATGGAATTGAGGAAAGAGGAGTTTATCGTATTCATCAGTTTGAAAAGCAGGAGATGATTGTTGTCTGCAAGCCTGAGGACAGCATGAATTGGTTTGAAAAGCTATACAATAATACAGTTGATTTCTTCAGGACACTTGATATTCCTGTAAGAACACTTGAGTGCTGTTCAGGTGATTTGGCAGATTTAAAGGTAAAAAGTATTGATGTTGAGGCTTGGAGCCCTAGACAGAAAAAGTATTTTGAAGTCGGTTCATGCTCTAACTTAGGTGACGCTCAGGCAAGACGCCTGGGAATAAGAATCAAAGGTGAAGACGGAAAGAAATACTTTGCACATACGCTTAACAATACAGTTGTTGCACCGCCTAGAATGCTTATTGCGTTTCTTGAAAACAATCTTAATGAAGATGGCTCGGTAAGAATTCCGGAGGCTTTGAGAATGTACATGGGCGGTAAAGATGTAATTAAGTAAAAATGTACATTGCCTTATAAAAATAAATATAACTTAGTGCTATTGAAATTGGTAAAATTTATTTTACTTACTTGTTGACTTTAGTATGATGAAGTTATATAATAAAGAGGTAGTTATTTTAATTAATAAATTTAGATGGAGGGTATTAAAAATGGCAAGAGTTTATAATTTCAGTGCCGGTCCTGCTGTACTTCCTGAAGAAGTATTAAAAGAAGCAGCAGATGAAATGTTAGATTATAAGGGGACAGGAATGTCCGTAATGGAAATGTCACATCGTTCAAAGGCTTATGATACTATTATTAAAGAGGCTGAGCAAGACCTTCGTGATTTGATGAACATTCCTGACAACTATAAGGTTCTGTTCCTTCAGGGCGGAGCTTCACAGCAGTTTGCTGCTGTTCCTATGAATCTTATGAAAAACAAGGTTGCAGATTATATTATTACCGGTCAATGGGCAAAGAAAGCTTTTCAGGAGGCTAAAAAGTACGGAAATGTAAAGGCTGTTGCTTCATCAGAGGATAAGACATATTCTTATATTCCGGATTGCAGTGATTTGGATATTGATGACGACGCAGATTATGTTTACATTTGTGAAAACAATACTATTTACGGAACTAAGTTTAAAGAGCTTCCTAACACAAAGGGTAAAACTCTTGTTGCAGATGTATCATCATGTTTCTTGTCAGAGCCTGTTGATGTAACAAAATACGGAATAATTTACGGCGGTGTTCAAAAGAACATCGGACCGGCAGGTGTTGTTATTGTAATTATCCGTGAAGATTTAATTACAGATACTCCTTTAGAGGGAACTCCTACAATGCTTACATATAAAACTCAGGCAGACGCTGATTCTCTTTATAACACACCTCCATGCTATGGAATTTATATCTGCGGTAAGGTATTTAAGTGGATTAAAAAGATGGGCGGCTTAGAGGCTATGAAAGCTCACAATGAGAAGAAAGCTAAAATTCTTTATGATTTCTTGGATCAAAGTGAGTTATTCAAGGGAACAGTTGAGCCAAAAGACCGTTCACTTATGAATGTTCCTTTTGTAACAGGCAATGCTGATTTAGATGCTAAATTTGTTGCTGAGGCAAAGGCAGCAGGCTTTGAAAATCTAAAGGGACACAGAACTGTCGGCGGAATGAGAGCTTCAATTTATAACGCAATGCCGATTGAAGGCGTTGAAAAACTTGTTGAGTTTATGAAAGCGTTTGAAGCTGAAAACAAATAAGTCTTGAAATTCATATAATATTAAGATAAAACGGCGTGAGAATAAATAATTTTCACGCTGTGAATTTCTAAGTTGATATAAGGAGGATTATTACAATGTATAATATTAAAACTTTGAATAAGATAGCGGCTGTCGGAGTGGATAATTTCGATAAGGCAAATTATAATGTTGCCGATGAAATTGACAATCCTGATGCTATAATGGTGCGTTCTGCATCAATGCATGAAATGGAATTCGGCGACAATCTTCTTGCAATCGCAAGAGCAGGAGCAGGAACAAACAATATTCCTGTTGATAAATGCGTTGAAAACGGAATATGCGTATTTAATACACCGGGTGCTAATGCAAACGCTGTTAAAGAACTTGCTGTATGCGGACTTCTTTTAGCTTCAAGAAAAGTTCCTGAGGCTATTGATTGGGCAAAAACACTAAAGGGAAAAGGCGACGAGGTTGAAAAGCTTGTTGAAAAAGGAAAGAGCCAATTCGTAGGACCTGAAATTTTAGGAAAAACATTAGGTCTTGTCGGACTTGGTGCTATAGGAGGAAAGCTTGCAAACATTGCTGTTTCTTTAGGCATGAATGTTATCGGATATGACCCATATCTATCTGTCAGTGCAGCGCTTGATTTAAAGCCGCAGGTTAAGGTGACAGCTCACTTAGACGAGGTTTATGCTAAAGCTGATTATTTATCACTTCACCTTCCTTATAACGCTGATACAAAGGGTTCAATTAACGCAGATGTGTTTGCACAAATGAAAGACGGAGTAAGAATTCTGAACTTCGCAAGAGGACCATTGGTTGATTATGATGATATATTAGCTGCATTATCAAGCGGAAAGGTTGCAAGATATGTAACTGATTTCCCTGGCGATAAGGTTTTGTGTGAAGAAAATGTTGTTTGTATCCCTCACCTTGGTGCTTCAACTCCTGAATCTGAGGACAATTGTGCATATATGGCTGCAGTTCAGCTTATAGATTATATAGAGAACGGAAATATCAAAAACTCAGTTAATCTTCCGAACGCTGAGCTTCCAAAGACAGGTGACGCATTAGTTTGTGTAATCCACAAGAATGTACCTGCAATTCTATCACAAATCACATCTAAGGTTTCAGAGCTTGGAGCAAATATTGAAAACCTTGTAAATAAATCAAAAAAAGACTGGTCATATACAATGCTTGATATAACAGGAAGCGTTAGTGCAGATCAGTTTAAGGATATTGAAGGAATTGCAAAGGTAAGAGTTCTTTAATCGTTCTTATAAAATACAAAAGGATTGATATTGAATGAAAAATGAAATCATAAGAGCTGTTTTATTTATTGCTATTCCAATGGCGATTGTTCAAATAATTTATAGACTGTTTGACAATAAGTTTAATAAAACCAAAGCTTTTTGTGATAAACATCCTATATTCAAACAGAGCAGAAATTTTATTCGAGCGGTTTCAACATTAGCGGTTATTTTAGTTCTGGGTGCAATTTATGTGGTATTGTCTCAGTTTTATGATGTTCCGAGAGAATGTTTCTATATTGCAGTGGGGGCATTAGCAGGATTTATAAACGGGTTTACAATTACCGTTGCATATATGGACTATAAATAACACAAAAAATAATGAAATAAAAAGGCTGTCAACCGATTTTGGAGGACAGTCTTTTTTATTGGTTTTATTTCAGATTTATATTAAACAGCTTGCATACATTTCTTGTGGTTGTATTTAAAACTTCCTGGGGAGTAAGGTCTTTTAATTCCGAAACTTTTTTAGCAATTTCACTTATCATTGTTGAATCACAGCGCTTTCCTCTGAACGGCTCCGGTGCCATGTAAGGAGCGTCCGTTTCCAATAAAAGCTTGTCCATTGGAATTACATCGAGTGCTTTGACTGCTTTTTTTGCATTCTTAAATGTTAACACCCCGGTGAAACCAATATACATACCAAGTGCTAAAATTTCTTTGGCTGTTTCAGCTGAGCCTGAAAAGCAATGCACAACACCCTTTGGTTTGAGCTTTTTCAATATATTTATACCATCTTCAATGGCTTCTCTTAGATGTACGATTACAGGAAGTGAAAGTTCGTTTGCAAGTTCAATCTGCTGTTCAAAGACTTCAAGCTGTCGGTTTTTATCATAATTTTCATAGTGATAGTCAAGACCTATTTCGCCGATAGCGACAATTTTGTTTTTATTTTGTTCTCTGTCATTTTGAATCAGAGACTTTAATTTTTCAATATAGTCGCTTTCTGCTTTTATTATGCAACAGGGGTCGGGGTGAAAACCGACACTTGTATAAAAGTTTTTATATTTTTCGGACATTTTTACTCCGAATTCAGCAGATTCTAAATCAGTTGAAGCGTGAATCATGCCGATTACTGTTGTGTTGAATGCGTTTTCTAAAATATCTTCGCAGTCGCTTTTAAATCTGCTGTCATCATAGTGACAGTGTGAATCAAAAATATTATTAAGCATTTTTACTATCCTTTTCGTTAAATTTATCAAAATAATTCTATCATAAACATTTTTGTTTTGCAACACATTAAAAGCTTATTGTTGCCTTTAAAACGAATCAAGCGACAGCTGAAGCCGGAATTTTTCAAAATTAAAAGCCGACAACTGGGTCGGCTCAAAGTTTATGAACTAAATGTCAGTCTTGAAACATAGGTGTAGAAAGATATCTGTCCCCCGTATCAGGAAGAATTACCACTATGCTTTTTTCTTTATTCTCAGGACGTTTTGCAAGTTCTGCTGCTGCCCATACAGCTGCACCGGAAGAAATACCGACAAGGAAACCTTCGCTTCTTGCTATTTCTTTTCCTGTTTTAAAAGCGTCATCGTTTTCAACAGTTATAATTTCATCATATATATCGGTGTCAAGTGTTTCGGGAACAAAGCCGGCACCGATACCCTGAATCTTGTGAGGTCCGCCTTCCCCTTTTGAAAGAACCGGTGATGAAGCAGGTTCAACTGCAACAACCTTAATATCAGGGCTTTTTGACTTTAAGAACTTTCCTGTACCGCTAAGGGTTCCACCCGTGCCTACTCCTGCAACAAATATATCGATTTTTCCGTCTGTATCTTCCCAGATTTCAGGACCTGTTGTTGCAAAATGCACAGCAGGGTTAGCAGGGTTTACAAATTGTCCCGGAATAAAGCTGTTCGGAATTTCTTTTGAAAGTTCTTCTGCCTTTTGAATTGCACCTGTCATGCCTTTAGCCCCGTCGGTAAGTACAAGCTCAGCACCGAAAGCCTTTAACAGATTTCTTCTTTCTATACTCATTGTTTCAGGCATTGTGATGATAATTCGGTATCCCTTTGAAGCTGCAACAGAAGCTAAGCCTATTCCTGTATTTCCGCTGGTAGGTTCGATGATAACAGAGTCTGATTTTAAAAGTCCTTTTTTTTCAGCGTCTTCAATCATCGCCTTTGCGATTCTGTCTTTAATACTTCCTGCCGGATTGAAATATTCAAGTTTTGCTAAAATCGCAGCATTAAGTTTGTTCTTTTTTTCAAAGTTTGAAAGCTCTAATAAAGGTGTTTTGCCGATAAGATCAGTAATTTGCTTTGCGATAGTCATAATGATTTCTCCTTTTATATTAATATTTGATTATCAAACCACCAAATTCATATATGTTTACTATGTTATGTATTATATTCCAAAAAAAACAATTTGTCAAGTGTTAAAGAAATTATTTTTTTTGTTTTTAATTATTATATGACCGTTAAATACTCGTTGATAAAGTCAAATAAAACTGTATCTGATATTTTGAGAATAAATCTTGACTTATAACAGATTATCATATAAAATAGATATTAAATAAATTACAATTTTACAAGAAGGAGGAATGTTTCCTTCGGGGAGCATCAATACAAAATGAACAATTCAGAAAAGACAATGGAAAAGGTCGTTAATCTATGCAAGCACAGAGGTTTTATTTTTCCCGGAAGTGAAATATACGGCGGACTGGCAAACACATGGGATTACGGCCCTTTAGGAACAAGGCTCAAAAACAATGTTAAAGACACTTGGAGAAAAAGATTCATTCAGGAAAGAGCTAACAGCTTTGAGGTTGACGCAGACATTCTTATGAATCCGAGAGTATGGGAAGCAAGCGGACATGTAACAAGCTTTTCTGACCCGCTGCTTGACTGTAAGGAATGTAAAATGCGTCATCGTGCCGATAATCTCATTGATGATTTTGACCCTGATGCGCATGCAGACGGTATGACAAAAGAAGAGATGTTTGATTTTATAAAGGAGCATTCAATCCCTTGTCCTCATTGCGGGAAGCATAATTTCACAGATATTCGTGAGTTCAATCTTATGTTCCAGACATTCCGCGGTGTTACAAATGACAGCAAAAGTATTATCTATCTAAGACCCGAAAACGCACAGGGTGAGTATGTGAACTTCCTTAATGTTCAGCGTTCAATGCGTGCTAAGCTCCCGTTTTCAATCGGTCAGATAGGAAAGGCTTTCAGAAATGAAATCACACCGGGAAACTTTACTTTCAGAACAATTGAATTTGAGCAGATGGAATTCCAGACTTTCTGCAAAGAGGGCGATGATTCAGACCTTTATGATTATTTTAAGAATTACGGTATGAACTATTATAAGGATTTAGGAATTGCCGAAGATCACCTTCGTTTCCATGACCATGAGAAGCTTGCACACTATGCAAAAGCAGCCTGTGATATAGAGTTTTTATTCCCGTTTGGATGGGGTGAAATTAACGGAACTCACAACCGCACAAACTTCGACCTCACTCGTCATCAGGAATACAGTGGTCAGAAACAGGAGTATCTTGACCCTGAAACCAATGAAAAATTCATTCCGTTTATTATTGAGTCGACTTATGGTCTTGACCGTACAGTTCTTGCACTTTTATGTGAAGCTTATGACGAAGAAGTGATTGACGCTGAAAAGAACGACACCAGAGTTGTACTTCATTTAAGTCCAGTTGTAGCACCTTATAAAGCTGCAGTTTTACCTCTTTCAAAGAAGCTGTCCGATAATGCGTCAGAGCTGCATCAAAAACTTTCAAAATCATTTATGGTTGATTTTGATGTTACAGGCTCTATCGGTAAGAGGTATCGCAGACAGGATGAAATCGGAACACCGTATTGTATAACATATGATTTCGATACACTTGAGGATAACTGTGTTACTGTTCGTGACAGGGATACTATGGAACAGGAAAGAATAAATATAGATGATTTAGAGAAATACATTGAAGAAAAGATAAAGTTTTGATATCAGATTAAAACAGGCACTTCTTGTGTCTGTTTTTTATATTTGCATTAAGGAAATATATGGGCTGAAACGATATATTTACAGCACTTTTTAAAGTTTACAAAATATTAACGATTAAAGGAAATAAAACAGTTGAAAAAGATGTCAAAACAAGTTACAATTTAATTTAATATTTGAATTTTGGAAGTAACTAAGACTGAAAAAAGAAACGGTTGAATGAAAAGGAGGATATTTTATGCTAGACACTAACATTAACAGCAAATTCGGTAAAGAGGGTTTAACATTTGATGATGTTTTACTTATTCCAGCTGAAAGCAGTGTTACGCCGAATATGATTAATCTTAAAACAAGACTTGCAGGTGATGTTTATTTGAATACACCTATTATCACTTCTGCAATGGATACTGTAACAGAGTCTAAAATGGCTATTGCTATTGCAAGAGAAGGCGGAATCGGTGTTATTCATAAAAATATGACAATAGAACAGCAGGCTGATGAAGTTGATAAGGTCAAAAGATCGGAAAACGGCGTTATAGTTAACCCTTTTTCATTAACCGCAGATAAGCTTGTATCTGAAGCAGATGAGCTTATGGGAAAATATAAAATTTCAGGAGTGCCTATCGTTGATGATAAGGGCAAGCTTGTCGGAATTTTAACAAACAGAGATTTAAGATTTGTAACGGATTTTAATATTCCGATAAAGGATGTAATGACTAAAGAAAACCTTGTTACTGCACCTGTTGGGACAGATTTGCTTGGTGCAAAGCAAATTCTTATGAATCATAAAATCGAAAAGCTCCCTATTATAGATGAAAACGGAATGCTGAAAGGTCTTATTACAATAAAGGATATTGAAAAGTCTGTTCAATATCCAAATTCGGCAAGAGATTCAAGAGGAAGACTTCTTTGCGGTGCAGCTATTGGTGTGACCGATGATGTTTTAGAAAGAGCAAGTGCTTTAATTGAGGCACAGGCTGATGTTCTTGTTCTTGATTCAGCTCACGGCCATTCAAAAAATATTATTGACTGTGTTAAAAAGATAAAAGAAGCTTTTCCTGATACTCCTGTTATTGCCGGTAATATTGCAACAGCAGAGGCGGCTGAAGCACTTATTGAAGCAGGTGCCGATTGCCTAAAGATTGGTATCGGACCGGGTTCAATTTGTACAACTCGTGTTGTAGCAGGTATCGGTGTGCCTCAGATTACAGCAGTTTATGATGCTGCTTGTGTTGCGGCAAAGCATAATATTCCGGTTATTGCTGATGGCGGAATTAAGTATTCAGGCGACATCGTTAAAGCTTTGGCAGCAGGTGCTAATGTGGTAATGCTTGGTTCACTTCTTGCAGGATGTGAGGAAGCACCTGGTGATACAGAGATTTTCCAAGGTCGTCAGTTTAAGGTTTACAGAGGTATGGGAAGCCTTGGAGCAATGGCTTGCGGCTCAAAAGACAGATATTTTCAGCAGGGCAGCAAAAAGCTTGTTCCTGAGGGTGTTGAAGGTCGTGTACCATATAAGGGACCAGTTTCAGATACTATCTTCCAGCTTTGCGGAGGAATCAGAGCAGGAATGGGCTATGTAGGCTGCGAAACAATATCTGAGCTTCATGAAAAAGCTAAGTTTGTAAGAATAACAGGTGCGGGTCTGAAAGAAAGTCATCCGCATGACATCTATATAACAAAAGAAGCACCTAACTATTCTGTTCAGATTTAACAGAATGATTTTCATTACTTAAATAAACAGCGCATGAAAAGAAAATAATTAAAAAGGCTTTTAAGGACCGCGGGTTTTATATCTGCGGTCCTTTTGTATTTATGCTGTTAAAGGAATATTTATATAGTATTTTTAATATATTTCAATATAGAATGCTATCCTTAAAATATAGCAAATAACCCTTAAATTTTCAGCAAAAAAGAATTCTCAGGCTGTATCTGGCTAACAGTGTGATATAGGTCATGATTGATAAGAATAAAAGAGAAAGGAAGTATATAATGAAGATTGAAGAATTGTTTAAAGGTGTGGTTTTTATTTCTGACTTAGGCGAAACTCAGACAATTCAGCGAAATGACAAAGAAATAACCTTAGGTCAATATGCTGTCTGGGCACCAATCAGCGGAACATCAAGGCATCAAATTGTTGAGGTTAGTGATGATTTGGATTATCTTATGAAAAAGTATGATATTTCAAAAGATAATGTATGCACATTAATATGATAAAGTAAATGAAAGGAATATAAATTTATGAAAATAGAAGATTTAATTCATTCAATAGGTTCAGCTATTCAGGAGTCACATAAATTAATTGAACTCAATTGTGTTAATCACTTTTTTGAGAATTTTTTTGACGAAGTGAAAAATAAAAATTCCGAAAAAATTATATACAACCCTAAGACTGTAGAAATAATGCTTCCGATTCAACCTGACAAAGATGAGGCAAAGGTTCTCTCGGCGCCTGTTGCAGCACTTGTTCATCACAATCATATGAATATAGATTATGTCAAGGTTAATTTAGATATAAATGTAACTAATGAAAAAGAGAATAAAATAGAGGTTACATCACAGCAAATAAACAATAATGATACAAATTCAGAAAAAAATAATACAGGCAGTGTAGAAATTCTATTTAAGCGTCACGATTCACCTGAAGGAATTTCACGAATTGAAACTCATCTTAACAGCATTCTTTAGCAAAAATCTTTCAGTCTGTTTGTTAGGCATTAATATGCAAATTTATATAAATAGGAGGATAATATATGGCTATAACAAATGATTTTGTAGGGCTTCCGCTTGGACTTCTCGTTTCACAGCCGATAATTGAAGTTGCAAAGGGTCAGGCTGAGTTGTGTAATGTTTATCTTGACCAGTTATTTAAGTTGGCATTTAAGACAATGCCAGATACTGCTAAGGATGAGGCTGTTGAAGCTCGTGTTGTAAAATTTAAACTTAACCGAGCAGTTGTTGATGCTAATTCCGGAGGAACAAAAGTTGTCCCCGTAGAAGTAGAAGCCCCGCTTCTTTCACTTGTACCCGTGCCTGCTCTTACTATGGATGAAGCTACAGTAAGATTTACAATGGAAGTAAAGGAAGCTACGTCAGAAAAGGTTACACAAGGCAGTGAAATCGGTTTTCAATCAGGCTTCAGTGCATGGGGGTTCAATGCTTCTGTATCAGGAAAGGTAACTACAAACAGAGAGAATACCAGAACATCTGATAAATCCGCAAAGTATGAAATTTATGCAAGAGCAGCACAGCAGCCTGCAGCAGAAGGTATGTCTAAGTTAAGTGATATTTTTGCATCGGTAATTGAACCGATTACAACTGGAAGCGGAAACTGATTATATTTTTGCAAAGATAAATTTATATTCGTAACAGAAAAAATATAATCTCAAATAAGATAGATATAATGAAAATTAATTTATTATAATTAATTAGTAAGAGCAGTTAAATTTTTTGATTTTATATAAAAAATAAAGGCAGAGAGTTTGTATCCTATGTACTCTGTAATATTAAAATAAAATATTACATATAGTAATATAAAATTGTTTTTTAGTAGTAATCCTATAGCATATTTTAAGTATGAATTAAATTATAAAAAAACCGCTTCTTAAGAAGCGGTTTTTTGTAAGCAATTATTTAAAATGCTGTTTTGTAAATCTCAAGGATTGACTCAACTGTACAAGGTCTTGGGTTTCCGCCTGTGCAAACATCAGCGAATGCCGATTCTGCAAGGGCCTGTAAGTCTTCTTCTTTAACACCGATTTCGTGAAGCTTTTCAGGGATGCCAACATCTTTTGAAAGCTGTTTAACAGCGTCAACAGCAGCTTTTCTGTATTCTTCCTGTGACATTGATTCTGTACCCTCAACGCCCATTGCCTTGGCAATATCTCTGAACTTTTCTCCTGTGTATTCTGCATTATATTCCATAACGTATGGAAGAAGTACAGCATTAGCAATTCCGTGAGGAGTATCATAGAAAGCACCAAGAGGGTGAGCCATTCCGTGAACAACACCAAGTCCTACATTTGAAAATCCCATTCCTGCAACATATTGACCAAGTGCCATGTCCTCACGTCCCTTAGGGTCGTTGTTACAAGCTGCTCTTAGTGAACGGCCGATAATTTCAATAGCCTTTATGTGCATCATGTCAGTTAATTCCCAAGCTCCCAGAGTAGTATAACCTTCAATAGCGTGAGTAAGAGCGTCCATACCGGTTGAAGCTGTTAATCCCTTAGGCATTGATGACATCATGTCGCTGTCAACAACTGCAACTACCGGAATATCATGAGGGTCAACACAAACGAACTTTCTCTTCTTTTCTGTATCTGTGATAACGTAGTTAATTGTAACTTCAGCAGCTGTTCCTGCTGTTGTCGGAACAGCAATAATAGGAACGCATGGGTTCTTTGTGTCAGCAACGCCTTCAAGAGAAACAACATCTGAAAATTCAGGGTTGTTGATGATAATTCCAATTCCCTTTGCTGTGTCGATTGGTGAGCCTCCACCGATAGCAATCAGATAGTCGGCACCTGTGTTTTTAAAGGTTTCGACACCTTTTTTTACGATATCAACTGTAGGGTTTGCTTTAACCTCATCAAAGATTTCATACGCAAGTGAAGCGTTATCTAAAAGGTCAGTTACCTTTTTTACCACATTAAATTTAACTAAGTCTTTATCTGTTACGATTAAAGCCTTTTTAAAGCCTCTTGCATTTGCTTCGGTAACTATTTCTGAAATAGCACCGGCACCAAAATATGAAGTTTCATTTAAAATCATTCTGTTTGCCATAATTTATAACTCCTTTTATTTTATTTATAGTATTACTACTATTTTATTATATCCGATATTTGTGTGGGTTTCAAGAAGATTATTGGATAATATTGCACAAAAAAGAATATATTTTTTTGTGAAGTATATTTTTATTAATAAAAAAGCGGAACAAATTTGTTCCGCTTAAATTTATTTTACATTCTTATACACAACTTTTTTGCCGACTAAAATCTTAGCTTTTTTTACTCCGCTGCCTTTTAGCTGTTTCTTCAGACTCTTAGCGACTTTCTTATTTTTTACATAAAAGTTTATGCCTTTTTTGGTGTTTTTGAACGCATTGTTTTCAATCTTCGGTGCGTTCTTTGTACTTTTTAATGTTACTTTAGATAGCCTTTTGCAGTTTGAAATGGATTCGCCTTTAATAGCTTTAATATTTTTTCCAAGATTGAGATTTTTAATATAACTATTATTTATTTTATTTATTTTTTTAACTGTCTTATAAATATGTACGGTTTTACTGTTTCCAACACACTGGTATAAAGTTTTTCCGTTTTTAGAAAGTATTTGATTACCTTTTACTTTAAATTTCTTATTATCTTTTGCAATTTTCACTTTAAGCTTAGGTGCATTTTGCAAATTAAGTTGTTTTAATGTTTTAGGTAATGATAATTTGGTCATTTTAGTACAGCTTAAAACATTTATATTTTCTAATTTTGAATTTGAAGTTAAATTTATGTTTTTCAAAGCTGGACAGAGTGGCAGACTGATGTCAGTAAGTTTAGAATTGTTAGGTATATTTATTGTTTTTAAGTAATCTAGTTTATGTGGATTAGAACTGTATCCTATGAAGAGAGAAATATCTATTTCTTCTAGGTTTTTTGATGCATTTATTACTTTGAGTGATTTATTAAAATCAGAATAACCTTCTTGATGTGAAATAGAAATTGATGCAATCGGATATGTAGCATTATTATATGTCACTGTTTCAGGAACATTAAAAATTTCTGTGCCTGACTTAATATCGATAATTACTGCTTTCGAATAATCAGTATTAATGTAATAAGTATAATTTTCATTTTCTATATATTTTTGATCTAAAACATTTGATAAATCAGGTGCATAAAGAGCCGATGTATTAACGGCTGATATGTTTATAATTGTGATTATTAATGTAACAGTTAAAATAAAAATTCGTTTTAAGGTTTTCATAATATTATCCTCCATTTACTGTTTATGATTGTGTTATATTATTCTTGTAGCCAGATAAACTAATTAGATTAACATTTGAATAAATTGGGTCAAAAATAGAGTCATCAAAACTTTTATTGAAATAATGCAGAAAATAGTTTACCATTGTTTCTGAAAACAATACTCTGTTATAATAACAATCAGGATTATCCTCATAATATGAAACATTTTTATCTTTTATATAACTTGTTAGAGTGGTAAAGTCTAATCCGCCAATGTTGATTTTTGATGTTACGGTGCTCCAATTTGCAGCTGTGAAGTGATTTTTACCTAAGCAGTTAGGTTTATTTGAATTATATGTAGCTACAGCATTTGTTACCATTGCTTTTGGTACTACAGTTCTGTGGGCAGTTACATCACCCAATAGATGCATTATAAATCCATAAACTAAATATTTTCTTCCTTCTGGGGTTTTATGTTTGCCATAATTGTTTATTAAATATTCTGTGGTATCAGCTAATTTAACTAATTGAGTATAATTACCGTATGGATTAACTCTTTTTATATATTTCTCATCAAATTGTTCAAGTGCGGCTTTTTTTGCATCTGAGCTTAATTTGTTATAAGTGCCAGTTAAACTATTATCTCCGATAACCTGTGCAAATTTCCATAAAAATTTTAAACTAGCAACATAGTTTTGATTTCCATGAAGACAGGTTGCAAAAGGTATTTTGGTTTCATCATCACACCATTTGCAAATTTTATAAACTAAATCCGAATATGCGGCCGGTAT
>UQYQ01000002.1 GCA_900545345.1 uncultured Ruminococcus sp.
AGACCGTTAAGGTTTACAGCAAGTGGAACAAGAAGCTTAGAAAAGTTTCTGTTAAATAGCTTGGTTGTTCGGGGATTCAGTCCGCGTGTACCCGAAAGGGTAGTTTATCCAAATTCGGCAGTTTGACAGCTGCTTCTATAAGTGAAGCAGCTGTTGATTCTGCTAAATTATTATGGCAATAGTTGTAATATGGCGGAAAACTTATTAGGACAGAAAATTGAAATCTCATTGAACTGTTTAAGTTTGATGAGATTTTTTGTTTTTAGAGTTTTTTCAACCAAATACGAATTATTTACTACCAAACACGAATTAGCTATTGACTTTTTAGTTTTTTGTATTATTTTTTATTTATGAGGAACTTATATTAATAATGTGCAGGTTAATGTAAAATAATTTTATTCTTGAGATAAAATTGTTATTATTAGCTGAAACATTTATTATAAAGATTATTATAAATTATTATAATTAATTTTATCGGGAAAGGAGGTTATTTATATGAAATTTATGAAGAAAGCTGCAGAGACTATGGCAAAGATCAGCTTAAAATCAGCTAAGTCTGTAAGTTTAAGTGCTTCGTTATTTGGTTTTCATCAGCCTAAAGAGCCTAAGGCACTTAAAAGCTTCAAATCTATTAAATAATAAGATTTGAGAAAAGATGCTTTTTTACATTATACTTAAAGTGAAAAGTATGTAAAAATATATAGGCATTATTAAAGTTTTCGGTTATGTTATTAAGTGAGGTGATAATTTTTGATTACTTATCTTGCCAAACGCATAACTGAATTTTTTATTAGTTATGATGTTATAAAAAAAGAAGACAGAGAAATATACCAATATGGAAATGAAATCATTATAAGCTCTTTATTAGATTTTTTTATTTTACTCGCATTTGCAATTGGCTTCAATGATTTTGTTAATGTTTTTTTGTTTTGGATAGTATTTTTTATACTCAGGAAATTCGGCGGAGGTTATCATGCCGGTACATATTTGAAATGTAAAATTGTTTTTTCAGTTAATATTTTTATCGTTATGATAATTATGCATGATTTTAAATATGTTTATAATATTTATCTGCTCATTCTGATGACCGTGTTTTCCTGTGTTTCGATTTTTTTATTGGCACCTGTTGATAATGAAAATAAACCTTTGTCCGAAACTGAAAAAAGAATAAATGCTTTAAAATGCAGAATTCTATTGGTTTTAGTTTGCATCTCATCTTTTTTACTGTTTGATTGTTTCAGCGAAATATCATTAATTTTAGGTTTGGCCCATTTTTCTGTAGCTTTTGCTATGATTTTTGAAGTCGTAAGAAAAAATAAAAATTAGTTTATATAAATGTTTTCATAACTTTTATTTTCAAATATTTTGTTGTTTTATTAAAAATTACCTCTTATATTGATGAAAAAGAGTGTAATAATAATAAAGCAAACTCAAATATTTAAAAAGGAGTGAAATGAAATGAAGGGCATTACTACAGAACAAGGCAGACAGAATCTTGAAAAGTTCAAGATGGAGGCTGCTAACGAAGTAGGTGTTAACCTAAAGCAGGGTTACAACGGAGATTTAACATCTCGTCAGGCTGGTTCAATCGGCGGACAGATGGTTAAAAAGATGATTGACTCTTACAAGCAAGCTAAATAGTTAAAGCTAAAAGTTTTTAAACCCGGTATAAAGTATTATATCGGGTTTTTATTTTACATAATTATTTGTGCAAAACTTATAAAATAAAAAGTAGATATTTGTATAAAAAGTCTTAAATTGTTGTAAACACTTTAAAAAAGTGTTTTATTGTGATATAATTTAAAATAAGTATAATATGTATTTTTTATTCGGAGGGGAAATATGTCACAGGATATTTGGAGAAATCTCAAATATAAAAATGTTGCTGTTTTGTTAGCGGTTATATTATTGCTTATATTAATTATAGCATCGTCATGTTCAAATAATGAACCTAATAATAACGGCAAAGTGGTTTCTACTGTTGCTGAGAAACTAAATCCGGAAAATATTCAAGCAGATAAGCTCCCAAAGAATTCAGCTTATGTTGAGGTTGTAAATAATGATGTTCTTTATTCGGGAAATTTAATTTTGGTAAATAAAGAGCATGAATATGCCGGTAAGGATTCTGAACCTGATAATTTAACTTCTATGTATCAGTACAGCACAAATTCAAAGGGAAAGATGATTTTTGCTTTGACTGATTCATCTGTTTCGGTTTCTCAGAATTTTGCAGTTGCATTAAAGAATATGATTACTGATTTTTATAAGAAGAGTAAAAATAATACTTTAATGCTGCGAAGCGGATACAGAACAGTTCAGCAGCAAAAGGAACTTTATGATGCAGATACTGAATCGACAGGTTCGGCATCAACTAAGTATAACAAAGAAGGTTATTCAGAAAGTCACACTGGTCTTTCTGTTGATTTAGGTATTAATAAAGACGGTTATCCGCAATATAAGGGAACAGGAGATTTTAAATGGATTACCGATAATGCGGCTAAGTATGGTATTATTACCCGTTATACAAAGGACAAGCAGTCGATAACAGGCATCGAGTCTGAACCTTGGCATTTGAGATATGTTGGTATTCCGCATGCTGAGATTATGTCAAAAAATTCGTTATGCCTTGAAGAATATGAAGATTTTCTGAAGGGTTATTCTTATGATAAGCCTTTGATGTACACTTCTTCGGATAATATTAAATATGGAATATATTTCACAAAGTCCGGAAAAGAAAAAACAAATATTCAAATCCCGCTTGATGATAATGACCAGCAATATGCTTATGAAATTTCAGGCAATAATATTGACGGATTTATTATAACAGTAAATTTAGGGGAGGATAATGAGGCTGTCTCTGCACAAACTTCTGCTGTTTCTGAAGCTAAAGCGTCAGTAAATAATAACACTCAGCCTACTCAGGCAACTTCAAAAGGCAGCAGTGATTCTGTAATAACAGCGGCGACAACAACTGTACCTGCTGATTAATATTTTCAAAAATTGTATACTGCATTTAAAACCTTTGACTTGTAAAATTTGCAAGTTAAAGGTTTTTTTGTTTTCTATTTTTCTTTTGTTATGTCACAATTTTATCTTAGCTTAATTATATAAAAGTTTATATTTTATCAGATAGAATATACAATAATTTTGTTAAACATAAATATCTATAAAATATCATAATTTGACAAATAATAACCTGTTGCGTAATTTTATGACCAGTTGTGCATAAAATATTGAAAGTATTCTATTTAATGCGATAATTTAATTTAGTATAAGTGATTACAATTAATTTGAATATTAGAATAATATGGAACCAAGGAGGCGTGTCTTATGCTGAGGATTGCTGTCTGTGATGATGAAGAAAAGTTTTTGTCTGTTTTTTCAAACTCCATTGAGGAATTGATAGAGAAAAACGGGTATAATATGACATTGAGTTCTTATTCAAATGTATCTTTGTTTCTTAATGAGCATGAGTCATCGGCGTTTGACATTGTTTTTCTGGATATTGAAATGCCCGAGCTGGGAGGATTTCAATGTGTGGAACGGCTCAGAAAATTTAACGAAGATGTTATAATCATTTTTGTTTCCAATCATGAAAGCTATGTTTTTCACTCGTTTGTATTCAGACCTTTCAGATTTATCAGAAAAAGCCGTTTTTATGACGAGCTTGAAGAAGCACTGGATTCTTCTGCGGCACATTATTATGAAAAGAACAGGGTTTATAATGTTGCTTCCGAAATAGGTATGGTTTCGGTGAATTTGACAGATATCAGGTATTTTGATGTTTACAGTCACAATGTTTTTATGCATATGAAGGATAAAAAGCTTCTTGTTAAAAAGTCTTTGAAAGAAGTCGAAGATGAATTGGCTTCTCTCGGCTTTATAAGAATACACAAGAGCTATTTGGTAAGCTTCAGGTATATTTATTTTATACAAACCAACAGTATTACTCTTGTTAATTTGGAAAAGCTGCCGATGAGCAAACACCGAGCCAAAGATGTTAAAGAAAAAATGATTTATTTCACGAAAAGATTTGAAGATTAAAATGTTGATTATATGAATTTTTAGGAGAGTATATTATGAAAGATGCTTTATGGATTTTTTTAACCGATTTTTTTGTGACGATAGTTTGGGCACTTATAAATCTTAATCTAAGTGAAGAGGTTTTGGGCCTGAAAAAGCAAAAGTATAAAATATTATATTATTTGATTTGCCCTGCTGTAATTTATTTCAGCAATAAGCCTTTTATAAATAACGTCATTAGCGGATATGATGTCTGGATAAATGTTATTCAGACGGCTGCTTATTATATATGTGTTAAGATATTTTGTAAAGGCGGGCTTTTACAGCCGTTATTGCTTGTAATACTGGCCGAGGCTATTGTTATTGTTCCTCAGGAGTTTGTAATAATGATTTCAAGTCTGTTATTTAATGTCACTTCCGTAACTTATATTCAGGAATGGTCACCGATGTGGTTTTTGGGCGGTGCGATATCCTTGAGTGCTGGTTATCTGTTAATCCGTGTCACAGCGGCTTTGTTAAAAAAAACAAAACCTACATTCCCGAAAGTGCAGGTGATTATGCTTACTGCATACGATACTTTTATGATAACAATGGCAGGCTTTTTTTGGCAGAATATAAAAATTATATCCGAAGAAAGCTTCTCATCAAGAACTGTTTCGATATGGTATTTTTTAGCTATGATTTTCATTATTGCTTCGATATTAATCTATTTCATTCTGCATAGAAAGCTGTTGATTTCCAAATTTGATTTATTGGTTTCGGAAAATAAGCTCAATGAACAGCGGCGGCAAATGGAAAATATCAAAGAACAGGAATATCAAATAAGAAGAATCCGTCATGACTTTAAAAATCATGTCACGACGGGTCTTGCACTGATGCGTGAAGGTAAAATTCAGGACGCCGATAACTATTTTTCCGAATTTCTCGATTCGGAATTAACAGAGGCAAGACACTATATAAATACAGGCTATGAGGCGCTCAATGCCGTTGTAAACAGAAAAATCGGTGAATGCACAGACAATGATATAAAGGTTTCAACTGCTGTTTCGGCAAGCCTTGACAATGTTGCCGAAATGGATTTTTGTATAGTTTTGTTCAATCTTTTCGATAATGCGATAGAAGCAAGCGGAAAAGTAAACGGCGACCGATTGATAAAGCTCGATATATTTCAGAAAAAATCATATTTGGTTGTAAGAATTCAAAATACAGTGGACGGAAATGTTCTTGCGGACAACCCAGAGCTTAAGACCACAAAAAAGGATAATAAAAATCACGGTGTCGGTCTTAACACCATTAAAGATATCGTAAAAAGATATAACGGTATTTTTGAAACCGAAGAAGAAAACAATATGTTTCAAGTCGATGTCTGGCTTCAGAATAAATAATATTATATACAGTACTTTTGAAAAACAGCACATAAGCAGGTTTGAGATTTGCTTTTGTGCTGTTATTTTTTTCATGATAAAATGTAATATTTCTGCAATTTTTGTCCAGTTGAGCAGGTTTTCGACCAGTTGTGAAAAGTGTATTGAGTGTTAAATCTTTATATGCTATTGTTAATTTGTAATTAAAATATATTACAACTATATAATAATTTAGGAGGAAATTAAAAGTGAAAATCAAAAAACTTTTGTCATTGATAGCTGCATGTGCTATGGCAATGACGGCAACAGTCGGGGCTATGTCGGCTTCTGCTGCAGAGACCACTTATACCGGTACTAATATTACCTGTACGCTGTATGATGACGGACGCTTCGTTGTATCAGGTACAGGTGCTGAAAGTGACTGGCCTACAACAGACTGGCTGACTGACGGAAATATTGCAAACATAACCTCAGTCGAAGTACAGGACGGTGTCACAGGTGTTGCATCAGGTGCATTCCGAGGCTGTACTAATTTAACTTCAGTTACACTGGCTGAAAGCGTTACTACAATTAAAGCTAGTGCTTTCAGAGAATGCAGCAATGAAAATCTTGTAATTGAAATAAAAGGAAATGTTAGTGGTTTAAGGCGTGTCATGGCTAGTTGCTTTACAGATACTAAAGCAACTATTAAAGTTTATGATACAGCTTCTTATGATGTAGTAAAAGGTTTCAATTTACCAGAATGTCATGTTGAGTATTGCGGCGAAATGCCTGCTGAAACAGGAGAAATCGGACCAAGTGCAACATATAATTATAATGCCGATACTAAAACATTGACCGTTTCGGGCACAGGTGTTCTTTTTTCGAGGGAAGATATGTCCAACCAGATTCAATTTTTAGATGTTGAGACAATTGTGATTGAAGAAGGCATCACCGAAATAGGCAAAGCAACATTCAAAGGATTCGGCAATGCAACATCTATAACAATCCCTTCAACAGTTACTTCAATTGATTCTGCAAGCTATGGCAATGAAGCATTTGCAGGCTGTAACAATCCTGCATTGGTAATTGACTGTAATGCAGGCAAGGATTTGGCAGGTTCGTTCGGTTACAGTGCTTTTGAATCAGGTGTAACCGTAAATATTCATGATATAGAGCTTTGGGATGCTATTCAATCAGGCAATAAGAAATATCAAATAAAATTTGTCGGAGAAGTTCCTACTTCGGGTACATTTGCAGAAAGCACACTGACATGGATCTATGACACCGAAACACAGACGCTGACAATCAGCGGAACAGGCGATCTTTCAAGAACATTAGCTGACGGAAGCTTAAGAACAAATGAGGCAATAAAATATTGTGCCGACCAGGTCAAAAAATTGGTATTCGAAGACGGCGTAACAAGCGTAGGACCTAAGGAGGATAATCAATTCTGGAAAAAGTGTACAGCTTTAGAAGAGCTTGTACTGGGCAATTCGATTACGGAAATTCCCGATAATTATTTTGCCGGTTTTGAAAAGCTTAATACCGTAAAATTCTCGAATGGTCTTACAACAATAGGCTTTTCGGCATTCGGCACTTGTCCTGCATTAACAGCCATTGAACTGCCTGACAGTGTTACAACACTTAAAACCTCTTGTTTCAGCTACTGTACATCATTACAGACAGTTCAGCTTGGCAGCGGCATAACCGAACTGCCTCAGGGCTGCTTCAACAACTGCTCGGCATTAACAGGAATCGAGCTGTCTGACAGTATTACATCAATCGGTGAAAACTGCTTTAATAATTGTACATCACTTCAGACAGTTAAAGTCGGCAAGGGTATAACAGCACTTCCTGCAGGCTGTTTCAGCGGTTTGAGTAATTCAAACCTTCAGATGGAAATCATGGGAGAAATCACAAATGTTGATTCAACAGCATTTAACGATAAAGTAGTAGGTACAATAACAGTACACGACCCTGATACCGAAGCGGCAATTAAGGCTGTTGCGACAGAGGCAAATGTTGTTGTTGTTATCGACAATTTCAGTGATTTGAAACAAGCAATTTCAGACGCTAAGAAGCTTACTGCCGACGGTGCCGAAGCATTGTATACAGCAGATACATATAAAGCTTTAACAGACGCACTTGCAGAGGGCGAAAAGGTAGTTAAAAACGAAGAAGCCGATAAAACAACGGTTATCGACCCTGCAACAAAAGCAATTAACGACGCTATTACAGGCTTGACATTTGTAGGCTTTACCGAGCTTGACAAGCTTATTGCACAGGCAGATGAGATTTTAGCACATGAAAATGACTATTGGCCAAGCACAATTCTGACATTAAAGAATGAAGCATTACCGAATGTTAAATCATATAAAGAAGGCATCGGCAACGCAGAAATAACACTTGAAATTCAGACTGAAATCAACAGCAAAGCATCAACTTTGAAGAATGCTGTTGACGAAGCACGCAAGATTGATAAAGATGAACTTATGTCTGACCTGCAAAATGTAATTAAAACAGCGGAAAAGCTTGACCCTGCAGATTATACAGAAGACAGCTATGCAAAATTGCAGGAAGCAGTTGAAAACGCTAAAAAGATTACATTGGAATCAGACTGGTCTGATTTCCAGGTTGCACAGCAAGGCGTTGAAAAAGCAATCAGTGATTTGTCTATGATTCCTTTGGAGCCTATTGTAAACATTCAAAAGAACGGAAGAGAAGCTGCAATTCCTACAATTACAGCAGACGAGAGTATGGCAGGAGCAACAAAGATCAAAGTTATATTCAACTGTGCAAGTGATGTTACATTTAACAGCTATTCAACAATCGAGATTAAGGCAATAGTTGCCGGAAAAGAAAATTATCAGAAGTTCACAGGAGCAGACGGTAATGCACAGGGCGGTGTCTGCGAGGTAGTACTTCCGTTATCGGAAGCGGTAAAAGCAGGCGACAAGATTGATATAAGCGGTTTCACATTCGCATGGAGCAACGCAAGCAAGCATGTTTATGAGATTACAAAGATAGACTTCCAGAATGATGATAACGATTCACTTAAGAAAATAACAGCAGCAACAATCGCAGAAGAAAAGCTGAAAAAGGCAAAAGAAGATTTAGCAGAAGCAATTAAAAAAGCAGAAGAAATTGATACAGGCAAATACACAGAAGCAACCGTTGCAGAGCTTGCAAAAGCAATTGAAGCAGCAAAGGAAGTAACTGACGAAGCACCGATTGAAGATATCAATAAAGCTTTGACAGCTTTAAATAATGCAATCAAGGCTTTGGCTGAAAAGCAGTCACCGACAAAGCAGGATCCGACAAAACAAGATCCGACAAAGCCTAGTGTTACAAAACCTTCAGTAGCTCCAACTACAGGTTCAAAGGCAACAAGAAGCCCTGAAGCTGTTAAGAAGGATAAGGCTGCTGCTAAGAAGGCAATGAAGCAGGCTAAGATCACTAAGCTTACAGCTAAGAGCAAGGCTAAGAAGAAGATTAATGTAACCTGGAAGAAGGTTAAGAAAGCAACCGGATACCAAGTACAAGTTTCTAACAAGAAGAACTTCAAGAAGGTTATCTTCAAGAAGGATCTTAAGAAGACAAAGCTCACAATCAAGAGCAAGAAGATTAAGAGCAAGAAGACTTACTATGTAAGAGTAAGAGCATACGCTACTTACAAAGACAAGAACAACAAGACTGTCAAGGTATATAGTAAGTGGAATAAAAAGCTAAGAAAAGTTACTGTAAAGTAGCAAAGCTGTTATAAAGCAGCAAAGCTGTATTTGGATAAATTAATAAAAGAATAATTTAATTTAAGTAAAGCCCTTCGCCGCAGGAAGTTTTACATCGATAAAACTTCCCAAAGGAGGCAGAAAAAACAAGCTTTCTTCTAAAATTATTCATATATGCCCGAAAGGGTAAGGCAATGTCTGGGCAGAAATGTTCAGGCATTGTTTTTTAATAAATATAGTACGATAAAAAATGAACAGGAGGATATTATGAAAAAGATTTTATCGATTCTGGCAGCAGCGGTAATGACTGCGTCAGCATTGACGGGTGCGATGACCGCATCGGCGAGTGAGGTTGCAACGGGTAAGTGCGGAGAAAATGTAACATGGACGCTTGATTCAGAGGGTGTGCTTACAATTTCGGGTGAAGGACAGATGTACGGAACCGGTGACAGTGATCGTTATATTTATACATACAGAAATTGGAAGTATTATTATTATGCCAGCCAAATTAAAGAAGTAGTGATTGAAGAAGGTGTAACATTTATAGGGCCGTCCGCTTTCGGCAATGTCGGAAACTCAAGTAATAAGGTTGCATATCCGAATCTTAAAAAAATCACACTGCCTTCAACTATTGAAGTAATAGGTCAGGCAGCATTTTATGCTACTGTTATTGAAAATCTGACCGTTCCCGAAAATGTAAAGAAAATATATCCGTATGCGTATTCATATTCACCAATTGAAAATGCAATAATTAATGATGGTGTTTATTTGTGTGCATCTTCTTTCTCTGACTGTGATAATCTTAAGGAGGTAACTGTCGGGGCAAATGTTTATTATGGTCACGGTGCGGGATGGGGTTCCGAAAACCATTCTGAAACTGTTTTCATGGATTGTACGGCTTTTGAAAAAATAACGATATTAGGAAGCGGAACGGTAGGGCAAAGATTTACTACAATTGAAAAAGGTCTGCCGAATACTATGTGTTATGGCTGTAAATCATTAAAGGAAGTATCTATTTTATGCTCTGACCTTGAGTATATAGGTGAAGCCAATACAACTTCAGTTGATAATGAAACTTTTCCAACTTCAAACACAGATATAACTTATTATGTATATAAAGACAGCAAAACAGAAGCAACACTTAAAAAAGCAGGCTATCTTAAAGACGCAGAGAGAGATAAAGCTGCAAATTATGTTCATATTGCAAGTCCGGAAGAACTTAAAGAACTTGAAGAAGCAATAAAAGAGGCAGAAGCTGTTGAAGCAGACAAATATACAGACGAAACAGTATCCGTTTTGAATGAAGCTGTAGAATCCGCAAAACCGCTTTTGGAAAATGAAAAATCAACAATGGAAGATGTCAGCAGTGCAGCAGAGGCAATCAAGAATGCAATCACAGCACTTAAAGAAAAGCCGGCACCTACAAAGCCAATAACTGATACGTCTAAAAAGCCAAGCGGCAATCAAACAAAACCAACTGCTGCAAAGCCTTCAATATCAACAAAGGTTACAAGAAATGCAAAGGTTGTAGCAAAAGACAAGAAAGCAGCACAAAAGGTTATGAAGCAAGCTAAACTTAACAGTCTAAAAGTTAAGAGCGGTGCTAAAAAGAAGATAAGCGCATCATGGAAGAAAGTTAAAAAGGCAAAGGGCTATGAAGTACAGGTATCGGCAAAGAAAAACTTCAAGAAAGTTATCTTTAAGAAAGACCTAAATAAAACAAAACTTACAATTAAGAATAAGAATATCAAGAGCAAAAAGACTTATTATGTAAGAGTAAGAGCTTATGCTGCATATAAAGACGCTAACAACAAGACTGTTAAGGTATACAGTAAGTGGAATAAACAGCTGAGAAAAGTTAAAGTTAAGTAGCGGCGTGCCGCCGCAGGCCGACTGCCTTTGGAGTATTTGATAAGTGTTAGTGTTTACAAAACGGCAGGTTCGACAGAGATCAAATTAATAGAAGGAATAATTTGCAAAGTAAAGCCCTCCGTTGCAGGAAGTATTACATCGATAAAACTTCCCAAAGGAGGCACAAAAAAAGCTTTCTTCTAAATTTTCCATACATACCCGAAAGGGAAAACAGCACTCGGACAGAAATGCCCGAGCGTTGTTTTTTTATATAAAAAAAGCCTCGTAATAACGAGGCTCTGAATAACTGCATTTTATTGTTGAATTTAATATTCTTACACTGTAAGTTTTTCTTTATTAATAGACATTGGTGCAAGATATACAAGAGAATAAAACATACCGTCATCTTCATAGCAGTCAAACTCTCCGCTGTATTTTTTAGCAATGTCCTTAATAATTTTTATTCCGTATCCATGTGAAGTTTTATCCTGTTTAGTTGTATTTAGTTCAGGGTTTTTATCTAAAACTGACTGAGGTATGGTATTTGACATTTTGATTATGTAATAATTATTCTTTTTGGAAATTATTATATCTATCAGCTTTGTATCGCAGTTTTTAACCGCTGTGATTGCATTATCAAACATGTTGCTTATAAGGTTGCACAGGTCGAAATCATCAAGTTCATCAAAATCGGAAATGCTTTTAAATTCAACTTTTATACCGTGAGAAAAAGCTTCCGACATTTTTGTATTAACTATTGCGTTGACAATATCGTTGTTAGTTTTAATATGAGATTTCGAAGCGTTTATGTGCTCAAGATCTTTGTCGATAATTTCAATGGCTTTGGTGTCATTATTATCTTCTATAAGAGAACGAATTACCAGAAAATTATTTTTATAATCATGTCTTAATTTTCTGATTTGTTCGGATTGTATGATAATGTCTTCATATTGCTTTTTCTGATATTCCTGTTCTAATTTTAAAAGTGCGTTTTCACGCTCGATATTGTTTTGCTTGCTTATTTTATTAAGTATGTAAAATGTAATTATACTAATGAATATTAAAAGGAAATTTGCTGTCAGTAAAAACACTCTGATTTGTACACTGTTTACTAAATAAACTATTTGGGCAGTTGATGTATAGAATAAAAATGAAACCACCATCATAATTGCAATCAGAATTGTTTCCAGCTTTTTTAAATTCATACTGCCCTTTTTTACTACCTTTGCTAAAGGAATTGTTGCTATATAATACGATGCATGTACCGCAAACATTGTCGAAACATATTGTATACCGAACTGATGCATATCGTCAAATGAATATCCGAGCAACATCCAGAATACTACAAATCCTTGACCGATAATTGTAGTAACAATCTCGTATGCGGCTACAACTATTAACTTTTTCAGTACACTGCCCTTATAAAACAGTATGGCATATACACAAGGTACCGTAAATGTAACTATCCAATTTACTGTGGTTTCTAAATGATCGGGAACCAACATCGTTAGGTTAATCGTTATCAGCACCATTAATACTGCTGAAATGTTTTTTATACCGAAGAATTTCATCTCTTTTTTCGGTGTGAGCAAAATCCTGAATACCCATACCATCAATAAGCCCTCGGCGATAGTGAAAGGTATATCTACTATGTTTTTTAATACTAACATACTCATTTTTTATTCCTCCAAAATTATTCATAAAATTATTCATAAAATTATTCATAAAATTATTCATAAAATCTCTTAAATGCTGTCCCTTAAAAATGATTTTAAGCTTTCTCTCATATCATTTTTATAGAACTTGGAAATAGGAAGCTTTTTTCCTGTTTTCATTATTATCTGGTCATATTCATTATCAATGAATTTAATATGCCTGGAGTTTACTGCATATTTCTTCTGTATTCTGATAATGCCTACACCGGATAATTCATTACATTTTTCTCCTATATTTCCCCTTTCGCGAAGCGGTTCATTTACATCTACTATGTGATAATTAAGATAGTGCTTATCACTTTCGATATATTCGATTTCAAACGGAAATATCAAATGTTCTTTCTTATTGCTGTCATAAAGCAGAATTTGATTTTGATTTCCTATATACTCGATAAGCCGTTCAACTGTTTTTTTGATGCTTTGTGTCAAATGCTCGTTCTTTGATAAGTCCGGTTCAAAGAGTTCTTCTTTTCTTATGAACTGAAACGGATAATAATCGAAGCTGTCAAAAACAAGATCGTCTTTTGCCGTAACGAATACTAAATATGTTTCAACGCATTTTTTCCTTATTTCTTTGGCAACCTCGAAACCGCTTGTTCCGGGCATAAGAATATCAAGAAAAACTATGTCGAATGGTTTTTTTTCAAATTCGCTTAATAGTTTTTTCCCGTTCGTAAAAGTCTTTATGTCGACTTCTACATTGTGCCTTAAAAACTCATTCCTGACATTTTTGCTTATTTGTTTTGCAGAAAGTGCTTCATCATCACAAATTCCAATATTCAGCATACAGAACAGAACCTCCTTGAAAAAAATTACCCACTGTCACATATGTTTTTATTATGTTCAAGGCTGTAATATTATTTTACTATGTAATCGAACTTATACAAGTTAATAAAAAGTAAAACAAAAATATTTCATGCCACATTCTCGGCATGTTATGCCAAAATTATTGACGATCAATATACGAAAGGATATGATTTAGTCAAGGCAAAGAAAAACAAGCATTATTGACTTGATATTCAGCCTGCATTCAATGGAAAATTTAGGAGGAAAAACATGAAGACTAAAAAACTTTTGTCATTTGTGGCAGCGGCAACAATGACAATAACAGCACTGGCTGGATCATTATCAGCTTCAGTCATAGGTGCTTCGGCCGTTGATGTTCAAGTTACTGCGGACAGGGGTTCTTGGAAAATGACTTCAATAACCAATGCCAGCGAGTTAACACTTAATCAGAACAATCCAAACTGCAAGATTTCCGGACTGGACGGCAAGAATGACATCAAAGTTACTGTTGATGTTACCGGAATTACAGAAACATCTTATGCGTATATCTTTTTAAGTGCTGTAGGCGGCGGAGAGTCATACTCTGTTTGGAAATCAAGCGATAAAGACGCAAATACATACGGCATAACAAATCCATATACTGAAATTCCGTCAGACGGTCGTTACACTATGACACTTCATCGTGAAACACCTTTCGCTGATGGAACAAATTTCAATGTTTTCGGTGTTTATTTCAAAAAGAATACAACATCAGATGCAGTAAGAGAAGTAAACGCAACACTTGTTTCGGTATCAACCGATAACGGTTTGTCAGTTATCGCATCAGGAAAGTGCGGTGAAAATGCAACATTCGAGCTTTACAGCGACGGTAATATGAAAATATCAGGTACAGGCGCTGTTAAACTCAGTGATGTTGATACTAAGGTATTAGATTATTCAGCTAAACTAAAGATAAAGAAGATAGAGATTGAAGAAGGAATCACTGAGCTGGCTGAAGACTGCTTCAAAGGTTTTACAGGTAGCTTTAACAAAGTAGCTCTTCCTTCAACCTTAACAACTATCGGAAAGAAAGCATTTTATGATTGCAGAGTGTTAGAAGAAATCGATATTCCTGACAGCGTAACTTCAATCGGCGAAATGGCTTTCAATATGAATAACACAGTATTAACAACCATTAAAGTTCCTGCAGGCGTGACAGAAATCACTGATAATCAATTCGCTTCTTGCTATCAATTGAGAAAAATCATTATCGGTGAGAATGTTACATCAATCGGTAAGATGGCTTTCAATAGTGCCAGCAGAACTAAGGATGTTTATATTTATTCAAAGAACTTAGAAACTATCGAACCTTATAAAACAGCTGTTGAACAAGAGGAATTAGGAAATGCAGGATATTATGTTAATGTTATGTCTGCTTTTGATAAAACAAACAAACCTGTATTCCATGTATATAAGGGAAGTAAAACAGAGCAAACACTAAGAGACGCTAAGTATATCGAAAAAGATTCAGATGTTTCTTATATTGATGAGGAAACACCTGTTACTCCGCCGGTTGTAACACCTGCTGAAACAGTTGATTCAGGTAAGTGCGGCGACAATGTAAAATGGACATTAGATGCTAACGGCGTATTAACTCTTTCAGGCAAAGGCAATATGACCGAGGAGACCAAGTTAGACGCATGGCTTGTTAAAGCTCCTGAATGGGAATTCACTGACCATAAGGCTGATATCACAAAGGTCGTAGTCGGCAAGGATGTTACTTCTATCGGAAGAGGAGCATTCAAAGGCTCTGCAGTAGCTGAAATCGAATTTGAAGCTAAGGTACTTGACAGCCATTTCAAAATCGGCCGTGAGGCTTTCGCTGACTGTGCTAACTTAACTAAATTTGATTTATCGGATAAGTTAATGGGAATTTCTTTTGAACAGTTTATAGGATATGCAGCTTTCCAAAACTGTACTTCACTTCAAACTGTTATCCTTCCTGACGGCGGTGCTACTATTAAAATCGGTGCAAGAGCATTTATGGGCTGTACTGCTCTTAAGAATGTACTGTTCCCTCAGGCTGTAGAGTTTGATTACAACCTTCTTAAAGATTGTGTAATATCTGCTCCCGGAGATAGTAATATAGTACATAATCCGACTGCTATAGGCGGACAGTTTGCAGGCTGTACTGCACTTGAAGGTGTTTACTTCTTCAATCCATATGAGTATGTATGGTGGAAGGGTGATGAAAATAAGAGCATATTCTTCAAGGACGGAGAAGAGGAAAAATACGGTGAAGAAAAATGGGCACAAGTATATTTATATGCAGACATATTTGATGCAGATACAAATGCAGAATTTTACTTCAACAAAACTGTTGCCGGCAGCGAATCAAAATGCTATGCTTTAAATGAGTTAAGAAGAACTACTAACATTGAAAAGATAAAAGCAAAAGATTATTTAACCAACGGTGATCATGATCTTGCTCAGAGTGTTGCATTCAGCAGTCTTGAAACTTGGATAGACTTTGCAGAAATAGTTGAGGGCAAAAAAGGCTTTATTGATGACCAGGGCAAGCTTACTGTAGAAAATATTTATACAGATGAGACATATGCTGCATTCAAAACAGCATTAGACACAGCTAAGGGTGTTGATACAACTCCTGGTGCAAGAGATTTCAGCAATATTCTAACTACAATCCCTGACAGCTATACATACACTAAGAGCATGAAGGCTGTTGTTCCTCTTGCAAAGGATATTGATGCAATTACAACAGCACTAAAGGATTCTATGGATGCACTGAAGGGTAAACCTTGTAACTATGATAGAGTTGACGCAGCACTTGCTCAAGTTCCTAAGGATTTATCAATTTATACAGATGATACAGTAACACCATTAAGAAACCTTGTTATTGAGGTTAACAGACCAGTAAACAGAAATCTTACAATGGAAAACGGTCACCAGCAGGATGTATTCAACTGGGCAGCAGCTATACTCAAGAATATTGAAAATCTTGAATATAAGCCGGCAGACTTTACAGCTGTTGACGAAGCAATTTCTAAGGTTCCGGAAGATTTGACTATCTATACCGATGAAACAGTTAAGGTTCTAAACGACGCTTTAGAAGCTGTTGACAGAACTAAGAACATCACAGAGCAGGAAATTGTTGACGCTTATGTTCAGCCAATCATTGATGCAATCGAAGCTTTAGTTCTGAAGCCAGCAGATTACACAGCTGTTGATAAAGCTATCGCTAAGGTTCCAACTGATTTAAGTAAATATACAGATGCAACAGTTAAGGCTCTTAAAGCTGCTATAAACGCAGTTGACAGAACTAAGAATATCACAGAGCAGGCAGTAGTTGACGGTTATGCAAAGGCAATCAACGATGCAATTTCAGCACTGAAGGTTAAGCCAGCACCAACTACTAAGACAACTGCTAAGCCAACAAGAAATGCTAAGCAGGTAGCTAAGGACAAGAAGGCTGCTAAAAAAGCAATGAAGCAGGCTAAGATTACAAAGCTAACTGTTAAGAGCAAGGCTAAGAAAAAGATTAATGTAAGCTGGAAGAAGGTTAAAAAGGCTAAGGGCTACCAGGTACAGGTTTCAGCTAAGAAGAACTTCAAGAAGGTTATCTTTAATAAAGACCTTAAGAAGACAAAATTAACAATTAAGAGTAAGAAGATTAAGAGCAAGAAGACTTACTGTGTAAGAGTAAGAGCATATGCTACTTACAAGAACAAGAATAACAAGACCGTTAAGGTATACAGTAAGTGGAATAAGAAGCTAAGAAAAGTTACAGTTAAGTAGTAACATGACGTTTTATCTTTGTATATATCGGATATAATTCGATATATTATGCCTCTTGGGTAGTTTGTCAGAGACCAGTGATAAACGGCGGGTTTAACAGAGCGAATAAACCTTTTAATCTATGTAAAATCCGTCGTTATACATTGTTTTTATTGAACAAACTTAAAAAGACGGCAGAAAAAATAAGCTTTCTTCTAAAATTATTCATATATGCCCGAAAGGGTAAGCAATGTCTGGGCAGAAATGTTCAGACATTGTTTTTTATAAAATTTAATGTTAATAATAAAATTAACAGGAGGAAATTATGAAAAAGGTTTTATCGATTTTAGCGGCATCGGTAATGACTGTGTCAGCATTGACAGGTGCGATGACTGCATCAGCCAGTGAGGTTGCAACGGGTCAATGCGGGGATAATGTAACATGGACACTTGACTCGGAGGGTGTATTGACGATTTCGGGTGAAGGCAAGATTAGCAGTGAACAGGCGAAAGTGTACGGAAAGTGCTCATGCTGGGGATATTATGAATACAAAGACAGTATTAAAGAGGTAGTGTTTGAAGAGGGAATTACCGGCATAGGCAAATGTGCATTCGGAGATGAAATAATTCCTGTAGCAACACCGGATTTCCCTACAGCTGTTTTCCCGAATATGCATAAAGTTACATTTCCGTCTACATTAACGGAAATCGGAGATTTTGCATTCAACGGCTGTTCATTAGAGGGCGAGTTAAACTTACCTGCTGCCTTAAGCAGTTTGGGCCAGCAAGCTTTTGCGTGTACAAATATAACAAGCATAAATTCACTTAATGAAGATATGATATTGGGTGGAACTGTATTTGCCTACTGTCAATCATTGACAGAGGTAGTCATTCCAAAGGGATGTACATATTATAGAAACGGTGAAATAAATGCAGCAAGAGCGAATAAGCTGTTTCGTTCATGCAAAGGTCTTAAGAGAGTGATACTTGAAGAGGGAGCAACATTTTCAGAAGGAATGTTTACAGATTGCAAAGCACTTGAAGAGGTTATAATCAAGTCAAAAAATTTAGAGAGTATTCCTAAATCCGCCAATAATCCGTTTTATGAAATGAAAACCGGCGTCAGTCTTATGCCGAGCGGAACAAGTTATGCAGATCGATTAACTTATAAGGTGCATAGAGGTACATTGACAGAAGAAACTCTCAGATCTTTTCAAATCCCAAGCGAAAACATTATATATTTTCCATACTCCACACATCTTGAAAAAGCAATAGCTTTGGCAGAATCAAAAGAAGCAGGAAAATATACAGATGTTTCAATTAATGCTTTGACAAAAGCTATAGCTGACGCAAAGGCAGTTTTGGAAAATATAAATGCAACACAGGAAGATGTTAATTACGCTGTCACGGCTGTTAATAACGTAATCAGGAAACTTGAAGAAAAACTGACACTAACAGAGCCGTCAAAAGAGCCAAGCAGCAATCAAACAAAACCAACTGCTGCAACTCCAAAGGCTGTAACACCAACAAAGATAACAAGAAATGCAGGTGTAGTTGCTAAGGAAAAGAAAGCAGCTTCAAAGGTTATGAAACAGGCAAAGCTTAACAGCCTGAGGATAAAGAGCAAGGGCAAAAAGATAAATGTATCCTGGAGGAAAGTTAAAAAAGCAAACGGCTACGAAGTACAGGTATCAGCTAAGAAGAACTTCAAGAAAGTTATCTTTAAAAAAGATTTAAAGAAAACAAAGCTTACAATTAAAAATATGAAGATTAGGAGCAAAAAGATTTATTTTGTAAGAGTAAGAGCGTATGCTACATACAAAGATATAAACAACAATACCATTAAGGTCTATAGCAAATGGAATAAACAGCTTAGAAAAGTAAAAGTAAAATAAAACCTGCCTTTAGGTGTAATTGAAATTTTAAGATGTTGCAAGTTGAATTTATACGGAGGTTAAAGACTGCCGTTTCGCAATCGGAACATCAAACAAATTATAACAGGCAGAGGAAAAATAACCGGCGGCGGTTTGCCGCAAGCGGAAAATAGAAATAAACAGGAGAGAAACTAATGATGAAAAAGGTTTTATCAATTTTGGCAGCATCGGTAATGACTGTGTCAGCATTGACAGGTGCGATGACTGCATCGGCCAGTGAGGTTGCAACGGGTCAATGCGGGGATAATGTAACATGGACACTTGACTCGGAGGGTGTATTGACGATTTCGGGTGAAGGAAATATGTATACAGGTAACTGGCTCAGTAACAATGAATTTAAAACTGATGTATGGACATATTTAACTCATTCAGAGGACATAAAAAAAGTAATAGTAGAAGAGGGAGTAACATCAATAGGATGCGGAGCATTTTATCAGTGTAAAAACCTTGAAACGGCAGTTATACCGTCAACAATTAAAAAATTCGACGGCCGTGAAACATATCCTACCGGACGCAACAGCGGTGATAAAATGAGCTTTGCTTTTGCCGAATGTACATCACTTAAAAATCTTACATTAACTGAAGGTATGACGTCTATCGGAGGTCACGCTTTTGAAGATTGTACTTCGCTCGAAAGTGTAGTTATTCCATCAACGATAACAGAATGGGGAAATCATTCATTTAACAGATGTACATCATTAAAAGATATAACCTTAAAAGAGGGTATAACAATAATGGGTGCATCTGCTTTCAGAGAATCGGCAGTGGAAAGTATAGTTATTCCTTCAACAATTGAAAGTTGGCCGAGCGACTCACACAGAGATAGGGCTTTAACGGAGTTCGGTTTTGATGAAAGAGGATATGCGTTCAGAGATTGTCAGAACCTCAAATCTGTAACATTTACACCGGGACTTAAATTAATTTGCAACGGAGCGTTTTATAATTGCAGTAATTTAAAAAAGGTTTTTATACCGGCATCTGTTACTAATTTGTACTATGGCTTTGCACGCTGCAGCGGACTTGAAGAGGTAGAAATCGAAGAAGGTTCCGAAATGACACAGTTATCAAACTATGCTTTTTTAGAATGTGAAAATCTTAAAACCTTGGAAATTCCTGCAGGAATTGAAATTTCATATACAAACGGCCGTTGGGGTATGGGCTGTGATTCTTTGGAAAGTATTTATCTTCATAACAAAAATATTGTTAACTTTTTTTCCTATACTCCGAATGATACAGTAACCTATTATTGCTATCCTGATTCTGAAACATACAATACTATGCAAAACAGATCTTTTGCTGTAAAAGATATTACAGGCATATTATCACAAACAATAAATAATTTCAATTCTGCTCTTGATGAAGCAAAAGGGAAGGCTGAATCAAGTTTCACTCCTGAAAGCTATGAAAGATTAAAGACAGTTATTGAAAATGTCGGTGAATATGGTGAAGATTCAAATATTTTGAGCATGAAAGCAGATACTGCTAAAATCAGAGAGGCTCTTGATTCACTCGTTGAAAAACCGACAGAGCCATCAAAAAATCCGAGCAGTTCAAATAATCAGACATCAGACAATAACAAGAAGCCAACAGCTGTAACACCGACAAAGGTTACAAGGAATCCAGGTGCAGTTGCTAAGGAAAAGAAAGCAGCTTTAAAGGCAATGAAGCAGGCAAAGCTTAACAGCCTGAAGGTTAAGAGCAAGTCTAAGAGAAAGATTAATGTAACTTGGAAAAAAGTAAAAAAAGCTAAGGGTTATGAAGTTCAGGTTTCAACAAACAAAAAGTTCAAGAAGAGCAAAATTATCTTCAAGAAAGATGTTAAGAATACAAAGCTGACAATTAAGAATAAGAAGATTAAGAGCAAAAAGACTTACTATGTAAGAGTAAGAGCTTATGCTGTTTACAAAGACACAAACAACAAAACCGTTAAAGTATACAGCAAATGGAATAAACAGCTTAGAAAAGTTAAAGTAAAATAAAGACTGCCTTTAGGTGTAATTGAAATTTAAGATGTTGCAAGTTGAATTTATACGGAGGTTAAAGACTGCCGTTTCGCAATCGGGAACATCAAACAAATTATAACAGGCAGAGAAAAAATAAAAATGAACAGGAGAGAAACCAATGAAAAAAAAGATTTTTTCAATTTTAGCTGCAGCGGTTATGACCGTATCAGCATTGACAGGTGCAGTAACTGCGTCAGCCAGCGAAGTTGCAACGGGTAAGTGCGGAGAAAATATAACATGGTCGCTTGATTCAGACGGTGTACTTACAATTTCAGGTGAAGGAGAAATGGATGGAAACGGCGGCAGTGCTAATTATCTTTACACATACAGACATTGGTCGTATTCGGAGTATGCCAGCCAAATTAAAGAAGTTATAATTGAAGAAGGCGTTACATTTATAGGACCGTCTGCCTTCGGTAATGTTGAAAAAACAAGTAATAAGGTTGCATATCCTAATCTAAAAAAAATAACACTGCCTTCAACTATAGAAGTAATAGGTCAGGCAGCATTTCATGCTACTGTTATTGAGAATTTAACTGTTCCCGAAAATGTAAAGGAAATATGGCCATACGCTTATCAGTATTCATTAATAGAAAAAGTAAAAATTAACGAGGGTGTTTTTGTGCATGCGGCAGCTTTCTGTGACTGTCCTAATCTTAAAGAGGTAACTGTTTCGCCGAATGTTGAATATGGTCACGGTGCAGGATGGGGTTCTGAAAATCACAGTGAAACTGTTTTCGAACGCTGCAACGCCCTTGAAAAAGTAACTATATTAGGCGGCGGAACGGTTCATAAGAGATTTGAGGCGTTCCAAAAGGGTTTGCCTTATACCATGTGTGAACAATGCAAATCTTTAAAAGAAGTAATCATTCTATGTTCAGATCTCGAATATATTGGACCGGCTGACAGCTCAAGAGATTATTCGTCCGAAACCTTTGAAACCACAGGCACAGACATAACCTATTATGTATGCAAAGACAGCAAAACAGAAGCTACACTTAAAAAAGCAGGTTATCTGAAGGACGCAACGGAAGATGAGTCTGCAAATTATGTTTATATTGCAAGTATAAAAGAGCGTGAAGCACTTGAAAGAGCAATCAAAAAGGCAGAAGCTATAGAAGCAGACAAGTATACAGAAGAAACTGTATCAGCTTTGAATGAAGCTGTAGAATCGGCAAAACCGCTTTTGGAAAATGAAAAGATATCACCGGAAGATGTCAACAGTGCCACAGAGGCTGTTAATAACGCAATCAAGGCACTCGAAGAAAAGCCGTTACCACCGACAAATCCAGAACCAACAAAGCCTAGTGCTGCAAAGCCTTCAGCAGTTCCGACAACAAATAATGCAACAAGAAATCCTGCAGCTGTTAAGAAGGATATGACTGCCGCTAAAAAGGCAATGAAGCAGGCAAAGCTTAACAGCCTGAAGGTTAAGAGTAAGTCTAAGAAAAAGATAAGTGTAACCTGGAAGAAGGTAAAGAAGGCTAAGGGCTATCAGGTACAGGTATCAGCTAAGAAGAACTTCAAGAAGATTGTCTTTAATAAGGATCTTAAAAAGACAAAGTTGACAATTAAGAATAAAAATATTAAGAGCAAGAAAACATACTTCGTAAGAGTAAGAGCATACGCTACTTATAAAGACGCCAACAACAAGATTGTTAAGGTATATAGTAAGTGGAATAAGAAACTCAGAAAAGTAAAAGTTAAGTAGCAACGAGCCGCTCAATGGATAATGGACAATGGATAATTGATGATTAATTGTCCATTATCAACTGTCAGTTGTCAATTGTAATAGCGTCACGCTGACTGCTGGTTTAACAAAGCAAATAAACCGTTTAATCTATGTAAAGTCCGTCGTTGTACATTGTTTTACATTGAACAAATTAAAAAAAGACGGCAGAAAAGATAAAGCGTCTGAGTAAAATACTCAGACGCTTTTCTATATATTGTAAAATAGCGAAATATTAAAACTTTTTTTCTAAAAAGTATTGACAATCATTGGAGCTTGTTATATAATTATAAAATGTATCATAATGGAGTTTTACACCTATTTACAACGAAATTCTAAGGTAAAGGGAAGTGAAATTCAGGTATTTTAAAGCAATTTTTGTGTAAATGTGAAGCTGAAATGGTACACCCTAAGCTAGCGTATTTAGATTAAGGAGTGATTAAGCCTATGGTAAATGTCAAGGATGTCAAGCTTGGCAAAACAACCCGTAAGAGCTTTGCTAAGATTAATGAAGTTTTAAGCATGCCTAATCTTATCGAAGTTCAGAAAAAATCATACAAATGGTTCTTAGATGAAGGTTTAAGAGAAGTATTCAGAGATGTATCGGCTATCACTGATTACAACGGAACTCTCGAACTGAGCTTCATTGATTACAAAATTGATGATGAGCCTAAGTATTCGGTTGCTGAGTGTAAAGAAAGAGATGTAACATATGCAGCACCTCTTAGAGTTACCGCAAGACTGAATAACACAGAAACAGGAGAAATAAAGGAAAGCGAAGTCTTTATGGGTGATTTTCCTTTGATGACAGACAGCGGCACATTTGTAATCAATGGTGCTGAGCGTGTTATTGTATCACAGCTTGTTCGTTCTCCTGGTGTGTATTATGCATGCGATAAGGATAAAACAGGAAAGGATTTGTTCAAATCCACTGTTATTCCAAGCCGCGGTGCATGGCTTGAGTATGAAATGGACTCTAATGATGTAGTATATGTAAGAATTGATAAGAACAGAAAAATTCCTCTGACTACATTTATAAGGGCTATCGGTATAGGAACAAATTCTGAAATATATGAGACTTTCGGTGAGGATGAAAGATTAATTCAAACTATCGAGCAAAAGGATCAGACCGCTAACAGAGAAGAAGCTTTGCTTGAGGTTTATAAAAAACTTCGTCCGGGCGAGCCTCCTACCGTTGACAGTGCAGTTTCACATTTAAATAATTTATTCTTTGACGCTAAAAGATATGACTTGGCAAGGTTCGGAAGGTATAAGTTCAATAAAAAGCTTGGACTTGCATCAAGATTGTCAGGCCACATATTATCACAGCCTGTTATAAACCCTATGACCGGTGAGATTATGGCTGAACAGGGTGAAGCTGTCAGCTATGAAAAGGCAGTTGAAATTGAACAGGCAGGCGTTAAGGTTGCTTATGTTAATGTTGAAGTTAAAGAGACTTTAACTATTGAAGGCGAAGTAATCAACAAAGTTGAAGAAAAAGAAGTTAAGATTATCGGAAACGGAATGGTTGACATTAAGAATTATGTTGACTTTGATGTTGAAGAGTATGGCATAAACGAGATGGTTTCTTTCGATATATTGAAAGAAATTCTCGAAACATCGGAAACCGAGGACGATTTAAAAGAAAATATCAAAGCCCGTGCTGATGAGCTTATTCCTAAGCATATAACTATTGATGATATTATTGCAACAATTTCTTATTTCTTAAATCTTTGTGAATGTGTCGGTGTGATTGACGATATCGACCATTTAGGAAACAGAAGAATCAGAAGTGTAGGAGAGCTTTTGCAAAATCAGTTCAGAATCGGTTTTACAAGAATGGAAAGAGTTATCCGTGAGCGAATGAATATTCAGTCTCAGGATTTAGAGGTTGTTACTCCTACCGCACTTATTAATATAAGACCTATCACAGCTGCTATAAAAGAGTTTTTTGGTTCATCACCTTTGTCACAGTTCATGGATCAGAACAATCCTTTAGCTGAGCTCACTCACAAAAGAAGGCTTTCAGCTTTGGGACCTGGAGGTTTATCACGTGACAGAGCCGGATTCGAGGTTCGTGACGTACACTACTCTCACTATGGAAGAATGTGTCCTATCGAAACTCCTGAAGGACCTAACATCGGACTTATCTCATACCTTGCTTCATTTGCAAGAATTAATGAGTATGGATTCATAGAAGCACCATATAGAAAAGTTGACAAAGAAACCGGCGTTGTTACTGATGAAGTTGTATATATGACAGCTGATGTTGAAGACAACTTCATTGTTGCACAGGCTAACGAGCCTTTGACAGAAGACGGCAAATTTGCAAGAGCAAAAGTAAACGGAAGATACCGTGATCAGATTTCCGAATTTGACAGAAGCGAAATCGATTATATGGATGTTTCGCCTAAGATGGTTGTTTCTGTTGCTACTGCAATGATTCCTTTCTTAGAGAACGATGACGCAAACCGTGCTTTGATGGGTTCTAACATGCAGCGTCAGGCAGTTCCTCTGCTGAAAACAGAAGCACCTATCGTCGGAACAGGCATGGAATATAAAGCCTGTGTTGACTCAGGCGTTGCTGTTGTTGCAAAGGCAGACGGCATTGTTAAGAGTGTTTCAGCTGATGAAATCGTTGTTTTGGAAAACGGCGGTGACATTCGCACATATACACTTACAAAGTTCAAGCGTTCTAATGCAGGTACTTGTACAAACCAAAGACCTATTGTTGAAAAAGGCGAAAAGATTGAAGAAGGTCAGGTTATTGCAGACGGACCTGCTACATCAAACGGTGAAATTTCACTTGGTAAAAACGCATTAATCGGATTTATGACCTGGGAAGGTTATAACTATGAGGACGCTGTACTTCTGAATGAAAATCTTGTTAAAGAGGATAAATATACTTCTATTCATATTGAAGAGTATGAAATCGAAGCCAGAGATACCAAGCTCGGACCTGAGGAAATCACAAGAGATATTCCGAATGTCGGAGAAGACGCACTTAAAGACCTTGATGAAGACGGTATCATAAGAATCGGTGCCGAGGTAAGATCGGGTGATATTCTTGTCGGTAAGGTTACACCTAAGGGTGAGACGGAGCTGACAGCTGAAGAAAGACTTCTTCGTGCTATTTTCGGCGAAAAGGCAAGAGAGGTCAGAGATAATTCTTTGAAGGTCCCTCACGGTGAATCAGGTGTTATCATTGATGTTAAAGTGTTCACAAGAGAAAACTGTGATGAGCTTTCACCTGGTGTTAATAAGCTTGTAAGATGCTATATCGCTCAGAAGAGAAAGATAAGCGTCGGAGATAAAATGGCCGGACGACACGGAAACAAGGGTGTTGTTTCAAGAATTCTTCCTCAGGAGGATATGCCGTTCTTAGAAGACGGAACACCTCTTGATATAGTTTTAAACCCTCTTGGAGTACCTTCACGTATGAATATCGGTCAGGTGCTTGAAGTTCACTTGGGTATGGCCGCTAAGGCTCTTGGCTGGAAGATTATGACCCCTGTATTTGACGGTGCTCACGAAGAAGATATCCGTGAGTGTTTCAAAGAAGCAGGTATGGCAGAGGACGGTAAGGTTACACTTTATGACGGAAGAACCGGAGAAAAGTTTGATAACCGTGTTACAGTCGGATATATGTACTATTTGAAGCTTCACCACTTGGTTGACGATAAAATTCACGCTCGTTCAGTCGGACCGTATTCTCTTGTCACACAGCAGCCTCTCGGAGGTAAAGCACAGTTCGGAGGACAGAGATTCGGAGAGATGGAGGTTTGGGCTCTTGAAGCTTACGGTGCGGCATATACACTTCAAGAGATTCTGACTGTTAAATCTGACGATACCGTTGGACGTGTTAAGACATATGAAGCAATTGTTAAAGGACAGAATGTTCCTAAGCCTGGAATTCCTGAATCATTTAAGGTTCTTGTAAAGGAACTTCAGTCACTATGTCTTGATGTAAGAGTATTAGATACACATGGAGAGGAAATCGACCTTAAACAATCATTTGATGAGGATGATGATATTGCTCCGAAGGCAGCAATTGACGACGATATTCAGATGTCGCTTGAAGACGATGACCTTGACGAAGGATTCTTTGCGGAAGACGAGGAAGGAAATATCGAAGATATTGACATTGACGATGAAGAAGATTTGGATTTGATTGAAGATGATTCGGACTTCTTTGCAGAAGATATTGTCGAAGAAGAATAACGGATATTTCCGAAATGCTTAAACTAAAGGAAGAAGGGTCGAATATTGGAATTTAATACTTTTGATTCAATAAAAATCGGTCTTGCATCACCTGATAAAATCAGAGAATGGTCTTATGGTGTTGTAACAAGACCTGAAACAATAAATTACAGAACTCAGAAGCCTGAAAGAGACGGACTTTTCTGTGAAAAAATCTTTGGACCTTCAAAGGACTGGGAGTGTCACTGCGGAAAGTATAAGAAAATCCGTTTTAAGGGCAAAGTCTGTGAACGATGCGGTGTTGAAGTAACCCGTGCAAAGGTTCGCCGTGAAAGAATGGGACACATTGAGCTGGCTGCTCCTGTGTCACATATCTGGTACTTTAAGGGTACTCCTTCAAGAATCGGACAGATGCTTGAAGTTTCACAGAAGCGTTTGGAAGAGGTATTGTACTTTACTAAATATATAGTAATTGATCCGGGCGATACCGAGCTTGAAAGATGCCAGCTTCTCTCAGAGAAAGACTATATCGAGATGAGAGAAAAGTATGAGGATAAATTTAAGGCAGGAATGGGTGCTGAGGCTGTTAAAGAGCTTTTGACACAAATTGATTTAGATGAGCTTTCTAATGAACTTAAATCTGAGCTTGACGGACTTCCTGCAGGACAGAAGAGAATTAAGCTTTTAAAAAGACTTGAAATCGTTGAAGCATTCAGAACTTCAGGCAACCGTCCCGAATGGATGATTTTAGATGTTGTTCCTGTTATTCCTCCGGAATTAAGACCTATGGTTATGCTTGACGGCGGAAGATATGCAACATCAGACTTAAATGATTTATACAGAAGAGTTATAAACAGAAACAATCGTTTGCAGAGAATGTTAGAGCTTCAGGCTCCTGACATTATTATAAGAAACGAAAAGAGAATGCTTCAGGAGGCTGTTGACGCACTTATCGACAACGGCAGACACGGCAGACCTGTTACAGGACCGAACAACAGAGCGTTCAAATCACTTTCGGATATGCTGAAGGGTAAGCAGGGTCGTTTCCGTCAGAATCTTCTCGGTAAGCGTGTTGACTATTCAGGCCGTTCGGTTATCGTTGTAGGACCTGAGCTTAAAATGTATCAGTGCGGACTTCCTAAAGAAATGGCACTTGAACTTTTCAAGCCGTTTGTTATGAAAAGACTTGTTGATACAAACCCATCTATAAATATTAAATCTGCTAAGAAAATGGTAGACAAAGCCAGACCTGAAGTCTGGGATGCACTTGAAAATGTTATTCAGGGACACCCTGTACTTCTAAACCGTGCACCTACGCTTCACAGACTTGGTATTCAGGCCTTTGAGCCGGTACTTGTAGAGGGAAGAGCATTAAAGCTTCACCCGCTTGTATGTACAGCTTATAATGCTGACTTTGACGGTGACCAGATGGCTGTCCATGTTCCTTTGTCAGCTGAGGCACAGACAGAAGCTCGTTTCTTGATGCTTGCTGCAAACAACCTGTTAAAGCCTTCAGACGGTCGTCCTGTTGCTATTCCTACCCAGGATATGCTTCTTGGTTCTTATTACCTGACACTTTTAAAAGAGGGTGAAAAGGGCGAAGGAAAGTTATTCAAAGATGTTGACGAAGCTTTAATGGCTTATGATGCAGGTGTTGTCTCACTTCATGCTGCTATTAAGGTAAAGGTTACAAAGCATATCGGTGAAAAGAGAGTGTCAAGGATAATCGACGCTACAGTCGGAAGACTTATTTTCAACGAAAATATACCACAGGATTTAGGATATGTTGACAGAACAAATTCTGATAAGCAGTTTGACCTTGAAGTTTCATTCCTTGTTAAGAAGAAACAGCTTTCAGATATAATTGAGAGATGTATCAAGATTCACGGTACAACAACAACCAGTGAGGTATTGGATAAAATTAAGGCTACAGGATATAAGTACTCAACAAAGGCTGCAATTACTGTTGCTGTATGTGACGCTGAAATTCCTGCTGCTAAGAAAGACATCATAGAAAAAGCCGATTCTTTAGTTGATAAAATTGACGCTCAGTATAAGAGGGGCTATATTTCAAGAGAAGAAAAATCAAAGAAATTTATTGAGATTTGGAACAATGCAACCGATGAGGTTACGGACGCGCTTAAAGACGGCTTGGATCCGTACAACCCAATTAATATGATGGCTGATTCCGGAGCCCGTGGTAGTATTAACCAGATCAGACAGTTAGCAGGTATGCGTGGACTTATCGCTAACACATCAGGTTCTACAATCGAGATGCCTATTCGTGCTAACTATCGTGAAGGTTTGAATATTTTGGAATACTTTATTTCTTCACGTGGTGCGAGAAAGGGACTTGCCGATACGGCACTTAGAACTGCCGACTCAGGATACCTGACAAGAAGACTTGTTGATGTATCGCAGGATGTTATTATTCATGAAGAGGACTGCGGTACTTCTAACGGAATTGAAGTATTTGAGATCAAAAACGGCAACGAGATTATTGAGCCTCTTCATGAAAGACTTATCGGACGCTTCTTAGTTGAAGACCTCAGAGATGAAGAAACAGGAGAGCTTATTATTTCACACAATAAGCTTATGAAAGAAAGCGATGCTGATAAAGTTTGTGCTTTTATGGAAGAGCATGATATTAAGAAAATCAAAATCCGTTCCGTACTTCACTGCGAATCGGAGCACGGTGTTTGTGCTAAGTGCTATGGTGCTAACCTCGCAAACGGAAATCTTGCTTCTGTCGGTGAGGCAGTCGGAATTATTTCAGCGCAGTCAATCGGTGAGCCTGGTACTCAGCTTACTATGAGAACATTCCACACAGGCGGTATTGCATCTGCTGAAGATATCACACAGGGTCTTCCTAGAGTCGAAGAATTGTTTGAGTCAAGAAAGCCTAAGGGTGCTGCTATTATTTCAAGCATTGACGGAACAGTTCACATCGAAGAGGTTAAGAAGACAAAGCAAATTGTTGTTACTAATGAAGATATTAATAATCCTGAACAGGACAGCTATACAATTCCTTACGGATACAAGATAAAGGTTCGTGAGGGTGATACAGTTAAGGCAGGAGCACCTTTGACAGAAGGTTCAATTTATCCGGGTGATATTTTGGCAGTTAACGGTGTTGAAGCGGTTCAGAACTATATCATTACCGAAGTTCAGAAGGTTTATCGGCTTCAGGGTGTTGACATTAACGATAAGCACATTGAGGTTATTGTTCGTCAGATGATGAAGAAGGTTAAGGTCGATGATCCGGGAAGCAGCTATCTTCTTCCTGGTGCATTGGTTGATGTTCACGAAATAGCCGCAATTAACAGAGAGATTCAAAGCGAAATTGATGCCGGTGATATCAACGCAAGACTGATAACAACCATTCCTGTACTTCAGGGTATAACAAAGGCTTCATCAAATTCAGACAGTTTCTTGTCTGCTGCTTCATTCCAGGAAACAACAAAGGCATTGACCGACGCTGCTATCCGCGGAAAGAGCGATGATCTTGTAGGACTTAAGGAAAATGTTATTATCGGTAAGCTTATTCCTGCGGGAACAGGTATGGATGTTTATAATAATGTTCAGATTGCAAATACTGCTGCTCCGGAAAAGACTACCTCAATAGTTTAATATGCTTTTTAGAACAGCTCTTTTATAGGGCTGTTCTTTTTGCTGACAAATATTAATACAAGGTATAGTATATATGATTTATCAAAACGATAATAAAAGGCAGCTCGAATAAAATAATTCGAGCTGTTTTAGCGTTATTTGGTACTTTGCAATAAAAAACACTTGACAATGGGATTTTTTGAGTATATAATATTCTTTATGCTGACCTCGTATGGTCTGCTCAAAATTTTATGAAAGGAGATAGATTATGCCTACATTTAACCAATTGGTGAGAAACGGAAGAAAAGTGTCAACTTCAAAGTCAACTGCACCTGCTCTTCAAAAGGGTTTTAACGCTCAGAAGAAAGCTGTAATTGATCAGAGTTGTCCGCAAAAGCGTGGTGTTTGTACAGCAGTTAAAACAGCTACACCTAAGAAGCCTAACTCAGCTATGAGAAAGATTGCCAGAGTAAAGCTTACAAACGGTCAGGAAGTTACTGCATACATTCCGGGCGTTGGTCACAATCTTCAGGAGCACAGTGTTGTTATGATCAGAGGCGGAAGAGTTAAAGACCTTCCTGGTGTGCGTTATCACATCATTAGAGGAACTCTTGACGCACAAGGTGTTTCGGGAAGAATGCAGTCTCGTTCAAAATACGGTGCAAAGAGACCAAAGGCAGGCAAGTAAGCTTGCAGACAAAATTAAGGTAGAACTCATATACCACAGTTGATGTGGAGTATTTTATATATATTGATAAAGTACCTCTGCATTGGACTGACGGGGCTGTGGTTAAGGCCACAGAGCGAGTACCTATGATATCATTATATGAAGGAGGGAATTCTAGTGCCAAGAAGAGGTAAAGTTGCAAAAAGAGATGTTTTGCAAGACCCAATATACAAGTCAAAGCTGGTTACACGCCTTATCAATAATGTAATGTTAGACGGTAAGAAGGGTGTTGCTCAGAAGATTGTATACGGAGCATTTGAAATTGTAGAAGAAAAATCAGGAAAGCCAGCATTAGAGGCTTTCGAAGAGGCTATGGAAAACATTATGCCAAGTCTTGAAGTTAAAGCTCGCCGTGTCGGCGGTTCAACATATCAAGTACCTATGGAAGTTCGTCCTGAAAGACGCCAGACATTGGGCTTGAGATGGCTTACAACTTATTCAAGAGCAAGACATGAAAAAACAATGAAAGAAAAGCTTGCAGCAGAAATCCTTGACGCAGTAAACGGCGTCGGCGGAGCTTGCAAGAAGAAAGACGATACACACAAGATGGCAGAAGCAAACAAGGCTTTCGCTCACTATCGTTGGTAATATTTATAGGAGGATTTTATGGCAAGAGATTGTTCATTACAAGATACCAGAAATATTGGTATCATGGCTCATATTGATGCTGGTAAAACTACCACAACAGAGCGTATCCTATTTTATACAGGTATTACTCATAAGATAGGTGAGGTTCATGAGGGTGCTGCTACTATGGACTGGATGGAGCAGGAGCAGGAAAGAGGTATTACAATTACTTCAGCTGCTACTACTGCATTCTGGAAGAATCATAGAATTAACATCATTGACACCCCGGGACACGTTGACTTTACAGTTGAGGTTGAGCGTTCGCTTAGAGTTCTTGACGGATCTGTAACAGTTCTTTGTGCAAAGGGCGGAGTAGAGCCGCAGACTGAAACAGTATGGAGACAAGCTGATAAATATAAAGTTCCTCGTATGGTATATGTTAATAAAATGGATATCATGGGTGCGAACTTCTATAATGTTGTTGACATGCTTAAAACAAGACTGAAAACAAATGCTGTTCCTATTCAGCTTCCAATCGGTGCTGAGGATACATTCAAGGGCGTTATTGACCTTCTTGAAATGAAAGCATATGTTTATTATGATGACCTAGGAAAGGACATCAGAGTTGAGGAAATTCCTGAAGACATGAAGGAAAAAGCTCAGCAGTATCATGATGATATGATTGAACATGTTGCAGAGCAAGATGAAGAAATCATGATGAAATATTTAGACGGTGAAGAGCTGACAATTGATGAAATCAAAGTTTGCATCAGAAAGGCTACACTGGCTAACCATATGGTTCCTGTAGTATGCGGAACTTCATATAAAAACAAGGGTGTACAGAAGCTTCTCGACGCTATCGTTGATTATATGCCGTCACCTCTTGATGTTCCTGCAATTAAGGGTGTGAACCCTGATACAGAAGAAGAGGAAGAAAGACCGTCTTCAGATGAAGAACCATTCGCAGCATTAGCATTTAAGATTGCTACTGACCCATTCGTTGGAAAGCTATGCTTCTTCAGAGTATATTCAGGAGTACTTGTAAAGGGCTCAACTGTTTATAACGCTTCTAAGGATGACAACGAGAGAATCGGTAGAATTCTTCAGATGCACTCAAATAACAGAAAAGATATTGATGAGGTTTATGCAGGTGATATTGCGGCTGCTGTTGGTTTAAAGAATACAGGTACAGGTGACACATTGTGTGACGAAAAGCATCCTATTATTCTTGAATCAATGGAATTCCCTGAGCCGGTTATTGACTTGGCTATCGAGCCTAAGACAAAAGCGGGACAGGAAAAGATGGGTATTGCTTTATCAAAGCTTGCTGAAGAAGACCCAACATTCAGAACACATACTGACGAAGAAACAGGACAGACAATTATTTCGGGAATGGGTGAGCTTCACCTTGAAATCATTGTTGACCGTCTCCTTCGTGAATTTAAAGTAGAAGCTAATGTCGGTGCACCTCAGGTAGCATATAAAGAAACTATCAGAACCAATGCTGACGTTGACCATAAATATGCAAGACAGTCAGGTGGTAAAGGTCAATACGGACATGTTAAAATTCTTGTTGAACCTAATGTTTCAGGCAAGGGCTATGAATTTATTAACAAGATTGTCGGAGGAGCTATTCCTAAGGAATATATCCCTGCTGTTGACCAAGGTATCCAAGGTGCAATGCAGAGTGGTATCTTAGCCGGATATCCGGTAGTTGATGTTAAAGTAACACTTTATGATGGATCATATCACGAGGTAGATTCATCTGAAATGGCATTTAAGATTGCCGGTTCTATGGCATTTAAAGAGGCTATGAAGAAAGCAGATCCTGTTATTCTTGAGCCTATTATGAAGGTTATTGTTATTGTTCCTGAAGAGTATATGGGTGATGTTATCGGTGATTTGAACTCACGCCGTGGACAAATTCAGGGTATGGATGCAAGACCTGGTGCACAGCAGATTAATGCACTTGTTCCGCTTTCAGAGATGTTCGGTTATTCAAATGAACTTCGTTCAAGAACTCAAGGTCGTGGACAGTATTCAATGGAGCCTGACAGCTATATTGAGGTTCCAAAATCAATCGCAGAAAAGATTATGTCTAACAGAAGCAAGAATAACGGTTAAATTTAGTGTTCGACCAAAAAAATATGGCAAAACACTTGAAATTCTTGGTGAAGTAGGGTATAATAATTTTGCAACATTATATTAAAAAATAATAATTTATTTAAAGGGAGGATATTCCAATGGCTAAGGAAAAATTCGAAAGAACAAAACCCCATGTTAACATTGGTACAATCGGCCACGTTGACCATGGTAAAACAACTTTAACAGCTGCAATCACAAAGACTCTTTCAATCAAGGGTCTTGCACAGTTCGAAGCTTATGATCAGATCGACGGTGCTCCTGAGGAGAGAGAGCGTGGAATCACAATTAACACAGCTCACGTTGAGTATGAAACAGATAAGCGTCACTATGCACACGTTGACTGCCCTGGACACGCTGACTATGTAAAGAACATGATCACAGGTGCTGCTCAGATGGACGGAGCTATCCTTGTTGTAGCTTCTTCAGACGGTCCTATGGCTCAGACTAAAGAGCACTTACTTCTTGCTCGTCAGGTTGGAGTTCCATATATCGTAGTATTTATGAACAAAGCTGACCAGGTTGATGACCCAGAGTTACTTGACCTAGTTGAAATGGATATCAGAGAAACTCTTAACGAGTATGAGTTCCCAGGCGATGATACACCAATCATCAAGGGTTCAGCTCTACAAGCTTTAGAAGCTCCGGACGATATCTCAAACCCAGCATACGCTCCGATTCTTGAGCTTATGGATGCTGTTGACGAGTATATTCCAACACCTGAAAGAGCTTCAGACCAGCCATTCCTAATGCCTGTTGAGGACGTATTCACAATCACAGGCCGTGGAACAGTTGCTACCGGTAGAGTAGAAAGAGGAAAGCTAACAACAGGTGATGAAGTTGAAATCATCGGTTTAACTGAAGAAAGAGCTAAGACAGTTGTTACAGGTATCGAGATGTTCAGAAAGATTCTTGACTATGCTGAGGCTGGAGATAACATTGGTGCTCTTCTTCGTGGAGTTCAGAGAGAAGACATCGAAAGAGGTCAGGTTCTTTGTGCACCTAACTCAATTCACCCAGAGACAAAGTTCAAGGGTCAGGTTTATGTTCTAAAGAAAGATGAAGGCGGACGTCACACACCTTTCTTCAACAACTACAGACCACAGTTCTATTTCAGAACAACTGACGTTACAGGTGTTATTTCACTTCCTGCTGATAAGGAAATGTGTATGCCTGGTGATAACGTAGAGATCGGTGTTGAGCTTATCACTCCAATCGCTATTGAAGAGGGTCTTCGTTTCGCTATCCGTGAAGGCGGCAGAACAGTTGGCTCAGGAGTTGTTACTGCTGTAGTTAAGTAATTTAACTTCAAAGTTATAAAATTAACCATCGGATTTATTTCCGATGGTTTTTTATTTACAAATTTTAAAAAATGTGGTATACTTATTGCATAAATGATAAAATGTTTAAAGGATTACTATGTTAACAATTAATTATAACTTTTTTGAGGAATAAATGGACAAAAAAAATATTATCTTTATGAAAAGGGCTTTGGAACTTGCTGCCGAAGCCGAGAAAATCGGTGAGGTCCCTGTTGGTGCAGTGGTTGTTGATAAAAGAACAGGAAAAATAGTGGGCGAAGGTTATAACAAGCGGGAAACTGCCAAATCTCCTCTGGCTCATGCCGAAATAATTGCCATTGATGAAGCCAGCAGAAAGCTCGGCGGATGGCGGCTTTTTAATTGTGATATTTATGTTACGCTTGAGCCTTGTGCAATGTGTGCCGGTGCCATTATAAACAGCAGAATTGATAAGGTTTATTTCGGAGCTTCCGATTACAGATTCGGTGCGGTCGGGTCTAAAATAAATCTATTTGACGAAGAATTTAATCATACACCTGAATTTGAAAGCGGAATGCTGAGTCGGGAATGTTCGGACATTATAAAAACTTTTTTCAGAAAGTTGAGAAGCAATTGATTTGCAATTTTTAATAAGTAAGGAGGTTTGTATGTTGAAAAAATTAAGGAAAAACATTAATTCTTTGATAATAACAGCAATAAGCGTACTGCTGATTTTAATAACTTTAATAGCACTTCTTGCAATGTTTATCAGGCAATCATACAAGCTTTCTGTATCCGAGCTTGAAGCTTCGATATCTTCGGTTTCTGAAATAGTTTCTGTTGCAATTGATAATAAATTTGAAGATTATTTCAACAATTTATACATAGCTTCAAAAGGTTGCTCGCAAATTGATGATATAGGCGAGATTAAAAAATATTTAAGGCAAACTAATGAGCAGCTGAGTTTCAGACGCATAAGCTATGTTACTCCTGACGGGAAGGCATACAATTCTAATGGAGCTGATTTTGAAGTTACTGTAACAGGTCAGCTTAAAGATGTTTTTGACGGCAAAGAAATGGCTATTTATGAAACTAAATCATATTATTATAGTTTACCTGCATTGATACTTAGTGTTCCTGTATACAAAAATGGTGAAGTTGTTGCGATACTTATGGCAAATTCCAGTATTCAGGGTATTGAACATGCAATAAATCTGAATATATTTGACGGAAACGGATATACTCATATAATCACTAATAAAGGTGATTCAGTGGTGTTAGCTGAAAACCAGGAAAACTTTTATAATTTTTTTACTAAGATTGAAAACAGCGGTGAATTTTTAAATATGGATTCTGACCGGATTATAGATGATTTTGCAAATGAAAGAAGCGGTTTGGTATATTACAATCACAATGATTCAGATAAAATTGCTGTGTATAGACCACTTGAAAGAAACAATTGGTATGTATTGACAATTGTGCCAACGCAGTATGCAACAAAAAGCATAACAAATACTATAATTCGTGTTACGATTATAAGCGTGCTGATAGTTTTGCTTTTTGCAGTGATATTAACATACATACTTGTTAACAGTATTAAGAAGAAAAGGGAAATAGAAAGAAACGCTTATGTTGATCCTGTTACTCAGGGAAGCACTAAGGTTAAGTTTTATATTGACGCCGTTAATTTAATAAAGAATAATTCTCCTCTAACATACTCACTTATTTCAATTGACTTGTATAAATTCAGTATTATCAATGATTCGTTTGGAATCAGCTCCGGAGATGAGGTTTTAGCTTTTATTTATAAGTCAATAAAAAAGTATCTTGCCAGTGATGAACAAGTATCAAGAATTTCCGGTGACAATTTTAATATTTTAAAAAAGACAACGGATATTTATGAAATAAAAGAATTTTTAGATAATGTTTCCACTGAGATTAACAGTTTTAATGCTGATTTGATAAATAAGTATTATCTTCAATTCTATGCAGGTATTTATTTTATAAACGATACCAGCCTTGATGTTGTTAAAATGGAGTTTTGTTCTAATGTTGCAAGAAAGATTTCTAAGAAAAAAAGAACAACTGAGCTTTACAATTATACAATATATGAAGAAAATCAGCGTCTCACTCAAACAAAAGAAAGATATATTGATAATCACATGGAACAGGCACTTGCAAACGGAGAGTTTGTTATGTATCTTCAGCCGAAGATTGATTTAAGAACCGATAAGGTCGGAGGTGCAGAAGCCTTAGTAAGATGGAATGACCCTAAATTCGGACTTGTGCCACCGGGAGAATTCATACCGATATTTGAAGAAAACGGTTTTGTAAGAAAAGTTGATTTGTATATTTTCGAGCAGGCAGTCAAACTCGTCAGAAGCTGGCTTGACAGAGGAATTGAACCTATTACCATTTCAGTTAACTTGTCAAGAATTCAACTCAATAATATTAATTTCTTAGATAAGTATGTAAGAGTTTTGGAAATGTACGATGTTCCTGCAAAGTATTTTGAGATGGAAGTAACCGAATCAATTGTTTTTAACAATGTTAAGCTTCTTATTGAAATTATAAATAAAATCCATGAAGCAGGTTTTTCATGTTCAATTGATGATTTCGGAAGCGGATATTCTTCACTTAATATGTTAAAGGATATGCATGTAGATGTCATCAAGCTTGACAGAGAATTTTTAAAATTCAGTCATAATAATGAGGAGAGAAGTCATCAGATTATTGCTAATGTAATTCAGCTTGTTAAATCCCTCGGTGCTAAAAATGTTACTGAAGGTGTTGAAAAAGAAAATGAAGTAAATTTCCTTAAAAGCGTTGGCTGTGATATGATACAAGGTTTTTATTTCTCTAAGCCTTTACCTGTTGAAGAATTTGAAGTTTATTATGATGAACACAGATAAATTGAAATACTCCGCAGAATTTTCTGTGGAGTATTTTATATTTTACCGGGCGAAAAAATTGTTGAAAAATGAAAAATCTCATAGTATAATAGTTTTTGTGAGATTATAATATAATATGGTTTACTTTATTGGATATAGATTTTTTATTCGGAGGAAATATGACTGCTATAAAGAAGTTTTATGTTTGTTTAATTTCTATGATAGGAATTATATCGGTAGTATATGTGTTATCAAACAATAATTGGGTATCTGCAGAAGAATCAGTGCAGAAATCCACAATTTATGAGCAGATATCTAATGAAAGTTCTTATAATCAGCCTCAGGAAATCACAGAATACAAAAGAAAAAGTGTTAAAATAAAGAGTGTAAAAGTTAAAAAACTTACGGCAAAGGTGAAATGGCAAAAACTTGACGACGCCCAAAAATATCAAGTATATTTGTATGAAAATAATAGATGGAAAGAAATTAAGACAACAGCTTCTACTGAGTATACTATAAAAAAACTTGATAACTGCAAAACTTATTATGTTCGTGTGAGAGCTGTAGTAAATACTCCTGAGGGTACTGATTACAGTTATTTTTCTGAGGATTTAGAGTTTAGTATTAATAATACAAAGCTTTATAAGCTTAAAAATGCTAAGCTTCTTAATAAGAAAAAGAAAGTTAAATTAAAAAAGGTTTCAGGTTATTATACAGGTTATGAAAGTGAGAAGTATAAGGGATATATAATAATAGACTATAACTATGATACCTATCTTGTTAAGAAATCAAAAGTAAAAACTGTTAAGGGTGCAAAGCTGCTTCCTACAGCTGCGATTTCGCAGATTGACGGAAAATATAAAGGGTATTCGGCATGCGGTCCTGCTGCCGCTGCAATTCTGTTGAACTCTGAAAAGAATACTGAGCTTCACAAAGACGATTTGATAAAATACTCAAAAAAGAAAAAGCTTAACGACCAGGGTCCGCTTACAAAGATTACGGGCGGCATGACATCTCCTAATTTAATTAAACTGATTAAGGCTTATGGTTTTGACTCAAAAAATATATATGACAGGTATGATAAAGCTTCAGATATTATAAAAAATCAAATCGATTCGGGAAAACGAGTAATAGCTTTAGTGAAATACAGCGAAGGTGTCAGAAAGAAAAACGGCTCAGCACATTTTATTGTGATTTGCGGATATAAATATATAAACGGAAAACTTTATTTTTATTATGCTAATTCTTTTTACAGCTCAGGGAAAGGAGCAAGTCTGCTTAAAGTGTCAGCCGGTACATTAAATAAGTCTGTAAGAAGTAAGTTCTCCGAGCCGAATACAATTTTGGTTTTGGAGTGAAAACACTTCTCGGCTTTTGAATTCATTATAGAACATCTTGACAGTAAACAGCAAACAAAGCCAGCTGAATTTTTAAATAGTATTAATTTATGAATTTTAAGTATAAAAACAGACTTTCATAGTCTGTTTTATTTTTTATATAGTCACATTTTTAGTGACAATCTTTTTAATCTGTGATAAAATATTATTAAATAAAAACATAGTGAGGTAACAATTTGAAAAGGAATGAGATAAATTTTATATCAGATGATAATGGTTTATTGCTTGATATTTTAAATGACGGTTTAAGCAATAGCTTTAAGCGCGGAAAAATAAAATCTTTTTTAGAACATAGTCAGGTTTCAATAAACGGCGTTGTTACAACTAAATATAATTATCCCGTTCAAAAAGGTGATAGTGTTTCTGTTTGTCTTACACCATCAAATAATATCAAAATACCTTTTGAAGTAATTTATGAGGATGATTATCTTATTGCAATTAACAAGCCGTCAGGGCTTTTGAGTGTGGCGACTGATTCTGAAAAGGAAAATACAGCTTTTCGGATTTTAAAAGAGTGCGGCAAAACGGTATTTGTTGTACATAGGCTTGACAGGGATACCTCAGGCGTTCTTTTATTTGCAAAAAGAAGGGAAGTTAAGGAGAAGCTTCAGAAAAACTGGGACAGCACTTTATATCGTGAATATATAGCCGTTTGTGAGGGAGTGTTTAAAGAAAAAAGCGGAAGAGCAGAAAGTTATTTAAAAGAAAGCAAAACCCATATTGTCTATTCTGATAAATTCGGCAAGAACGGTAAAAAAGCCATAACAAATTATGAAGTGATAAAGACAAGCAAAAAATATTCATGGCTTAGAATTAACATTGAAACAGGCAGAAAAAATCAGATTCGTGTAGCAATGAAGGATTTGGGTCACCCGATAGCAGGAGATAAAAAATATGGAGCTTTGACTAATCCGTTTAAGCGTTTGGGACTTCACGCAAGTATGCTGAAAATCATTCATCCTGTTACTGAAAAGGTAGTTACTTTTGAAGCGAAGATACCAAGGTGTTTTACTTTGATATAATAAATAAAAAACTGCAATGTTTAAACATTGCAGTTTTTTCATATACATATTATTTTTAATTTTTTAAATTAAGCTTTTTACTGATTCTAAGCATAAGCAGAAAAGCAATTACAGCTGATATAATTTCAGCGATAGGGAATGTACTCCATACAAGCCATGAAGAATCCGGCGATTTTTGTATCAGCTGTGCAAAAAACCATGCGACAGGAAGCACAAAAATAAACTGTCTGCATAATGATACAACCAATGATTCTATTCCTCCCTCTAGTGCCTGGAAGATTCCCTGAAAGGCGATGTTGGTACCTGCAAAAATAAAGCTTATAGAGATTATTCTCATTGCACTGATGCAAAGTGTTTGTGTTTCACCGGAAAGACCGAATACTCTTGAAAATGGAACAGCGAATATTTCAACAACAATTGTTCCGAGAAGCATAATAACAAACGTATAAATCATACCGTATTTTATTCCGTCACGGATACGAGATTTGTTTTTCATGCCATGGCTGAATGAAACAATCGGAGTAATAGCGTCACGAAGTCCGAAGGCAGCAAATAAGATAAATTGCTGAATTTTATAATATAATCCATAGGCTGTTACCATAGCTTCACTGATTGTACCGAGAATAATATTAAGTCCATATGTCATGACAGACATGAGAGCCTGTGCTATTATTGCAGGTAACCCTATAGAATATATTTGCTTAATTATTTTTGCTGACGGTTTAATGTATTTTAGATTGTTTGAAATATCATTATTAACTTTAAGGTGAAATATTAAGGCAAGAATAAAAGAAACGCACTGTCCTATTACTGTGGCATATGCAGCACCTTCTACTCCGAACTCGGGACAGCCAATAAGACCGTAAATCATTATGGGATCTAAAATTATGTTTGTAACCGCACCGGCTACTTGCGCAATTGTTGAATACATAGAATGTCCTGTGGCTTGAAGCAGTTTTTCATAAATTGAAAAGAAAACAATACCGATAGACGCTATACAGCAAATTTTAAGATAATTCACGGCCATATCGTAAACGAGTTTGTTTGATGTTTGTGAAGTTATATAGAGTTTGACTCCAAACAGACCGAAAACTAAAAAAACAATATAAATTACTATTGCTAAAAATACTGCGTTGCCTGAGACCTTACTTGCTTTTTCTTTATCATTCTGACCAAGGCTTTTAGCAAGGAGAGCGTTTGTTCCTACTCCTGTACCTATGCTGATTGCTACCATAAGCATCTGTAAAGGAAATGCTAAGGTTAATGCATTAAGTGCGGATTCTCCGTTATTAGTCATGTTGGAAACAAAAGCACTGTCAACTATGTTATATACTGCCTGAAGTATCATAGATAAAATCATAGGTATTCCCATAGCCATCATAAGTTTCGGAACGGGAACCAGCCCCATTTTACTTTGTTCTGCTGATTTACACATAAAATCATCACCTTTCAAAATTTTTGCAAAAAAATAACGAGCAATATTAATCAACTGGATTTACATGATTAACATTACTCGTTGTTTGTATTTAAATTTTTAACATAAATATTTTATCACAATTATAAGATACATTCAATTGCCGATATGCACAAAAAACAATAGTATTGTAATTGTGTATTTTTCACAATTATAATATATTATATTGTTTGTGATATTCGATTATATTCATGGAATACAAAACAAATTCGTTTCCCATGCGGGATAATAAGGATAATGTCTTAAATAAAATCTGTAATTCGGATTGATAGATTTTATTTGAAGAGGAATATCAATCATATCATATAATCTGTGATAAACCGCTATACAAAGCTTCGGAGAATAAGTTTCAATTGTTTGATGCGTACCTTTTATAGCTTCCTTTTCTGCACCCTCAACATCATATTTAATATAGGTAGCAGGTTTTCCTCTTAAAATACTGTCAACGCTTTTTGCGTCTGTTTCAACACCTTTTTCCGATACCTGAGATTGGCGTCCGCCGCCTGTATTAAAGGTAAGGGTTGTGTTGGAGCTCCACGCAGCAGAGTTGAAGATGTTTATATTATCAAGCCCGTCGGCACAGCGTGAAAGCTTTTTAAAGTTTCTTTTATTCGGTTCAAGTGCATAAACGGCTTTATATTTATAATTTGTTCGGTTAGCAAAATCTAAAACTGTATCTCCATTAAAAGCACCTAAGTCAACATATATCTCATTGTTTCCGAGCTTCAAAATACTTTCAAAAGCTTCGTCTGTTGTCGTTGTAGATTCCCGAAGGTATTTAAGCTCTCCGGTTATTTTATATTTTAGTATATTTTTAAAAACCATGCGTGATTGATCATCACACAGCATATCGTATACTTTTTCGATGTCTTCAAAACGCTTTGAAAAGTGCTCTTTTAAAAACGGCTCTCCTCCAATGACGGCTGTATCCGGCATAATAAGGCAATGCTTTTTTTCAAGCTTGTCTATTTTTGTTATAAGCTCCTGATAGCCGGCTGCAAATGCAAGAAGAATTATGAAGTCGTATCCTTGTTCTTTTGAACTTTTTTCAATATCAGAAAGTTTATGAACCAAATGACCTTCAAAATAATGTCCTCTTACAAATTCGTCACTTGCAAAAATTCCTGATATAGAGATTTTCCGTCTCTCAAGTTCTTTCATAAGCTTCAGACATCCGTCGCCCATTCCGTAAATAAAGATAGGTTTATCGGTTTTTTCGAGTTTTTCCCAGCACGATTCGAGTAATAAAAATTCTTCTGGATTTAACATAAACATACCGTCTTTCATTAAATTTAACAAATCAATTTTATTATTGTATAGTATATCATAATTTGTATCTAAGTCAACTATAATGAGAATAAGCTGAATTGATTGACTTATTGCGAAAAATAATGTATAATGTAGAAAAATAATTTACAGAGAAATATTGTTTAGATAAAAGGGAAAGGAGAATATTATGTATTGTACAAAATGCGGTAACAAAAATGACGATAACAGCAGTTTTTGCGGGGTTTGCGGAGCACCGCTTGCAAAAAACAATCAGAATAATTTATCTTATGTAAATACTAATACGAACAATCAATATAATCAGAATATAAATCCATATTATAATCAGTCTCAGAACAGTTATTATAACAAAACACCGAACAATTCGGGTTCTAAAATGAACGCTATGGCTTTAGCAGGGTTTATAACCTCATGCGGATGTATTTTCTTTTGGGGATTTGCAGGACTGGTCGGTCTTATACTTTCTTTAATAGGATTTAACCAAACGAGGGAAAGAGGAGAAAGAGGAAAAGGTTTTGCTATTGCGGGAATAATTATAGGATGCATGTCAATTATAGTGACAATTTTAGCTGTTATTTATATTGCTAATACCAGTTCTTATGAACTGCATCGTATATTCAGAGATTTTTATTATGATAATTATGATTATTATGATTATGGAACAGCTGCTGTTAAAGAGCTGTTTTCAATGATAGGTAAGTAATAAAAAACTATATATTAAAGGAGAATATTATGTATTGTTCAAAATGCGGAACTGAAGTTTCAGATGGATATGCTTTTTGCTCTAATTGCGGGGCAGAGCTGGCTGAAAAGAATAATGCTTCAGAAATTAATAATCCTGTAGCACCTCAGCAGCAGAATCAAGCAGTTCAACCTACTTTACCTTTACAGTATCAGGAGAACTATAATAACACTCAGCCACAAACTCAAAATGCCAAATTTAACGGTATGTCTATTGCAGGTTTTATTTTATCCTTGTGTGCTTTTTTAACAGATGAGGCAGGCATTATTTGTGCCATTTTGGGATTGGTTTTTTCAATAATAGGACTTGCATCAAAGAATCAGTTTAAAAGCAAAGGAAAAGGTTTTGCGATTGCAGGTTTAGTAATCAGCGGAATATATTTTTTAATGATACTTTGTGCACTGATGTTCATTGGTTCTGTGTTCAGCGGGCTTTTTTGGGCAAGTAGATATTAATTAAAGATATTGCTTGACCAATTGAAAAATATATTCAGTAAATATACATATGGAGGAAGTATTAATGTCAAAATTTATTGTTGAAACATCTGCAAGACATGTTCATGTCACAGATGAAGCACTGAGAATTCTTTTCGGAGAGGATGCTAAACTTACTAAGAAAAAGGACTTGTCTCAGCCCGGTCAATATGCTTGCGAAGAGAGAGTTACTATAGTAGGTCCAAAAAAGGAACTTCCTAATGTTTCTATTCTCGGACCGACAAGACCTCAGACTCAGGTTGAACTTTCGGCTACCGATGCACGCTCAATCGGAATCGCAGCCCCTGTAAGAGAATCAGGAGATATAGAAGGAAGCGGTGCATGCAAAATTGTAGGACCATGCGGAGAGCTTGAGATTACAGAAGGAGTTATTATTGCAAAAAGGCACATTCACCTTACACCTGCTGACGCTGAGGAGCTTGGCGTTAAAGATAAACAGATAGTATGTGTTAAGATTGAGTCTGCTGACAGAACAGCGATTTTATGCGACACAGTATGCAGAGTTTCGGATTCATATGCAAGAGCAATGCATATTGATACTGATGAATCTAATGCTGTCGGTGCTTCGAGAGACCAGATGGGTGAAATAATTAAGTGCTGTGAATAATTAAATAAAATCATAATTGAGATGCTCTTTTTGAGCATCTCTTTTTTGAATTTAGTGCTGTCTGTCAAAAAAGCAAAAAAATTATCCAAAAGACTTTAAAAATGAAGTGATTTATGTTATACTAAACTAAATAGTGTTGTTATGCTGTAAGGTTTTGTAGTTCAATAAAACTATCATAACCTTAAAGCACATTCTTATGTTTTAATAAACTTTCACGAAAGGTAATATATCATATGAAAAGGCTCTTGGCTTTAATAATATTAATGCTTTCAGTTTTCAGCTTTTCCGGCTGCTCAATCGGCAAAGGCGGAATTGACGGTTTGCTTTCCGCACCAAAGCTCACAGAAGAGCAGGCTGAAATTCATCAGGCCTTAATACAGCATGTCGGAAATAAAATTTCACTGAAATACCCAAAAAGCGGAGATAATCGCTCTGCATTTGTTGTTGCAAATATCGATAATGAACCTACCGATGAAGCGATAGTGTTTTTTCAGTATACCGGTCCCGAAGATGATACAGGAACGGTTATGGTAGAAATTTTAGACCAGAATTCAGATGGCGAATGGGAAGCTGTATATCAATTTCCGGGAGAAGGTCCTGTAGTAGATCAGATAGAAATCAAGGACCTTGGGCATGATGATAAGCCTAGTATTATTATCGGTTATTCAACACTTAATCTTGATGAAAAACTATTTCAGATTTACAGCTATAATGAAGGTCAGTTAAGCAGTATATATACAGATAAGTATTCTATAATGCATGTAATAGATTTAGACGGAAAAGGTCACAATGACATAATAACTGTTTCTACAGACAGTGATACAGGTAAATCTACTGCTTCATTGCTCCGTTCAAATAACGGTAAAATAGTATCTGTTGATAAGATTGCAATGACAAGCGGTACAAGTGCTTATGTTTCTTCTGTTATCGGAAAAACAGCTGACGGAAGCTCGGCACTATTTGTAGATGCTACTAAATCTACCGGAATAATTCAGACTGAGGTAGTTTCATACAGTTATAATAAGCTTCAAAATCCTATGGTTACGTTTTCAAATAAACTGATGAAAAAAACTTCAAGACCGTCTAGGTATGTAAGTGTTGATATTGATAAGGATTCTGTTGTTGAAATTCCTGAAACTAAGCCGGCACCCGGATATGAAAGCTATGATGACCTAAATGAAGACAAGCTTTATTTAACTGCGTGGAAGGTGTACAAGGACAGCTATTCACTTGAAGAAAAATACATGGGTTTTTATAAAATCTCAGACGGATATGCTTTTATGTTCCCGAGCAGTTGGAGAAATAAAGTAACTGTAAAGATTGATAAGATTACCGGTGAAACTTTGTTTTATGAATACGACGGAAATCTTTTAGACAGTACAAAAGAGCTTTTAAGACTTGATGTTATTGACAGATATGATGCAGATAAATATACCGATCAAGGATATACAATAGTAAAACTCAGCGACCAAATTGCATATGTTGCTAAAATTAATAACTCTGTCAATGAACTTAATGTTAATTTCGATACTGTAAAAAATAATCTGTATTTAGTAGATTAGAAGAGCGGAGGATTATGATGAGAAAAATTTTGGTTTGTGAAGATGAGGACTCAATCCGTGAGGTCATTGTTTTAAACTTGAAAAGAGTAGGTTATGATGTGGTGGATGTCAGCTGCGGTGAAGATGCAATGACTGCTTTTGAAGAAAACGGCGGACGCTTTGATGTTGCACTTTTAGATATTATGATGCCCGGGATTGACGGCTTTGAGGTTTGCAAAAGGCTGAGGGCGAAATCAAGTACTATGGGAATTATAATGCTTTCTGCCAAAAGTCAGGAGATGGATAAGGTGTCGTCACTTATGATGGGTGCAGATGACTATATCACTAAACCGTTTTCAATCTCTGAGCTTATTGCCAGAGTTGACGCTATTTGCAGAAGGGTTGATATAAGTCACATGAAAACTGACAGTTCCCCGACAATCCAGTCCGGACCGTTTACGATAAATCCTAAAAGCAGAACCGTTTATAAAAACGGTGAACCTGTTGATTTAACCCAGGTTGAATATCAGATAATGGAATATTTCTTTAACAATCAAAATACCGCACTTGACAGAACGAGTATTCTTAATCACATCTGGGGCGACAGCTATTACGGTGATGACAAAATAGTTGATGTAAATATAAGAAGAATCAGAATGAAAATAGAAGAAGAACCGTCAAACCCAAAATATATACAGACAATTTGGGGATTTGGGTATAAGTGGGTTTCTAACTGATTTGCTTTAAGTTTTATGAAAGGAGGAGTAATAGTTGAAAGTAAAAGTGAAAAAAAGTATAACAAGGCGATGGCTTTTTAACAGCTTTGGTGTAATGGCAATTATACTTTTAATTGTAGAAGTCGGAGCTTTGCTTATTGTCAGAAACTATTATTACTCCTCAGTTAAGCAGTACATGACAAGTAAAATGAACATAATTACTTCTGCTGTGACAAGATATGCAGAAAATAATGATATAAATTATAATTCGGAAGTAAGAACCCTTGTTGAGACTTTTGATGACAAAGATCAGATAGAACTTATGGCAATTAACAATGCGGGTGATGTAGTTGTAAGTTCTTCAGGTTTTTCTCCCGAATCCGAAAGCAATCTTTCTGACTATGAAGAAGCTAAAAGCACAAATGCCGATTCTTTTTTTAAAACTTTTAAATATGATTTGACCGGTGAAAAGGTCATGTCATACACTGTCATGATAGGGGAAAGCGGAAGTGAGTATTCTGCGGTGAGGATGGTAACATCATTAAGCAGTGTCAATCTTCAGATGTATTTCATATTTGCGGTTATAACGGTTGTTGTACTAGGCATAATAATACTTATTTTTCTTTCGGGTATTTCTTTTGTAAGAAGTATAGTAACCCCGATTTCTGAAATTACCGACACTGCAAAGCAGTTTGCTACAGGTGACTTTTCAAAAAGAATCAAATCAAAGGGCAATGATGAATTGGGCGAACTTTGCCGAAGTGTAAACTATATGGCAGATGAGCTTTCTAATGCCGAGAAAATAAAAAATGAGTTTATTTCACAGGTTTCACATGAGCTTAGAACACCTTTAACTGCAATAAAGGGTTGGTCTGAAACTATGGAAACTATTGATGACCGAGAAACTTTTATAAAGGGTATGAGAGTTATCACAAGTGAAACCGAAAGACTTTCTCAGATGGTTGAAGAATTATTGGATTTTTCAAGAATTCAGGATGGAAGACTTCAGCTGAGCAAAGATATTATTGATATTTTAGCTGAGCTTGGTGAAACAGTTCTTATTTATAAGGAAAGAGCAAGAGTGCTTAATATAACTCTTAATTATTATGAGCCTGAAATGCTTCCTTTTATTTATGGAGATAAAAACAGATTAAGGCAGGTATTTATAAATATCGTAGATAACGCAATAAAATATTCAGATTCAGGCGATACAGTTTCAGTTGAAGCATTTGAAGATGAGAGGGGAGTTGTTATTGCAATTTCCGATACCGGTATAGGTATAAAACAAGAAGATCTTCCAAAGGTTAAGACAAAGTTTTTCAAAGCTAATCATACAAGGAGAGGTTCAGGCATAGGTCTTGCTGTTGCGAACGAAATTATATCGCTTCACGGCGGAACTCTGGATATTAACAGTGAAGAGGGAGTAGGTACAACAGTGGTGATTGTTCTTCCCGTTGCGTCACAGTCAACATCTAAAGAAGCGTTCGATTCAAGCGTTAATGTAAATATTTTCTCATCAGAAGATGAAAGGAATGATATAAAAGATGACAAACAATTTTAACAATCAGGATTCTCAAACCGATTCAGCAGAAGATAAGAACATTTCTTTGTCAGAAAACAAAGTAAAATCGGAGAAGTTTAAATCAAAAATCGGCGGTCAGGCACTCATCGAAGGAATTATGATGCGTGGCGTTGATAAGTCTGCTATGGCACTCAGACTTCCGACCGGTGAAATTGAAGTTGAAGAGTGGGATGCTAAAAACGGAAAAGACGCACCTTGGTATAAAAAAGCACCTTTTATAAGAGGAATATTTAATATGGTCGGCAGTCTGGTTGAAGGCTATAAATGCCTCTCAAAGTCAGCAGACAGAGCCATGGATTTTGAGGATGAAGAACCTCAGACAAAGTTTGAAATATGGTTAGAAGAAAAAATAGGAGACAAGCTTGTTCCTATTATTACAACAATAGCGAGTATTTTCGGCGTTTTGATTGCATTGCTTTTGTTTATGTGGGTACCGTCTGTTATAGTCAGCGGAATCGGCAAACTTGTTCCTATGAATTCCTTTGCTAAAACTCTTATTGAAGGAATTATAAAGATTTTGATTTTTGTGGGATATATGGCACTTACAGGTCTTATGAAGGATATAAGAAGAACATATCAGTATCATGGTGCAGAGCATAAGACCATTGCATGCTATGAAGCAGGTGATGAGCTTACACCTGAATGTGTTAAGAAATATACACGCTTTCATCCTCGCTGCGGAACAAGCTTTATATTTATTGTTCTGTTTATAAGTATTATAGTATTTTCTGTTTTCAGACTTCCTTGGAGCAATGTGTTTATAAGACTTTTGTTTAAGCTTCCTCTGCTTCCGGTAATTGTGGGAATAGGCTATGAAATTATAAGACTTGCAGGAAGGTATAATAATAAATTGACAAGATTTATTTCTGCTCCCGGACTTTGGCTTCAAAGACTGACGACAAGAGAGCCTGATTTAGATGTTATTGAGGTTGCGATTGCGGCACTGAAACCATGTATACCAAAGGATCATGAAGACGACAGATGGTAAAAGTAAAAGATATTTATAAAAATGCTAAAAAGGTTCTTTTCGATAATAACATTGAAAATGCAGATTTTGAGTCTAAGAAGCTGTTTTGTAAAGTATTCGGAAAAGAGCCTGTGTATTTTGATGTAAGTTCTGAAGCCGATGAAGAAAAGTGCAGTTTTTTAACCTCTCTTATAAACCGCAGGGTTTCAGGTGAGCCGCTTCAGTATATTTTAGAGGAGTGGGAATTTTATTCGCTTCCGATAAAAGTAGGAAAGGGTGTTTTGATTCCAAGACAGGATACAGAAGCACTGGTTGATGAGGCGATTAAAATTTATAATGAAAGACAGAATTTAACTGTAATTGACCTTTGTTCGGGAAGCGGATGTGTCGGACTTGCACTTGAGAAAAATCTCGATTTAAAAGAGCTTATTTTGGTTGAGAAATCTGAATATGCAGTTAAATACTTAAAAGAAAATGTATTGCTGAATAATTCTAAGGCTGAGATTTTAACAGGTGATGTACTTGATAACAGAATTGCCGATAGTCTTCCTACGGCTGATTTGATTGTGTCAAATCCGCCTTATTTGAATTCTGATGACATGAAAAAACTGCAAAAAGAAGTTGAGTTTGAGCCTGAAACTGCACTTTACGGCGGTGATGACGGACTTGATTTTTACAGAGGATTATCAAGGCTTTACAAGAATAAACTGAAAATCGGCGGATGTCTTATGTTTGAGGTAGGTATAAATCAAGACTGGCAAGTTTCAGAAATCTTAATAGCAAACGGTTATAAAAATATTAGGGTGAGAAAGGATTTATGCGGGGTAAACAGAGTAATAATAGGAGAAAAAACCGATGAATGAATTTGATCTTGTCAGGGGTTTTTTAGCGTCAGAGTCTATAAAGCTTACACTCTATTTAATCTGCATAAACGTTTTTTCGCTTGTGTGCTTTGGTATTGACAAGTACAAGGCTATTCGTAAAAAATGGCGTATTTCTGAGTCGTTTCTTTTAGCATTAACGGTTTTGGGCGGAGCGTTCGGAAGCCTTATCGGAATGTTTTTATTCCGTCATAAAATAAGAAAACCTATGTTTTTTATAATAGTACCGATAGCGGTGATTTTTTACATAGCAGTAATTATATATACTGCAACTGCACCTTATACCGGTGCTTAATGTCCAAACATGTGTACAGTTGATTTGTTAAAATAAGGTTGAAATATATTTTAGGAGGCATTTAAAATGGCTGGTAAAAAAACTGAAATTAAAAAATCCTTGGTAGTTCCGAAAAATAATGAAGAAAAAAGAAAAGCTCTTGAAACTGCTATTGCACAAATTGAAAAGCAATACGGTGCAGGTGCTGTTATGAAGCTCGGACAGCATTCAACGCTGAATGTTGACGCCATTCCGACCGGTTCTATGACACTTGATATGGCACTTGGAATAGGCGGAGTTCCGAGAGGAAGAATTGTTGAAATATACGGCCCTGAAAGCTCGGGAAAGACAACTGTTGCACTTCATGTTGTTGCTGAGGCTCAGAAGCTGGGCGGAGATGTTGCTTTTATTGATGTTGAGCATGCACTTGATCCTGTTTATGCTGAAAAGCTCGGTGTTGATATTGACAATATGCTTGTTTCACAGCCTGACAGCGGTGAACAGGCTTTAGAAATTGCTGAGGCTTTGGTGCGTTCCGGTGCTATTGACTGTATAGTTTTAGACTCGGTTGCCGCTATGGTAACAAAGGCTGAAATTGACGGCGAAATGGGTGACACTCATGTGGGACAGCTTGCAAGGCTTATGTCACAGGCTATGAGAAAGCTGACGTCCGTTATTGCGAAATCAAACTGTGTTGCTATTTTTATCAACCAGGTTCGTGAAAAAATCGGCGTTATTTACGGAAATCCCGAAACCACACCGGGAGGAAGAGCGTTAAAATTCTACTCTTCTGTAAGAATTGAGGTTCGCCGTGCCGAACAGATTAAAAACGGTGCTGAGGTAATCGGTAACAGAACAAAGTGCAAGGTAGTTAAAAACAAGGTTGCACCTCCGTTTAAAGAGTGTGAGTTTGATATTATGTATGGTCAGGGAATTTCCCGTGTCGGTGAAGTTTTAGACTTGGCTGTTGATTTAGGTGTTGTCAAGAAGGGCGGGGCTTGGTTCAGTTATAATGAAGTTAAACTCGGTCAGGGAAGAGATAATGCGAAAGATTTCTTGCTTGCAAATCCTGAAATGATGAATGAAATTGAAGATAAAATAAAAGAAAAAGAAAATGACCTTGTAATGGTTTCGAAAAAGAATAAGAAATCGGCTAAGGTAAAAGAGGCTGCTCAAAAGGCAGCAGAGGCTGTTGAAAATGCAAAGGCTTCGGAAAACAGCATAGTTGTCGATGCGGACGATGATTTTGAAGAGTTCGCACCTGTTGATGTAAAATAGCAGCGAACCGCTGCGGGTGTTGCCGCCTTTGACAAGTTATCATATACAAGAAATTTTGATAAACGGCGGGCTTTACTTTGGGGTTAAGGTTAAGTTTGTCAGAAGCAGCGAACCGTTGCGGTATTGCCGCTTTCGACAAGTTATCATATACAAGAAATTTGATAAACGGCGGGCTTTACTTTGGAGTTGAGGTTTAAGTTTGTCAGAAATTTCGAGTCGATATAATAAACAATTGATAATGGATAATGATAGTTTTATGAAGATTATAAATCTTGAAAAATATAAGGGTAAAACCTTTCAGGTTGATTTTGATAACGGTGAAACATACTTTTGGCATTTTGATATAATATGCGAGTATCATTTAAAAGAGGATATGGATATTCCAGATGATGCTTTGGAAGAAATCATTTCTTCAAACGAATTCAGAAAAGCAAAAGAGCGTGCTTTGTATCTCCTTGACTATAGGGACTATTCTTATACAGAGCTTTTTGAGAAGCTTGAGAAGAACTACAGCGAGGACATATGCTATAAGGTTTTAGAGCGTATGGTTGAGCTGGGGACTATTGATGACAGAAGATATGCTGAGCGTTTGGCGAGGCATTATTCTGAGGTTAAAAAGTTTGGGTATTACAGGGCGTCAGTTGAAATGAACCGCAGAGGAATTCCCAGAGAAATTATTGATGAGTCTTTAAGTGAGTATGAGGATACAGTGTATGAAAGGCTTTTTGAGTTAATTAATAAAAAATATTATCGTTATCTTGATGATGAAAAAGGCGTTAAAAAGGTTAAGAATGCATTAGTAAGATATGGTTATTCGTATGAAGACATTAATGCTGTACTAAATGAAATTTTAAATGAGTCAGATGGTTAAAAGATAAAAAGGAGGAATGTTCCTAATTCGGAGCATATATCTTTATGGTTAGAGTGGGAATGGTATCTTTAGGGTGCCCTAAAAATCAGGTTGATGCTGAAAGAATGCTGTATTTATTAAGGAAAGACGGATATGAGCTTGTTTCTGATGCTGCACTTTCGGATGTTGTGATTATAAATACCTGTGGTTTTATTGAATCTGCAAAGCAGGAAGCTATTGAAACAATTTTAGAGTTTTGTACTTTAAAACAAGAGGGCAGAATAAAGGCAGTTATTGTTACAGGTTGTCTTTCAGAAAGATATAAAGATGAGGTTTTAAAAGAAATTCCGGAGCTTGATGCTGTTGTGGGATTAGGTTCCAATGAAAATATATGCGAAATAATCCGTGATGTTTTAAAAGGTGCACAGATAACTTCCTTCGGCGAAAAAGAAAGCCTGTGTTTTGATGATAAAAGGATTATTTCAACGCCTTCTAATTTTGCGTTTATAAAAATTGCCGAAGGCTGTAACAACTGCTGTACATACTGTGCCATTCCGTCTATCAGGGGCAGATTCAGAAGCAGAAAGATTGAAGATATAGTTTCAGAGGCTGAAAAAATCGCAGAGCAAGGCTTTACTGAGCTTGTTGTTGTTGCACAGGACACTACACGGTACGGTGAAGATATTTATGGTGAACCTAAGCTTGCTGAGCTTCTTAAAAAGCTTTGTAAGATTGAAGGATTAAAATGGATAAGAACTCTTTATATGTACCCTGAACGCATTACCGATGAATTAATTGATACTATTGCAAAAGAAGAAAAACTTGTAAAATATTTTGATATTCCTATTCAGCATTGCAACAGCGAAGTATTAAAACGCATGAACAGAAAAGGTGATAAACAAAGTCTTATTCAATTAATAGAAAAAATAAGAAATAAAATTCCCGATGTAATTTTGAGAACCACGCTTATTGCCGGTTTCCCCGGTGAAACTGAGGAGCAGTTTGAGGAGCTTTGTGAGTTTGTGAGCCAAGTTCGCTTTGAAAGGCTCGGTTGCTTTGCCTATTCTCAGGAAGAAGGTACTGCAGCAGCGAAGCTTAAAAATCAGATTGATGAAGATATCAAAAAGCATAGATGTGAAATTATTTATGATACTCAGCTCAGGATTTCCGATGAGTTTAATCAAAGCTTGCTTGGCAGTGAACTTGAGGTTGTTGTCGAGGGATTTGACAGATATGCAGAGTGTTTCTTCGGAAGAAGCAGTATGGATGCTCCGGACATTGACGGAAAAATATTCTTTACCGGCGATAAAAAGCTGTCACTTGGCGAATATGTAACGGTAAAAATAAATGATATTTTAGATTATGACTTATTAGGAGAGATAATTTAGACAACGGAGGCCTTAGCAAATGAGTTTTTCAAAAAGCAAAAGATTTAGTGCTTATGCATTTTGTATTTTGTTTTTTTCGTTAAGTTTAATAATTTTTTGTTCAAATCGGGTATATGCTTCTTCTGACGGTCATTTAAAAGTTCACTATATTGATGTCGGACAGGCAGATTCTATTTTAATTGAATTACCTAATAATGAAGTTATGCTTATAGACGGCGGAACTTATAAAATGGGAAAAACCGTTGTTGATTACTTAAAACAGCATAAAGTAACAAAGATAGATTATCTTGTAAATACCCATCCGCATGGCGACCATGTCGGAGGATTGATTTCTGTTGTTGAAGATGATGAATTAGAGATAGGAAACATCTATATGACAAAAGCTTTTGATAATGCTGTTCCTAGATTTATCGAGTTCACCGAGTTTTTGGATTCAAAGAGGATTGAGCCCATAGAAACTATGGCAGGGGATATTCTTTTAGATGAAACAGTCGATGGAAAAAAGCTTAAAATAAAATGCATCGGACCATGTAAACTCGATACAAAGGAGTTCAACAATGATTCAATAGTTTTAAAGCTTGAATACGGCATGACTTCTTATTTGTTTATGGGTGACGCTGAGGCAGAAGAAGAGCAGGATATTCTAAATAGCGGTGAGGACATAAGCTGTGATGTCTATAAAGTAGGACATCATGGCTCAAATACCAGCACCACACAGAAATTTTTAAACGCAGTTAAGCCAAAGTCTGCCGTAATAACAGCTGATGTTTCTGAAAATTCGTCAGGGCTTCCTGCTGAAACAATACTTACAAGGCTTCAGAAGTCAAATGCAGATATATACAGAACAGACCTTCTCGGAACAATAGTTTCAACTTCGGACGGGAAAAGTTATTCTATGAATAAAAACCCGAAGTCACAGATATATATTCCGGCAGGACTTATTAAAATTGCAAAAGAGAGTTATACCTATTCAGGAGAAGCTTGTACACCGAAAGTTAAAATAACGATAGGCGGAATAGAACTTGTAAACGGTGTGGATTATGTTTGCAAGTATACCGAAAATGTTAATGTCGGCACGGCAACGGTTACCTGTACAGGCAAAGGACATTATTACGGTGTTAAAACAAAAACATTCAAAATAAAAAGAAAATCTATTGCAAAAGCTTCATCTTTTTATGCTGATGATGTTACATATAAAGGTGTAAAACTGTATCCTAAGGTTGTTATAAAAGACGGTAACAGAAAGCTTAAACAGGATAAAGACTATAAGCTTTCATATACTAAAAGCTTTTATGTCGGTGAGGGTATTGTTACAGTCAGGGGAATCGGGAATTATTCGGGTACAAAAAAGGTTTATTTTAAAATAAAACCTCAAAAAACCAAAATTCTTTCAAAAAAGTCATTGACTAATGGCAGAATTATGTTACAATGGAAAAAAATAAGCAATGCAGACGGATATCAGATTCTATATTCTAAAGACAGGAAAAATTTTAAAACACTGAAATATGTTAAAGACAGCAATGTTACTTCTTACATAAAGAAACTGCCTAGGGGAAGTAAGTATTATTTTTATATTCGTGCTTATAAAACATCAGGCGGAAAAAAGATTTTTTCAAATGACAGCAGCATTGTCGGAATGAAGCATAAGCAAAGTATAAGCAAGTGCAAAATCGGCAAGGTTAAAAATATTAAATACATCGGAAAGCCTGTAAAACAAAAATCTATTGTAATAAAGATAGGCAAGAAAAAGCTTAAAGAGGGAACAGATTATACTTTAAGATACAAGAATAATATTAACAGAGGAAAAGCTGTATTGATAGTTAAGGGAAAAGGTTTATATTATTCGTTTGCTGAGAAGAAGTTTAAAATAGTTTAATGTCTGCTGACAGCTTAATAAAATTTTATATAGCTTTAAGAAAGGAAATTTTACAGTTATGAATCTTCCAAACAAATTGACCGTTTTAAGGGTTGCACTTATACCGTTTTTTGTGGCCGCAATGATGCTTACGGGGAAGTTTTACAATGTATGCATTTTTATAGGACTTTTCATTTTTATAGCAGCGTCGGTTACTGACTGGCTTGACGGTAAAATTGCCAGAAAACATGGACTTGTTACAACATTCGGGAAGTTTTTAGACCCGTTAGCCGACAAGATTTTAGTGGTGACAGCACTTATTTGCTTTCTTGCACAGCGTCCTATGTGGGTTGACGCCGTCGCTGTGATACTTATTCTTGCCAGAGAATTTATGGTTTCTGGAGTAAGACTTGTTGTTGCAAATGAGGGTGTTGTTGTCCCTGCGGGCATTTTAGGCAAGCTTAAAACCGCTTTTACTATGATTGCAATTGTTGCAATTATGCTGTTAGAAGGACTTGGAATACACAATATTTGGGTAAATGAAATATTAATTTGGATTGCAGCACTTTTAACTGTTGTTTCTGGTATTCAATATCTTGCAGCTTATTGGAAGTATATTGATTCAAGCAAATAGATATTTTAAATCACTTTGGATATGCAAACAGTTGACAAAAGAAAAACTTTGGAATATACTATAACAAAGAATTAAAAAGCATAACAGTCAGAGTATCTGTGATAAAGCTTTTCAGAGAGTGTGCGTTTGGTGTGAAGCACATAAGCGGTTTTCAGTGAAGTGCGGCTGCCAGCTGAGCCGGGGAAATCAATCTAATTTATATTTATTTTGAGAGTATCCGTCTTCGTTTCCTGCGTTAAAGGTTTGAGTTTCAAATTGGAGTGGAACCGTAGTTTAGATAAAAAACTGCCTCCTTAGCATTTTGCTTTGGAGGCTTATATTTTTTGAATTTATCTCTTTTTAAGACATATATTTTAAAGTATTGATTTGTGAGGTGTTTTTATGTTTGAAAAAATAAAAGAAGATATAAGAATGGTAAAGGAAAAAGACCCTGCGGCAAGAACAAGCATTGAAGTTATTTTGGCATATTCAGGTCTGCACGCAGTGATTTTTCACAGAATAGCCCATTGGTTTTATTTGAAGAAATTATTTTTGGCAGCAAGATTGATTTCTCAGTTTTCGAGATTCTTAACAGGCATTGAGATTCATCCGGGTGCAAAAATAGGCAAGGGTCTTTTGATAGACCACGGAAGCGGTGTTGTTATAGGCGAAACCGCGGAAATAGGGGATAACTGTTTAATATATCAGGGGGTGACTCTCGGCGGAACGGGAAAAGAACACGGAAAGCGTCATCCGACACTCGGAAACAATGTTATGGTAGGTTCGGGTGCTAGGGTTTTAGGGCCGTTTAAAGTCGGCGACAATGCAAAAATCGCCGCTAACGCAGTTGTTCTTGAAGAAGTTCCGGAAAATTCAACTGCAGTCGGTGTTCCTGCGAGAATTGTTAAGCGTGAGGGGCAAAGAATTGATAAATATCAGGACTTAGATCAGGTTCATATTCCTGACCCTGTATCTCAGGAACTTTGCAAACAGCTTGTTAAAATTGAAAAGCTTCAAGCTGAGATTGAAAAGCTGAAAGCTGAAAGAGAAAAATATAAAGATAAAAAATAAATCACTGTAAACTAAACTATTTAGAAAAGGATAAAGTCAATGAAAATATATAATACTTTAACAAGACAAAAAGAGGAATTTAAACCGATAAATGAAGGTAAGGTCGGAATATATGTATGCGGACCTACTGTATATAATTATATTCATATCGGAAATGCACGCCCTATATGTGTATTTGATGTACTGAGAAGATTTTTACAATATATCGGATATGAGGTTAAATTTGTTCAGAATTTTACGGATGTAGATGATAAGATTATAAAAAAATCAATTGAAGATGGTGTTGAAGCAAAAGAGGTTTCAGAAAAATATATTAAAGAATATCTTGTTGACCTTCATGGATTAAATGCACTTGATGCTGATATTTCACCTAAGGTTACTGAGAGTATGGATATTATTATTGACCTTATAAAAATACTTGTTGATAAGGGATATGCATATGAAGTTCAGGGTGATGTATATTTCAGAACAAGAAAGTTTAAAGGTTATGGAAAGCTTATTAAACAGTCAATAGATGATCTTATGTCAGGTGCAAGAATTGATGTAAATGACATTAAAGAAGACCCGCTTGATTTTGCACTTTGGAAATCGGCAAAAGAGGGAGAGCCTTTTTGGGAATCACCATGGGGAAAAGGAAGACCGGGATGGCATATCGAATGTTCGGCAATGAGCAAGCATTATATAGGTGAAACAATTGATATTCACGGCGGCGGTGTTGACCTTATTTTTCCGCATCATGAAAATGAAATCGCACAGTCGGAGGCGGCAACAGGTGAGCCTTTAGCACATTATTGGATGCACAACGGTCACATAAATATCGATAATAAAAAAATGTCTAAGTCTAAGGGCAACTTTTTCACAACCCGTGATGTTGCCGAAAAATATGGGTATGAGGCTATAAGATATTTGATGATTCAGGCACATTACAGGTCGCCTATTAATTATTCTATTGAGCTTTTAGAAGCCTGCAAAGCCTCTTTAGAACGCTTGTATAATTGCCGCAGCAGTATAGACAGAGCGATTGCAGCAGCACAGGACGGCGAAGTAAGTGAAAATGTAAAAGAATTTTTAGAAAACAGGAAAAAGCAGTTTATTGAAGCTCTGTCAGATGATTTGAATACAGCTGACGGACTGTCTGCTGTATTTGAACTTGTTCGTGAGATAAATTCTTTGGTTGCCGGCGGTAATGGTACGAAAAGAGAGCTTGAAGCTTGTGCGGAATTATTTGATGAGCTAACAGGGGTTCTTGGCATTTGTTATAACAAAAACAGTGAGGAAACAATACCGGAGGAAATTCAAAAGCTGGCTGATGAAAGACAAATGGCAAGAAAGGCAAAGGATTTTGCCAAAGCTGACGCTTTGAGAGATAAAATTTCAGAGCTTGGATATATAATTGAAGAAACAAGACAGGGAACAACAATTAAAAGAAAGTAGAAAGAGGCGTAAACATTTTACGCTTAAATGGTGATTGAAATGGCATATCAAGGTAATAAAAAAGCAAATCCTATGCAGAGTCCTGCTTTTGTGAAATACTTTAAGTTTTCACTTATTGCTATAGTTTTTTTAGTGGCACTTTTAATATTTATGACATTAAACAAAAGTGATGACAATAAGTATGAAAATGTTAAATTCGTTCAGTATGAAGAATATGCAGATGATCAGGATGTTGTTGTATATGAGACTAATCTAGGAACATTTAAAGCTGTATTGTTTGAAGATGAAGCTCCTGATTATGTTAAGTATTATAAAAAGCTTGTTGAGGACGGATACTATAATGACACTTATGTCTTTGGGGTTGTAACAGGCACGGATGATGAAAACAAAGGAGACCATTTATATTTCACCGGAGGTGCAAAAACGGCAAACGGCGAAACTACCGATAATACAAACACTGAAACAACACCTGCTGAGATAAGCCCTAACATGTGGACATTTAAAGGTGCACTGGGTTCGTTTGTCGGAACGGACGGTATACTTTTCTGGAAGAAAAATGTTGCCGGAAGCAGTGTTATGTTTTTCGGAAATTCTGTTACTTCAGATAAAAAGAAAGAAGAAGTAAAAACCAAAGATAAGATTGATGAAAAATCAGAAAAGTCATATGAGGAGCTGTCAGAAAAATACTGCAGCTATGGCGGTGTTCCCGAGGCCTCTCAGCAGTATACGGTTTTCGGTCAGGTTTGTGACGGATGGGAAACATACAATAAAATCCTAAAAGCACAGGTTAAGGATGCAGCTGATGACGATTATCAGCCTCTTGATGATATAAAGTTTAAAAAGGTTTATATGACAACATGGGGTAAAATCAAATCTGAAGCTGAGGGTCCGATTGACCCGAACATTTCCGATGATTTAAAAAAGTCAGATAATAAAAAATCATAAAATTTATATAATTTTAAAACGCTTATCATTGATTTGATAAGCGTTTTCTCTTGAAAAAATTTAATGAATGCTGTATATTAGTTGTACAAGGAGATGTTGTTTATGTCAAAACTTAGTAATTGTGAAACATGTTCTAATTATATTTTTGATTATGACTATGAATGTTATTCATGTATGATAAATCTTGATGAAGACGAAATGCAGAAATTTTTAAGCTATTCAAATTTCGACTGTCCTTATTATTCGTCAGACGATGAATACAGAATTGTCAGGAAGCAAAATTAACATAATGCATTAATTATTTTAATGTTTGTGCAGATAATAAGTCATAATATCAAATAAATTGTAAAGACTTGACTTTAAGCAAAATATCGTTTATAATGTATAGGTTAATAAAGTTACATATTTAATATTTGAAATAGGAGGCACAATATGTCTAAAATTAAGAAAATTGCAGCTTTTTCAGTTGCATCAATGCTGGCTGTATCAATGGCTGGATGTACAGATATGAGCAAAGTTATGACTGTTGATGATGTTGATGTCAATGCCGGTATTTATATCAATTATATGTTATCTGAATATACAGATCAGACTTATTCTCTTAGCTATTCAGGTGTCACCAGCGGATTTATGGATCAGGAAATTGAAAACGATGAAGGTGAAAAGGTTAAATTAAAGGATTATTTACCTGATTATGCTTATGAAAGAACACTTGACCTTGTTGCTGTTAATAAGCAGTTTGAAAAGCTCGGTCTTAAATTATCAGATGAAGATAGTGCTCAAATTAACAATGCAGTTAAGAGCTATGTAGAAAGTTTCACTGAAGAATACTTATCAAAACAAGGAATCAGCAAGGATTCAGTAACTAAGTACTATACTGCTGAAAAACAAAAACAGCTTATCTTTAATTATTATTATGGTAAAGACGGTGAAAAGGCTGTTAAAAATGATGATATTAAAAATTATCTCAAAGAAGAATATTTGAGATATAAAATTATATCAGTTCCTAGAACAACACAGGCTACAACAGCTGCAAGCACATCAAGTGCAGATGAAACTGTAACAACTCAGTCTGCTGAGGAGCAGACAAAGGCTTCAAAGAAGGCTGATAAGGAAGCTAAGGCTTTAGCAGAAAAGTATTTAAAATTGGCTAAGGAAAATAAAGACTTTGATGAAGTGATTTCAAAGTATAATGCTGAGACTGCCACAACAGCGGCTACAACAGCTCCTACTGAAGCTGTTACTGATAATACCGCTGAGAGTGATGACAAAGCTGATGCTAAACAAACATCAACAAAGCCTGTAGATGAGGATAAAGAATATTCGGTTAAATTCTTTGACAATAACGGAAATGAGTATGGTGAGGATACACCTCAAAAAGCTCAGACTGTAAAGAGCGGTGAAAAAGCTGAAAAGCCTGCCGAACCTGAGAAGGATTTCTATATTTTCGATAAATGGAGCTCAGATGCAAACGGAGCAAATGAATTCAATTTTGATACAGCAATTAATTCAGATACAGCAGTTTATGCAAGCTTCAGAACTAATGAAATCATGGTAAATATAGTTGATGAAGAAAATGCAAATGATTTAAGAAACTATATAAACAAAGACATTAAAAAGTTCAATACTCCTACTCTTTATAAGGATGATAATTATTATTACATTATAGTGAAATATGACCCTACAGAAAGAACCGATTATTATATTGACGGTGATAAATACGATGATATTCTTACCGAGATGAAATATGAAGAGTATGATAATCTTATTAAGAGCTGGGAAAAAGATTTTAAGATAGACAAAAACGAAAAGGCATTCGAAAAGTATACTCCGTCAAAGATTGAAGAAATTCAAAGTGAGTATAACGAAGAAAACTCTGCAGCTGCACAGTAATTTTAAACATAATAAAAGACTATTTGAAGTGAATTCAGATAGTCTTTTTTATTTACTATTTATGATATTTTCCTCCGATTGAGATTTGAAATGCTCTGTATATCTGTTCAAGCAAAAGTACACGAGCAAGCTGATGGGGGAATGTCATCTTTGACATAGACAGCTTTAAGTCTGATTTTGATTTAATGTTGGGCGAAATTCCAAAGCTAGACCCTATAATAAAATTAATTGTGCTTTTCCCATTTACGCTGATTTCTTGGATTTTTGAAGACAGTTCATTACTTGTTAGTTGTTTGCCCTCTATACATAAAGATATATTGAAAGCATTTTTTTTATTCATATAAGTGTCAATAAGTTTTGATTCGCTCAAAAGGGCATTTTCAATTTCTTTTTCACTGGGATTGTCAGAAAGTCTGCTTTCCGGAAGTTCTGTTATATTAAGCTTGCAAAATGATGAAAGCCTTTTTGAATATTCTGAAACAGCGTCTTTAAGATATTTCTCTTTTAACTTGCCTACTGTGATGAGATTAATGTTTATCATAGGGTTATTACCTCACCTTCATTAGAAACCGGTGCAACTTTTAGTATGTAATCAATTCCGCTTTTAAAATTGCAAAGCTGATTTGTTATGGCTTCTCTTGCTTTGACAGGAGTATTATTTTCTTGACTGAGATGACCTAAAATAATTCTGGTGGTACCAAGATTTAATAGGCTTTCTATTTCAGCGGCACTGTCGGTGTTTGACAAATGACCGAATTTTGATGCGATTCGCTTTTTGAGCATAAACGGATATCTCCCGTTTCTCAGCATAATTTCATCATAGTTAGCTTCAAAAAGTACAAGGTCAGACCCGCAGAGGTTTTTGTGAACATTTTCTGTTACCTCACCTAAGTCTGTACATACAGATATAGTTTTTAAATCAGGAGTCGTTATTCTGTATCCATTGCTTTGTCTGGTGTCGTGCGGAGTTGAGAAAGCAGAAATTTCATATCCGCAGAACTCAAAGGCTTTTCCATCGACTTCAACATCATTAATACTTGAAAGCGGTGAGATATGATTTTCGGAAATTAGATACTCAAGATTTTTTGCTCCGGCAAAAACAGGCGTATGAAAGTTTTTAGTAAAAACCCGCAGCCCTTTTATATGGTCACTGTGTTCATGTGTAATAAAAATTCCCTGCACTATATCAGGGCTTAACCCATTATCCAGCAGTGCCTGAGTAAGCATTTTGCAGCTTACACCTGCATCAATTAAAATTCCGCCTTTTTCATTTCCAATAAAAGCGGCGTTCCCTTTGCTTGAAGAGAACAGAGGGTAAACTCTGGCCATCGAATAATTCCTTTCTTCAATTTGAATTTATGATAAAATAAAAAGGCGACATGAAAAGTCGCCTTGAGTTTTCTTTGGTTAGCTTGTCATTGCAATAGGTTCAGGATAATAAACCCTTTTAATGTCAGCACCTAAAGCCCTGAACTTCTCATCTATTGCTTCGTATCCTCTTTCAATGTGATAGATGTCATCAATCTCTGTGACCCCTTCGGCAGCAAGTCCTGCAATAATCAGTGCAGCACCTGCTCTTAAATCAGTAGCTTTAACAGGAGCTCCTGTTAATTTTCCCACTCCTTGAATTACTGCAACTGTTCCGTCAACAGAAATATCAGCACCCATTCTTCTAAGCTCTGCAACATATCTGAAGCGATTATCAAAAATATCATCTGTTACAATACTTGTTCCGTATGCTAATGTCAGCAGTGTTGAAAACTGAGGCTGCATATCAGTAGGAAAACCAGGATGAGGCATTGTTTTTAAACTTGTCTTCATAATAGGACCATCAACCGAAACACGAACGCTTTCATCAAATTCTTCAACTGTAACTCCGACCTTGCGAAGCTTTGCTGTAATTGATTCTAAATGTTTGGGAATAACATTTTTGATAAGAACATTACCTCTTGTGGCAGCAGCCGCTACCATATATGTTCCTGCTTCAATTTGGTCAGGAATAATAGCATAAGTAATTCCTTTTAAATATTCAACTCCGCGGATTTTTATTACATCGGTACCGGCACCGCGAATATCTGCACCCATTGAGTTTAAGAAGTTTGCAAGGTCAACGATATGAGGCTCTTTTGCAGCGTTTTCTATAATTGTTAAGCCTTTTGTTTTAACGGCAGCAAAGATTGCATTTATTGTAGCACCTACTGTGATAAAATCAAAATAAATTTGATTTCCTATAAGTGCTTCTGTTTTAAGATGCACTGTTCCGCTTTCTATCGAATAATTAGCACCTAGGCAGGCAAAAGCCTTTAAATGCTGATCTATTGGTCTGTCACCTAAGTCACATCCGCCCGGAAGCGGTACATATGCTTCATGAAACCTGCCTAAAAGAGTCCCAAGAAAATAGCTTGAAGCTCTCATAGAACGAGCCAGCTCATATGGAACAACAGGGCTGGTCATTGTGGTTGTATCAAATTCAACTGTGTTTTTGCTTAATATTTTAACATCTGCACCCATCTCTTTTAAAATTTTAATGCAGATTGAGATATCGCTGATTTCAGGGACATTTTCCAGTATACAAGGTTCATCGCAGAGAATTGTTGCTGCAACCAGTGCAACAGCAGCATTCTTCGCACCGCTTACCACGACTTCGCCGTGAAGCGGAGTGCCGCCCTTTATAACATACTTATCCAAATTTTATTCGCTCCTTAAGCTCTATTTGCAAAGAATCTTTCTATCTGCCTTTGCCATAACACATCTATTAATTATATCAACAAATAAAATAAAAATCAATTGAATATTGTAAATTCTACTAAGTGTTAAAAATATTAACCGGATAAATTCGGTTTTTTGGTTAATATTAAATGAAATATTCTGTGCTATCTATTTTTTGCAGTCATTTAATTTCAATTAATAATCAAAATAACACTTTGCTTATATGACTAAGCATTTTACAATATGTAGTAGTTACATATAAACTATCTTCTACATTTTAGCACAAATATTAGTGAAAATCAAGCAGTTTTAATAAAAAAGTAAAAATTAAAAAAATTAGGCGTCGGTATATAATCTTTTAGCGTTGTATAAGTTTAGACTCAAAGTAGCGGAAAAAGTTTATGACTTAACTTAAATTAGTCTAATATTATTTATTGAAATATAAATTCTTGACTGAATGCCTGAGAAAGTGTATTATATTTTTATGATTAAATAAAATGACTGTTGTATAGAAAAAGGTGATTTATATAAACAAGTTACGAAAAATTTTAGTTTCGAATATATTTTGGATAATTTTGTTTTGTGCATTAGCTATTATATCCATTGTGGTTATTTTTATTATGTGTTCAGCAGAAACTACAGGAAAAACCGCAAAAATATTTTCCGATAACAAACTTGTAAGGACAGTAAGTCTTAAAAAAGATGATGAATTTAAGATTGAGAATTCAAACGGTTACAATATTATCAGAATTGAGAGCGGTAAAATATCTGTAGCGGAGTCTGACTGCAAAAATCAAATCTGTGTTAATCATGGTGCAATAGATAACAATTTGCTTCCTATAGTGTGTGTTCCAAACGGGCTTGTTATCATAGTGGAAAACGATAACCGCAGCAGTGTTGATATCGCTGTTGGTGCCGGACAATATTATTTATAAGATATTTATTAAAACTTCGATTTATTTATTTCAAATTTAAGGAACAGTGAAAGATATGGATAGAAAAACAAATAAAGAAAGAACTCAGAAACAGTTTGGAAGGCATATAAGAATAAGCTCTAAACCCAAGATACATACCGGCACTCATAATATAAGCTTTGAGCAGAAAAGAAAGACAATCAGTTTAAAAAAATATACTGCCATGGCAATATTAACAGCTGTTTCGCTGATACTTTTTACTGTTGAGGCGGCTCTTCCGCCAATTCCGATACAGGGTGTGAAAATCGGATTTTCAAATATTGTTACACTTATTTCAATGATATTTTTAGGCAGGCGTGAGGCATTTATAGTTTTGATTATGAGAATTATTCTTGCCGGTGTTTTTGCCGGAAGCATTTTGAGCTTTGGCTTTAGTATTGTCGGAGGAATAACGGCATTTATAATAATGGCACTTACTGTTAACCTGTTTGGTGAAAAGAAGATTTGGATAGTTTCTGTTTTAGGTGCTGTTTTTCATAATGCCGGACAGCTTGCGGTTGCAATTGTTGCAACCGGTACTCCGAGTCTTTCGCTGTATGCACCGGTACTTCTTCTTTCTGCAATTGTTACCGGAGCAATTATAGGCGTTGTCACAACAGCTCTTTTGATAAGTCCTCTTAACAGATATAGAATGAACTGAATTTTTAATTTTGACCTATTAATATGTGTTTGATTCTGTTTTTTCAGGTTCTGACGCATATTTTTTATTGTTTGAAATTAAGAGCTGTCATGCTTGCATTTTTTTTGTATTAATGATATAATAAATTATTAATATACTGAGGTAATAGTGCTTGTTTTTACATGAGCTTTTCAGTATATATTTTTAGTATTTTGGAGCGAATAAAATGAGGATAATCGGTATTGACCCGGGATATGCAATTGTCGGCTTCGGCGTGCTCGATTATATCGGGAACGATTTTCATGCTGTTAATTTCGGTGCAATAACAACAGACGCACATACTCCGTTTGATTTAAGGTTAAAGACAATTTATGATGATATGTGTCAGGTGCTTGATGAATATAAACCTGATGAAATGGGTATTGAAAAATTGTTTTTTAACACAAACCAAAAGACAGGCATTGATGTCGCACAGGCAAGGGGTGTTATACTTCTTTCTGCAATCGAACGGGGAATAAAAATTCGTGAATACACTCCGCTTCAGGTGAAGCAGGCAGTCGTAGGATATGGAAGAGCTGAAAAGAAGCAGGTTCAGGAACTTACACGGTCGATTTTGAGATTAAAGGAAGTGCCTAAACCTGACGATACCGCCGATGCATTGGCTTTGGCGATAACACATGGACATTCTTCTCATTCTAATTTGTTATATGGAGAAATAATGTAAAAAATGCTATTTTAAATTCGTTTTAGAGCCTTTACCGTAACAAAGTAATACGGCAATTGCGGTGATTGCAATCGGCTTAAATTTCGAAAGGAGGAGGTCTTTGCTTTGCAAAGACAGGATTACTGATATGATTTACAGTATAAAAGGTAAGTTAATTCACTGTGAAAATGATTTTGCAGTCATAGAATGTGCAGGAGTCGGATATGCATGTAATACGACTCTTTCCACAATAGGTCAAATTCAAGGTGCTGAGGGTGAAGTAACCCTTTATACTTCTATGGTTGTCCGTGAAGATGATGTTTCTCTTTATGGCTTTGCGACATTGGATGAGCTTCATGCTTTTAAGCTTCTTACATCTGTTTCGGGAGTAGGACCTAAAGTAGGTCTTGCTATTTTGTCGGTTTGCACGCCTCAGTCATTTGCGCTTGCGGTCGCATCGGGTGATTCAAAGATGTTCACTAAAGCAAAAGGCGTGGGTCCTAAGGTTGCACAGAGAATTGTTTTAGAGCTTAAAGACAAGGTTTCTAAAGATGCCGGGCTTATGGGTGACAGCAGTGAAGGTGACTTTTCATCTGTAAGTACAGGTAATGCCGCTGAAGCTGTTTCAGCACTTGTTGTATTGGGATATTCACAGTCAGAAGCAGCAAGATTGATTTCAACTATTGATTCGAATACACCTGTTGAAGATATGATAAAGATTGCTTTGAAAGGACTTGCAGGAATGTAGTTTAAATTGCATTAAAAATGCAATGAAAATTGAAAGGGGGAAATGCTCCTGACAGGAGCATATTTAAACTATGCCGGGTTCAATTACACATATTGCTATTGCAGATAAGATGATTGAAATTTTAGGAGATGAAAAGTTTGATAATATTCCTCTGTTTTACTGCGGAAGTATCGGACCTGATGCAATTCATGCAAGGCCGGGCTTTTGCAGAGAGGATAAAAAAAGAACTCATTTGCGTGAGGGGATAAGAGACGCTGAGTTTTCTGCTCAGGAAAATCAGGAGCTTTTTCATAACAGAGTAAAGAATTTTATAGATGAAAGGATTGTCAAAGGCAATAAATATAATGACTTTTTAAAAGGATATGTAGTTCATCTTTTAGCAGATGAGCTGTTTATGAAAACTATTCGTTCAGAATATATAAAGGCAATGAAAGGTGAAGAGAAAACCCAAAAAGGAAAGGATTTTTTCGACGGATTTATGTTTGATTTAGACGATATAGATTATCGTTTAGCGAGGGAATATCCTTTTTCGAGAAATGTAAGAGAAGAGCTTTATAAAGAGTGGGGATATTCAGTTGAAGGTTTGCTGATTCACGAAGAGCTTTCGGGAAGCAAATGGTGGGTGTGCGACAAGTTCTTTGACAATAAAACTATTAAATATAAATCACCGAAATATATTACATACAACAGAATGCTTGATTTTATCGATGAATGTGCAATGAACATAGTTGTTCAGCTTTCTGACGATAAAATGTACAGAGGATTGTTTTAATTTAAGTACATAAAGTCTTTTGGAAGAAAAGACTTAATATAGAAAAAATCGAATGAACAAAAGGAGATAATGAAGATGGGAAGATTGTTTGGTACTGACGGAGCAAGAGGAATAGCTGTTACTGAACTGACTTGTGAAATGGCTATGCAAATCGGAAGAGCGGCTGCTATTGTTCTTACAAAAGAAATCAGACATAAGGCAAAAATACTAATCGGTAAGGATACAAGAATTTCAAGTGATGTTTTAGAATCTGCTCTTATTGCGGGTATTTGTTCTGTAGGTGCAGACGCACATAAGCTCGGTGTTGTTCCTACGCCTGCTGTTGCAATGCTGGTTAACAAATACAATGCAGACGCAGGTGTGATGATTTCCGCATCGCACAACTCTGTTGAATTCAACGGAATTAAGCTTTTCTCAGGTACAGGATTTAAGCTGGACGATAAAATTCAGGACGAAATCGAATCACTCATTCTTGACACCCCTGAAAAAATAGAGCTTTTGAATGGTACAAAAATAGGAAGAGTATATGAAGAAAAGAATGCTGAATGGGATTATGTCAGATATATTATGAAAACTGTTGACTGTGATTTTAAAGGAATTAAGGTTGCAATCGACTGTGCAAACGGCTCAGCTTCATCATGTGCAGTTAAGCTGTTTCAGGGACTGGGTGCAAGCTGTTATTTTATAAATAACTCTCCTGACGGAACTAATATAAATGACAACTGCGGTTCAACACATATGGAAAGGCTATGCAAGCATGTTGTTACAAACAAATGTCATGTCGGTCTTGCTTTTGACGGTGACGCAGACAGATGCTTAGCCTGCGATGAAAACGGAAATATTATAAACGGCGATAAGCTTTTGTCCATTTTCTCAAAATATATGAAAGCAAAGGGCAGCTTAAACCATAATACTTGTGTAGTTACCGTGATGACTAACTTAGGTTTTTTCAAATATGCTAAGAGAGATAACATCATTGCCGCAACAACTAATGTCGGTGACAGATATGTTCTTGAGGAAATGCAGAAGGGCGGATACAATTTAGGCGGTGAGCAGTCAGGACATATTATTTTCTTAGATGATTCAAACACCGGTGACGGTGAACTTACAGGTGCCAAGCTTTTAGAAGTTATGGTAAACACAGGTGCGAAAGCTTCTGAGCTTGCGTCACTTATGGAGGAATATCCTCAGGTGCTTGAAAATGTTGTTATTGCACCTGAACATAAAGGCGTTTGGGCACAGGAGCCGGAAGTCAGCAGATATATAGAGGATTATAAAGAAAAACTCGGTGACGACGGAAGAATTTTAGTGCGTGAATCAGGAACGGAACCGCTTATCCGTGTTATGCTTGAAGGTAAGCATTTAGGGCTTATCACAGATTATGCAAAGACAATTGCACATGCTTTGGAAGTCAAGTTCGGGGTTAAGTAATTTTTTGATATAAGAATAAGGGAAATTTTAATGAGAATTGCAGACAAATGGAAAGACTATAAAATAATAGATACCTCATCAGGTGACAAGCTTGAGAGCTGGGGCGGTAAAATTCTAGTCCGCCCTGACCCTCAGATTATCTGGAAATCTACTCGCAGGTCGGATATGTGGAATAAGGCTGACGGGATTTATCATCGTTCAAGCAAGGGCGGAGGAGAATGGGAGTATAAAAAAAAGCTTCCTGAATCTTGGAACATTTCTTACGGAAACCTTACTTTCAATATTCGTCCCACAGGCTTTAAACACACAGGACTTTTTCCTGAACAGGCCGTCAATTGGGACTTTATGGCTGAAAAAATCAGTAATTCAGGCAGACCGATAAAGGTTCTGAACCTTTTTGCATACACCGGCGGTGCAACCTTGGCTTGTGCTCAGGCAGGTGCACAGGTTTCTCATGTTGACGCTTCAAAGGGAATGGTTCAGTGGGCCAGAGATAATGCTGTTTCATCGGGATTGACTGATAAACCGATTCGATGGCTTGTTGATGATTGTGAAAAGTTCGTTCGCCGTGAGATAAGACGAGGAAACCTATATGATGCTATTGTTATGGATCCGCCTAGCTATGGAAGAGGTCCGGGCGGAGAGATTTGGAAGCTGGAAGATTCGATTTATGACCTTGTAAAAGTTTGTTCGGAGGTGCTTTCGGATAACCCGTTGTTCTTTCTTTTAAACAGTTATACAACAGGGCTTTCACCATCTGTTATGGCATATATTTTAAATGATATATTAGTGGAAAAGTTCGGCGGTTCGGTTACTGCTGATGAGATAGGCTTACCGGTTGAGGCGACCGGTGGGGTACTTCCCTGCGGTTCAACTGCAATCTGGCAGGGCTGAGCCCTGCACTCATTACCGCCTGTTAATCATTTGATTAATGTTAGTAAATGTATAACGGCGGGTTTATAATGTAATTGTCATATTATCTTTTTTTAACAAGTATAGGCCATGTTTAAATTTGTGTAACTGCTGGTTTTATTTGTGGGAATTTTCAGCCATTCGCTTGATTGAATTCTGCACATATTATTAATAATGGAGTTTAAAATGAGTAAATTTATAGAAGCTAGAAATATAACATTTTCTTATATAAATGAACTGGAAGAGAATGAAGATATAAAAAAAACAACGGTTTTCAAAAACTTAGATTTTTCAGTTGAAAAAGGTGAGTTTGTTGCTGTTTTAGGGCATAACGGAAGCGGAAAGTCCACTCTGGTTAAATGCTTTAACGGGATAAATATTCCCGAAGAGGGTGATGTAATCGTCAACGGTTTTAACACTCGTGATGATGAGCACCTTTTAGATATCCGTCAGTCGGTAGGAATGGTTTTTCAGAACCCTGATAACCAGATTGTTGCGACAATTGTTGAAGAAGATGTTGCTTTTGCACTTGAAAATATGGGTGTTGAGCCAAGTGAAATCCGCAGGCGTGTTGATGACGCTTTGAAAACTGTCGGAATGTACGAATACCGTGAGCACGCGCCTCATAAGCTTTCGGGAGGACAGAAGCAGAGGGTTGCAATAGCAGGGATAATAGCTATGCGTCCTGACTGTATTTTACTTGACGAGCCTACTGCAATGCTCGACCCTAACGGAAGAAGAGAAGTCCTTAAAACGATAAAAATGCTCAATAAAAAGTTTGGAGTTACTATAGTTCTTATAACTCACTATATGGATGAGGCTGCTCAGGCTGAAAGAATTGTTGTAATGGACAGCGGCGAAATAGTTATGAATGATACGCCTAAAAAAGTTTTTGCCAGAGTTGATGAACTTAAAAGCATAGGGTTAGATGTTCCGCAGGTAACGGAGCTTACTCATATGCTTATTGACGAGGGATTTGATTTAGATTCTGAAATTATCACGGAAGATGAATGTGTGGAAGCGCTTGAAAAAATCATTAAAAATGTATAATAGCTGTTTACAATGGATAGTGAATTATAAATTTTTTAAGGTTTTTTCCATTGTCAATTATCAATTTTCAATTGCAATTAGGACTGGTGTGTAGGAATGTCAATTATTAAAACAGAAAACTTAACATATGTATACGGTGAGAAAACACCTTTTGAGCATATTGCCGTAGAGAATGTAAATATAGATATTGCCGAAGGTGAATTTGTCGGTATAATAGGTCATACCGGAAGCGGAAAGTCAACCTTGATTCAGCATTTTAACGGGTTGCTAAAAGCGACAGGCGGTAAGATTTTTATTGACGGTGAAGAGCTTTTATGGGACGATAAAAAGAAGCTCCGTGAGATGAGATTTAAAGTCGGGTTGGTATTTCAGTATCCTGAATATCAGCTGTTTGAAGAAACTGTTTATAAAGATATTGCATTTGGTCCTAAAAATATGGGACTTGATGATAAAGAGATTGATAAAAGAATAAGAGATACAGTTAAGCTGGTCGGACTTGATGAAGGTGTTTTAGAGAAATCGCCCTTTGAGCTTTCAGGCGGACAGAAGCGGCGTGTGGCAATAGCAGGCGTTATGGCTATGGAACCTAAAGTTTTAATATTGGACGAGCCGACAGCAGGTCTTGACCCAAAAGGAAGAGATAGAATTTTAGGACAGATAAAGGAATACCATGAGCAAAAGAAAAATACAGTTATGCTTGTTTCTCACTCTATGGAAGATGTAGCTAAGAATGCATCAAAAATACTTGTTATGAACAATTCAAAGCTGTTTTGCTATGATACACCGGTAAATGTTTTTAAAAGGGCTGATGAGCTTGAGAAAATGGGACTTTCAGTTCCTCAGATAACAAGGGTATTTAATAGGCTTAAAGCTTTGGGGCTTCCGATAGAAGATGATGTTTATACTGTTGAATACGGCAAAAAGCTTATTATGAAGTTAATTGGAAAACAAGTGTAGAGCATTTATGTATAAAGAAAGGAAAAGTTATGATAGAAACAAATGACTTTGATCTTGAAAACAGAATAGTTGCTCCTGAAGTTATAAAAACAGATACAACTGATGATGTTGATTTGAATTTAAGACCTAAAACGCTTGATGAATACATTGGTCAGGAGAAAGTCAAAGAAAATCTGAAGATTTTTATTGAAGCTGCAAAAAAACGCGGCGACACATTAGACCATGTTCTTTTGTATGGCCCCCCGGGACTTGGAAAAACAACTCTTTCGGGCATTATTGCACATGAAATGGGTGTGAATTTCAGGGTGACTTCGGGTCCTGCTATAGAAAAACCGGGAGATTTAGCGGCATTGCTCACCAATCTTCAAGAGGGAGATGTGCTTTTCATTGACGAAATTCATCGTCTTTCACGCTCGATTGAAGAGGTTTTGTATCCGGCACTTGAGGATTATGCTCTTGATATAATTATCGGAAAAGGACCTAGTGCAAGAAGTATAAGACTTGATTTGAATAAATTTACATTGGTGGGTGCAACAACAAGAGCGGGACAGCTGACTTCTCCGCTTCGTGACAGATTCGGCGTTATTCAAAGGCTTGAGCTTTATTCAAAAGATGAGCTTTGCGATATTATAATGCGTTCATCTGTGATTTTGGGTGTTGCCTGTGAAAAAGACGGAGCTTATGAGCTTGCAAGCCGTTCAAGAGGAACGCCTCGAATAGCAAACAGATTTTTAAGACGGGTTCGTGACTATGCTGAGGTTATGGGCAACGGAAAAGTAACAAAGGACATAGTTAAAATAGCTCTTGACCGTATGGAGGTAGACCATTTAGGCTTAGACGGACTTGACCGACGGCTGCTGACCATGATGATTAAGGGATATAACGGAGGGCCTGTAGGTCTTGAAACCTTGGCGTCTGCACTCGGCGAAGAGGCAGTCACTATAGAAGATGTATGTGAGCCTTATTTAATGCAGCTTGGATTTATTTCAAGAACCCCTAGAGGACGATGTGCAACAGAGCTTGCATACAAGCATTTGGGATTATTAAAGGACGGTCAGACAGCTCTTTAAAATAAAATGTTAAGGAAAATCAGATTGAAAATTACTATAAGTTTTTTAGAAAGAGGTGAAAAAATTTGCTGAAGGATATTACAATAGGACAGTTTTTTCCCGGCAAATCAGTTGTTCACCGATTAGACCCAAGAATGAAAATAATATTGACAGGAGTTTTTATTGCTCTGTTATTCATGGCGAAATCAATGCTTGCATTGTCTGTAGGTATCTTATTTATGTTATTTGCATTTTTTATGTCACGGATTCCGTTCAGATTAATGATAAAAAGCATAAAGCCTATTATACCGATAATTATTTTTACTGCCGTGCTTAATTTGTTTTTTATAAGCACAGGTGATGTTTTGTTTCACTTTTGGATAATTAAAATCACTACCGGCGGAGTTCAAACTTCAATCTTTATGGTTGTCAGAATAGTTTGTCTTATTATAGGAACTTCACTTTTGACATACACCACTTCTCCGATTGCTTTAACCGATGCAATTGAAAGGCTTTTGTCACCGCTGAAAAAAATAAAGGTCCCTGTGCATGAGCTTTCTATGATGATGACTATTGCACTGAGATTTATACCTACTCTTATTGAGGAAACCGATAAGATAATGTCGGCACAAAAGGCAAGGGGAGCAGATATGGAAACCGGCTCTCTTATCCAAAGAGCAAAAGCATTAGTGCCAATACTTATTCCGCTGTTTGTGTCAGCGTTTCGGCGTGCTGAAGAACTGGCTATGGCTATGGAATGCAGATGCTATCACGGCGGCGACGGAAGGACAAGGCTGAAACAGCTTCATATTGCATCAAGGGATTTTTCGGCACTTTTTGTGACATTAGCATTTTTAGCTGGTGTTATTGTAATAAATAAGTTATTTTAATAATGCAGAAATTTTTAGGAACGGCGAATTTAATGAGAAATTTTAAAGTTAAAATGGCATATGACGGAAGTGCTTATCACGGGTTTCAAAGACAAAATAATGCACTTTCTATTCAGGAAGTGGTTGAAGAAGCTTTAAAAAAGCTTTTTTTGCAGGATATAACTATTTTCGGCTGTTCAAGGACAGATACAGGCGTTCATGCGAATGAGTATTATTTTTCGTTTGTATGTGAAGAAGATATAAAAATCAATCCAAGAGGGATTATATTCGGTCTTAATTCTAAGCTTCCCGACGATATCGCTATACTTGACTGCGAAGAAGCATCGGAAGATTTTCATGCAAGATATAATTGCAAAGGAAAAGAATATAAATATATTATTCACAACAGTGAGATTAAAGATCCTTTTTTAAGAACAAGGGTTTATAAGTACTGGTATCCTATCGATGAAAGGCTTCTTGATAAAGCGGCAAAGCATTTTGTCGGAACGCATGATTTTAAAAGCTTTTGTTCAAGTTCAAACGAGAAGGAAAATACGGTTAGAACTATTTACAGCTTTGATGTTAAGCGTGATAATGATAAGATAATTATGACAGTTTCGGGTGACGGATTTTTATATAACATGGTAAGAATTATGGTCGGAACGCTGTTATTTGTAAATGAGAAAAAAATAAGCGAGTCGGATATACCTGAAATCATAAATAAAAAAGACAGAAAATATGCCGGCAGAACAGCATCTGCAAGCGGATTATACTTGAATAAAGTATATTATTAAGAATAAAAGAAAAAGACAAGAGGAAGTGAAAGTGTTATGGATTATGAGCCTCATAACCCGTTTGGAGAAGATAATTATGAGCCTCAAAAACCGTTTCAGACGGATATCAGAAAAGAGAGAAAAAAGAAAAAGCGTAAGCAGAATATGAAAAAGTTGGCACTGGTCTGTGGCATTATAGCTGTGGCAGCGGTAATCTTTTTTACAAAAGGAATATGGTCGCCGTATGTTTATGATATATTAGAGAAAACTCAGGAAACGATAATCAATGACGGTGAGCTTGCCGAAGGCAACTTTCCTATAAGTCTGGGTGAAGGTTCAACGTCATCAACATTTGCTGAATGTGATGATGATTTGGTTGTCGCTACCGACACATATATAACTTTTTTTGATGATAACGCTAACAAAATAAATTCTATTCAGCACACGCAGTCAAACCCTGCTTTGTCTGTATCTTCTGATATGGTTTTGGCTTATGATTTTAATGGTTATTCTTTTTCGGTAATGACAAAAAAAGGTGAAGTTTTCAAAAAAACACTTGACAATGTAATTATAAGTGCTAAAATAAGCGAAAGCAACTATATTGCAGTAATAACCCAAACCGATAAATATCCTTCTTATCTGACTGTTTATGACAGTAAAGGCAAGGAGTGTTTTAAATGGGCAAACGGACAGCGAATTACAAGCATTGACTTTAATTCTTCAGGTGACGGAGCAATTGTTGCAACACTTGAAGCTAAGGGAGGATTGCCTTCAACAACTTTAAACGGAATAAGCTTTTACAAGACGGAGCAGACTTTTAAAAGTGACGAAATAAATTCTTTGGTATTCGGCGTTCAGGAGATGAGTGACAACAGTATTTGGGCAATATGTCAGGATAAATATGTAAAATTATCTTCAAACGGTAAAACCGAAAAAGAATATTTGTATAAGTCTGAACTTAAATCTTTCAGTTCAAATGAAGATACTTTGTCACTTGCATTTGACAGTGTTAGTGTTGACGGAACGTCAAGGCTTATTTTGATAGAGTCAGATACAGAACCCGTTGAAATAACAATCAATGAGAAGGTTAAAACCATAAAAACATTTTTTTCTCATACATTTGTTTTGACTGATAAAACGATTTCTGCATATAATGCAAGAGGAAAATCTATTTCAAAAGCAAATGTAAAAAATGATTACGTGGATTTTGAATATATAGACGGGAATATCTTTTTTATGGGTTACAGAGATATAAACAAAATAGAATTTGAATACTGATTAAGTTTAAAATCATGAATATTCAGACCGAAAGGGATTTTTATATTGGGACTTTTATATGACCTTATAATGTTTATAATATTAATAATGTTCTGCATAATAGGTGCCAAAAGAGGTATCATCAGAAGTATAGTTTTCTTTGTTATGCTTTTGCTGTCACTTTTAATAGCATACTTGGTATCAGGGTTTATAACAGAGCCTGTTTATGATGCTTATGTAAAGAACAGAATTATAAACAGTGTGCAGGGTCCGGTTGAGGATTTTGATATTGCCGGATTTATCAATGATAAGTTTTTAGATAATAAGCTTGATATTAAAATAAGTGACAGTGAAATTGAAAAAGCAATTTGTCAGGAAGGAAGCTTGTCTGATAATATTTCTTCCTATGCTTTATCAAAAGGTATCCCTTTATCAAGTGAAGCTGTATCTGAAAAAATAGATTCTGTGCTTGACAGTAGGGCTGTTATAGATGATGTCGGAGAATTGCTTCCGTCATATGTATTGCCTGTTTTCAAGTCTGCCGTTTCAAAAGAATCTGAAACACTTGAAAATGTAATTAAAGCCCTGTCAAAAACTGATAAAGAAAAGGCTGCAGAAGAGATAACCGAAATCGTGTTAGAGCCTTTTGCTTTAAAGGCAGTACGTGTTATTCTGTTTATCATGTGTTTTATTGCAGCATGTATAATACTCAGAATAGTTATTGCTGTTACAAAGCTTGGTAAAAACAGCGAAACAGGCGGAATTAATACCATACTGGGCGGAGTGCTCGGACTTGTAAAAGGACTTATTATTGTGCTTCTTATCACATGGGCTGTCAGTCTGATTTCACCGATTATTTCTGCAATAGATTCCAACAGCCCGTTTGCTTTCAGTGAGTCTGCAATTAATAATTCTATATTTTTAAGATATATAAACGATATAATAAATTAGATTTAAACTTTAAAGGTCATTTTAGTAAAGCTTTGAATACAATGATCCTTTAAACATTACCCAATGTACAGAAAGGATGGCAAAAACAATGATGATGTGTACCAGATGCAAAAAAAGACCTGCTGTTGTATTTATTACCGCTATGCAGGGCAATGAAAAAAAGAATGAGGGATTGTGTCTTGTTTGTGCTAAGGAAATGGGAATTTCTCAGGTTGATGATTATATGAAATCAATGGGTATTTCAGAAGAGGATTTAGAAAACTTTTCTGAACAGCTTATGGATATAACAGACGGAGAAGATTTCCAGTTCGGCGGAAGCGATATGCTGCCTAATTTTATAAATAACTTTTTCGGAAGTCCCGGCATGGATGGAGATGATACTTCTCAAAATGAGATAAGGGGTTCTGATGATGACAGTTATACTGTTGATGACATAAAAAGAAAAAAGCGTCAAAACAGAGCAAAGGAAAAAGGAAAAGAAGATAAGAAAAAGAAGCTTAAATATCTTAATAACTATTGCACTAACCTTACTGAGCGTGCAAGAAATAATGAGCTTGACAATATAATAGGGCGTGATAAGGAAATATCAAGGGTTATTCAGATTTTATCCAGAAGACAGAAAAATAATCCGTGTCTTATCGGTGAGCCGGGTGTTGGAAAAACAGCCATTGCTGAGGGAATAGCACAAAAAATTGTTTCCGGTGATGTGCCGTTTCATGTAAGGGGGAAAGAGATTTATCTTCTTGACTTAACCTCACTTGTTGCAGGCACTCAATTTCGTGGTCAGTTTGAATCAAGATGCAAAGGTCTGGTTGAAGAGGTAAAAGCACAGGGTAATATTATTCTGTTTATAGACGAAATTCACAATCTTGTAGGTACAGGTGACAGCGAGGGTACAATGAACGCTGCTAATATTCTGAAGCCTGCACTGTCAAGAGGCGAGATTCAGGTTATAGGTGCTACTACTTTTAAAGAATACAGAAAGTATATCGAAAAGGACGCAGCTTTAGAGCGTCGTTTTCAGCCGGTAACGGTAAATGAGCCTACTCTTTCAGACTCAATCGAGCTTTTAAGCGGTATCAGAAAATACTATGAAAATCATCACAAGGTTAAAATTGATGACGCAACACTTAGGATGTGTGCAATTTTGGCCGAAAGATATATAAACGACAGATTTTTGCCTGATAAGGCCATAGACCTTTTGGATGAAGCGTGTGCGTGCTGCAGTATCAGAAGTCCTGAAATTGAGGAGTATGAAAAGGTAAAGGCTGAGCTTAAAAAGCAAAAGGAGCTTGAAGAAGAAGCCGAAAAGGAAGAAGAACCTGATTATGAGGCTATTGCTAAGATAAAGGCTGATATAATAAGACTTGAAGAAAAGGAAAATGATTTATCAAAAAAAGTTGAAAAAGTAAAGGTAACAGAAGAAGATTTATCTAAGGTTATTGAGCTTTGGACCGGAATTCCCGCAAATAAGGTTGTTGAATCTGAATATGCAAAGATAAGAAACCTTAAAGAAGAACTTCAAAGAAGAATTATCGGTCAGGATGAAGCTTGTGACGCTGTTGCAAGAGCAATAAAAAGAACAAGAATTCAGCTATCCAAACGCCGCAGACCGGCATCATTTATATTTGTCGGACCTACAGGCGTAGGAAAAACAGAGCTTGTAAAGGTTTTAGGTGAAACATTGTTTGATGCTACGGAGCCTATTATCAGAGTTGATATGTCTGAATATATGGAAAAGCACAGTGTAGCAAAGCTTATAGGTTCACCTCCCGGATATGTAGGATATGATGAGGCAGGCCAGCTGACTGAAAAAGTAAGACGCCGTCCTTATTCGGTTGTTTTGTTTGATGAAATCGAAAAAGCACATCCTGATGTAATGAATATTATGCTTCAGCTTCTTGATGAAGGAAGAATAACTGACGCACAGGGCAGAACAGTTTCTTTTGAAAACACAGTTATCGTTATGACATCTAATGCAGGGTCTTCATCTAAGGACAGCGGTGTTGGATTTAATAAATCCGATTATCAGATATCAAAGGATAAGGCAATGAAAGGACTGCGTGAGTTTCTGCGACCTGAGTTTCTGGGAAGAGTTGATGAAATAGTGGTATTTAATCCTCTTACTGAAGAAAATTATTCTGATATTTGCGGATTAATGCTCGACGAAATGAAAGAACCTTTAAAGGAAAAAGGAATCAGTTTCAGTTATGACAAATCAGCATGTGAATACATTGCACACAAGTCATTTAATCAAAAACTCGGTGCCAGAGACATAAGAAGAGTTATCAGAAGTGAGGTTGAAGATAAAATTGCCGAGCTTTTGATTGACGAGCTTAAAATAGAAACAACTCAGATTATGCTGACGACAAAAACATTAAAATCAAACGGCGGTAAATCTGAGCTGACATTAAAAACAAAATAGTTATCAAAAATATAACCGACAATGATTTTTATTAATTACTGTCGGTTTTTTCTTTTAAGTTGTACAAATATGTGCAACTTTTTATTTTTTTTTAGTATATATGAAGGATAGTTAAAAAAGAAATTTTAAGAAAGGAGGAAATACAGTAAGCGGTATTAAGCATTAAGCTATTGATGAGTTTGATACCGATACTTGCAAATTTTATGTCTAATGAAATACTGATAGCTGTTTTATCATTAATAGGAACTGCATTTGGCTCACTGACAGGAATATTCACGGCAAACAAACTGCTGGCATTTAGAATTGAAAAGCTAGAAAAAAGTGTTGAAAAGCTCGGTGAGGTTTATGTTCGTACATCGCTCTTAGAAAAGGAACAATCTGTACTTAATCATAGAATTTATGATCTTGAACAAATAAGTGTCAAGCGTTCCTAAGATTTAGCTGCTTCACAGAAAATTTTTATTTGCATTTAATATAATAAAATGGTTTGAATTAAAATAGCTTAGAAAAATGTATATTGTATAACAGAAGATACAGTTAATTTCAGGCAGAAAGGTGATATATATGAAAGAAAGCAATAATAAAGTCAATTTTACAAAATCAACTGCTGTGAGAACGGCACTTTTAGTTTTGGCACTGATAAATAATTGTCTTACAATCTGCGGTCACAGCATTCTTCCGTTCAGTGATGAAACAGTGACTCAGGTGGTTTCAGCACTGTTTACAGGGGTTACATCGATTATGGCATGGTGGAAGAATAACAGTTTTACAAAAGAAGCATGCATAGCAGACAGCTACTTAAAAGAATCAAAAAGTGTCAGGAAAAAATAATATTAAAAGGTATTGTGAAATTTTCACAATACCTTTTGGTTTTATTTTAGTTATATAGAAATCAGCTGTTACACTTCCTCGTAGTTCCCTAAAAATTTGAAATAGCTTAACTCGCTTTTCAGTTCGGCGATAAGTTTAGGAACATCAGGATTTAGAATTGATCCTTCAAAATCGAGATAAAACTGTACATCAAAATCTTTTGAAGCTATCGGTTTGTTTTCAAGCCTGACAAGGTTAAGGCCGCATACTGAAAACTTTGTTAAAAGCCTGTATAAAGCTGAACGAATATGAGGAATTGTTAATGTAACTGACATTATATCAGCACGTTTTGAAGAGTAAAGTTTATTTGCAACAAGAATAAACCGAGTGTAATTTTCGTTTGCATTGGCAATATTGGTTTCTAATACTTTAAGGCCGTATTCTTTTGCACATTCTTGTGAACAAATACATGCTATCGGTTCGTTGCTTTTGCTGACCTGAAGTGCTGCAAGCGATGTGTTCGGACATTCCCGCTTAAAAAATCCTCTTTCTTTTATAAAATCCGAACATTGCATAAGTCCCTGTTCGCGTGAGAAAACCTTTTTTATTTCAGATTCCTCAGTATCCTTTTTACAGGCAAGACAGTGGGTGATTTTAACTTTTGTTGAACATACGATGTAAAGATTTGTTTTTGATAAGAGCTCATATGTAGCGGAAACAGAACCGGCTGTAGAATTTTGTATAGGAACAATTCCATATGGCATTTCGCCGTTCTCTACAGCTTCAAAAACATTATCGAAGTCTTCATAATATTTCAGTTCGGCATTCTTTGAAATTTGATATGCAGCTTGTTCGGTATAGCTTCCCTCAACACCGGGACAAGCAATTTTCATATTATCTGACAGCTTGAACTCTTTATAATCTATATCGCAGTCATCAGCAAAAAATTCGCTGAACTGTTTTGATTTGCTTATGTCCATAATAGTGGTGAATAAGGTTTCAGCAGAATTTTCAAGCTCAGACGGCATTTTGCTTCTCACTTTATCGATTATTGCCTGTTCACGCCCCGACTGAAAAACTTCGAGTCCGTTTTCAATTTTATATTGTGCAACCTGATGAGTAATTTTCATTCGCTGTTCAAAAAGCTTCAGCAGCTCGTCATCAATTTTATCAATGTCTTTTCTAAGCTCGTTTAAATCCATAAGTTCCTCCGAATATGTTTGTTTGAGATAAACAAACAGAATTACTTTCAAATAATTATATCATAGAAGATTGAAATTTTCAATCTTTGCACAAATATGGTGAAAAGCAATCAGTATTGTTATTTTTATCTTCTTGTGATATAATACAAATATGAAAGTATTACATAGAAATGAGGATTATTATGGTTTTAGAAACAATTAAAATCAATGTGGATTATAAAAAAGCAGGACTGAACGGTGAGGGGTGCAGTCCTACGCTTACAAGCTATTGTACTTCACCGTCTCAAGAGATTGGAGAAAAAAGTTTTCCTGCTGTAATAATATGTCCGGGCGGCGGATATGATTATCTTTCTGACAGGGAAAATGAACCTATTGCTTTGAGGTATGCGGGGCATGGTATTCAGGCCTTTGTTCTTAGATATTCATGCGTTAACAAGAAGTTTCCGACAGCTGTTTTAGAAATAGCCGGTGCTGTCAAATATGTTCGTGATAATCATAAGAAGTATCAGGTTGATAAGGATAAAATATTTGTGCTTGGTTTTTCGGCAGGCGGACACCTGGCGGCATCACTCTCTAATTTTTATGATAAAGAAATTGTCACAAGGCCTCTTGGTGTAACAGCTGAGGAAATTAAGCCTAACGGGTGTGTTTTAGCATATCCTGTTATAACAAGTGACTGTGAGTTCACCCATGAATCAAGTGTTTTGAACTTAATAGGCGATGACAAGACAAGCCAAGAGGCGTTGGAGCTTCGTAAGTTGGTTTCACTTGAAGACAGTGTTTCACATGCTACTCCGCCGACTTTTATCTGGCATACCGCTGATGATTCGGCAGTGCCAGTTGAAAATTCACTTCGATATATGACAGCACTGTCTAAGCATAAAATTCCGTTTGAATCTCATATTTATGAGTGGGGAAATCACGGCCTTTCACTATGCAATTATCAGACATCGTGCGGTGATTATCAAATTATTCCCGTTAATGAAAAATGGGTTGACCATTCAATAGCTTGGATTAAAAGATTTTAAAACAAAAAGTATAGGTAATGTATGCAGACGATTTTATGTAATTTCGTCTGCATTTTTTGTTGATTTTATTAGATTTTTGCTCACGATTAAATTATTCCGTCATATTATATTAATGCCCCTAATATTTTTAGTCTTTGATAAAGGAGGACTTAGTATAAAATGCAAAAAAGCCTGATAGCAGTTTCGTCGATAACTTATGCAATGAAAGCAAAAAAGCTTTTAAATAATAGAGGACTTTATTGCGAAATACAGAGAACACCGAAAAATCTGGGTTCAGGGTGTGGTTATTCAATAAGAGTCCGTGACGATGTGGATTTTATATTGTCAATTTTAGATGCTGAAAATATAAAGCATAAGGCACATCAGAAGTTACCGGAATAAATTACAAAGGGGGTGTGAATAGATGATATATTTTGACAATTCCGCTACTACCTTCCCAAAGCCTGCAATTGTATTTGAAAGGGCTGCTTACGCTTCAAAATACTTAGGGGGGAATCCCGGAAGAAGCGGTCATAAAATGTCTGTAAAAGTAGCTGATGCGGTTTATAAAGTAAGAGAAAAAGCAGCACTTTTTTTTAATGCAGAACCTGAAAATGTTGTTTTTACTCTTAACTGTACTCATGCAGTTAATTTTGCAATGAAAGGAATAATGCAAAGCTCGGGACATATGATAATATCCTCACTTGAGCATAATGCTGTTTCAAGACCGGCATTTGCACTTATGAATTCTAAGCAAAATATTAGTGTGTCTGTTGCAAAGGTTGCACAGACAAAGGAAAAAACAATATCGAACTTTAAGTCTTTAATTCGTCATGATACAAAATGTGTGTGCATGACAGCAGCTTCTAATGTTACGGGTGAAGTATTGCCGTTTAATGAAATAGCTGAAATTTGCCAAAAGCGAGGCATCTGTTTTATTTTAGATGCTGCGCAGGGTGCAGGAATTTTGGATATCAAGCTTGGAAAGGGAATAAACTTTATTTGCTGCGCCGGTCATAAAGGTCTGTATGGGCTGTCAGGTACAGGACTGCTTATTTCAGACGGAAAGTATCCGCTTGGTACAATAATTGAGGGCGGAACAGGTGCGACATCACTTGAACTCAAACAGACAGATTTTCTTCCTGAGCAGTTAGAGAGCGGAACAATTAATGTTCCCGGTATTATTTCATTGGGAGCGGGAATAGATTTTGTAAAAAAAAAGGGGATAAATAATATAAGAAAGAAAGAGGACAGATTGTGTGATATATTTGTGCATCATGTTGGCAGTATGAATAATTTTAAGGTGTTCAGAGAAGAACAGAAAGAATATGCTCCGCTTGTTTCATTCAGTTATAATAAGGCAAACTCATTTGAAGTAACCGATTATTTAAGTAAATGCGGATTTGCACTCAGGGGAGGATATCATTGCTCTGCACTGGCACATACTTCACTCGGAACGAAAGAAGATGGTCTGACAAGATTTTCTCCGTCTGTATTTAACAATGAAATGCAAGTAAAAAAAGTAATAGCTGAACTTAAAAAAGTAAATAATATTGGAATTTAATACTTGTTAAAACCTCGTGTGTATGGTATAATTATTTATAGTGTGATAACTATAAATAATAGTTCGGCAACAAACCGGTTGTATACTGAATAATAATTATAATTATTTTTAATATATTTGATAGAGAATCATAGATCAGAAGTTAGGATGTGAATTTTTTGGCTGCAATATCTGAAGTTTTTCGGGCTTTTATAAGCGTATTTAAATCAATAACAATTGTTGATATTATAGATATGGCGATTTTGTCATATTTGATTTTTAAAGGCATTCAAATTGTAAGAGAAACAAGGGCCGGACAGCTTGTAAAGGGAATAGTTCTTATCTTGTTGTGTTATTTAATAGCTTCTCTTCTGGGTCTTAAAACAATGACATTTTTACTTGAAAACTTCTTTAAATGGGGATTTGTTGCTTTAATTATAGTTTTTCAGCCTGAGCTTCGCAGGATTCTGGAAAAGATGGGAAGAACAAAGGTTGTAAATCTTTCTTTTATAAATTCTGAAAATGAAGAGCAGAGACTGGCGTGGTCTGAATGTATTACTTCTATTTGTGACGCTGCCGAAAATCTTTCAAAAACAAAAACCGGTGCGTTGATAGTTTGTGAAAGAAAGACAAAGCTCGGTGAACAGGTTGCTAACGGAACAATACTTAACTGCAAGCCCAGCGATTCAATCTTTGGGAATATCTTCTTCCCGAATACTCCTCTTCATGACGGAGCAGTAATAATAAGAGATGCTAAAATTTTAGCAGCAGGATGTTTTCTTCCTACCCCTCAGAAGGAAGAACTTATAAATAAGCAGCTTGGTTCAAGACACAGGGCGGCAATAGGTATAAGTGAAATATCAGACGCTATTGTAATAGTCGTTTCAGAAGAAACAGGAAATATTTCTGTTGCCGAAGAAGGGGAACTTACAAGAGGATTTTCAAAAGAAAGCCTAAAAAGACTTTTAAATAAACGCTTTATACCTGATACTTTAGATAAGGATAAGGGTGGATTTGCAAAGAGGGTGAAGAAAAAATGGAAAAGCGTACAAAAAGAACAAAAATAGATTTAGAACATCTTTTAGAAAATAAGTTGTTTCTGAGAATTGCTTCTGTTGTAATAGCGGTTATTATATGGATAACCTTGTCATTCACTCTTTATCCTACAATACACAAAATGGTGTCAAATATTCCGCTGACTATTGATTTGGCAGGTACAAGGGCCGAGCGTGAAGGTCTTTCAGTTGTAACATATGATGTTAAACAGGTTAGTGCAACCATAAATGGAATGAGATACGAAATCGGAAATTATTCAAATGATGATCTTTATGCAACAGTTGACGCTTCGAAAGTAAGTAAATCAGGTGAGTATAAACTTGATGTAAGAATTCAGTCTAAAAGCGATGACGATTTTACTGTCGAAAATATTACTCCGAACAAGGTTTCTGTTAAGCTTGACTATATAGAAACAGTAGAGAAAGAGCTTTCTGCTGATGCACCGGATGTCAGTGCGGCTGAAGGTTTTACATTAATTGAAGCTTCTCCTTCTCCCGATACGATAGAGATAACGGGACCTAAGGATAAAGTCGAAAAAATAACCGATGTAAAAGTTAAGTACAATAAAAAGCTATCTTTGTCAGAGTCGTATTCAGCTGAATCATCTGAAATAGTTCTGTATCAAAATGAAAAGATTATTGATGGGTCTGATATAACATTAAATCCTAAAAATTTTACTATCGATTTTTCTGTTTATATGAAAAAAACACTTCCTTTTGTTATAGATATTCAGGGAACACCGAGCAATTTTGATAAATCGGTTATAGGGTATTCGTTTTCCGATAAAAGTATAGATATTTTATCACCTAACAGAAGTATCGAAAATGTCACTTCAAAACACTTGGGATATTTACAGCTGAAAGATATTCGTCCCGGTATGAAATTTGATATGGATGTAAAAACTGACAGCGGTCAGATAAATGCGTCAGGTATCAGTACTGTAACTGTAAAAATTAAAAAGGATAATCTTGCTAGGAAAATAATATCTCTTGATAAGTCACAGATTAAGGTTATAAATAAGCCTGAAGATAATAAAGTTTTAAGAAAAACCACTCAAATAACAGATGTAATCATTTATGGTCCTAGTGATATAATTTCTTCTTTAAGTGATTCTGATTTTGTTGCGGAACTTGATTTAAACGGCGAGTCTCTCAAAAAAGGTTCTTATACAAAGCCGGTTACTATATATGCACCTAATAACGGCAAGGTTTGGGCTTATGGTTCATATGATATAATTATTGAGATTAAAGAAAAATAACAGTTGAAAATTGACAATAAATTATATACTAAAAAGGTATTGAGGGTATCGATTCTCAATACCTTTAATAGAAAGCGGGTGAAAAGTTATACCTATTATTATTTCGGGAATAAAAACATCACTTGATGATGATAAGAATAAAATATTTGCAGAAGCGTTAAAAAAAGCAAAACTAAAAAAAAGTGATATTAAAACAATTGAATTACACAAAACTTCTCTTGATGCTAGGAACAGAAATAATATCAAGTTTGTTCATTCGGTTTTTGCAGAGCTTGCTGACGCTGATTATGAAAATGAAATCAGCAAAAAATTTAGTTTCATAAGTTATTGTGATAAAGCTGACTTTTCACCAAGATTAAAGAGCGGAAATGAGAAAAAAAGGGTGGCGGTTATAGGTTTTGGTCCGGCAGGTATATTTGCTTCACTTGTACTTGCCGAAAACGGAATAAAGCCAATAGTTATAGAACGCGGAGAACCTGTTGAAAAGCGTATAGAGTCAGTTAATAATTTCATGAACGGCGGCATATTTAATGAAGCTTCAAACATTCAGTTTGGAGAGGGCGGTGCAGGAACATTTTCAGACGGAAAGCTGACATCACGAATCAAGGACAAGCTTTGCAGATATGTTTTAGAAAGGTTCGTTGAATTTGGTGCACCGGAAGAAATACTTACAAAAGCTAAAGCACATATCGGAACAGATAATTTAAGAAATATTGTAAAATCTATTCGTGAGAGAATTATATCGCTTGGCGGGGAAATATACTTTGAAACAAAGCTTGAGGATTTTAAGATTAAAAATAGAAAGATAGTTGAAATAAAAACTAACAAGTTTAACATGTCGGTTGATGAAGTTGTGTTAGCTATAGGTCATTCGGCACGAGATACATTTGAGCTTTTAGCAAAAAAGAATATTATTCTTGACCCTAAGCCGTTTTCTGTAGGTGTCAGAATTGAACACCGACAATCAGATGTTGATTTTAGCTTGTATGGCAGTCAGGCAGGAAACCCGCTTTTGCCGAAAGGTGAATACCAGTTATCGAAACGAAACAGTGACGGCAGAGCGGTATATACGTTTTGTATGTGTCCGGGAGGTTATGTTGTTCCGTCGGCAAGTGAGTCTAATACTATTGTAACCAATGGAATGAGCGAGTTTTCAAGAAACGGAGAAAATGCAAATTCTGCGGTTGTTGTTTCGGTGTCGTCAAAGGATTATGGTGATAAGCCGCTTGACGGAATGTATTTTCAAAGAGATATTGAAGCCCGTGCATATAAGCTTGCAGGGGAAGATTATTCAGCACCGGCGACAACTGTAAAAGGTTTTTTGGATAAAATTCCAAGTGTAAAAACCAGTATAAATTCAACTTATTCAAGGGGACTGAAACCCGTTGAACTTCGTGATTTGTTTCCCTTATATGTGACTGATATGCTCGAAGCAGGGTTTGATGATTTTTCTAAAAAGATGAAATGCTTCGGCGACGGTGACGCTGTGCTTACAGCTCCGGAAACAAGAACCTCATCACCTGTGAGAATAACAAGAACAGACAGCTATCATTCACTAAGCTGTGAAAATCTTTTTCCGTGCGGTGAGGGAGCCGGTTATGCGGGAGGTATTATGAGTGCAGCTGTCGACGGAATTAAAATAGCATTGCAAATTATAGAGAACTAGCGGCGAGCCGCCGCAGGCACTGCTGCCTTTGTGAAATTCGATGAATGTTACAATCAGAACAACGGCAGGCTTTTACTTAGTCGATGCCGAAGGTATTTTTAGGATTGGCGAGCCGCCGGAAATAATTTGTTTTAAAAAGGGGAAGACAAAATATGTTTTCAAAAATAAACAGCATTGGCTTACTGGGTATGAACTCATTTGGGGTAACTGTTGAAATTGAGGCTTCGAATGGACTTCCTAAATTTGATATAGTAGGTCAGGCAGATACTGTTGTAAGAGAGAGCCGTGACAGAATTAAAAGTGCATTTCGTTCAAGCAATATTCCTTTTCCCGAACATGCAATAACGGTTAATTTAGCACCAGCTGATATAAGAAAAACACAATCGTCATTTGATATGGCGATTTCTGTGGCAGTAATGGTTGTATCGGGATTTTTTGATGAATCTCAGACAAGGAATAAGGCGTTCATCGGCGAGGTGTCTTTAGGCGGAGAAATCCGTGAGGTAAACGGTGTTCTCCCTATGGTTTTATATGCTCAAAAGAATGGGATAAAGGAAGTTTTTGTTCCGAAGAAAAACGAATATGAAGCATCAGTTGTTGATGGTATAACAGTTTATGGTGTTAAAACTCTAAACGAGCTTTTATCACATTTTTTATCTAAGCCTATAACTTCTGTACAAAAGTATGTACCAAAGGATAATGATTATTTTGATACTTTGGATTTTGCAGATGTGAAAGGACAGGCAGGTGCTAAGAAAGCTCTTGAAATAGCTGCCTGCGGAGGTCACAACGTGCTTATGATAGGCTCGCCGGGAAGCGGAAAAAGTATGCTTGCCAAAAGGCTTCCGACAATTTTGCCTAAGATGACCTTTGAAGAATCAATTGAAGCGACCAATTTGTATTCAGTAGCGGGGATTTTAAACCCTGATACTCCTCTTATTACGAAAAGACCTTTCAGAAGTCCGCATCATACAATTTCTCAGGCGGGATTGACAGGTGGCGGAGCAATACCAAGACCGGGAGAAATTTCTCTTTCACACAATGGACTTTTGTTTTTAGATGAGCTTGCTGAATTCGACCGAAGAACTCTCGAAGGGCTTCGTCAGCCGTTAGAGGACGGCATGGTGACGATTTCAAGGGCATGGGGGAATGTTACATATCCGTGTTCAGTTATGCTTGTTGCCGCTATGAACCCTTGTCCGTGCGGATATTACGGTCATCCAACGAGAAAGTGTATATGCTCGTCAAGTCAGGTATCAAGGTATTTGTCCAAGATTTCAGGGCCTCTTATTGACAGATTTGATATTCACTTAGAGGTTGCACCTGTTGAATATGACAGCATTTCGTCAGGTATCAAGGCTGAGAGTTCAGCCCAAATAAGAGAGCGTGTTTTTGAGGCGAGAGAAATTCAGAACCGAAGATTTAAAGGAACAAAAATAAACTGCAATGCAAATATTACATCTGATATTCTTCATGAGGTTTGTCCTATGACAGACGATGCTAACGCTATGCTTAAAAATGTCTTTGAAAGACTTGGGCTTTCTGCCCGTGCATATGATAAAATTGTCAAGGTTGCAAGGACTATTGCTGATATGGACAAAAGCGATATGATTGAGAAGCTTCATATCGCACAAGCTGTTCAGTACAGAAGCTTAGACAGAAAGTATTGGCAGTGAAACTTGAATATAAAAAGCAAAAGCTGTGCATGCTAGAAGTGTACAGCCTTTTTTGCTTTTAGTTTATTATATGATTTAATACTGTTTTAATTCCTCTTTCAGTTCCTGACCGATTTTAAAAGATAAAATGCAAAGGTCTGTATATGCATTGTCTATTAGCTTTCTTATTGGCTTATATGCATCTATAATTTCCTTTGATACCTCACTTTCAGTCGAATAAGTATATATATTAATCTTTATGTCTCTTAAGTTTTTGCTCGAATAATTAGTATCGTAGTCATCAAAGCAAATTAAGTAACCAAAATCATTACAATAATCTTTATGAGAAATCTTCACACATCTTCGCAAATAATACGGTACTTCGTATTTATTGTTAAAATCACTTTTATTTTTAATGATACAACATTTGGGAAGAAACTTAATGCAATGATATTCTTCTTCAAATTTTAATGGAATATTTGTGCTCTGAACTGTACCCATTTCACTGCGAATATAATTTTCAAACATCGCCAAAAGTTTATCGAAAATCCATTGTGTATGAGAAAAGTGAACTTCATGATGCATAATGCCGTTTTTTACACATTCTAAATTATCAACATAAAAGTCGTTTTTATTAGAAAAGATTTCTTTGATTTCTTTATCTCTTTTGAGTTTTTTATGATATATCATTCCGATAATAATTCCAATATTAACTAGTATTATAGAAATAATGATTATGTCACCCTTTTTTATGTTCATTTTGCTTGATTTTTAGTACTAAAAAGTCCTAACATGGACATTATACTTAAAAAATAGTATAAAGTCAATAGTACGGATAGGTACTAAAAATCTTTTGTATAAAATTACAAAAATATGAGGGATATCATATGTATTTTCAACGACTTAGAGATTTGAGAGAAGATAGAGATATGAATCAAACTGAAATTGCCAAGCTGCTTTTCACAAGTCAAACAGTATATTCCAGATATGAACGGGGAGCATTGACAATACCGGTTGAACATTTAATTTTGCTTGCGGATTTTTATAATGTTTCAACAGATTATATTTTAGGAAGAACTTCAAAAAAAGAAATGAATAAATAAAAAACACAGAGAACTCAAATTGAAAATTCTCTGTGTTTTTTATTTATCAGCAAATATTTTTAATTTGCAATATCCCTTTGCAATTTATATTCGATACTGTCTACTAAAGCCTTGACAGACGCGTTGATTATATCTGTTGAAGCACCGACAGTCGTCCAGACATCTTTGCCGTCGGTTGATTCTATCAAAACTCTTACAGCGGCGGCTGTTGCTGATGCGGTATCTACTACTCTTACCTTATAGTCGATAAGATTTATGCGTGAAAGTACATCCGGATAGTATTCTGACAAAGCGTTTCTTATTGCTTTATCAAGTGCGTTAACAGGACCGTTACCTTCATCGGCAGCCATTTTGCTTGTATTGCCGACTTTGACTTTTACCATTGCGCAAGCGGGGGAAAAGCGGTCAGCCTCAGGCTCGGTGATTACCTTGAAGTATTCAATGTGGAAGAATGGGTCAAGTTTGCCTAAAAATCTTTTTACCAAAAGCTCAAAAGAAGCGTCAGCAGCTTCATACTGAAAGCCTTTCTGTTCCTGAATTTTGAGCATTTCCAAAATGTCTGCAAGTATCGGAGAACCTTTTTCTATATCGGGCAAAAAAGTTTTTATTTTTGAAAGTATAGCAGTTCGTCCTGAAACCTCACTGAGCAGGAACTGACGCTCGTTTCCGACTTCTGACGGGTCGACGTGTTCAAATGATTTTGAAAGCTTTGAAACTCCGTCAATGTGCATTCCGCCCTTGTGAGCGAATGCTGATTTACCGACATAAGACAGTCCGTCTGATAGGGTAATATTAGAAAGCTCTGCAATATATCTGGCATATGAAGTCAGCTTTTTCATTGAAGGTTCCGGGATAACCTCATAACCCAGTTTCAGCTGAAGATTAGGAATAACAGTTGAAAGACAGGTGTTTCCGCATCGCTCACCGATGCCTATGAATGTTCCCTGAACACTTGAGGCACCGCCGATAACAGCAGAAACAGTATTTGCAGCAGCACAGCCTGAGTCGTCATGACAATGAATGCCGATTTCGCATGAGATTTCTTTGCAAACATCTTTAACGATTTTTTCAATTTCGTGAGGGAAGCAGCCGCCGTTAGTGTCACAAAGTGCGATTGATTTTGCACCTGCTTTTTCTGCGGTTTTCAGAGTTTCCATTGCGTATTCAGGATTGTTTTTATATCCGTCAAAGAAATGCTCGGCGTCAAAGAAAACATATTTTCCTTTTTCGGTGAGATATTTTATTGTATCATATATCATATTTAAGTTTTCTTCAAGGGTGGTGTTTAGTATTTTAGTGGCATGAAGGTCCCAGCTCTTTCCAAAGATTGCAACATAATCGCATGGCACTTCTGCCATAATGTTTACTGATTTATCGTCTTTAACATCAACGCCTACTCGCCTTGTTGAGCCGAATGCAACGATTTTTGAATGTGAAAGCTCAAGACTTTTGCTGGCCTCGAAGAATTCTTTGTCTTTTGGGTTAGAGAAAGGATTTCCGGCCTCAATAAAATCAATACCGATTTCATCTAATGCCTTTGTTATTGCAATTTTATCCTGAACCGAGAAGTTCATGTTTTCACCCTGAGCACCGTCTCTGAGGGTAGAATCATACATTGAAATTCGCATAGTAATTCTCCATTCTTATGTAATATTTCTAAAAATTCAGTCGTCTGTTCTGATTTCCATAATTGGATTGTTTACATCAGCACCGGCAGGTACCATAGGCAGAACATTTATGTCCTTGTCGATTATGCAGTTGATAAGACAAGGTTTATTTGATTTAAGTGCTTTTTCCAAAACTGGTGTAATATCGGATTTCGTTGAAATGGTATAACCGTCAATTCCAAAAGCTTCGGCGAGCTTCATATAATCGGTGTTTCTGTCTATATCGGTTTCCGAGAAGTGTTTTTCGTAAAAAAGCCTTTGCCACTGACGAACCATTCCAAGAACATTGTTGCTGAATACAAGCTGTATCACAGGTATATTATGCTTTTTCAGTGTCGATAATTCGTTTAAATTCATAAAAAAGCTTCCGTCGCCGGCGATATTTATAACATATCTATCTGGGTTTCCGACTTTAGAGCCTATAGATGCACCCAGTCCGTAACCCATAGTGCCAAGACCTCCGCTGGAGGCAAATTGTCTTGCAGTTTTAAAATTATAGAATTGTGCAGTCCACATTTGATGCTGACCTACTTCGGTTGTTATAATGGCATTTCCGTCGGTTAATTTATCAATTACTGATATAACATCTGAAGGAAGAACTTCATCATCATTTTCAGACGGCTTCATTAATAGAGGGTATTCGTTTTTCCATTTAGAAACTTGGTTAATCCACTCAATGTGATTTTGCTTTGATAAAAGGTTGTTCATCTTATTGATAATATATTTTAAATCTCCGTTTACAGCTAAATATGCATCAATATTTTTTCCTATTTCAGCAGGGTCAATCTCTATATGAATAATTTTCTTACCCTTTGCAAAGGTATCTGCATTGCACAAAACTCTATCGGAAAATCTCGAGCCGAAAACTATCATGAGGTCACAGTTTTCAAGAACCAAGGCACTTGTTTTTGTACCATGCATACCAAGCATTCCTGTATAAAGTTTATTAGTGTTATCAAAAGCACATTGTCCCATTAGTGAAAGCGACACAGGGGCATTTATTTTCTCGGCAAGTGCTTCAAACTCATCCTTAGCGTTTGCTGAAACTACACCTCCGCCGGCATAAATGAAAGGCTTTTTGCTTTCTTCAATAAGTTTAACGGCTCTTTTGATTTGTTCATTAATATTTTCAGGGTTATGATATTCAGGTTTAACAGGTAATTTCTTTTCATATTCGCAAAATGCAGCTGTTATATCTTTCGGAATATCGATAAGAACGGGACCTTTTCTGCCCTCATTGGCAATATAAAAAGCTTCTCTTATTGTGTCTGCAAGTTTAGTTATATCCTTTACAATAAAGTTGTGTTTAGTGATTGGCATTGTTATTCCGCATATATCAACCTCTTGAAAAGAGTCAAGTCCCAGCAGGGAAGTGCCGACATTCCCGGTTATTGCAACAAGAGGAACAGAGTCCATATGAGCAGTTGCAATACCTGTAACAAGGTTTGTAGCACCCGGACCTGATGTAGCAATAACCACTCCTGTTTTACCTGTAGTTCTTGAATATCCGTCGGCTGCGTGGCATGCACCCTGTTCATGAGCGGTTATGTAATGTTTTATTTTATCTTTGTATTTGTACAGAGCGTCGTATATGTTTAAAACAGCACCTCCTGGATATCCGAATACAGTGTCAACACCTTGTTCTAAAAGGCACTCAATTATAATATCAGAACCGTTTAATTTCATTTCAATCCTCCATTTTGAATCTTTATACCTATAATTTGATTTGTGTTTGCAGCTTGAAGTTACAAACATAATTAAAAAACGCCTCGCTCAAAAAGCCTAAGCTTTAAGAGACGAAGCGAAAAATCGTTCGTGTTACCACTCTTATTCAGCAATGGTTTTATATATATCCATTGCCCTCAACAGCATCCATCAATGCTTTACTCTGTAACGGGAGTCCCCGAACAAGCTTACTGATACTTTCAGCCGTCAGCTCAGAGGTGATAAAATTAAGGTTGAACTTTACTGACTCGCATCAACCGTCAGCTTTCTGAAAAAATTGAAACCAATTTGTCCTCGTCATTGCTTTTATATTAAATATATTATACACAAGCAAAAAGTATTTGTCAAGAACTTTTATAATTAAAAATTATCGCACCCTTCAAAACTCTTATTGTGCAAACAAAAAACCTGAGTAGAATTCTCAGGTTTTAATCTTCATTGCGACTAAGCCGATAAGCCGAGTTTTGTCGTGTGCGATAATCTATCTAGACCTTATGTTGCCATAAGGTTCAAGCCCCCTATAGATATAAGCCTGACGAGCAGCCATTGACTTAAATATCTACCATTGGAGTTGCATCGGATAGGGTTTACATAGCAATACAGTCTCCTGTATTCTGGTGAGCTCTTACCTCGCCATTCCAACCTTACCTTTAAAGGCGGTATATTTCTGTTGCACTGGCCCTAAGGTCGCCCTCGGCTGCCGTTAGCAGCTATCCTGCTCTGTGATGCTCGGACTTTCCTCTGAATGTAAAGCCATCCAGCTATCGCATAGCTTACTCGCATGGGTAGTATAGCATTTTTTTTTCGGCTTGTCAAATTGAATAAAATAAAAAGGACCTCAACTAGTGAGATCCTTTTTTATTATTTTAAGAAATAATTACTTTCTTTTCTTAGTAAGAACGATAGCACCGCCTGCAAGAGCAAGACCGATAAGAGCTAAACCTGTTTCAGCACCTGTGTTGGTGTTTGTTGAAGTGTTAGCTGTTGTATCAGCACCGCCGCCTACTGCAGCTGCTGTTGTAGCCTGTGTCTGAGCAGGAGCAGTATCACCTGAACCTAATCCTGAAATATCAAAAGTAACTTCTAAGCTCTTAGACCACATTACAGCTGTAGGGTCGATAGGCTCTGAATCTTTTGTATCTCCGTAAGTATTGTAGATTTCAATTCTGTAGTTAGTGTTATTGTCCTCAATATCACCATAGATAATTTTGCTGGCATCAAATTTAAGTGCTTTTCCGTCCTGTTTAATGCTCTTTAATTTACATTTAATGTCTTTTTCTGCATAAGTACCGTTCTTTGTTACGCCGTTTTCCTTTTCTTTAGCAGCATTGAACTCTTTTGTTTTTAAAATACCAGTAATATCAACACAGAATACTACTGCACCGCTTGCACAATCAGTTCCGCCTTTTCCCTGAGGGTTATCACCGTTTGCATTCTTATCAACAGAATCACTTGTGATAGAAACAGTATATGTGCCGTCTTTTGTGATTTCAGCATCTACACCATAGCCTTTACCGCCTGCCTGAGCACTCATGCTTGACCATAGCCAGTTATTATCAGCAAACATTAAAAATGCATTATAACTGTCAGCAGCTGAAGCTGAGAAACTAGCACAAGTAGTAGCTAACATTGCTGTTGCAGCAACACCTGCAATAATCTTTTTAAGTTTCATATTCTAAAACTCCTTTTCTTATTATATTACATTTTATATTCTACTACAATAATGCAATTTATGCAATGTGCTAATTAGCCAAAAAAAGTCATGATGTATTATCTATTTTTCACAATTAGTTATAAAGTGTATATTAAAATTTCAGCAATAGAAAATCTTAATAATTTATCATCTGAATTAGGGATAACTAAAGCTTTTTTTCTTGAATGTGTTTGGTAATTTCCAAAAGCGGGCGGGTAGGTATAAATCTTGAAGCACACGCAGAAATCTTCATGCCGGCGGACGGAACTATAATCATTTTTCTGTTTTCGAACATGTTATAAAGAGCGTACTTTGCACAATATTTTTTATCTATTCCTTTCATACTGAAATTCACACCTGCGACATCGTTAAACTCGGTATTGACAGGGCCGGGGCAGAGTGCGCCGATATATACGTTGCTTCCTGCGTCAGCAAGTTCTGTATTTACAGCACGTGTAAGATCAACAATATATGATTTAGATGCATAATATGCGGCCATTAAAGGACCTCCGGCCATAAGTCCGGCTGATGAAGCAACATTTAAAATATAACCGTCATCTTTTTTCACAAAATCCTTTAAAAACAGCTTTGTAAGAATATGCACTGCTTTTATATTAACATCAATCATATTAAGTTCACGGTCTAAATCAGTATCTGTGAAATTTCCGCATAAGCCGAATCCGGCATTATTGATTAACACGGAAATATCTTTTGCTTTAACTCTTTTGTATAGTTCTTTGCATTCATCTTCTTTAGATAAATCGCAGATAATGATTTCAGAATGAGTTTCAAGCAGTTTCTGTAGTTCTAAAAGTTTGTCTTCACGGCGTGCGACTAATATAAGCTCATATCCTAAGTGACTGAGTATTCTTGACATTTCAAATCCAATACCGGAGCTTGCACCGGTAACAAGTGCTGTTTTCATATAATCCTTCTTTCTGATTTATTGAGTATTACAATGTTATTATAACCTAGAATAGTAAATTTTACAACTAATAAAAATTTATTGATAATCTTAAGCAATCAAATATAAAAAAGGAATCTATGCATACTCATAGATTCCTGTAAAATTGTTATTTATCAAACATATCCTTATACTTTTCAACAAATGCCTCAGCAACGATTTTTCCTGCTTCGCCGTTTGGATGACCGCCGTAAACTGCTTTTGACGGCTCTTCTTTAGTGCTTAAATATGATGCAAAATCAAAATACTCAGCACCGTATTCTTCACAGGTCTTTTTGCAAAGCTCATTATAATCAAGTCTTGTCTTTTCATGTTCTTCGTCATAGTCCTGAGGAGGAGCGTTGAACACTATAATCTTACAGCCTGCGTCTTTAAGCTTCTCTAGAACACCTCTTAAATATTCATCAATTTCTGTTGCAGTACTGCCTTTTTCGGATTGGTATTTTCCCGATATTATGTCGTTTGTTCCGAATGCTACAATAACAGTTTCAGCAGATTTTGCACGTTCAAGCCAGTTGCCGTCAAGTGCTGCATCACTTGCTCTTGCCCAGCCAAGTCCGCAATTATAAAAACCGTAGTCATCGCCCAGTAAGTTTGAGATTCTTGCAGACCAGAACTCATATTTCATAAATTCAGTCTGACAGCCCTGAGTAATAGAATCGCCTATAGCAGCGATATTATGTTTAACGTCACGATTTGCACCAATCATCTGAGGCAGCGGAATTTCATCGGTATATGTGAATGTTCCTTCACCGTAAAGGTCGGCAGTTGTTGAAGTTAAGTTTGACATCTTTATGCAAGGAATATTCTTTCCTGTTACAGTCCATTCCCAAACAAGATAGTGACCTTCTTCTATATTAAACTTAAGACTGTCGCTCCAGAAAGCTTCGTTTTCGGTGACATTTTTTGTTTTTTGGCCATTAAATGTAACTTCTGTTTTGTTTTTTATTTCATCGTCAGGACCGCTTCCGCCGTCAGCAATATATGCACTTTCTATTGTATACTGTCCGCCAGAAAGACCTGCATAAGCAGTTGTTCCGCTGTCATATGTAGAGTCAACCGTGTTTGAGAAGTAAAAACAGTATTCTAAGTTCCCGTATTCTTCAAGTGGAAAGTATGCACGAAAAGTTGATTTTTCGGCTTCACCGATGATATAGTTATTACCTGTTGCAACAACTGTGTTTGATATGTATTTGTCAAAATTGCTGTCAGCATTTTTATGCTTTACAGCCTCTGTTCCGGATGAACTGTCTGAACCGCCTTTACAGGAGCAAAGCGACACTGACATAAATGCCGCAAGAAGTATAGAAATTATCTTTTTCATAAGATATCATTCCTTTCAAAACAATTTAGTTTAATACTATAAAGTATTACATATAAATTTTTATTTAATTATATCATATATAAACGGTTACAGTCAATTAAAATAAAACAAACATATTGATATATTACTCATCATATGTTAAAATGAAACAGAAAGGAGATAGTATTATGGATCATTCTAAAAAAGCTGTAGAGCTTTTTAAAAGCGGATACAATTGTTCTCAGGCTGTATTTGGAGCATATGCAGAAGAGTTAGGTCTGAGTTTAGATACGGCAATGAAGATTTCGTCGTCATTCGGCGGGGGAATGGGAAGACTGAGGGAAGTATGCGGTACTTTGACCGGGTCTTTTATGGTACTGGGAATGTTAGAGGGCGGATATGAACCAAAAGATAATACAGGTAAAGCTGAGCATTATAAAAATATTCAGGAACTGTCAGAAGAATTCAGAAAACAAAACGGTTCAATAATCTGCCGTGAGCTTTTGGGCCTTTCTCAAAAAGGAGCAGACAATCCTGTTCCCGAACTGAGAACAGATACTTATTATAAAAAAAGACCATGCGTAGAATTAGTTGAGCTTGCAGCTAAAAATATCGATGAAAGATATTTTTCGGAAAATAAAGAATAAAGAATAAAAAAAGCAGAGTGAATCGTATGTGATGATTCATTCTGCTGTTTTTATTTGTGCTGATAAGTATAATAAATGGCTTATCAAAAATCGACCTGCCGTTACTCAAACTATCACTTTATACAAACTTTTAGTAAGCAGATTTGATGCAATGTCACCGTTGACACAAAAATCTGTTTTGTCAAAGTTATATTCTGCCGTTTTTCAAACTTTAATCTTTATCAAATTATATAATAGGCAGATTGGATGCAACGTCACGTTGCTAATAGTTGTTCATTCTGAGTTTATAACCTTCACCGTAGATTTCATTGGCGGATGTAACAATCATAAAGGAATCGCTGTCGGTATTAAGTACATATTCCTGAAGCTGAGGAAGGTCACGCTTTTTAACAGCACACATCAGGGTTTGCCTTTTTTCACCTGAATACGCTCCTTCACATTCAAGAAGCGTACAGCCTATATCCATTTTTTCTAAAATGTATTCTGTAATCTCTTTTTCTTTTTTTGTGATAATGTATACAAGTCTGGCTTCGTCACTTCCGTAAAGAACAATGTCAAGCACCACGCTTGAAATTACGAGTGACAGCAAAGCATATAAAGCATAATCGGGGTTTTTGAACACAATACCTGAAGCAACGGATATTACTCCGTCAACAATAAAAAATATCATTCCTGTTTTTAAGTGCTTGTGTTTAAGTTTTATAAGTCTTACGATTATATCTGTTCCTCCTGTTGTGAAGCCTGCTTTGAATATTAATCCTATTGCAATTGCAAGAGTGACACCGCCTGCAATTGCAGAAAGCATAGTATCATCGGTCAGCGGAGGAAGCTTCGCGAAAATATCAGTCAGCACAGAACTGAATAATATTGATATGACAGTACCGGCGAAAAATCCTTTTCCGAGTTTTATTAAGCCTATAATCAGAATCGGGAGATTTATTAAAAATGTAAGTGTTCCGACGCCGATATCTATGAAATGACCTGCCATGATTGCAATACCCGAAACTCCGCCCGGAGCTATTTTGTTAGGGTTTAAAAATAAGCTTATAGAGATTGCATATACTATAGAACCGATAATAATAAGCAGTATATTTTTTATGATTTTCTTTTTCATGGATATTCTCCTTATTTGAGTTTGTGTTATAAAAGTTTTTGTAGGTTTATAAACAAATATAAAATTTGTTTTTACCGTTCGGACGGTTTTCCTTTAAAGTATTTATTTGGTTTTGAAGAATTTACAGACTGAGGCTGTTTATTAATAATATCTTCAATATTTATACCGCCATTCATTATATTTAAAACTTCATTCATAAGCTCATTGGATTTTTGTTTCTTAGGTTTTTGAAGAAGCTGTATTTTTATATGCGGTTTTTTTACATCTTCAAATTGCACTCTGTTTTGATAGACTTTTCTTATAGAGGTTATCTGCTCAACAGTAGGGGATTTGATGTAAAAGTAAAGTGAATCCCCCCGCTGTGTAATCTCTGTTATTCCGAGTTTTGATGCCGTGTTTCTCATAAGAGCAACATTTACAAGACCTAAAACAGCAGCAGGAGGCTTTCCGTATCTGTCTGAAAGTTCATCTAAAACATCATTGCTGTCTTCACTGCTTTGAATTGAAGCAATTTTTCTGTATGCGTCAATTCTCTGCGAAAGACTCTTTATATATTTTTCGGGAATATATGCGTCAATTGCGACATCAACAAGGCAGTCTTCAGGTGATGACGGAAGTGCTTCACCTTTTTGTTCTGCGATAGCTTCATTAAGCAGTCTTAGATACATTTCATATCCGACAGCTTCCATGTGCCCATGCTGTTTTCCTGAAAGAATAGAACCTGCACCTCTGATTTCAAGGTCACGCATTGCTATTCTGAAGCCTGAACCGAATTGAGTAAACTCTCTTATTGCATTGAGTCTTTTTGATGCTATTTCAGTTAGAACCTTACCTCGTCTGAAAGTGAAATATGCAAAAGCACGGCGATTGCTTCTTCCTACTCTTCCTCTCAGCTGATAAAGCTGTGAAAGACCCAGTCTGTCAGCGTCCTCAATAATAAGTGTATTTACATTAGGAACATCAACGCCTGTCTCGATAAGCGTTGTACAAACCAGGATATCTATTTCTTTGTCAATAAGCTGACGCCAGATTTCAGATAGTTCATTTTCACTTATCTGACCGTGTGCAACGCCGATTTTAGCGTCAGGCAAAAGCTTCTGAAGCTTTGAAACACATCTGTCTATGGTTTCGATTCGATTGTGAATATAATAAACCTGACCGCCCCGTCGAAGTTCTTTGGAAACGGCGTTTGCGATAACTCCGTCGTTATGTTCGATAACATATGTCTGAACGGGATATCTGTCCTGAGGAGGTTCTTCAATAACCGACATATCTCTTATTCCGCTCATTGCCATGTTGAGAGTTCGGGGTATAGGGGTTGCCGAAAGTGTGAGTATGTCAATGCCTGAAAACATTTCTTTGAAGCGTTCTTTATGTGCAACGCCGAATCTCTGTTCTTCGTCAATAACGGCAAGACCGAGATTTTTGAATTCTACATCTTTTTGAACAAGCCTGTGGGTGCCGATTACCATATCGATAACTCCGCGCTTTAGGTCTTTTATGATTTCCTTTTGCTGTTTTGGCGTTCTGAATCTTGAAAGAAGTTCAATTTTAACAGGGAAGTGCTCAAAGCGTTTTACTGCAGTCTGATAATGCTGCCATGCAAGTACGGTAGTAGGTGCGAGTATTGCACATTGCTTAGAGTCAAGAACACACTTAAAGCAAGCTCTGAGTGCAACTTCCGTTTTACCGAAACCAACATCACCGCACAGAAGTCTGTCCATGGGAACAGGCTTTTGCATATCTTCTTTTATTTCATCTATTGAGCGAAGCTGGTCGTCAGTTTCCTGATAGTCAAAGCGTTCTTCAAAATCTGCCTGCCAGTCGTTGTCAGGTGAGAATGAAAAGCCCTTTGAAAGCTGTCTTTTTGCATATAGCTTAATAAGTTCGTCAGCCATGTCTTTTACAGCGGTTTTTACACGCTTTCTTGTCTTTTGCCACTCTAAGGAATTCAGCTTGTTAAGCTTTACCTTGGCGTCATCACGGGGGCCTATATAGCGTGAAACCAAATCAAGCTGTGTTACAGGAACATACAATATGTCGGAGCCTGCGTAGTTGATTTTAATGTAATCCTTTGTAACTCCGCCTGTTTCAAGCTTTTGAATTCCTGAAAATTTTCCTATTCCGTATAGTGAGTGAACAACCAAATCACCGTTTGAAATATCGGAAAGATTTTTGATTTCTTCGCCTTTTTTATATTTCTTTCTTGCCTTTTTTTTAGGTGAACTGATTTTCTGACCTGTAATAACCGCACACTTAATATCAGGATATTCAAAGCCGCCGTTTGTGCTGCCGTATGTTACATAGACAAGCCCATGCTGTATTTCGGAATTTTCGTTAAGAATTTCAGCAGGAATTTTGCTGTCACGCAAATCATTAGTAAGAATCGGCAGAGTTTTTTCACTTCCCGCAAAAACAATAACACAATAGTTTTGATTGCAGTATGCCGTAAGTTCTTCAATCAGGTGCCTTATATCACCGCTCCAGCCGGATGTCTGAAGAGGATTTGCATTTATAAGACTTTTTATTTCTAAGTCTTCTCCGCCACGCATGAATGTGCTGAAGTAGAGAAGAGATGATTTTTCTGATTTTGACAGAATTTCTGCATAAGTGCAGTAAAAACCGTCGAGCGCCTTAAACAGAATACCGTCCTCATAAAGCATTTTTATATCCTCTGACAGCTGTGATGAAACAGACCTTGCCTGTTCTTTGCAGTTTGAATTTTCAGAGATGATTATTAAATCATTTTTAAAATAATCAACAACTGAGCAGCACTCGTCATATGCAAGTGAATAGTATTTGTCAAGATTGTTAAGTGAAATTCCGGCTTCAACGGCATCTAAATCAGCAGATAGTTTTTCTTTTATTTTGTCTGCTTTTTTGCCTCTTGGTTTTTTAGAAATTTCTTTGATTTTTTCTGAGAGAAATTCGTTAGACGGAAATATTATTTCAACAGCAGGCGAGACTGTAAATGACTTCATTTTTTCCAGTCTTCTTTGTGACTCGATTTCAAAAGTATGAATACTTTCAACGGTATCTCCCCACAGTTCGATTCTGTAAGGCAGTGAGGAATGAACAGGAAAAATATCCACTATTCCGCCTCTGACGGAAAACTGTGCCTGACCTTCAATCTGTTCACATTCTGTATATCCTGCTGAAACAAGTGATGCAACCAGTTCTTTTAAATTAATGTCTTCACCGCATTTTATATCAAAAGAATATTTTTCAAGAGCAGACGGAGTAATGGTGCCTTGCATAGCAGCTTCAACAGTTGTAACAATTATTCTCGATATGCCCTTTTTTATTTTAGAGAGCGCTTCAATTCTTTTATGCTCATATTCTCTTGAAAAGCTGTCAATATATGCAAAGTTAAAATCTTTAGCAGGGAAAAGACAGGCAGATTCTTCATGGGAAAGTGAATTTATATCGTCACAAATGCGTCTGGCTGAGGCTTCTGTATCACAGATAATGCAGCAGGACTTTAACTCACATAGAGCTAAAGCCAGCTGTGCTTTATGAATTGATGAAACTCCAGTAAGCAGCAGGGGAGTTTTTTTGTATTCTATTGCTTTTAAAATTTCCTGATAGAAATCAAGCTTTTCAGAAATTTCATTAAATATGTTTTTCATATGTTTTTCTTTCTATTTATAGTTTTGATTTATATATAATTTTTTAGGAAAATCCCTCTCGTGCAGGGATTTTCCTCCTTCAAAACAGTTCACTGGACTGTTTTTTAGATTAAACTGTAAAACAGTTTAAGGTTTCACCTGTTTTCCGAGCGTACTCCGTTAAAAGATTTCGCTGACTGCGGTCAGCGACAATGACTCCGCCCTTGACCGAAAACTTTTTCGTGTTAAAGACATAAATCATGAATTATAAAGATTCATAGCTTTGTCTATATTTCCGCTGACAATAAGTTCAAGTGAGTTTACTGCATTTTCAAAAGCGGGTTCAAGAGCTTTTTTATCATCTTCACTGAATTTAGATAATACCCAGTCAGCAAGATTATATTTCGGATTAGGCTTTTTTCCTACGCCGATTTTTATTCTCGGAAAAGCATCGCTTCCGGTGAGGGCAATGATGCTTTTGATACCGTTGTGACCTCCGTCAGAACCTTTTCTGCGAATTCTCAGTTTTCCCGGTTCAAGTGAAATATCATCATAGACAACAATAACATTTTCAATAGGTATTTTATAAAAATTCATAGCCAGGGTAACCGCTTCACCGCTGTTGTTCATATATGTTGCAGGTTTTAGTACAAGACATCTTTTGTCGGAAAGTACGGTTTCACCGGCTTTGGATTTAAACTTAACACGGTTTATTTCAAAGCTTTTTTTCTCAGAAAGTTTATCCATTACCATAAATCCCGCATTATGTCTTGTTTCATTATACTCAATTCCGAAATTTCCAAGACCGACTATAATATATTCAATCTTTCCTTTTACAGAATTTTCTCCGCTTTCTATCTTTTTAAATATGTCCCATATACTCATAGCTGTTCTCCTCAATATACTGCTTTAACCCCCGTACCTTTTAAGATAGGGGGTTAAGGTTTTATTTTTAATTGACAATGGAAAATGATATTGAATAATAGTAGTTAATTTTCCATATGTGCAGGGGATTACTCTTGATTTTTAGCTTTTTCCCTGGCTATCTTTTCATTTCTGTGTTTAAGCATTCTGTCGGCATAGCCTTCTTTTATAACACCCTGACCTCTTTCAATTATTAATGCACCGTCAGGAACATCTTTTGTAACAGTCGAACCGGCAGCAGTGTATGCATTGTTTCCGACTTTTACAGGGGCAATAAGATTTGTATTACAGCCTATAAATGAATTATCACCGATTGTTGTTCTGAATTTCTTGTCGCCGTTATAGTTTACTGTAACAACACCGCAGCCGAAGTTTACATTCTCACCGACATCACTGTCGCCGACATATGTAAGGTGAGCCACAGCTGTGCCTTCACCGATATTGGAGTTTTTAATTTCAACAAAGTCGCCGATTTTAGCACCGTTACCGATGTGTGAGTTAGGACGAAGCTGAACCCATGGTCCGATAGTAACTCCGTTGCCTATTGTGCTTTGGTTAGCAACGACATTATTGAGTTTGGTATCCCTTCCGACTTTTGTATCATTCAGATAAGTATTAGGGCCGATTTCGCAGCCGTTTCCGATTTCGGTGTTTCCTTTTAAAATTACACCTGAATGAATAACTGTTCCGATACCTATTTTAACAGTATTAGAAATACTTACGCCGTCTGTGCATGTGAATTCGATTCCATTATCTAAATGCTTGTTTATTATCTGTTCTCTCGCAACATCATTGAGATGCAGAAGACCTCTTCGGTCATTTGCACCGAGAGAAACATTGTCATTTTCCGAAATATATGCATCTGCTGATTTCCCGTTTTTAATAAGAAGCGATATGCAGTCAGTGAGATAGTATTCACCCTGTGCATTATCAGGTTTTATATTGAATAAAACATCGAGAAGGTCGTTAGTTTTAAACCAAAAACAGCCTGAATTTATTTCTTTTATCTTTCTCTGTTCGTCCGTGCAGTCTTTTTCTTCAACTATTCCCGAAATGCCGTTTTCGGTTCTGATAATTCTTCCGTATCCCTTTGGATTATCAATAACGGAAGTTACAACAGTGACTGACAAGTTTTTTTCCTCATGAAGCTTTAATGCGTTTTTGATGGTTGCTTTATCAATAAAAGGTGCATCGCCGCAGAGAATAAGAGTATTGCCGTCTGAATGTTCACGAAGAAAGTTCACTGCCTGCATAACTGCATGACCGGTTCCCAGTCTGTCAGCCTGAAGAGCGGTTTTGTATTTTCCGTTTAAAAAGCTGTCTATATATTCTCCGGCAAATCCTTTTACTATACAAATGTCTTTAAGTTCAGCACTTTCACAAGCTTCTATAACCCATTGAAGCATTGGTTTACCCAACACTTCACATAGTGCTTTAGGCATATCGGTTTTCATTCGTTTGCCCTGACCGCCGGCAAGAATAACAACGGAATTTTTCATATATTTGTGTCCCCATTTCATAATCATTTATATTTTAATTATACTATATATTTTTGTCGTTTACAACACCATTTTTGCCATTTTTATATATATGTTACAAAAAAGCGTATAAAAAACTTCCTCGATTTTTCAAACAAATTTCCAAAAAGGGCTAGTAATTTAAAAAGAAATCTGTTATAATCAATGTATGTCCGCAGGTTCGGCAGAAATGTTTGGCCTGATTCGGAAGAATTATAAATTTTTTATGGAGGTAGATACCAATGAGCAAAAAATGGGTTTATTTGTTCTCAGAGGGCGATGCTACTATGAGAGAACTTCTCGGCGGTAAGGGTGCTAACCTTGCTGAGATGACAAAACTCGGACTTCCTGTTCCACAGGGCTTTACTATTTCAACTGAGGCTTGTACTCAATACTATGAGGACGGCAAACAGATTAATGATGAAATTCAGGCTCAGATTATGGAGTATATCGGAAAGATGGAGGAGATTACCGGAAAGAAATTCGGCGATAATGAAAATCCTCTGTTAGTTTCAGTTCGTTCAGGTGCTCGTGCTTCAATGCCGGGTATGATGGATACAATCCTAAACCTAGGTCTTAACGAAAAGGTTGTTGAGGTTATGGCTAACAAGTCAGGCAATCCTCGTTGGGCTTGGGACTGCTACAGAAGATTCATTCAGATGTATTCTGATGTAGTTATGGAAGTCGGTAAGAAATATTTTGAAGAGCTTATCGATGAAATGAAAGCTAAAAAGGGCGTTACTCAGGACGTTGAGTTAACTGCTGATGATTTAAAAGAGCTTGCTTCACAGTTTAAGGCAGAGTACAAATCAAAAATCGGTGCAGAGTTCCCAACTGACCCGGTTGAGCAGCTTATGGGTGCTGTTAAAGCCGTATTCCGTTCATGGGATAACCCTCGTGCCAATGTATACCGCCGTGACAATGATATTCCTTATTCATGGGGTACTGCTGTAAATGTTCAGATGATGGCATTCGGTAACATGGGTGATGACTGCGGTACAGGTGTTGCATTTACCCGTGACCCTGCAACAGGTGCTAAGGGACTATTCGGTGAGTTCTTGACAAATGCACAGGGTGAAGACGTTGTTGCCGGTGTTCGTACACCTATGCACATCTCAGAGATGGAGCAAAAGTTCCCTGAAGCTTTCAAACAGTTTAACGATGTATGTAAGAGACTTGAAGACCACTATAAAGATATGCAGGATATGGAGTTCACTGTTGAGCACGGAAAGCTGTTCATGCTTCAGACAAGAAACGGAAAGAGAACTGCTCAGGCTGCATTAAAGATTGCCTGTGACCTTGTTGACGAGGGAATGAGAACAGAAAAAGAAGCAGTTGCTATGATTGACCCTAGAAACTTAGATACTCTGCTTCACCCTCAGTTTGATGCTAAGGCTCTTAAAGAAGCTACACCAATGGGCAAAGGTCTTGGTGCTTCACCTGGAGCTGCTTGCGGTAAGATTGTATTTACAGCAGAAGACGCTGAAGAGTGGAATGCTAAGGGCGAAAAGGTTGTTCTTGTTCGTTTAGAAACTTCACCTGAGGATATCACAGGTATGAAGGCTTCACAGGGTATTCTGACAGTTCGCGGAGGTATGACATCACACGCTGCCGTTGTTGCTCGTGGTATGGGTACTTGCTGTGTATCAGGATGTTCTGATATTAACATGGACGAAGAAAACAAGAAGTTCACACTTGCAGGTAAGACATTTAGTGAAGGTGATTATATTTCAATCGACGGCTCAACAGGTAATATCTATGACGGTATTATTCCGACTGTTGACGCTACAATCGCCGGTGAGTTCGGCAGAATTATGAGCTGGGCTGACAAGTACAGACAGTTAAAGGTTAGAACAAATGCCGATACTCCTGCTGACGCTAAGAAAGCCAGAGAGCTTGGTGCTGAAGGTATCGGACTTTGCCGTACAGAGCACATGTTCTTTGAGGCTGACAGAATCGCAGCATTCAGAGAGATGATTTGCTCAGATACTGTTGAAGAAAGAGAAGCTGCACTTGCTAAGATTCTTCCTATGCAGCAGGCTGACTTCGAGGCTCTTTATGAGGCACTTGAGGGCAACCCTGTAACAATCAGATTCTTAGACCCGCCTCTACACGAATTCGTTCCTACAGAGGAAGCTGACATTGAAGCTTTGGCTAAAGCACAGGGCAAGAGCGTTGAAGAAATCAAAGCTATTATTGCTTCACTTCACGAATTCAACCCAATGATGGGTCACCGTGGATGCCGTCTTGCTGTAACTTATCCTGAAATTGCTAAGATGCAGACAAGTGCTGTTATCCGTGCTGCTATCAATGTTAAAAAGGCTCACCCTGACTGGACAATTGTTCCTGAGATTATGATTCCGCTTGTTGGCGATATCAAAGAGCTTAAGGTTGTTAAGAAGATGGTTGTTGAAACTGCTGACGCTGAAATTGCTAATGCAGGTGCTGACCTTAAATACGAAGTCGGTACAATGATTGAAATCCCAAGAGCAGCTCTGACTGCTGATGAGATTGCCGGTGAAGCTGACTTCTTCTGCTTCGGTACTAACGACCTGACACAGATGACATTCGGTTTCTCAAGAGATGACGCAGGTAAGTTCTTAGACGCTTACTATGACGCTAAAATCTTTGAGTCAGATCCATTTGCAAGACTTGACCAGACAGGTGTTGGTAAATTAATGGATATGGCTATCAAGCTAGGTAAGCCTGTTAATCCAAATCTTCATATCGGTATCTGCGGAGAGCACGGCGGAGACCCTACATCAGTTGAGTTCTGTCACAATATCGGACTAAACTATGTTTCATGTTCACCATTCCGTGTTCCTATTGCAAGACTTGCTGCTGCACAGGCTGCAATTGCAAACCCTAGAAAGTAATTTAGTATTACTGTATATAACATTAAAAGCGTTCAGAATTTTCTGAACGCTTTTTTGTGTTGTTCTTTATTTTATCAATAAAGAACTCCTGAACATTTTGCTCAGGAGTCTGCGATTTTAAGTATATCCGCCTTGCCGTCGCACAGTGAATAAAACCCGCACTCGTGCAGGTGGGTAACGGCCTGACAGCCTCACGCTCCCTTCGTCCGATAAAAAATCGGGAGGTCTGCAATCCTCAGCCAGAGCTTAGTTCCCTTATTCAATGTGTTGGATTATAAAACTGTGCTTGTTCGCACAAGGCAGAAAATTAAATTTTGTTTCAATAGTTAGTATAACACGAAACAAATAAAATTCAAGCGGAAATTTTAAACTTGAATTTTAGCAAAAACAAGAAAATATATCAGTATTAGTCAGTTAAGTCAACCTCACCGTTTTCAAGGTCAACTCTGTCGCTTCCTTCAATTTCGATTGTTTCATCATCTTCTTCAAATAGTTCGGCAAAACGGTCCATAAATAAATTGCCGAGTGTATCAAAGAGATCATCATCATCAACGGAAATCAAAACTTCTTCATCGTTTTCATATGTTGATTTCAAAATAACAACTTCACCGTTATCAGCGAGTATTGCCTCAGCATCTTCTAAATAAGGCGTAAGAGCATAATAAGTATCACCTTCATATTCAAGTGAATCTAAAAGCTCAAACATTTGCTCTTTTCCGTCTTCATCAACAAGAGTATATAAGTCAGGTTGCATATCCATTTCTTCGTTCATAATTAATCCTCCTAAATCTTTAGACATAATATTGTGTATTAATTCTCAATTAATAAAAAAGTTATGGTGCTGATAAAGAACAGATTTAATCACCACAACATTTATATTATAATATACCAAAAGTTAATTGTCAAGCAGATTATGTAAAAGTAAAATTAAATAAAAAAATTATAAAAATGTTGAAAAAAACTATTGACAATGTATAATAAGTGTGTTATATTATAGTTGAAGATAAGGAAAGGATAAAGAAATAAAAAATACATTTCGTTATTCAGCTTTACTTCACAAATTCTAATTAAGGAGTATAGGTCCAATGAACTTTTAAGTTTGAGAGTTAAGTGAACGATTCCTAATGTTCACGGCCGAAATCGGTTAGAATTTAAAAACTGGAAAGGGTGTGATAGGAATGTTAAAAAGAGTAAGCAAAGCCTATCAAAACCGATTGCTGGAAATTTAAAAAGAAAGAGGCGAGTCCAATGGCATCAGAAGAATCATCAATGATAACGAGCTTAAAAATTGGCTCGGCTGCCATATAAAAGAATCAAAACTCAGATTATAGATTACTGATATAGATTAAACTATTTAGTTGAAATAGACGCCGCTGATTTTTGAGCATCATTGATAGAAGAAGTAACAAGTATCAATGGAGGTAAATGTTTTCAAATAGTAACTTATTGATTAATTAAAAGCTTAACGGATGCAGTGTTAAGACTAAATGATTTGAAGTGTTAATAAAGTTCGGAATAGTGAATCCGAATGTTCAGACAGATTTTAAATGTGATTTAGATTAGTTTGTTAGTAAAATTTAATATTGAAAGTAAGACCGATACATTTTCTGTGTATCGGTCTTTTATATATAAATTGTCACAATTTGATGTTTTGTGGAATATAATATTTTATCAGTGCATTTAAAAACAGCTATATGCAAAAAGTGGCATGAGCATATTGTTTCTGCTTATGTCCATAGGGGAGCTTTTAGCATGGCGTTTTAGGATGTTCTGTAAAATAATGCGGGTGCACTTTTGTGGTACACCCGCTTTGATTTATTAAAACAAAATATATTGTATGATTTAATATCCGTATATAGTTTTTCTTAACAATGCAGAGTTTTTATCAAAGTCAACAACAAGTATTGAAGAACCGTCTGCTCCTGTTCCGTATTCCCAGTATCGTTCATCCGGCTGACTGTCTTCATCACCGTAAGGAATTCTAAGTTCAATGCGGTCATAGCCCAGAATGAACGGTGCTCTGAGTGACAAGAAGTAAAGCTGTTTTTTTGTCATGTTAGATGTGATTTTAGGGAGAACATTTTCAAGCATCTTATTAATATCGGTCAGGCTTGCATCTTTTATTTTATCCATAATCATATTAAGAACTTTACGCTGACGGTCTGTTCTGCCGAAATCAGTACCTGTAGTTCCTTTAATATGTCTTATTCTGGCATATGCAAGAGCCTGATTTCCGTTCATATGGATTTCTCCGCCTTTGGTTATATAATCTGTGCCATGTTCATTATTAAGATATTTGTTCTGCTCACCAAGAGGATCAATCATAGCTAAAGCTTCTGCTTTAGTAATTTTAATATCCAGTCCGCCTAAGGCGTCTATAATATCAATAAATGAGAAGAAATCTATCTGAACATAATAATCTATCTGAATATTAAAGTTTTGTTCAATAGTGTCCATTAACAGTTCAGGACCGCCGTTATTGTAGGCTGCATTTATTTTGTTTTCACCGAATCCCGGAATTTTAACATACATATCCCTCATAAATGAAGTTTGTACAAGCTGTTTTGTATCTTTGTTTATTGATACTAAAATCATTGAGTCAGAACGGGCATTTTCATTCTCGCTTCTTGAATCGCTTCCGATGATGAGTATGTTTTCAACCTTATCTGATGAAATAACACTTGCTGAATTAGCAACTCTGTCGCCTGTATCAACCAAATTCATAAGGTCAATATAATGCAGAATTAAAGCTGACGCTAAACCAAAAAGAATCAGTATTATTAACAGCAGGATAAGTAAAAGCTTTTTAAAGCTGAACTTTTTTTTCTTTTTGCCTTTCTTATTTCTTTTGTCACGGCTGTTATAGCTATCATACTTTTCACGCTTGCTGTCGTCTCTGTCATAATTTTTTTCGTTATAGCTTGTACGCTGACGCTTGTTAGCTTGAGAACGGCTTTTATAATTGTTATTAGGTCTTTGATGAGGGTTTCTGTTTTGGCTGTTTCTTGACTGATTTTTGCTGTTTTGACGACTAGGCTGCCTTTGATTATTGCGTCTTGTGTATCGGTCTTCATATCCGAAATCATTTGTATTATTCATATTGGCTTGTCCGTTCCTTGTATTTTGGTTATTATATACACGGTCAAAATCCCGAATATCTTTCTGATAGTAATCACCATATGGGTTTTGACCGTATTGATATTCATATCTGCTGTTACTGTCAGGTCGGTAATTAGGATTTTGAAACGGGTTTTCTTTTTTTGTGTTTTTAGTGGGATCTATGTCTATGTTAATTTCTTCATGAAAGCCTTTTGCAAACTCAGCACCGAGTTCTTCTTCTCTTGAATCGGCATTAAACGCTTTATCATAATAGTCAGTAAAGTTTTCATTGCTTTTATTTCCCTTAAAACGATAGGTGCCATCTTGATTTATTGAGTCTTTTTCGTCGAATCTCATGGATTACCCCTCCTTTGAAACCGTCGTTTTATTTTACATATTATATATTCTTTACAAATAAAAGTCAAATAATCGACATTTATATATTATTTTTTAAAATAGGAATAAGCAAATCGAGACTGTCAATTCTTTCGTATAAAAAACTTTTAATTTCTTCATCAGGCTCTGATAAATCAGGAACCATAACAGCTTTGCACCCCGCATCGTGTGCGGAAATAATGCCATTGGGTGAATCCTCTAAGGCAATAGCCTCACACGGCAAAACGCCTAGCTCCTCGCAGGCTTTTAAATATATATCGGGCTTTGGCTTTCCGTTCTTAACCATAGTTGCACAGACTATTTTATCAAAGTATTTTTTTACATCAATTATGTCGAGATACATTGATGCACGCTTTAAATCAGTAGCCGTTGCAACAGATGTTTTATATCCGTTTTCTTTTAAGTATATTAAAAGTTCATCAAGACCTTTTTTCTTTTCAATTCCGTTTTTTAATATGTAAGCGTTCATCAGTTCAATGCGTCTGGCACGAACTGCTTTGTAATCGAAACTGTTTCCGAAACGCTTTTTAAGTTTAATCTCTGTGTATTTACCGGCCAAACTTCTTATTGAAAGTACATCTTCCTTGGTCATATTAAACCCAAAGCTTTGAGCCGACTCTATCCAAAATCTCATAAGAAGCTTTTCTGTGTCAATCATGAGGCCGTCCATATCAAATATAACCGCTTTTATCATAGTTTTACTCCAAATGCTTAATAATACACATTATAACATAAAATGAGGTTTATGTCTAATATTAAGTTGCGGCAGAACTTTTTATATGGTATAATTATGTTTATAATTGCTATATTATCAGGAGAATTAAGATGCAGAAAAATAAAATTAATCAGTTTTCAAGAACAGAGCTTTTGCTTGGAGCTGACGGTGTAGAAAAGCTAAAGCAAAGCAGAGTGGCTGTTTTCGGAGTCGGCGGAGTCGGAGGTTTTGTCATAGAGGCACTTGCTCGTGCAGGAGTAGGAGAGCTTGACATAATTGATAATGATATTGTGTCGCTGAGTAACATAAACCGTCAGATTATCGCAGACCACAAGACGATAGGCAAGCCTAAAACCGAAGTTATGAAAAGCAGAATACTTGATATAAATCCGTCTGCAAAGGTAAATGACTTTCAGGTTTTCTATAATGCGGAAACATCAGACAGCTTTGATTTTTCTAAGTATGATTATGTTGTTGACGCTATTGATACTGTGACAGGAAAGCTTTTAATTATAGAAAATGCAGATAAGTTTAAAGTTCCTGTAATAAGCTCAATGGGGACCGGTAACAAGCTTGACCCAACCAGATTTGAGGTAACCGACATTTATAAGACTTCGGTTTGCCCGTTAGCAAGGGTTATGAGGCGTGAGCTTAAATCAAGAGGGATAAAAAAGCTGAAAGTTGTTTATTCAAAGGAAGAACCGGTTTCTTTAAAAATTTCTGACGATAGACTTGCTGAGAAAAAGGGAAGCGGGACAGCTCCGGGAAGTGTTTCTTTTGTTCCGTCAGCAGCGGGGCTTATAATTGCAGGAGAGGTAGTTAAAGATTTAGTTGGAATGAATAACGAATAAAACGGTGTGGTGATGAAAATGAAGGAAAAGATACTTTATACAATTTCAAGAATCGGAATTCTGCTTATGGCAAATGTGATTTGCTCAATACTCTCTGTAACACTTGTTTCGTGGATAGTGAACTTGTTTTCGCAGGGAAGCGGAAGCAAATTTAAAGAAGCTCTGTTTGAGGGCGGAGGAGTCTGGTCATTTATTGCATGGATAATGCTTTTAATTATTCTGCTGATACTGTTTATTGATGATGGGATAAGGCAATCTGCATATGAAACTTACGATTCTGTTTCAACATCAATAGTTTTAATACTTATGTTTGCGGTTTATTATATTCCGGTTTTGTTTATTAATAAAACTTCGGGAAAAGCAACCACAGGTTTTAAAAGCTTTTATTTTCCGAATAAATGGATAATCGAAAAGTTTTCTCTTGATTATATAAAAGCAGCACTTTTAGGAATCGAAATTATTCTTATATTGTGCTTAGCAGGATATATGACTGCACATGCAGTTTATATGAAAAAGCATCCCGTTCTTGATTGGAGAGTTAAAAATCCAAATGAAGAATATTCATCAAAAGAAAATCAATAACAAAAAAGCCTATCGGTTATTCGATAGGCTTTAACTTTTATTCATTGTATTTATCCATGTATTCCTGCTCTTTTTTCTTATATCTTTTGTTTGCTATTGCTTTAAAAATCAGAATATATAACAAGACAACTGTTATAATTATCACAAGTGCAATTTTAAATTGCTTTGAGGAGAAAAACTTGCTTGCAACAGCAGCTTCCGCTTTAATTGTTGCCCGTTCAAGGTCGTTTGTTGCAACAAGATTAACAGAGCCTATTGTTTCACCCTCATAAATAAGCTCAAGCTTGCCGAGAGTATCACCCTTATAAACCGGTGCGATAATGTTTTCATCAACAGTTATTTTACGCTCAACCTGATTCATGTCAATTGAACTGAGCCAGATTTTAGATACTTCGTTAGCAGGCTTTAAATTAACAAAATCAGCACCTTTTCCGTATGAAACACCGGCTTCAGTAATTTCTTCATTTTCTTTTACAAATACATTGTAGTTTAAATTGTCAAATGCCCACATATAAAGTTTTTTGTGGTCCTGACAATTATACATAACATCGTTTCCCTGTTTGTCTTTTGCCGGTGCTTTCATTGAAACAATTAAATATGTATAGCCGTTTTTGGTGGCAACTGATGCTAAACATCTTCCGGCTTCATCATAGTAACCGGTTTTTATACCGTTTACATATCCATAATAAAAATCAGATGTTTCGTCAAGAAGTGCATTTGTACTGACTATTGTGGTTCCGTTAGCCATTGTATAATTTTGCTTTGATGTTATTTCAGTAAAAATAGGGTAGTTGTTAATTGCATATTTACAGAGAATAGCTTGGTCCTTACAGGTTGTAATATTTGTATTCCCGTCAAGGTCAAGGCCGTGAGCGTTGTAATAAATAGTGTTCTTCATACCGAGTGCTCCTGCCTTGGCGTTCATCATTTCAACAAATCCGTCAAGTGAACCGCCTATATTTATCGCAAGAATATTTGCAGCTTCACAGGCTGACGGAATCATGAGTGCACAAAGCAAATCGTAATAGCTCAGCTTTTCATTTTTTTGGATACCTGCATTTGAAGCATATGTACCTTCAAGCTCTTTAAAAGCTTCATATCCTGCAGAAGCTTTAGTTTTTTTCAGACTTTCAACATCATCTTTAAAAGCGTCTAATACCAAAACGCAGGTCATAATTTTAGTTAATGACGCAGGTTCGTATTGAGTGTCTGAATTTAAGTCAATAATAGTATTTTCAGTGTCTAAGTTTTCCATATAAACAGCTTCTGAGGTTATTTTGACACCCTCAGGAGTAAAATCATAAGCTTCACCTGATATTGCAAATGCTGCTGAAACCATTGAGAAACTAATTGTCACAGCAGTCAGCATACTAAGCTTTCTTAAAAGTTTAAAATTTTTCATCTATGTATCTCCTAACAAAATAAACTATATTAAGTTTATAAAAAAATCAATAAAAATATATGTATTTTGCAAAAATTCAAAAGTTAATTGACAAGAATAATTATAACAAATATTATTGATTTTGAAAAGAGAGTTAAAAAAAAATTCAAATTATTTTCACTGTGAAAATTTGGATAAATATATTAATCATTGACCTTATAGATTATAGAGTTACCGGATTTGCCGATTCTCTTTACAATACCCAGATATGTAAGAATGTTGAGAGTTGTCTGAGCAGTATTTCTGTGGATTTTTGCACATTTTGAAAAGTCTTTTGATGTGAATTCCTCCGGAAGATTTTGAGGTAAAAATTTTCTGTAGTCATCTATACAATTAAATTCAACTTCATCAATAATATCAATCGGTATTCGGTCACACCTTGATGAGCCTCGTTTTTTATTTTTAGACCAGCCGTTTAAATATCTTATATCTTCAACCTCCAAAAGCAAAAGCCTTAGGTGCATTCTGGGATTATCTAGAGTGTATTTTATCGAATAAAGTTCATGAACGGCATCGTATATTGTAGCCTTATACGGTGATTTTCTGCGGTTTGTACACTCTCCGGTTTCGGTGTCGAGCCATGATAAATATTTTACCGCCGGAAGAGCAGTGACAACGGTTACATTACAAAACTCTAAAAAGCAGTCGAGTTTTTTAGTCAGCCTGTGAAAAGCTCTTGTTTGAATTTCTATAATTCCCGATTCACTTATAATATCAGCAACGAAATTACCCACTTTTACTTCTTGGCTGTCTGAAAACGGCTGATAATATTCTTTTAAAACTGCGTGCATTGTTTTTTCACTCAGAGTGCCTATTCCTTTTTTATCACGCTTGTTTCCGACAATTCTGCTGCACGCATTTAAAAAAGCTTGTCTATCCATCAAAAAATCTCCTGAAATTAAATTTAGTCTATTGTCAGTATACCATAACAAAGACAAAAACAAAAGCTTCTGATTACATTTCACAGAATAAATGTGATTGTAAGCAGAAGCTTAAATCTTAATATGTGGTTACAAAACTCCAAATTAATATATCATTATCGTTTAGAACATATTTATCAGAGCTTTTTGAAGGTTTTTTGCCGTTTATTTTGTAAGACCAGCCGCTGAACTTTCCGCATTGTTTTTCACCAATCGGTCCTATGCTTTTTACATAGCTTTTATTTATGCACACAATTGGAATATTCATTTTTTCACAGATTGTTTTAGTAACATCTAGTGCCGACTGTCCCGATTTGATTTTAATTTCGGTTTTTGGGAGTATAATTCCGCTTTGGGGAAGTATAACAGAATCACTTAAATCTTTATGCTCCAAAGCAGATTTACATTCAATTTCAATTGAAATCGAAAATTCATTTTTTTCTTGTGTTTCATTAATTTGCTTTGAAAAAGAATTTTGAATGTTTTGATTGTAGGTTGTTTGAAGGCTTCGGTTTTTTTGTCTTTGAGTGGTATTTTCAGTTGACTTGTTTACTTGATGTGTTTGAGCAGTCTTTGTTTTTTTTATTTTATTTGTTTTTCCCGAAACTTTTGCTGCACTTGATGAAGCTGAGACAGTGGTTTTATATTCGTTTTCAGATTTAGAATTGCTGCCTTTGGCTGTTGTGTTCTTATTGTTAAAAGAAGTTGTTGAATTTGATTCAGACAAAACTGAATCTGTAATCAGTTCTGTGACTGTTTCAGAAGAGGTGTCATTTTTATTAATTGAATTTTTTTCTTCGGCACAACCGCCGGCAATAAGGGAAAAGACGATTAAAAAAGAAATAAATAATTTTTTAATAAACATTTTTCAACTCTCGATTACTATTGATTTTATCTTGTTTTTTGGGATTTAACTGCAGACCATTTTCCGTATACAAATCCTGTTTTTCCGTCAGCCTTTTTATATGTTTTATAAGCTCTGACTTTAACATAATACTTTTTGTTTCCGCCCAGCTTTTTGATTATCTTTTTATTTGTTTTGGATTTATATGTTTTTGTGCTTTTAGTAATTTTTTTATTTGTACCTATTTTGATTTGATAACCGTTTGCACTTTTTAACTTATTCCATTTAACCGAAAGCTTTTTCTTGCCCGATACAACTTTTACTTTGGTAACCTTTTTAGGTTTTGCCGGTTTTACTGTATTATTTAAAGCAGGAGTAATAGCTGTTGGTTTAACACTCGGTTTGTTAGATGTGTTATTTGACGAAGTCGGTTCTTTGGCATTAGGAGCTATAATTTTATAATAGCAAAGAGCTGTCAAAGCGTCGCCTGTTGCATAATCATTAGGCTCTAAATCGCTGTCCTGAGCATTTTTGTTTGATTTATTTAAGTATGAGTATGAACCTTTGGTACCTGATACTTTAAATCCTTGAAGCAATTCAAAAGCTTCCTTTGCGTCATCTTTCATATTCATTGACGAGAAAGTAACAAGTGCCATAGCAGTTGAATCTGCATTTCCTGCACCTAATGCGTATTCAACACTTGAATCATAACCGTCTGAATGTTTCATGGATTTAATGAATTCAATTGATTTGTCAACAGCGCTTTTTACATTGCTGTTTGAATTATAATAAGGAGCAAGAGCTTTGATAAAATAACCGTTTGTATCAACGCTGATTCCCCAATAGTTGAATCCTCCGCCGATTGAAGAATCTTTATAAATTCCGAGTATAGATGTTATAAGAGTGTTAATTGCATTTTCATTTTTGCTGTATTTAGTTAAAGCTTCTAAAGAGTCAGCCGCACCATATGCGTCATTTGACAGAAGTGTATCCCAGTCTGAATAGTTTTCAAGTGTTTCAACTAAATTGTATCCGTAAAAGTTTTCGGGATTAAATCCTAAGTTCCCCAAGACAATTATGGCTTTGGCCTCTCTTGAAGCACTTTCTTTTACGGTATCATTATCATATGTGTCTGTATAGACGAGTTTTCCGTTGTTTTTATCAAGCTCGTTTTTAATATTTACAACAAGGTCATAGCTCATTGTCTTTGTATTTATTCCCGAAAGAATAAAGCTGTTTATATTTTTGTTGTCAAGTGTTCCTGACGGATTTACCGAATAAAGATATTCTGCTGTTTCGGTAATATCTTTATTTATTCTGTCTTTTGTTATTTCATTTGAAGAGCAGGTAATTGTCATTAGTGAGATTGATACCACTAAGATACTGATTGCAGCAGCAAAAATACTGCGTTTTAAACTTTTGTTTTTCATTGTTTTTTCCTCTTTTCTAAAAAATAAAAAGTACGGCGTTCAAAAAACGAAAACCGTACTTTTGTGTATACAAATCAAAGCCTTAAGAAAATTTATTTTCTAAAAGCCATATTAACCAAAAATCCAATTGCCCGATTTTTATAACGCTCCTTGCATCCGGCAGGTCTCCTGACTTTTAACCTTAGCATAAAAAAGCACCTTCTCACCCTAAAGGGCAATGGCAATCGCTTTTTTCATCGGTATAATTTACAGTAGTGGCTGCTGTGGTAGAATTTCACTACGCTTCCCTATTATAAGCGACCAAAACAGGGGAATTATATATATCAGCCTGTTCTCGCTTCACCGAATACAATATTCTTTTTTTATATCATATCACATCAATTGGAATTTGTAAAGGGAAGGGAATATAAGAAAAATAAAAAAGCATCAGCACTGTATTGAAACAGCGTTGATGCTCGATTTTCGAAATTAATTATTAGTCGATTTCGACCATGATTTTTTTGCCCTCTTTTGAAGCTTTTGCACGCATTACTGTTCGGATAGCTTTAGCAATTCTGCCTTGCTTTCCGATAACTCTGCCCATATCATCGGGAGCAACATGAAGATGATATGTTATAATACCTTCATCATTTGGCTCGTCCACGACAATTTCAACAGAGCTTTTGTCTTCAACAAGATCAGCAACTATTGTTTCTAGCAGTTCTTTCATAAAATCTTCTCCTTATACCCCACCGAGAGGGAAGCCTACGCAGTTAGCGTAAGGCTTAAAAAGCAGGATTAAACAATGAGTTTTTGTGGGGTCTGTGTGAAACTCCTGCTTTAGAACTGGTATTAAAGAATACCGTTTTTCTTTAATAAAGTCTTAACAGTTTCTGTTGGCTGTGCACCATTCGCAATCCAAGATTTAGCTTTTTCACCGTCAACGCTAACTACTGATGGTTCCTTAGTAGGATCGTAGTATCCGATTTCTTCGATGAATCTTCCATCTCTAGGATATCTTGAATCAGCAACAACAATACGATAGAAAGGAGCTTTCTTAGCACCCATTCTTCTTAATCTGATTTTAACTGCCATTTTCATTTCACCTCCGGAATTAAATTATAATTTATGCTTTTGCATCAATTAACTTTTTAAAAAGGCATTCCGCCTCCGTGATATCCGCCGTCGTTTGACATTCCCGGAAAGCCGCCGCCCATTGAGCTTAGCATGCTTCTCATTTTTCTTTTGTTGGCTTTGCCTTTACCTTTGCCTGCCATGCCGAGCTGTTTCATCATTTTATTCATTTGTTCGTATTGTTTTAAAAGACGATTAACATCCTCAACTTTTGTACCGCTTCCCGAAGCGATTCGGCGTTTTCTGTTAGGATTTATAATACCGGGCTTTTCACGCTCTTTCGGAGTCATAGACTGGATAATTGCTTCAAGTCTGGTAAACTGTTTTTCGTCAATATCCATATCCTTTATCTGGCTTCCGATTCCGGGAATCATGCCCAGCAGCGATTTTATAGAACCCATTTTCTGGATTTGTTTAAGCTGGTCTAAAAGGTCGGTTAAATCAAATCCTTTTTCTTTAACTTTTTTTGCAAGTCTTTTTGCATCTTCTTCATTTACATTTTCAGATGCCTTTTCAATAAGAGTGAGCATGTCGCCCATGCCTAAAATTCTTGAAGCCATACGTTCAGGGTGGAATACTTCAAACTCGTCCAGCTTTTCACCCATACCGACGAATTTTATCGGTTTTCCTGTAACAGCCAGTACTGACAGGGCTGCACCGCCTCTTGTGTCCGAATCGAGCTTTGTTAAAAGAACACTGTCTATACCAAGTGCTTCATCAAAGCTTTCAGCTACATTTACAGCATCTTGACCGGTCATTGCGTCAACAACAAGTATAATCTCGTGAGGCTCGGCGATTTTCTTTATATCTTTAAGTTCTTTCATCAGTTCTTCATCTATGTGAAGTCTTCCTGCTGTGTCAAGCAGAACAAAATCATTGCCGTGGTCGCTTGCATGTTTTAAAGCTTCTTTAACTATTTTTCTGGGGTCGGTCTGTCCCATTTCAAAAACAGGAACACCTGCTTTTTCACCGACGATTTTTAATTGGTCAATAGCCGCAGGACGATAGATATCGCATGCAACAAGCAAAGGCCGCTTGCTTTGTTTTTCTTTAAAGTATTTAGCAAGCTTTGCAGAATGAGTGGTTTTACCGCTTCCCTGAAGACCGCACATCATAACAATGCACGGCGGCTTGTTAGGGAAGTTGATTTTTGCATTAGAATCACCCATAAGAGCAACAAGCTCGTCGTTGACAATTTTTATAACCTGCTGTGCGGGGGTAAGACTGTTTAAAACTTCTTCACCGACTGCACGCTCTGACACTTTAGATACAAAGTCTTTTACAACTTTGTAGTTTACATCAGCCTCGAGCAATGCCATTTTAACTTCACGCATTGCGGTTTTTACATCGGCTTCGTTGAGTTTGCCTTTATTTTTCAGACGCTTGAAAACGCCGTTTAATTTTTCCGAAAGACCTTCAAACGCCATGATAATCCTCCATACTGTACCAGTGTTGTTAGGTGTTATTTATAAGTTTGGTTTTTTATTATTTTAAATCCGCTTTCCTTAGGTGCGTCAGCATTCTCTTCAATTTCAAAAAGATTGCTGTTTTGGTCTATATAACCTATAATAGCTTCGCTTCTCGCCACTATGCCTCTGGTGAAGCTTATGGTTTTACATTCCTCTATAATGAGCTTTGTCTGTTCTTTCAAATTTTTAATAAACTCATCATATTTTCTGATTTTTTTTAAGTATCCGAGTTTTTCTTCCAAGTCGATGAGTGTTTCTTCACCACGCTTGATGCTGTCACGAACACCTTGTCTTGTAATGCCGAGATTTTCAGCAATTTCAGCGAGAGATAAGTCATCGAAATAATAAAGCTCAAGAGCATCTATTTGTTTATCTGTAAGCATATATCCGTAAATGTCAATCAGAATGGTTATATCAAGATTTTTTGCCACTTAAATCTCACTCCTTTTTTACTTAAAATTCAGTTGCGATGTAAAGCACATAGCCTTTACAAATATGTATTATAACGCAAGTTTCATTACTTGTCAAGAGGTATTCTGAAATTTTTGCAATGAAAAAATTTATTAAAAAACAAATTCAACTTCTTTTATTATTGTATACACATAAAAAGCTGCAAAGAATTAATCTCGGCAGCTTTTTATATAAGACTGAGGTTTCAGCCTAAAACATCAAATATTTTTATAGCAATGTTGCAGTACAGAAATACCGAACAAGCGTCAACAATAGTTGAAATAAGAGGGGCAGCCATAATGGCAGGGTCAAAGTGAAGTTTTTTTGCAATCATAGGAAGTACGCATCCTACAGTTTTTGCAAGTATAACAGTGGCTATTATCGAAAGTCCTATTACAAATCCGAGTAAAGCAGAATTAATATCAGCATCGTTTCTGTATACAAACCATATTCTGAGTCCGTTTACTGCTGCCAGTACAAAGCTTACTAAAAGTGCAATTCTGAATTCTTTGAACATTACTTTGAAAAAGTCCTTAAATTCTATTTCATCAAGAGCAAGGCTTCTGATGACAATTGTTGATGATTGCGAACCGCAGTTTCCTCCTGTTCCGGTAAGCATAGGAACAAATGAAAACAGTATAGGTATAGAAACGAGAAGATTTTCATAATGATTTATTACTGCTCCTGAAAGTGTTGCGGAAAGCATAAGGAATAAAAGCCAAGGTATTCGGCTTTTTGCATGAGAGAAAACAGAAGTGTTAAAATACGATTCGTCTGTAGGTGTCATACCTGCCATTTTCTGAATATCCTCTGTTGTTTCTTCGTGAATAACGTCAATGATGTCGTCAACGGTAATAATACCGACAATTCGGTTTTCATTATCAACAACCGGAATAGCCATAAGGTCATAGTTTCGTATTGTATTGGCAACCTCTTCTTGGTCATCATGGGTATTAACATAGATTACATTTGTATCCATGATATCTTCGATTTTTGTTTCCTCATCAGCCGTGATAAGGTCTAAAAGCTCAATAGTTCCTATAAGCTTTCTGTATTCTGTTACATAACAGGTATATATGGTTTCTTTGACAACTCCGACCTGTCTGATTTTTTGCATTGCTTCGGATACCGTCATGTCTTTGGCAAAGAAAACATATTCGATAGTCATAAGACTGCCTGCACTGTCGTCGGGATAATTTAAGACTTCGTTTATTCTTTTTCTGGTCTGAGAATCTGTATTTTTTAAAATTCTTGAAACGACATTTGCAGGCATTTCTTCAATCAGGTCAACGGTATCGTCTAAGAATAATTCGTCTAAAACCTTTCGAAGCTCGTTTTCGGAAAATGAATTTATGAGCTTTTCCTGAATTTCACTTGTAAGGTATGAGAATATTTCCGATGCTTCGTCTTTAGGAAGAATTCTGAATACAAGAGTTAAATCCATATCGTTTATTTCTTCCATTAAAGAAGCCACATCATAAGGATTTTGGTCTTTTAAAAAAGCCTTAAGCTTTGTGTATTGCCTGCCTTCTATTAATTCAATGGCAGTTTGCTGAATTGTTTTTTCATCCATGGGCTTATCCTCCTTAAAATATTTTTAATGCGGATAGCCGGAAAGTTACACTTTAAATTTATGAATTACGGACAGAAAAAGTCCGCACAATATACAAAAGTGTCCCTCGCGGCTTTGAAGGCTTGTTTGTACTTCCGCTGTCCATAATTTCAACTCCTTTTACAGATTAATTAAAACAGATATAAAAATAATCCTCGTCATAGGTCTGAGTGAACAGATAAACCAATTCAGAAGATTAAAAATAATATATTTTTATTATCAGTTTTTGTTTTACCGTTCAAGCTTCAGCTTCGCAGGGCATAAAAGATATGGTTGCGTTGGAACAGCATTAGGTTATGCCTTGATTCGACATCGCCTGTTGACCAGCTGACAGTGTCTCCACCATTTCGCGGCAGCGTCCCGTATCCCTGTGGTAGCCTCACCTACCGAAATATTATTTATATTAATATCATTATATGTCAAACCGAGTAGTTTGTCAATGCTTTTTGATTGTTAAATAATGACCTGTATTCATTGCTTTATCTTGTGGAAACTTATGGTTTGACCGGTTTCTTATTTCTGAAATCATAAGGAAATAATGCTCGGTACTTTCTAAACAATGCGGGACGACACACAATATGGAATCTTTTAATCACCTGACATTGTATTTGTGCCGATACGCACTTCGAAAATTCATTTTTGTGTAAGTTTAAATAGTTAATTATTTAACAATCAAACTGTTTATTTACAATTTTGATAAATAAGTTAATTATAGTGAACAAAATACAAGCAGGGTATTTTGTGCAATTATAACGAAAAATAATTAATTTTTTTCATAAAATTAATTATATATTGCAAGTTTGAGTGAAAAATGGTATACTTACTTTAAAGAATATTTCATAATTGGTATGAAAGGGGAGTGAATGTTTATGCAAAAATCAAATAAACCTGTAGTCGCTGTTTGTTTATCGAAGGTTCATGAAGATATGCATAAAGATTTGCTTTCTTCGCTATGTAAAAACGCAGAGGAAAAAGGATTTATTCTTCATATCTTTAATGTGTTTACTGATTTATATAATAAGGACAACAATGATTTAGGTGAGCACAGTGTTTTTGATTTGATTGATTATAACAGTTTGTCTGCACTTGTTATACTATCTGAGACAATAAAGGATGACATTATACTTAACGGCATAATAAAAAATGCTTTTGACGCCGATATTCCTGTTATATCTGTTGATAAAGAGATTGACGGCTGCTATAACATATTATTTGACTATTATTGTATTGAGAAAATTATCAGACATGTTCTGGATGTTCACAAATGTACTAAGATTGCTTTTATGGCAGGTATGCGTAATAATGCATTTTCCGACGACAGGATTAATACGTTTAAAAATGTTTTGAAAGAACATGGCCTTTCCGCTCGTGAGGATTGGATTTTATACGGCGATTTCTGGGAATATCCGGCGAAGCTTGCATGTGAAGAAATGCTCAGAAATACTGATGAAATTCCCGAAGCGATTATATGTGCAAATGATTCTATGGCTATAGCTGTATGCTCTACCTTGGCTGATCATGGATTAAAGGTTCCTGAAGATGTTATTGTCACAGGATTTGACGGCATAGAGCTTGGAAAGTTCTATACACCGAGGATAACTACAGCATATGATGATAAAATAAAAACGGGGGAAGTTATTTCAGACATCATAAAGGATATAATTGACGGGAATCCTCCTGAAAATAAAAAATATAAAATTGAATATGAGGCACTTTATTCACAGTCATGCGGATGTGAAAAGGTTCATATCAGTAATTATAATGACCATGTAGAATATTTGTATAAAGAATTATCTGAACTCAAGTATAACCAGACATATATAAATCAAATGTTGGTAAATCTGACAGACGGAATTACCATTGACGAAATACCATATGCAGTTAAACCTTATTTAACTGTGCGTGAATGTGAAAGTATTTCAATATGCCTGAATGCGAAGCTTTTTGAAAATTCTGATTCGGTTTCGGTTTCAAGTGAAGCACTGTTGAATAACAATATAATGATTCTTGCATGTCAGTTGGTTAAAGATGAGTATAGAGTACCGTTTACAGAATATGATATAAACGAGCTTCTTCCGAACCTTGATGAAATACATAAAATCAGCAATCAGCTTTTATTTGTACCTCTTCACTGTCAGCAAAAAGTGTTCGGTTATTTGGTTGCAGGTTATGATGTTGACTCAATTAATTTCCAGAGAATATATGAGCTGACGATAAATTTTGAACAGGCTTTGGATACTATAGTGAATCAATCCAGGCTGATAGCGATGAATAAGAGATTAAATGATTTGTATTGCCGTGACCCTTTGACAGGTGTTTTCAACAGAAGAGGATTTTATCAGGAATATATGAAATTAATCAAGTCTGATAATTGTGAAGATAACTGGCTGTATGTATTTTCAATAGATATTAACAGACTGAAATATATAAATGATAATTACGGTCATAAAGAGGGCGATTATGCAATTAAAACTATTGCCCGAATTGCCGAAACCTGTGCAGGCAGCAGCGGTATATGTGCAAGATTCGGCGGAGATGAATTTGTTGTTGCTATGATTGATGCCAAAGACGGTGAAAAGTCAAGTGACTTTCCTGACCATTTCAGCAAAATGATGAAGGATTTCAATAACAGGCACTACAAAGAATACGATGTTTCGGCGAGTGTAGGAATATGCTCGGCAATAGTTGATGAATATATAGATGTAGACGCTTTAATGCTGAAGGCGGATAAAGAAATGTACATTAATAAATCAAAGTTCAAAAGTAATTTCAGAGAATCAAACAGGAATTAAATCAGTTTATAAAATTTGTTTTGCCTTGAATTGATGCTTTCAGGGAAGTATGATAAAAAAACAGCAGGAATTATTCTTTGCTGTTTTTTTGTTTTACAGTATTTATTTTATAATAAATTCAAATAATAGATAAGAGTATGATATTTATAAAAATATACTTGCTTTATCAGCCGAGTAAAAAAGCCTGATTTGTTGACTTTTGATATATATTGTTGTATAATAATATCATGTGTATGTTAGAAAATTAAACCAAATATTTGGGATAAAATATGTGAAAAGCAGGTGATGATATTAATTTCTTTTTTAAACAATGTTTAAAGATGGTGGTTCAAAATATCATATTGCCGCTTGTTTATTTTTTTTATAGAATAAAACCGGTGAACATTGGTCTGGTTGTGTTCGCAGATGCTCATCATGATATCTGTCCGATAAGTATGAAAGAAGTTTTAAAGAGATTTATCGGTGATAATGATTTTCAGGTTGTTGAATTCTATCATGATTTCGGAAAATGCAGCAGTTTTAGAAGCCTCAGCTATTCTGTTAAGTTTATGAGGATATATGCAAAGGCCGAGTTTGTATTTATTTGTGATAATTTTTTGCCTGTATCAGCATGTAAAAAAAGAAAGGGTACACAAGTTATTCAGCTTTGGCACGGCTGCGGAGCGTTCAAAAAGTTCGGATATGATACAGCAGGGGATATTCCTAAATATTATAAAGGCAATGTCTATAAAAATTATGACATTGTAACAGTTTCTTCGAGTGAATGTATAAAGCCTTTTTCGAGTGCAATGAAGCTTGATGAAAGTATTTTTAAGCCGATAGGAATAAGCCGTACAGATATATTTTTTGATAATGACTTTATAAATAAATCAAAAGAAATGTTTTATAAAGAAAATCCCAATGCAAAAGGTAAAAAAGTAGTTTTGTGGGCACCTACATTCAGAGGCAATCCTTCTAATCCTTATTTAGTGGGTGATGAGGCTGTTATAAAATTAGCTTCGGAACTGTTTAACAGTGATGATTGGTATTTGGTCACAAAATCTCATCCGCATATGAAAAAACCTGTTGCTCAGCAAACAGAGTCTGATTTACCTACGGAAATGATTTTTGCCTGTGCGGATTTGCTTATCACCGATTACTCATCTGTAATATATGAATACGCATTGTTTAAAAAACCGATATTAATATTTGCACCGGATTTGGAAAACTATAAGGTTCAAAGGGGATTTTATCTCAATATAGAAGCTTTGCCTGCTAAGATAGTCGAAAATCCGAAAGACCTGAATCTGAAATCCGTTGAAGATGCGGTTTCAAATTTCAGTGAAAAGGAAACAAATTTGTTTTTAGAAAAATATATGACCGCGTGTGACGGACACGCAACTGACAGGATTATAAATCTGGTCAAAGGAATAAAAAATAAAAAAACGCATTAGGACACAGCAAAATATGTTTTGCCAGAACGGAGGATAAAAAATGAAAAATGTATACGGAGTTGTTCTTGCCGGCGGAAAAGGTACCCGAATGGGTAATGTGGAAAAGCCGAAACAGTTTATGGAGGTCGGAGGAAAGCCGATTATCATTCATACAATCGAGAAATTTGTTGTTTGTCAGGAATTTGACAAAGTTTTGGTGCTTTCACCTAAGCAATGGATTAATCATACTCAGGATTTAATTAAAAAATATATTCCGTGCAGTGATAATGTTATAGTTTTAGAGGGCGGAACAACCCGTAATGAAACTATTATGAACGCTGTTAAATATATTGATGAGCAGGGATGTCTTGACGAAGAGACAATTATCGTTACACACGATTCGGTAAGACCTTTTGTAACTCACAGAATTTTAGAGGAAAATGTAAAATATGCAAAAAAATACGGTGCCTGCGATACGGTTATTCCTGCAACAGACACCATTGTTGAAAGCACAAACAATGAGTTTATCACCGATATTCCCGACCGTTCGAAAATGTATCAGGGACAGACACCTCAGACATTCAAAGCGCTTATGCTGCGAGAACTTTATAACTCATTGACCGAGGATGAAAAGACTGTGCTTACAGATGCCTGCAAAATTTTAGTTTTAAAGGGTGAAAAAATTCACTTGGTTGACGGTGAAGTATTTAACATAAAAATAACTTATCCTTATGATCTTCGTGTGGCTGAATCTTTGTTAGGAGGCGAGAAGTAATATGCTTAATACAGTTTATCAGCTAAAAAAACCAAGACAGCTTGATATTTTATTTAAGGATATTACACTCGATGACAAGCATGTTATAGTCAGACCTACACATTTATCGATTTGTAATGCTGACCAAAGATATTATCAGGGAACAAGAAGTGAAGAGGTTTTGTCAAAGAAGCTTCCTATGGCACTGATTCATGAGGCAATCGGAAAAGTGGTTTATGACCCGACAAATACCTTCAAAATCGGTGATGAGGTAGTTATGATACCTAATGTTCCCGAAGAGGTTGACGAAATCATTGCAGAAAATTATCTGCGTTCGAGCAAATTCAGAGCCAGCGGTTTTGACGGATTTTTGCAGGAATATATTGAAACAACTGCGGACAGGCTTGTTCTTTTGCCTAAGGATATTAACAAGACGGTTGCTGCTTTCACTGAAATAGTAAGCGTCAGTTATCACGCAATTGACAGGTTTTATAGATTTTCTCATAAGAGAAGAAATACTATAGGTGTTTGGGGCGACGGTAATTTAGGATATATTACATCATTGCTTTTAAAAAGTCTGCATCCTGAAATAAAGATGTATGTGTTTGGCATTAATGAGTCAAAGCTCAATGATTTCACATTTGCAGACGAAACATATCTTATCAGCAGAATTCCCGAAGATTTAGAACTTGACCATGCTTTTGAATGTGTAGGCGGCGGTGCTGCCCACAAGGCGATTAATCAGATTATCGATTATATTAATCCTGAGGGAACAATATCAATACTCGGAGTTTCAGAGGATTTAGCACCGATAAACACAAGAATGATTCTTGAAAAGGGATTAACTGTTTTCGGAAGCTCAAGAAGCGGAAGAAAAGATTTTGTCGGTTTGATTGAGCTTTATAAGGAAAAACCGGAAGTAGTATCGTATCTTGAAAACATTGTGGGAACTGTTATAAAAGTTCGTGATGTAAAGGATATTTCGACTGCATTTGAGACAGATATTCATAAGCTTATCGGAAAAACAGTTATGGTTTGGGATAAATAAAGATTTTATCAATTTTTAGAATAGGATTTTTGATTATGGGAATAAGAACTTTTTTTATCAAAGCTTATAACATGCTTGCTTCTCGAATTTATAAATTTGCAACTCTCAGGGTTATTTATCCGCTTATATATAATTTTTATAAGAGAAAGCCGATTGATAATAAAAAGGTTGTCTTGATAGAGGTTCGTTCACTTAATTTAACTGACAGTTATTCCGTGCTTGACAGAGAACTTAAAGCATTCGGGGATTTGAAGATTTCGTATCAGTATTTAGGTGAAACTATTCTGGGTGTTTTCGGCTGCCTGAAAAAAGGGATTGCCTGCGTCAAAGATATGGCAGACGCAAAAGCTGTATTTATCACAGATGCCTGTCAGATAACCAGTTGTGTAAAATTAAGAAAAGAAACAAAGCTCATTCAGCTATGGCATGCCTGCGGGGCATTTAAAAAATTCGGATTTTCCACTGCACTTTTAAAGTTCGGTGACAGTGAAAAAAGAATGATTAAATATCCGTATTATAAGAATATATCTTATGTTACCGTTTCAAGCCCCGACATAGTTTGGGCGTATGAAGAAGCGATGAACAGCACTATGTTCGGCAGTAAGGTTGTACCTACAGGCGTTTCAAGAACTGATATGTTTTTTGATGAAAAATTTCTGAACGAAGCAAAACAACGGGTTTATGATGCGTTTCCTAATGCAAAAGACAAGAAGGTTATTCTTTATGCACCTACATTCAGGGGAACAGTCAGAAAAGCACAGACCGGTGAGGTTGATTTAGAAAAATTTTATCATGAGCTGAGTGATGAGTATGTGCTGATAATAAAGCATCATCCGTATGTTAAAAATCCTCCTCTTATTGATGAAAAATATAAGGAATTCGCAGTTGACTTGTCAAGTGAGATAAGTATAGAAGATTTGCTTTGCACAGCAGATATTTGTATTTCCGATTATTCGTCACTTGTTTTTGAGTATTCGCTGTTTGAGCGTCCGATTATATTTTTTGCCTATGATATTGACGAGTATAACGATTGGCGTGGATTTTATTATGATTACAACGAACTTACTCCGGGCCCTGTTTTTACACAAGATGAAGAGATTATAGATTATATAAAAAATATTGATGTACGATTTGATAAACACAAGATAACTATGTTCAGGGATAAATTTATGAGTGCCTGTGACGGAAATTCTACAAAGAGAATAATAAATCTGGCACTTGAAGATTAAATTTCGGGAATAATTTTTAAGGAGATAAAATTAAATGGTTTTTTTTAAGAGGATTATCAGAGCGTTGAAATTGAATCATATTTGGTGGAAGATAAAGAAGATACCGCCTATGAAGCAAATTGTTGCATATGATAAGAAAAAGAAGAAAGAAAGACAGAGATTATATAATGAATTGCATATGGAGGAGTTTTTGCATCATACGCTTCCCGATGCATATGCAAGCTGTCTTGATTTGCCTGTAGATGAAAATAAGGTTGTTTTTTTAGAGCCGAGATATGAAACTATTTCAAATAGTTTCAGTGAGGTGTATAACACTCTTGAAAAAGACTATGACTTTGATTTGAAAATATGCCTGCTTCGGGATGTTTTCGTATCAAAGGAAGAATATGAGCAAAATTGCATTGATATGGTTAAGGAAGTAGCAACTGCGAAATATGTGTTTTTAGACGAAGCTTCAAGACCGTTCAGCAGTATTAACAAAAGAAAAGAAACTATTGTTACTCAGCTGTGGCATGGGTGCGGAGCATTTAAAAAATTCGGATTTTCTACTGCTGACTTGATTTTCGGTTCTAACCGTGAGTCTATGGAGAAATATCCTTTTTATGCAAATCTTGATTATGTAACTGTCAGCTCTCCTGAAGTAATATGGGCTTATGAAGAAGCTATGATGCTGAAAGACAAGGATACTCAGGTTGTTGCTACAGGTGTTTCAAGAACAGATACATTTTTCAGAGAAAGTACGATTAAAAATGCTTTTGAAAAGCTGTATAGCCTTATGCCTGCCGCAAAAGGAAAAAAAGTTATACTTTATGCTCCGACATTCAGGGGAAGAGTCAGAAAAGCTAAAACATCAGATGAAATTGATTTAGGTGCATTCAGCGCTGAATTTTCAGACGAGTATGTATTTTTATATAAGCATCATCCTATCGTGAAAAATCTTCCGGAGGTGCCGCAGGAATATAAAGACTTCGCTTATGATATGACAAATGATATGTCTATTGATGAGCTTTTATGTGTTGCTGATATTTGTATATCCGATTATTCATCATTGGTGTTTGAGTATTCTCTTTTTGAGCGTCCTTTGATTTTCTTTGCATATGATATAGAAGAATATCTGGATTGGCGTGGTTTTTACTATAATTATGACGAACTTACTCCGGGTCCTGTTTATAAAACCAATGAAGAGATAATAAACTATATTAAGAATATAGATACTATGTTCGACAAGCAACAGATAATTGATTTTAAAAACAAGTTTATGTGTTCATGTGACGGACATGCAACTGAGCGTATTTTGAAGCTGACTTTCGGTGATGCTTTGGAAGCTCATAAAAAATAACAAAGGGGAGGCATGACTCCGTATAGGAGAACTTAAGTTTATGAAAAGAATTTTAATGAGATCGGGAATGACGCCGTTTGATAATTTTAATCCAAGCAAAGTAATAGGCGAGAATTCAATCGGAGGTAATTCCGGTAATCTTGTATATGCATACAGTATTTACAGGGCACTTATGACCGAGGATACACAGATTCACTCAACATATTATCGCTTAGATTACAGTGAGCGGGAAATAGATAATATAAACGAAAAATATGATTGTTTTGTTATTCCGTTGGCTGATGCATTCAGAGACGGATATGCTGACTCTTTAAAATCCATTGCAAAAATAGTAAGACAGCTGAAGATACCGACAGTTGTTGTGGGAGTGGGGTTAAGAGCTCCCTTTGAACCTGATTTGAAAAAAGGATTTCCTTTTGACGCCGCTGTGAAAGAGTTTATGGACGCTGTTTTGGAAAAATCCGCAATTGTCGGGGTCAGGGGACCTATTACATCTGAATATCTGACTAAGCTCGGTTATATTGACGGTAAGCATCATATGGTTATCGGATGCCCGTCAATGTATATGTACGGGCGTGATTTAAACATAAGGGATACAAAAATCACAAAGGATTCTTTGGTTTGTGTAAATAATTCTATAATTTCACCGGAGAATGTATTGAATTTTATTGACAGAAGTACACTTGAATTTAAAAACAGCTATTTTATACCGCAAAGATCGGACGAACTTAAAATGGAGTATTTCGGTATACCTATTTCAAATCCTAAGTATCATAATAAGCCGAATTATCCTAGTACATTTGAACATTATCTGTATCAGGAAAACAGAGTCAGATTTTTTATAAATTTCAGAGAGTGGAACAGATTTTTATCAAAAGCAGATTTTTGCTTCGGTGCAAGAATGCACGGCAATATATCTTCGGTTGTTTCCGGAACACCGAGTTTGATTATTCCGAAAGACGCAAGAATGAGAGAATTGTCTGAATATCACAATTTGACCAGAGTGATGTCAAATGATATTCACGAAAATACAAACATTTGGGATTTAATTGAAAAGGCTGACTTTAAAGCACCGTGTAAGAATCAGAATAAAAATTTTGATAATTACCGTGATTTTCTTAATATCAACGGACTGGATAACATCTTTAAAAATAATGATAATCCAAAAGATACGCCTTTTGATAAAAAAATTGCAGAAGTAAATTTACAGCCGGCTGTTTGTGCATACGACTCATGTACAAGAGAAGAGAGAGTAATGCGTACAAAAGAATATATAAGATATGCTAATTCTGTTGTAAAAAACTTAAAAAACAAGATAAGTGATCAGAATAAAATTATTAATTCAAAAAGTGTTAAACTTGCATTAAAAACAAGCAGATTGCTTGGCAAAATTAGAAAAAAGAGATAATTTTCTTTTGGTAATTTAGAGGATATGTTTATCTTTGGTTTTAACATTAGTTTTCAAATAATATTTGCTGTTTAATCAAATTAAATATTACATTAATTTTAGTTGTATTATGGAGGAGAAAAAATATGAACGCAAAAAATACTGACAGCAGAAGTGCTGCAAGAAAAATAGCATCTAAGGTCAAACACAGCATAAAGTCGGTTTTCGACCCTGTTGCAGATTTAAGACCTTTATGGCTGTTTAATGCAGGCAACCTGTTTTCCGGCAACCCTAAGTGGCTGTTTGTGTATATTAATAAATACAGAAAAGACATAAAAGCAGTTTGGTTATGTGATGATGACGATACTGTTGAATATATAAACAAATTGGGTTATGAAGCTCATAACTATCATTCTGAAATAGCATATGCTTATGAGCCTAAGGCTAAGGTTTATGTTGTTGAAAATGTTAAGGAAGTTTTTCCTGCACGTTTAAATCCGAATGCTACAATTTTAAATCTTTTTCACGGTGTTGGATGTAAATCAATTGAAAGAAAAGTCGATTATGGATTTCTGTTTGAAAGAATTGCGAAAAAGTATATAAAAAACAATTCAAGATATAAGAATAATCAGCTTTTTTTAGTCACCTCTCCTTTAATGGAAAAGCATTTTAAAGAGCAGTGCGGTATTGATGATGACAAGGTAATAAGGGCCGGATATCCAAGATGCGAGTATCAAAAGTATTTTGAAAAAATAAAGACATACAATCATGATATTTTAGCTGAAAAGGGTATGCCAGCTGATGCTAGAATTGCTGTATATGCACCGACATATCGTGATGCATCTCCTTTTGATTTTTTCGGAAAAGCTATTCCTGATATGTCTGTACTTTTAGAAAAGCTTAAAGAGAGCAACACTCTGTTAATTTTTAAGATGCATCCTCTTATGGAGCGTGACTCGGTATATGTTCAGGTTAAAGAGTATTATAAGGACTGTCCGAATTTCCTGTTCTGGGATAACTCTAAAGATTTCTATGAAATAATGGATAAAATAGATTTAGCTATTGTTGACTATTCATCTATCTATTATGATTTGCTTGCAGCAGGAGTTAAAAAGTTTGTAAGATATATTTTTGATTACGGGCAGGAAAACACTATCCGTGACCTTGTTTTTGATTTGCTTGAAATGACTTCGGGTAAGATATGCAACAGCTTTGATGAGCTTTTGAATTCATTTGATTATGAAAATACAAGTGAAGATGACGAGAGCACCAAACGCATTGACAATCTGTTCTGGGAATATGCAGGAAAAGATACTTTTGAGAGAATCATTAATCAGACAGCAGAATTTGTGCCTGAGAAAAGGGAACTCCCTAAGCTGTATTCTTTTGATATATTTGATACGCTCATTTCAAGAAAAGTGTTAAATCCTATTGGAATTTTTTATTATGTTAAAGAAAAAATCGAAAAGTCTGACTATGGTTTTCCTGCGTTCCTGGTTAAAAAATACCCGAAAATCAGACAGGAAGCGGAAAAGAATGTTCGTGACTATTATATAAAAACACTGACACTCAGAGATGATGAAAGAAGAGAAATCTTTTTCGACGATATTTTTGACAGAATTCAGTATGTTTACGGAATTACTGATGAGCAGAAGCAAATACTAAAGGATTTAGAACTTGAAGCGGAATATGAAAATTCAATACCTCTTCCCGAAAAAATCGGATTTATCGAAGAACTTCTTGAAAGAGGAGATAAGGCTGTACTCATAAGTGATATGTATCTTCCTAAGGAGTTTGTGAGAAAGCTTCTTTATAAGGCCAATCCGATTTTAGCTGAACTTCCGATGTTTTTGTCATCGGATTACGGAGTTCAGAAAACGACAAAACTTCTGTATCTTGAGGTTTATAAGAGTTTTGATGAATATAATTTCTCGGAATGGTATCATTTCGGTGACAGCAAGTTTGCAGACGGAAAGCGTCCAAGACAGTTAGGAATAACTGCAAAGGTTCATGGTGTTCCTGAGTTTAATGATTATGAAATGGCCATGGTAGAATCAATAGGTACTTATGATTCATTTATTGTTGCTGCAAAGCTTGCAAGATTCAGGGATGAGAATACAAATATCAAGGATTATTATGCATATGCTCACGTTTCAATGTATATGGTGCCTTATGTTAGCTATGCTGTAAAGGACGCAGTGAAAAATAATATTAAAACCCTGTACTTTATATCAAGAGACGGATATCATTTAAAAAGAATTGCCGACGCTATTATCAAAGCTAAAGGCATCGATATGAAAACAAAGTATATATACGGTTCGAGAAGAGCATGGAGAGTTCCTTCATTTGTTACGGAAATAGATGAAGAGTTCTTTACCGGTTTCGGAAATTTCGCACAGGTTCAAAGTTATGATCATTTGCTTGATGCGACATGTCTTGACGAGGATACATTCCAAAGGGAATTTCCCGAGCTGGCTTATCTGAAAGACGTTGAAAGAATAGATGCTAAAACACTTGATGATATAAAAGTAGTTTTGTCTAATTCGGAAAAATATAAAAATTTTATTCTTAAATATGCAGAGCAGGAAAGAAAAATTATTAATGAGTATTTTAATCAGGAAATTGATTTTTCTGAAAAATTTGCTTTTGTTGAATACTGGGGAAGAGGATACACACAGGATTGTCATGTGAGAATTATGCATACAGCTGCCGGAAAAGAAATAGATGTTCCTTATTATTATATGAGAAGCATCTATTCAACTGAGGGTGCCAGCATAAAGAAAAACTTTACTACTCATGTTCAGTCATTGATTTTTGTTGAAGCTATATTTGCTAACATCCCTTATAAGAGCATACAAGAGTATAAGTATGAAGGTTCAAAGGTTGTTCCTGTAATAGAGCCGATAGTCTGTGATGAAGATCTTCACTATTCTTTGGAAAGGTTTTTAAAACAGTTCTGTGTTGATTTTTATGACAGCGAAAGTCAATATGAAGATGAGGAAACACTTGAAAGAGAGCTTTTTGATTTTTCTTTCAATTATTATGCCGAGCATCAGGAGGACGACTTAATATTCAGTGAATGTCTCGGTCCTTTGGTTGACTCAGTCGGCACATATGGAAATAAGAGAGAATTTGCACCACCGCTTTCTAAACAGATGCTTGAGGATTTGGAGAATGGTGTATCAATAGGTCAGCTTACCTATTCACTTCCTATAACATTGAATCGTTCATCTGATGAGGACATTGCAGAGTATGAGCGTATAATGCAGTCATTTGAAGATGAAAAAGAAGAAAAGAGATTAGAGAAGCAAAAAGAAAAATTCGATGTTAAGGAAATAGAATTTAAAAAAGCATATGAAAAGTTTGTATGGGATAAAAGAATATATAATAAAACATACAAGAAACTGTGCAATGCAAATGCTGTTGTGCCTAAAAGCGTGCTGATTTTTGATCCGTTTGTAAGGGGTGTAGAATTAAAGCCTGAGCTTTATTCACTTTATAAAGAGCTTTCAAAGGTAGATGGAATAAAGATAAATTATTTTGTCAATAAAAAGCCTTATTCCGAAAATAACCTGAAGCTTTTTGCAGCCAGTGAAGTTATTATAATAAGAGAACAGATTGATATTATCAGCATGCTTGATATAAGACCTGAAACAAAGATTGTTCAGCTTTGGAAATGTGCTTTTCCGTCATCAAGCTTTGGGTATATGAGAAATCTTAATAATATGGGACCATATGAAAGAAAGCTTTTTGAAGTGAAGGAAAATGTAAAGTATTCGGTTGTCACAACTGCTTCAGAAGCTTTGGCAGAAATATTTAAGAAATCACTTAAAAGTTCTGATGCGTCGAATGTTGTTCCTATCGGAAGCTCTTGTACAGATATTTATTTCGATGAAGAATTTAAAGAAAAAACAAGAGAAGCTTTGTATGAAAAATTCCCTCAGGCAAAGGGCAAAAAGATTATTGCCTATGTTCCCAGCCATAGATTTCGAACTGAGCCTTACAGAAAGCTAGAGTTTTTGAATGTACCTTTAATGTATAAATATCTAAAAGAAGAGTATGTTTTAGTATTTCACAGTTCAGTAAATAATGATAATAAATATCATATAACCAATGAGCAGAAGGATTTTGCATTCGATATAAGGGGTATCCTTGCGCTCAGACCTCTTCTTGCCGTTGCTGATGTGATTGTAGGAGATTACAGAAGCTGTTTCTTTGAAACACCTTTGCTTAATGTACCTATATATGCAACTGCCAATGACTTAGAGCATCATATGGAGAATAAGGAGCTAAATAAGAATTATGATGAAATCGTCGGAGGTCCTATAGTTGCAGATACAATGGATTTAATCCAAAGAATTTTAGAAATTAATCAGTATGATTTTACAAAACAGCATAAAGTTGTTGAAAATTATTTGAATAAATGCGACGGAAAATCTGCAAAAAGATTAGTTGATATGTTATTCAAAAAATAAAGGATAACTTGTTTAAGTTATCAAAAAATTAATATGCTATTAATGATTTCTGGTACTTTAGTGTTATAATATATGAAATGCATTTTAGTTATTATCACATAGGATTATGTTCTGATGTGATAATAACGGCATATTGAGAAGTTAAAGATTTATTATGGAGAATTTTAAATGAGTAATGTATATGTTCAAAAGTTTATAAGCTATAGACATCTATTGGTTGAGCTTGTAAAAAAAGGAATAAAACTGAAATACAGAAGATCATATCTCGGCATATTATGGTCGCTTATCGAACCTTTGCTGACAATGGCTGTTCTTACAGTTGTATTTACTAAGCTTTTAGGAAGAGATGCAAAAGATTTGCAGATTCCTTTTGCTGTGTATATTCTTATAGGCCGTCTTATGTATACTTATTTTTCAACGGGAACAAAAACGGCTATGCGTTCGATAAGAGCGAATTCGTCAATGATAAAGAAGGTATATGTTCCGAAATATCTTTATCCTTTGTCGTCAACGCTTTATACTTATGTAATTTTCCTGATATCATTAATCGACCTTTTTGCAGTGGCAATTTTAATGGGAGTCAAACCATCTTGGTATATGTTCCAAGCGATAATCCCTATAATTTTGATTTTCTTCCTGACATTCGGTGTAGGAATGGTTCTTTCAACAGTGGCTGTATTTTTCAGGGATTTAGAGTATATATGGGATGTACTTACTATGCTTATTATGTATACAAGTGCTGTTTTCTATACCACAAACAGATTTGAGGGAACATGGATGATGTATGTCTTTAAGTTTAATCCCTTGTATAGACTTATTGAGTGTTTCAGGGATTCTCTTTCAGGACAGCCTTTGCATCCGTATGGAATGCTTTATACAGGATTCTTTTGTTTGGGCGTAGTATTATTCGGATTCTTTATATTCTATAAAAAGCAAGATGATTTCATTCTGCATATTTAGGTTAGGAGGAGTTATTTTGGGAAAAACAATACTTGATATTTCACATGTCGGGATGAAATTTAATTTAAGTAAGGAAAAGGTTGATAACATTAAAGAATATGTTATTAAGTTTTTTAAAAAAGAGCTTCATTATAATGAATTCTGGGCATTAAAGGATATATCATTTAAGGTCAATGAAGGCGACAGAGTAGGCATTTTAGGGTTAAACGGTGCGGGTAAATCTACACTTTTGAAGGTTATCTCAGGGGTATTTAAGCCTACTGAGGGCAAAATAACAGTAAACGGTAAAATTGTACCGCTTTTAGAGCTTGGTGCAGGTTTTGACGCACAGTATACAGGCGGTGAAAACATATTTTTATATGGAACCGTACTCGGTTATTCAAGGGAGTTTTTAAAAGAAAAGTATAATGAAATTGTTGATTTTTCAGGACTCGGAGATTTTATTGATGTACCGATAAAGAATTATTCTTCAGGTATGAGAGCGAGACTGGGTTTTTCAATTGCCACAATTGTTGACCCGGAAATACTTATTCTTGATGAAGTGTTATCAGTGGGTGACAAAAGATTCAGGAAAAAAAGTCTTAACAAGATACAGTCTATGATGAAGAGCAATGTAACTGTTCTGTTTGTTTCGCATAATACAGACCAGATTCGTGAAATTTGCAATAAGGCGATTTTGCTTGAACATGGAAAGCTTATAGCAAAAGGTGAAGTAAACGAAGTCTGTGACCTATATGAAAAGCTGATTGACAAAGAAAATGATGAACCTAAAAAACACAAATCTAAAAGATAAATTTTGAGAGATAAGAAAAGTCTTATCTCTCTTTTTTATACTTGTATTTCCCAAAAAATAACGCTTTTACTTGATTTTGATAATGCAAGTATGCTATAATATATTAAATATAGTGTTTCATAAAAGGAGGACTGCTTCATTTAAGAAGCATAGATAAATATGAATTATAATTTTTCAGAAAAAGTATCCAATCTTCAGGCGTCGGCAATTCGTGAAATACTTAAATTTACATCTGATCCTGAGGTTATTTCTTTTGCAGCGGGAAATCCTGCACCTGAGGCTTTCCCCGTTGACGATATAAAAAGGATTTCTAATGAAATTTTAAACAAAAACCCGATACTTGCTCTTCAGTATTCTTTAACAGAAGGATATACTCCGCTAAGAAATGTTTTAAAGGAAAGAATGCTAAAAGAGGGGAATTTCAATTCCGACAAAGATGAACTGATTATTACATCAGGTGCACAGCAGTCAAATGAGCTTTGTGCGAAAGTTCTTTGTGACGAAGGGGATACGATTATTTGCGAGGCACCGTCGTTTATCGGTTCGCTTAATGCTTTTAAATCTTATAATGTCAATCTTGTCGGAATTGAGCTTGAAGAAGACGGGATTAATTTAGAAAAGCTTGAAGAAGCAATTAAGACAAATCAGAATACAAAATTAATATATCTGATTCCGAATTTTCAAAACCCGACAGGTCGGACGATGTCCTTAGAAAAAAGAAAGCGTGTTTATGAGCTTGCTGAAAAATATGACATTTTCATTTTAGAAGATAATCCGTACGGAGATATCAGATTTGCAGGTGAGCATATTCAAAGCATTAAGAGCATGGACACCGATGGCAGAGTTATATATTCAGGTACATTTTCAAAAGTTCTTGCTCCGGGAATTCGTGTGGGATACTGCTCGGCACCGAAAGAAATTATATCGAAAATTGTTGTCTGCAAGCAGGTTTCGGATGTGCATACTAATATCTGGGCTCAGGTCTTGGCAGAAAGATTTCTTTCAACCTGTGATATGGAAAGCCATCTTCGTCAGATTAGAAAAATCTATAAGCATAAATGCGAGCTCATGCTCAGTGAAATCAAAAAGAATTTTTCAGACAAGATTAAATATACAGTACCTGAGGGCGGTCTTTTTATATGGTGTACACTGCCTGAAGGTTACGATATGATGAGTTTCTGCAAGAGGGCAGTGGAGGAATATAAGGTTGCTGTTGTTCCGGGAACGGCGTTTACTGTAAATGAAACCGATAAGACAACCTCGTTCAGGCTTAATTTTTCAACTCCGACTGATGATGAAATTATCAAAGGCTGTGAGCTTATAGGAAAGCTTTCAAAAGAAATGTTCCGGCAGGGGTGACCGCTGCACTCTCTTTGCCTTTGGCAGGATTGTGAAATGTTATGGCTTGTACAACGGCAGGCTAAACAATGTATAACTTACAATGAGAATTATCATCAAAATTAATGGTTATATATAATTGTCAATTGATATTTGTGAATTTGATACGGCTTTATGCCGAGAGAAAGGAAATATATATTATGGCTGAATTCAGTAAAGATAAAAAGGTTATTTTAAGTCTTATACAACCGACAGGAAGTTCTTTCACATTAGGTAACTATATAGGTGCTATATCGAACTGGGGGAAGCTTCAGGAAGAGTATAACTGCATTTACGGTATTGCAGACCTTCATTCCATAACCGTGAAGCAGGACCCTGTGCAGCTTAGAAAAAATTCAATGTCTGCATATGCACTTTTGCTTGCGTGCGGTATCGACCCGAAAAAATCAGTCGCTTTTTTTCAGAGTCATAATAAAAATCATGCCGAGCTTAACTGGGTACTTGCGTGCTTCACACAATTCGGTGAGCTTTCGAGAATGACACAGTTTAAAGATAAATCTTCAAAACATGCCGATAATGTTAATGCAGGGCTTTTCACATACCCTGTTTTAATGGCTGCTGATATTTTAGCTTATAATGCTGATTTGGTACCTATAGGTGCAGACCAAAAACAGCATTTAGAGCTGGCACGCAATATCGCACAGCGTTTTAATCATGTATACGGTGAGTTTTTTAATATACCCGATGCATATATCCCAAAGGTAGGGGCAAGGGTAATGTCACTTGCCGACCCTAAGTCCAAGATGTCTAAATCTGATGAAAATCAAAATGCTACGGTTTATATTCTTGATGATAAGGATACTGTTATCAGAAAGTTTAAAAGAGCTGTTACAGACAGTGAAGCCGAAATCTGCTATCGTGAAGGCAAGGACGGTATAAACAATCTTATGTCGATTTATTCGTCGGTAACGGGAAAAAGCTATGATGAAATCGAAAGCGAGTTTTCATCAAAAGGATACGGAGATTTCAAGCTCGCTGTGGGAGAAACAGTAGCTGATAAGCTTAAACCTATCAGAGAAGAGCATGCTCGTTTGATGGCTGACAAAGCATATTTGAAAGAGTGCTATACAAACGGTGCCGGGGAGGCAATGAGAATCACTCAGAGAACTATCTCTAAAGTATATCATAAGGTGGGATTTGTAGACCGGCAGGGCTGACAAATTTGTAATGAACAATTGAAAATGGACAATAGATAATTCAAGCAGATTATTCTGAAATTTTATTATTCTTTCTTGGAAATAGTTTTTCGCAGATGGTATTGCAGTTATCACGCATTCTGCATGCCTCGTTTACTAAACATTCCATACCGCCCTTTAAATGCTCATCTTCTTCGGTGAAGTCCAGAAACAGGGCAAAAACATTTGAAAGCCCGACTATTATATCGGCTTGATATTTAAGTTCTTCTATTTCGGTTATTTTGATTTTTTTATTTGTTTCGTTCATTGATTTTATTTCCTTTCGAATGGTATGGTTATATTATATCACTAATTATAGAGATGTTCAATTAGCAATTATCACAAATAATAGAGAGGATATTTGTTTGTTTTGTCACTTAATATAGTGATGAATATATGAGATAATTAAAAAATGAAATAAGCAGTGCCGTAAAATCATTGCTCATTACCTGAAAATGAGGTGAAATGCTGTGCCAATTAAATATACTAAACTTATCAGGCGATTGCAGGAAGCGGGAATAACAAGCTATACTGTAAAGCGTGATAAAATAATAGGTCAGGCTACCTATAAAAAAATTCTTGAGGGCGGAGATATTGATACAAGAACCATAGCAAAGCTTTGTAAGGTTCTGCACTGTCAGCCAGGTGATATTATGGAATATGAAGAAACCGAGAATGATAAATTAAAATGAAAAAAGTGATATTAAATTTAATTTTGCTTTAAAAAATTTGAGTTTCTTTGGATTTTATTCCTTTCGTTTGATGTGTTTACATTATACACTAGAACAAGTGAATGGTCAATATAAATTGTTCACAATCTTTAGTGAATAGATTTGTTTATATTGTATGTTTTTCATAGAAAATATATTGTGTTATAATGAATTGTTGAGAGTATGTAATAATTCAACTTTTGAAAAACAGAAAGGTGTGTTTAATAAATGCCATTTAAATATGATAAGCTATTTAAATTGTTGAAAGAGAAAGGAATTTCCTCTTATAAAATAAGACAGGAAAATCTAATTTCTCAGGCAGCACTGACAAAAATGAAAAATGGCACAGGAAATGTTGACACAAGAACTCTTGAGCGGATTTGCAAGTTATTAAACTGCCAGCCCGGTGATATTATGGAATATGAAGATGAAACATAATGTATTTTTTAAAGATATAAAGCGTGAAATATTTCACACGGTCGGTCGCTTTTTATCTGTCTTTTTGATAGTGGCAATCGGCTGTGGCTTTTTTGCGGGCATTAAAGCGACGATGCCGTATATGAAAAATACGGCTGCTGATTATTTTAAAGAAAACAATCTTATGGATATAAGGCTTCAATCAACTATCGGCATCAAGTCTGATGATGTTTTGGCATTGTCGAAGCTTGATTTTGTTAAAGGAGTGATGCCTTCATATTCTAAAGATGTTTTTTATGAATTTAATAATGATAATATAGTTTTAAAGGCAATGTCATATACCGATAAGTATAAAGGGAATGATGCTTTAAATAACCTTGTTTTGCTTGACGGAAAACTTCCTTCAAAATCAGGTGAGTGTGTTGTTGAAAAAAAGGTAGGTTCTCCAAAAAATTTTGAAATCGGTGAAAGTATAAAAATTTCATCTTCAAAGCAAGGTGCTTTGATAACGAATTCATTAACTACTGATACTTATAAGATAGTCGGAATTGTAGTCAGTCCATTGTACATCGGTTATAAAAGGGATAAAACCGATGTAGGTGACGGAAATATAAACAGCAATATTTATTTGCCGGAAGAGGATTTTATTGACGATTATTACAGTGAGCTTTATTTAGATATTGATGGTCTTGATGAGTATGAGCCTTTTTCAGAGGATTATAAAGAGAAAGTTTATGAATATATTGAAAAGGTAAAATCAACTTTGGAAGAAAGTGTTTCATTAAGATTTGATGATTATAAATCTGATGCTGAAGAAAAAATCAGACAGTCAAAATCATATGTAAAGGATTTAGAGAGTATTTGCGGCTGTGAAATTAATTCACTGATTGAAATAAAAAAAAGATTTGAAGAGAATATAAACTCACTGGAGTTTAGAAAGACTAAAGAAAAGAACAAAACACAGCTTCTTTTTATAGACAGTATGATTAGACAGAAGCAGGAAAGTTTAAATCAAATTTCTAGGCTTATAAAGGCAAGGAAAAAAGGTGACAGCTCTGTTGATGAAGAGTTAATAAAAAAGATAAATACAGCCAAATCGCAGATTACAGACAGCGAAAAGAGCTTGTCTTATGCTGATAAACCCCGTATATATGCAACAACTCGATTTGATAGTGATGATTATTCATCTTATGAAAGCGACAGCGAAAAGATTGATATGATAGCTAAGGTTTTTCCTGTGTTTTTTATAATTGTTACGGCACTTATATGTCTTACAACAATGACGAGAATGGTTGAGGAAAACCGCACTCAAATAGGAATATATAAAGCACTTGGATATTCTTCATTTAAGATATCACTTAAATATTTAATTTATGCTTCTGTTCCGACAGTTTTGGGAAGTGTCATAGGTGTAATTATCGGATTGCAGATTTTTCCAAAAATAATATATCAGAGCTATAAAATTTTATATAATATACCGAGTTTAAATACTCCGTTTAAGATTGACTATTGTATAGGGTGTATGTTAGCGGCATTGACTTGTGTACTTATTACAGTTTTTTATGCAACAAATAAGGAGCTTAGGGCAGCACCTAGCGAGCTTATGCGACCGAAGTCACCGCCGGATGGTAAAAGAGTTTTTTTAGAAAATATAAATTTTATTTGGAAACGCATCGGCTTTTTAACTAAAGTAACATTTAGAAATCTTTTCAGATACAAAAAGCGTTTTTTTATGACGGTTTTGGGTATCGCAGGATGTACAGGTTTGATTGTTACAGCATTTGGACTGAAACATTCTATCAGTGCAATAATAGACAAGCAGTTTGATAATGTATATAAATATGATGCAGCAGTAATGTTAAACACTGATAAAATTGAAAGCATAAATTCCGCACAGAAAGAATTAGAAAATATAAGCGGTGTAAAAGACAGTATTCCGCTTAGTATAGAAAGCTATACCGCAACGGATGAAAATAATTCTCCAAACAGCGTTTCTTTAGTTGCCGTATCAGATTCGGAAAAGCTTTCGGGCTTTGTGTCACTGCAAAACAGAAAAAGCGGTGAGAAATATACAGTCAGTGAAAACGGTGTTGTTGTTACAGAAAAGCTATGCAGGCTTCTTGAGATAGATGTCGGAGATACTTTAAATCTCAGCGATGCTGACGGGAATGTTTATAAGATGAAAGTCGGCGGAATAGCCGAGAATTATGCTTCGCATTTTATTTATATTTCAAGTGAGATGTTTGAGACTGTTTTCAAAAAAGCTCCTTTGTTTAATTCGTTTTATATACATGTAAATGAAGCGGAGGATAGCAGTAATATTTCAAGAGATATTGTGGCAAGTGATAATTTTCTGGGAGTATCGTTTATTTCCGAAATAGGAGACAGCTTTGCCGATACACTTGGCAGTTTGAATTCAATTGTAATTTTGTTGATTGTGTGTGCAGGTGCCTTAGCGATAGTCGTAATTTATAATTTGTCAAATATAAATATTACCGAGCGTATCAGAGAAATAGCTACGATAAAGGTGCTTGGCTTTTATGACAGTGAAGTTTCAGCATATATTATCAGAGAAAATATACTGTCAACTTTAATAGGTATTTTTATAGGCTGGATTTTCGGAGCGTTTCTTCATCGGTTTGTGGTTTTAACATCTGAAGTTGACATTGTTATGTTTGACAGAAATCTTGTATGGTGGGCATTTGCCGCAGCATTTGTTCTGACAGCAATGTTTTCGCTGATTGTAAACTTTATTTTATATTTCAAGCTTAAAAAAATTCAGATGGTTGAATCTTTAAAATCAGTTGAATAGAGTTTTTAATAAAAGTTATATATTTTTTAGGAGGATATTTTTTATGAAATTAGGTATGGTAGGTTTACCGAATGTGGGGAAAAGTACACTTTTTAACGCACTTACAAATGCGGGAGCAGAATCAGCTAACTATCCGTTTTGCACTATTGAGCCGAATGTGGGAATAGTTTCCGTTCCTGATGAGCGTTTGGATAAATTAAGAGAGATGTATAATCCAGTGAAATTCACACCTGCAACTTTAGAGTTTGTTGATATTGCAGGACTTGTGAAAGGTGCGTCAAAAGGCGAGGGACTGGGAAACAAGTTCTTGTCTAATATCCGTGAGGTTGACGCAATTGTCCATGTCGTAAGATGCTTTGAGGACGAAAATATTATACATGTTGACGGTGAAATTAACCCTAGCCGAGATATTGAAACTATAGATTTAGAGCTTATTTTTTCTGATGTTGAAATGATTGAAAGACGCATTGACAGAACAAAAAAAGCAATGAAGGGTGATAAATCTTTAGCAGGTGTTGTTGACTTTTTGGAAAGACTGAAAGCTCATCTTGAAGAAGGAAAGCCTGCAAGAAGCTTTGATATGACAGACGATGAAAAAGAGTGGATAAAGGAAACTCCGCTTTTATCATCTAAGCCCGTTATTTATGCTGCAAATCTTTCGGAAAAGGATTTTACAAACAACATTGATACAAATGAAAATTATAAAACAGTATGTCAGAAGGCAAAAGAAGAGGGAAGTGCCGTTTTGCCGATTTGTGCTCAGATTGAGGCTGAAATTTCCGATATGAACGATGAGGACAAGCAAATGTTTTTGTCAGAACTCGGTCTTGAAATTTCAGGACTTGGCAGAATTATTAAAGAGGGTTATTCACTGCTCGGCCTTATCTCGTTTTTAACAGCCGGTGAACCTGAGGTTCGTGCATGGACAATAACAAAGGGAACTAAAGCCCCTCAGGCAGCCGGAAAAATACACACTGACTTTGAAAAGGGCTTTATTCGTGCCGAAGTTGTTTCGTTTGACGATTTGATGGAATGCGGAAGCATGGCTCATGTTAAAGAAAAAGGGCTTATGCGACTTGAGGGAAAAGAATATGTTATGCAGGACGGAGATATAGTTCTCTTTAGGTTTAATGTCTAGCGGTGAGTCACCGCCGGCTCTCTGCCTTTGGCAAGTATGTAAAAAGGAAAAGTCGGATTAACGGCAGGTCGGATTTTGATATAACGAAAAACACAAGATAAAAACGTATCTTATGAAAAAATAAAAATTTGAATGTCATTATGGGTTATATCTTTTAAGGAAATTATATTATGAGTTTTGTTAAATTTGAAAATGTATATAAACGATATCATATGGGTGAGGTTGTTATTAATGCCTCTGACGGCATAAGCTTTGAAATAGAGAAAGGTGAATTTGTTGTCATTGTCGGTGAATCAGGTGCAGGCAAAACAACAGTACTGAATATGCTCGGCGGTATGGATACCTGTGACGAGGGAAGTATTACAGTTGACGGTGAGAATATTTCAAGCTTTTCTAAAAAACAGCTTATAACTTACAGACGCTATGATATAGGGTTTGTTTTTCAGTTTTATAACTTGATTAACAATCTGACAGCCATTGAAAATGTTGAACTGGCTTCTCAGATTTGCAAAGATGTTGATTCTGCAAAAAAAGTTTTGTCGGATGTTGGATTAAATGACAGAATGAACAATTTTCCTGCTCAGCTTTCGGGCGGTGAACAGCAGAGGGTTTCAATCGCTCGTGCAATGGCGAAAAAACCAAAGCTTTTGCTTTGTGACGAACCTACCGGTGCACTTGATTATCATACTGGCAAGCAGATTTTAAAGCTGCTGCACGATACATGCAAGGAGCGTAAAATGACAGTTATTTTGATAACACATAATCAGGCTATAGCACCTATGGCTGACAGAATTATAAAAATAAAAAATGCAAGGGTCGAAAGCGTTATTGTCAATCAGAATCCGGCTGAGGTTGGTACTATTGAGTGGTGAAAAAGCACTTGACAAAATAAAAGATTAGAGATATAATATAGTAGCTGACTTTAAAGCGTTAAAGCTTTAAACTATAAAAAGTCGTAAAATTAAGGATAAAATTCAAAGCTGAGGAGGGAAGCTCTGAAAGAGAGCATACAAATGGAAGAGAATAAAAAGGGCACTTTAATTTCAGTAAGATCTGATTTAAAAGTAATTGATGCAACAATAAGAGACGGCGGACTTGTAAATAACTTTCGTTTTACTGATGAATTCGTAAGAGATTTATATAAAACAAACATAGCTGCCGGCGTTGATTATATGGAGTTTGGATATAAGGCTTCAAAGAAAATCTTTCCTGAAGAGGATTTCGGAAAGTGGAAATTCTGTGATGAAGAGGATATTCGTGAAATTGTCGGCGATAATGACAGCGATTTAAAGATTTCTGTTATGGCTGATGTGGGAAGAACCGATATGAATACTATTCTTCCCAAGAGTGAAAGCGTTATTGATTTAATCAGAACAGCTACATATGTATACCAGATTCCTTCATGTATTGAGATGATAGAGGAATTTCATGCAAAGGGCTATGAAACATCAGCGAATATAATGGCTGTGTCTACGGCAAATGACAGAGATTTAGACGGGGCTTTAGAATTACTTTGTCAGAGCAGTGTTGATGTGATTTATCTTGTTGACAGCTTTGGGGCATTCTATCCTGAAGATATCAGAAGACTGACTGAAAAATATTTAGCCTTTGGTGAAAAGTATAATAAAATAATCGGTATTCATGCACATGATAATCAGCAGCTTGCTTTTGCAAATACAATTGAATCTATGATTATGGGTACAAGTTATCTTGATGCTACAGTCAGTTCATTGGGAAGAGGTGCAGGGAACTGTGCTTTAGAAACTTTACTTGGTTTTTTGAAAAATCCTAAGTATGATTTAGTTCCGCTTCTTGACTTTATTCAAAAGCATATCGTTAGGCTTCGTGAAGAAGGTTTGGTCTGGGGATATGATGTTCCGTATCTTTTAACGGGAAGATTCAATTGTCATCCGAGAACAGCGATTGCATTTATGAAAGAAAAGAGAACAGATTATTCTAAGTTTTATCAGGAGACATATGACCAAGACAATTAATGATGATTAATGTTTAATTTTGCGTTTCGCACTCTTTACGAAACGCAATTTTTATATGTAATTAAGAATTTTTGATGGTGAATTATATAAAGCGGCAAACAAGACTTATTATAATTCAGTTGAATTTATAAGATGAAAGTGTTGCAGGCTTTGAATATAAAATGGTATTGTTTTAAATATTTTCGATAATTCACTGAAAATTATTGAAGAAGTAAAATATATATGTTAAAATAAATAAATATGATTTACTGTTTAATTAACTCACAAAGGCGGTAAGATAAAATTATGAATAAAAAAAAGGTTGTTAAAACTATTATCAGTATTTTTTTAGTGGCAGTAATTATTTTTAGTTTATATAATTTAATAGTTATAATTAAGGACTATATTAATATTAGCAATGCAGATGAATATCTCCAGTCGGAATTTATTATAAGTGATGACAGTGACGAAAATGTTCAGAATAAAGATAAATCAAAAAACAGAGGCGGTCTGAAAATTAACTGGAGCAAGCTGATAAAATGCAATTCAGATGTAATTGCATGGATATATATTCCTGACACGCATATCAATTATCCGATTTTGCAAGGGGATTTTAATGAAGAATATTTAAGCCGTGATATACATAAAAACTATTTAAAATCAGGCTCTATATTTGCTGACAGCAGCAACAAGAGACCGTTTGCTGACTTTAATACTATTATTTACGGGCACAATTTAATGAACAGCAGCATGTTTTCTGATTTAGAGAAATACAGTAAATTAACCTTTGCTGATGCCCACCCGAATGTTTACATTTACACTCCCGACGGCAAATGTTCGGAATATAAAGTTTTTTCTTTTTATAAGGTAAATGCAGCAGATGATAAAGTTTATAATACCGATGTTGACAATAAAACCGAATATGTAAAATCAGCTAAAGAGCACAGCAATATTGAATCGGATATTGATGAAAGTAAAATTTCAAATATAATTACTCTGTCTACCTGTACTAATATTGATTATGGTGAGCGATATGTACTGCATGCTGTAAAAACTCAATAGCAGTTAAAATGAAAATAGCATCTGTTAATAAAATCAGGTGTTTGCAAGCAATTTTTTAAAACTGCTTGACATTTGAGACTTTATTTGATATAATTATTAAGTTGAATTTTATTAAACGATTTTCTGCTTAATTGCGCTAGTAGCTCAGCTGGATAGAGTGACTGGCTACGAACCAGTAGGTCGGGGGTTCGAGTCCCTCCTGGCGCACCACATTAAAAACCGCGTAAAAACGGCACATCGCCGTAAATACGCGGTTTTTCTTATGTTTGGTTATCGAATATTTATTTGAATAATTATTCAAATAAGGCGAAAAAACAATGAAAAATTCAAAAGTATGCCACAAAATATGACACGAAATCAAAGTGAAATTATTTTATAATTTCGTTAAATTTGTTATTCAGGCTATCAGATATTTTTTCCTGTTCATTTTTAAATGTATGCTGATAAACATTCTTTAGCATGTTGTTTGTTGCTTGACCGAGACGCTCCATTGCATATTTGTCCGGTACGCCTTGTAAGAGCATTAAGCTTGCGTTAGCATGTCTTAATGAATGAATTGTAAACTTAGGTAATCCCTTCTTTTCACAAATACTGTGAAATCTTTCTAAGAGTCTTCCGGGCTTTGTTATGTTTACAATAAAGTCTCCTGACCGTTCCTGATTATCAAGTGAAGCTTTAAGTATATCAGGCACAGCTAACACTCGTGTTCCTGCATATGATTTATTTGTATTTTTAATAACAGTCTTGTTATTTTTATCGATAACAACCGCTGAGTGGATATGTATTTTTTCGCCGTCATAATCAGACCATTTTAAAGCACATATTTCTGATCGTCTTAATCCTAATAATAAAGCTAACAGGATAGCAGTTTCTATTTTTGTGTTTTTCGTGACTTCAATGATTTTTTTCATTTCAGTTAGCGTAGGAATTAGCATTTCTTTTTTCTGCTTTGGTTTTAGCAGTACGCTTTTAAAATCAAGATTAATTTTATTTTGTTTAAGTGAAGCAGTAATCAACCCGTATTGGTTTCTTATTGATTTAGCGGAATAGGCTTCAGCATTTTTATTTGCCCATTTTTGCAAAATGACTTCATCTATATCACATAGTTTTATATCTTTTATTTCTTCAATGGCATTTTTCTTTATAATCTCATAACCCCGAATCGTTGAAACACTCAGAGTTTTATCCTTACTTGCAATATAGTTCTCAACAGCCTGCTTCACGGTTATTTGGCTTTTACTGATTCTCAGTCCGTTGAGATATTCAACAGCCATAAGTTCGGCTTGCTTTTTAGTTGAAGCGGTAAAGGACTTGTACTTATCCGCTTTCTTATCATAAACTCGTACTCTCCAATTACCGCTTGGAAGTTTTTTAGCTGTTGCCATTAGTTTATTCCTCCTATTTCTTGACATATAATTCCCAATATGTTAAAATAAAAGGGCAGAATTAGCCCTTCGTGGTGGTTGGGTGATGTTTGCTTGCCTCTGAGCGTTGGTAGCACTCAGGGGTATTTTTTTTATTTTATTGTTATTTTACCTTTTTACTCTTAACCTTAGACCAAGGTCCGTTTGCTGTTACTGTGTATCCGTCAATCTTCACTTTTTTATATGCTCTGATTTTGACATAATACTTTTTACCGCTTTTCAGCTTCTTTATGGTTTTGCTTGTTGCAGAGCCTTTTTTCACTTTAACGGTCTTTTTGTTCTTAGTAAACTTTTTATTGGTTGCGAGTTTGATTTCATAGCCTTTAGCTCCGATGACCTTTTTCCAAATTACTTTTAAGGCTTTTTTCTTTGGTGTCAGCTTTTTGATTGTGGCTTTTTTAGTTTTTACTACCGGCTTGGTTGGTTTTGTGGGTGCGGTAGTAGGCTTTGCAGTCGTTTTAATTCTGTTTACAGACTTATTTGTTGTTGGGATAGGTAGTAAATTTACATCGAAAGTTAATTCTATTGCATACTCAGGCAAGTACGTACATCCCTCGTACCCAGTTTGGTACATATCACTTTTGGCACCTGTGTATCCTGAAAGCCCAAATACATCGAGGCCTCCTTGATGATTATAATATTTTTTATCTTTATAAGATTCATTTTTATCATAAACATTTACAAAATTAAATTCCACATAACCTGTAGTGTCATTAGTTTTTGAAATCCAATATCCTGCTAAAATTGTTTTGTCAGGTTTTTTAGCTTCATAAGATTCTTTTGAATTATAAAGTTTCAACACCGGATTTTTAATCGTTACATCATTTTCAGTTGATTTAATATTGGAACTTATGGAAAGTCTATTAAATCCGTTGCCATAATAAGCGGAAGTTGTAGCTGTATCTCTCTTCCAATTGAATCCCTGTATACCAACTGTATATGTACCATTATTTTTGATTTTTGCATCGTGTATTTGAGCATATTCCTTGATTCCACTTTTTCCTTCATTATCTTCAAAAAATATTCCAGTAGGACCAAATGCTATAACTGGTGCTTTCAAAGGAAAGTCATGTTTATCTTTAGTAATTAAAGCATATCCGCCCTGATATAAATGTGCCCAAGAACAATATGAATTAATCCCAGTAATTATATCATCGTAAATATTTTTAACAGTTTTTCCTTCATTACAGCTTGTATCTCCAATAGAACCTCGATATGTAAAGGAAGCATTTTCAACGCTAAGTCCCATATAATAGTCACCAGATGTTAATGAATATGGTTCATCTAGAAAGTCAAACTCATTCGAGTCCCAGCTTTCCATTCCTGTTTGGAAACCAATTTGTAGTTTTCTTTCATTTATATTTGCGAAGGCTGAATAACTTAATGTAGATGTAATTAAAACAGTCACCAATGCCCCTGAAAATAATCTTTTTAATTTCATGCTAATCCTTCCCATGACATAATATTGAAAATGTCGTATAATAAATTTGTTGAGATATGGAGAAAATCTCTATATTTTGTATAATCCTTGTGTCTTCCTCATGAGGATTTATCCGATATCTCCATCGAGTTGGCGCTCTTTGGGGATATTTTTTTGTCTATTTATAAACTCCTTAAAATTTTCATATACTTGTTTTTCAAGCGGACTTGTTAAAAATTTGTCTCGTTCATATAATATATTCATGCGTTCGGCTCGTATTTTTGCTGCTTTATTAGATATATCACATATCTTTGCTATCTCTTCAGGTGTATGTAAATCTAACGCCCATAACACACAGGCGGGGGCTAGAAGTCTTGAAGCAAATATATCTGCTTCTGTTTCTGTTTCGGGTTTTGATAAATCAAAGGTTCGAGCGTGATGTCCGTTTTTGAGTTTGTGACCTAAAACAATATGTCCTAATTCGTGAGCAACTGTAAATTTACATCGGCATTTAGATTCGGTTTCGTTGAAAATTATATGCCATTTATCGTTTTCAATTATGCTTTTTCCGCTTTCATCCGAAGAAAGTTTATTGAAAAGGTTATTTACTTTCCTGTTTTCAATTACTTTAATTCCCGCTTTTTTTGCAATGCTCACAACATTAACGGGAAGAGAAGTTACATTATAATCAATAAGGCATTGCCACGCTGAATTACGGGCATACCTATATTTGCCATATATCAATTATTACCACCTCATTAAGGATTGTTCCCTTAATGAGGTTTTATATTAAAGTTTATTCTTATGATTTATTGCTGTGTTTAAAGGGTTTAATTATTTAAAAATCCATATCTGTTTCCGGTGCATTTGCCAAATCATCGTGTGCTTCTTTACTTGCTTCTTCGATTCGCATTGGTGATTGTCCGTTTTCACTTCGAGCTGCTACAAATCTTGTGTATGTCTTTTCTTCTTTATTTACATCTAAAATCTTATCTACTACAGGCTGCATATCAGGTTTGTTACGATATGCTTCTATAACATTTAATTCATGTGAGGATAGTGTAATCTTCTTTTTGTGATTAATCACATTGGTAGTTGAATTATTATCATCCCAACCCATTATATAACTTGGAGAAACTTTAAATATTCTTGCTAATTGTTCAATTTTATCACTTGGGATGTTTGTAATAACACCAGTTTCATATTTGTAAATGGTTTGTTTTATTGTGCCCATCATTTCTGCAAGTTCAGATTGTGATAAACCAATTTGTAAACGAAGATTTTTAATTCTATTACCTATAGTCATTTTTATCGTCCTCCAAGATTACATTACCATTATAATGTAAAAAAAGTAGCTTGTCAAGTATAATTTTTCTTAAAAAAATTCAAAAAGGGTATTGACAAGTTACTTGTTATATGATACAATCAAGGTAGCTTAAAAAGCTACTAAGTTGAGGAGGGATGAAAAATGGTTGATACTAATGCTTTACGAGCCGAGTGGGTTAAAAAAGGATTAACGCAGAATCAAGTTGCCAAAAGTATAGGTATTTCTTCAAAAACGATGACTAATCGAATGAAAAGTAAAGTGTTTGGAACAGATGAAGCCAATGATATTATCTTGTTACTAGGCATTGAAAACCCTGCTGATATTTTTTTTGCTAAAGAGTAGCTTAGCAAGCTACGAATTGAACCAGTAAAGACAATGTAGAGGGGGTGAGGGAATGGACAAAAACAAAATAGAATCTATCTTAAAACAATTTGACGGGATTTCATTTAATGAATGGGCTCAAATTAAATACATTATGGATACTTCATTCCATAAGAAAAAAAGTGAGTTCGAGCTGGAACTCAAACTTACTGACATGGATATTCAAAAAATTACTCATGAACAATTTGGATAAACATAGGGTGTATGCGATATGTCTTTCCTTTAAAGTAGATATTGACATAATTTTGATAGTACATTGAATCTTCCATATCTTTTGTTAGTTTTGCAGGTGCATAAATTGGTGCTTTTTCTTCCCACCAAACTGATGGTGCTTGACTATGATGTGTAAATACACAATCAGGGTCATCATTAAGACAAACCCAGTCACCAGCTAAACAAGCATATACTTTAGTCAAGTTGTTTTCCTCCCTTCTTGTTTCAAATATTTACATTATACAACAAAAAGGGAGTAGAATCAACAGTCTATTACAATAGAGAGGGGTGATTATATGATTTATGATGAAAAAAATCCTCCGATTATTACAGAGGATAATCAAATTACATCAAAGAGTTTATTACATACAGTAATGCTTGATGAAATTTATAGACTTAGGAATTGTATTAGTAGAAAAGAGCGCTTTGAGATAAGAAAGTTCATTTTAGATTGTGAAAGAACTCTTGAAAAGCATTCTGAGGAATATTCGAATCTAAAAAGTGTTCAAGGAAGTATGCAGCTGTAAAACTTAATAACCAGTATAAAAGGTTGATTAATATCTTTATAAATTTGGGTATACCGAATTTTGATTTTTCAAATATTCTAAAAGGAATAAAGAGCCAATACGTAGGATAAAAAGCTTCACGAAGTCTAAGCTTGAAAACACCAATTGTGTTTTCAAAAATTTCACATAGTTTTGAATAAGCACTATTATCCGCAAGTTGATTACTTATGTAGTCTTGATACATTCTGTTTCTTCCGATTCTATCAGTAGTGACAACTACATGTTGAGTACCTGCACAATTGAATAGTTTTTTTACTGGTTCCGAATATTGATTTAATTTAGAATTGGAGGAGTAATTATATTTATTGGGTATTGATAGTTTTAAAAATCGTTTGTAATAATATTTTGTTGCAAATATTCGAAATAAATTAATCAATGCTTTTATCCATACAATAACTAAAAAAAGTAAAAGAACTTTCATAAATAACACCTCAAAAAAAGTATATCATAATTTGGGAAAAAATACAATAAGTCAGTTTATATGATGATTAAAAAAAGGAGAGGGGGTGAGAAAATGAAAAAAAGCAAAATTATATTACTTTGCATAACAATGTTTGCAGTAATAACTTGTTGCCTAACTGGCTGTGCATCATGTGACAGAATGAAAAAGAGTTGGTCCTCAGATTTGAGCGGAGGCTTAAGTCGTGAGGTAATTGTTTACGATTGTGTGGGAAACAAGATCTTTGAATACAAAGGTAAATTTGATGTTGACTATAAAAGTGAAAGAATATTGTTTGATGATGAAAATAATAATCGTCATGTAATCTATTTCAAGACTGGAACAGTAGTTGTTAATGAAGTAGAGTAAAATCACCCAACCACCATTAAAATAGTACGGATATTAAACTGAGAGGAGGTGACAGTATGCCAAAAGTAGCACTAAGACCAATTGACAGTTTTGCAGATATGCTGAAAAGCAATATGCGACTGGTTAAAGGAAATAAGTCTGAGAAAGAGCTGGCAAAGGTTATAAACACAGCACAAGGCACAGTAAATAACAGACTGAAAAACCCACTTGATATGAGGTTGCATGAGTTGTTTAATCTGTGCGAAAAAACTCATGTTGACATCGGCGACTTTGTGAGCAAGAAGTTAAAAATAGGTTGAAAGGAGCTGAGCTAATGCCCTACCTAGTGATAATGGGAACGCTGATAGTGGTGTGCTACAGCGTAGGAAAGATAGCAAGACTGGTAATGAGTAATAAGTTAAAGGACAAGCTAAGAGAGTTTTTAGACTTGTTCGGGATAGAGATTGAGGAGGAAGGTGAGGACGCCCAATGACATTTAACGACTGGTATCAAACCCGCATAGACCAAATAAACGAGGTGATGCAAAAATGTTTATCCGACCAAAAGAAAAAGCCCTGCCCGGAGAGGAAGTCCGAACAAGGCCAATCACAAAATATTGTAATTAAATGATAGCATAAACGAAAGGAAAAGTCAAGATGTATAACATGTACGATGACATAGACCGCATTGAAGAAGCTAGAGAGCGCGAATATCAAGAGTATTTGAATAATGAAGCCCCTAGATGTCAGGAATGTGGAGAGATACTCCCTGAAAAAGGAGAATATGTCGACGAAGGTATATGTGATAACTGCTTTAAAAAGGCTTTTGAGAAGTATTACAACGATATAAGCTTACTTAAGTCTTTTGCAGTAGAGCATGAAGATGATTTTAAAATCTTTGTGATGGAAAACGAATTTTTTTAGGAGGATACATAATGAAAGATTTTGAAAGCGGAGTAAGGTATTACACAAAGGCAAAAGCCAAAATTACAGTAAACTTTCCCGAAAAACAGGTAAAGTGCAAATGGTGTCCGTTTTGCAGAGCGGAACAGGC
>UQYQ01000003.1 GCA_900545345.1 uncultured Ruminococcus sp.
CAAAACGGACAAGGCTTTAGTTCTTGGTTATTTTTCATTTGCTGATACCTCCCTAATTGCAAGTGCTACATAGCCATTTTCTAAGTACCAACCGCTTAGCACATATGTAATCTCATACTCCTTTTTGCTGATGTCGTGCTTACATATCTCCATAGTTCCGTAAATATTATCAATAGGTATAAATTTTATATGGTCGCCTTTTTGATAGCCTCTGTCATTTTTGCGTATTTCAAATGTTTTTGTTCCGTTTAACACAGCCTCGCAAAAGGCTATTTCTAATTTTAATTTATGTGTTTTCATAGTTTCTCTCCAATCCTCTGTATTACCGTAACAGTTACGCCGTTTCCTGCTTGCTTGTATAACTGACTATCTGACATCTTCTGATGCTTAAAAGCCCACTGCATAAGCCTCACAGGATTATGTATATGCTTATGATAAATCCTGCTGAATCTGACGCCAAGCTCCTTATCAAGAAAAAATGCTTTGAAAAAGTCCTCGTCCTGCCAACCTTGAAGCCTCCAGCATTCAAGCGGTGTCAGCTTGCGAACTTGTATATCCGATGTCGCAATTTTCGGCATTCGATTACCGCCCTGACAAGTGTCAAGTGACGGAGATATACCGTTTTTGTCGTATACTCTTCCTGCCTGTGGGTTAGGCTCTTTTTCTGTACCATACAACTGTCCGATTTGTTTTATTGCCACACAAGCATCGTGATTATTAGCTTTCAATGTTCTTGAACAACATAAGCCGCCTATTGCTTTTTGTGCATGCTTTTGACTTTCAACAACATACGTTCCGACTGCGTTTGCTGTTCCTGTCCTCGTTGTAATTGTTCCTGCTTTACATCTTTGTAACTCAAAATCCTGCTCATTGCTTTGTCTGATAGGAAATACCTGCTGTCTGTCTCTGTCTCTAAGATGCCCGACAATGAACACACGTTCTCGGTTCTGAGGTACGACATCGGCAGAGTTGATAAGCGCCCATTCTGCATCGTACCCGATTTCATCCAGCTCAATGAGAAGCCTGGCGAAGTCAAACCCTCTGTTAATGCTAAGTAGGTTTTTAACGTTCTCAAACAATAAGACAGCGGGTCTGTCTTTTTCTTCGAGGTCTGCAACAAGACTTGTAACTGTAAAAAACAAGCTTGAACGCTTTCCTTTAAATCCGAGCTGTTTTCCTGCAACTGAGATGTCCTGACAGGGGAATCCTGCACACCACATATCAGCTCCGGGAATGTCATCTGCTCGTACTTCTCGTATGTCTCTTGCATACCATTCTCCTTCCGTTTCGTGTATTGCTCTATAGGACTGCACCGCAAATTTGTCATACTCACAGAATCCTAAGCACTTATGTCCTGCGAGTTCCAAACCTTTGCGAAAGCCTCCCACTCCGGCGAACAAATCGATAAAAGTCATATCTCACCTTCTAATTCTTCAAATGTAATCTGCGGTAACGCAGTAATCGGCTCTCTTGGTGTTCTAGGCTTGAATGCAGTGTGAGCAGTATCTGCAATATTGTTTCATTACTTTACGCACCCCACATTCCGCCTTGAAAACTTGCCTCTCTGAATTTCTCAGTACTTAAATGACATTTATGCTTTCTGTATTTGCAGTTGTAACATAAGCCTTTTTCTCTGCACCGCTTTATTGCTTTGTCATTATCTTCAACATACTGTTTTTTTGTCTTGCCGAAACTGCAATTAACGCAGTCGGTTTCCGTCAGCAATGCACATTTTCCGCTTTCTTTAAATACGCATTGCGTTTGTGTATATTCTAGTTCCATTGCTTTACCTCCATAATCTCAACCTCAACTCTCGGTTCGCTGCTGTAATATTTATCAATACTAACACTTACAACTTGCTTATCATCTTCATAAGCAATGCCATTTAAGCCGTCAATAATAATCTTTGCTATATTGTCTATATCTGGCTTCTTTGTTGGACGTATATCTTGCTTTAAAATCTGTTCAACCCGCTTTTTAGACGTAGACTTAGGTATAGCAAAATATGCGTTTATATCAAGTGCCACAGCTCCGTCAAATCTTCTGCTTTTGCTAACAATCCTATATGCCATTGCAACCTCTTTTTCATATTCAGCCGTCTTGCTTGGTGTATATGCCGTTCGAGTTTTAGTATTAAATCTTGGTCTTGCTTTGCCCTGAGGCTCGCCGTATACTGCAAACCTAATCATTGTACGCACCTCTCAGCCTGTAGTTCTTCTTACTGCTTTTTGATACGGTCAGCAGATAATCTCCTGTAAGCTCTTTAATTCTTGAACCTGTCGCTTCGTCAAAGTCTATGACTTCAGATAAAATCCATTCTGAAGATATGACAGTTATCAGCTTGTTTATATACCTGTAATTTAGTATTTCAAATGCAAGGTTTATGTCTGCACTTGTAGGCTTGTTATTATTCGGAGTTTTTAAAAAGTCGTCTATGTATAAAACCTCTGCTTTTTTCAGCTCCTCTATTTTTTTGTCATAGCTGTCTGTGTTCATAAGTCCTTTAAGCTCCGCAGTTTTATCTCGCCAAAGCATGTACAAACCGCTTTTTCCCTGCATGAATAAAGATATCGTAACCGCTGTGCAGATGTGAGTTTTACCGCATCCGACCTGTCCGCCGATGTAAAACCAGTTTCCTTTTCCGTCTTTAACAAACGATTTAGCTTTGATTTTTATATATTCCTGCCAGTCGGTCGAGGCATTAAAGCTGTCAAAGGTAAGCTTTTTCATCACATCGCTTAAACCGCTTTTCTCTATTGCGTGCAGACTCTCTCGTATCTTCATACATTTGCAAGGCCTTAAAACCATTTCACAATATCCGTTTTCCGTATAGAGATAAGCAAAATTTCCTCTGTTCATACAGTCAGGACAATCAAAGCCTTTCAAACTGCCTTTTGTCTGATTATATAAATCAACTCTGTGTTGTTCATGCTTTTTAGGATCAAAGGACTGTTCCGTTCCATTCGTTATGATATTCAGACTGCTTATCACACTGTTTATTGCCTGCATTTTTACCGTCCTTTCTCAACCACTTTCTTATTGTTAGGTTGTAATCGTTGTAACTCTTTCCGTACTGCTGACAATACTCATCAACTTTCTTGATATACTCCTTGACGATTGGTTCTGAGTAATCGTTAATAAGCTTCGTGTATTGCTCATCAGTTAATAAGACATGTTTGTATTCTCCATATTTATGCCTTGTGGGTTTCTGCTTTTGAGATGAGCTGTCAGGCTCATTCCTCTCCTTTACTCTACTTTCTTTTACTTTACTTTCCTCTACTTTACTTTGTTCAGAATTGTATGCATTTTTTTGATTTCTGTATACATTTTCGCTCAAAATGTCAACATTTTTATAATTTTGGACGCAGTTTATTAAGAGGTACTCTTTTTTGACTTCAACTTTTTTGCGGCGGCTGACTGCCTCTAAGTATCTTTTCTGAATCCCTTTTGACGTAAGGATAGAATACTTTTCATAAAGTTCTCTGTCAAATATACCTCTTCTGACTGAAGCATCCACTATTTCAGAAACAGTATTGCCACCCAGTCCTATTTTCTTACCGAACAGCAATGCAACCTCTTTTGTCCATTCACAGTAGTAACCTTGCCCTGCATAAATCTTCTGCCAAAGCTTAACGACTACCGCAAATCCTGTCAGTCCAAATTCTGCTTCAATCAGATCGATTTTGTCATCTTGATGACAATCAAGCGAAAAATATTCGATTCCGCTTTTCATATGTTACCTCCTGATTTCTAAAACGGTGGATTATCATCAGAGATAACAACCTCAAAGTCGTCAAGATTTCCTATAGGTTCAGCCGTTTCCTGAGCCTGTCCGCTCTGCTGTTTAGGCTCGCCCGTGAAAGATACGTTATCGACAACAACCTCTGTTACATAGTGCTTTGTGCCGTTCTTGTCATCATAAGTCCTTGTTTGCAGATTTCCCTCAATAGCAATCATTCTGCCCTTTGCAAAATAATTGTTGATAAATTCGGCTTTCTGACGCCATGCAACACAGCTGATGAAATCTGTCTGTCTTTCCTGTCCCTGCGGTGCATAGTTGCGTTCTACCGCAACTGTAAATGACAAAACAGCATTGCCGCTCTGTGTTTGCTTCAGCTCTAAATCCTGCGTGATTCTGCCCATTAATATTACTCTGTTAAGCAATTTCATCATCCTTTCTAAGCCTGTATGTAGCTTCTCTGATTCCATAGTCGTTTGTTATACCTACTGCCTCTATTTTGCCCTCCGCTTTTAACTCGCTCAATCGAGGGCGTACTGTTGTGAGCTTGCAGTCAAAAAGCTCACAAAATTCCGATGCGCACCAAATATCATAATTATCACTTTTTTCATATGGTCTTCCACAGTCTGATATTATAAGTCCACAATCTTTGTGATTTTCATTAAATTCTTTCAGATTTTCCGCAACGCTCATATGCAGTAATATTTTTTGTTTGAGACTTTGTCTATGTTCCGTGTTAGTTTCATAAGCTTCACAGCGTGTAATTTTAGTAGCCCCCATATCCTTTAACCTCCGTGCTTATTCCTAATTGTTTTGCTTCGTTTACTATTTCTTCAATCACCCTTGACATCTGCTCTCTGTCATAACAGCTTGTGCCGTAATAGCAGATTACATTTGTACAGCCGTCAATTTTGCTGTCCGTTCGCTCGCAAAACCAACCTAACCCTTTTTTACTCCAGTTATCGCAGAATCTGTCTACAGCCTGATTTTGTATACACAAAATATCATTTGTGCCTACATCTCTGATAACACCCTTGTAAACCTCTTCTTTAGTAGTGTGTATACGCATTGCTATTCGGTCGCATAAAACCCATAAATACGAGTTCTGGTCGAGTGTTTTTCTTTTGCTCGGCTTTGACACTTCAAAGCTATATGTATTCTCTTTGTCCAGTTCGTCAACTATCTGCTTTATAGCTATTCGGCTGTCCTTGTCAACGGTCAGCATAACAAGCGGAGTCCCGTCCGGAGCAAAAGACAATGTATTCAGTTTTGCTTTAAAAAGTCCTATCATAGATAACTCTTTCCTATCAAGTTTTTAAATTCATCTCGTGTATGAGTTTTTTCAAACTCTTTTTGACAAGTCTGCTTTAAGTACATATCAAGCTTGTGACCGTCTTTTCCGTGGACGCCCTCGCTGCTTTGGTTGTGATGATAACCGCACAGCCAACATGTAAAGCCGTTTCGGTCGCTTATCTCACGCACACCTCGTCCAAAATATATATGATGCAGGTGCAGATTAACCACTGCACCGCAGACTATGCATTCCTTTTCGGTTTTGAGGATGCTATTCATCACTTTTATACTCCTTGCCTAAATCATAAACAAACTGACAAAGCTTTTCGCATATCTCAACAGTTTTACTGTCTGTGGGAAGCTGTTCGACCCTTGTCACGCCTACAATTCGGCAAGTCATAGATCTTATGTAATCCCATATCTTCCATGCATGACTGATTTCAAAAACATCTTCCATTCTCATTTTTCCATCACAGAGAGTTGTTCCGTTTTGTTGTTTAAACCATTTTTCGTAAACCTCTTTAAGCGGATTTACTTTCTTTTTAATTAAACCCTCTGCTCTTAATTCAGCTAATATTTCATTCTTCAAGATTTGTCTTTCCTGTACGTTCATTAGTTTCTCTCCTCCCTATATGGGTTACTGAGTTTTAGCTTGTTTTATCCTCATATCCTCGAATTTTGCTATTGCCATATTGTAATCAGCCTTAGTCATCTGTTCTATTTTATCTACTTTAAAACGATTTAAAAACGCTGTTTCGACAATGTGTAAGCTTTTAATTCCCTCACGAATAGTCTTTGCCTCTAATGCATTAATCAAATCCGTTGGTTTTTCTTTGGGTATATCAGCTTTGGGATATTCGTATACAATCATTTTCTTTTTATCATTACGGATTATCAGACCTGTTATTCTGCCGTCCTCAATCTTTATATCTGCTACCGAAAATCTATCTCTGGTGGTCTTTTTTCCATTGTAATCAACCAAATTAACATTGCTTGCGTCTATCCAAATAAACGGAGCAGTATACAATTCACGTCCGATACCCCAGTTAAAACAAGCACGCTTGAAGCTGTCTGAGCTTTCGCCTTTCTCTTTTTCTGTATAACTCTCGCTTCCGCAATCGCTCTTATTTACCCATTCTGCTGGCATCGCATTGTCATTGTAATTGATGTTTATACTCACTCTGCAAAACAAATTGCCCTTACACTCATAATGCTCACGCTCCCAGTTTTCAGCTCCGACTGTTTCGTCTAATATTCTCATATCGCATCGAGCGTCTTTATACAATAACAGTGATACTCCTTTTTCAGATACTGTTGCCACTCTACATTCTATTTCACTAGCCGTTAATGCTCTAAATTTCATTTTCTATCACCTCACCAAGCAAAAATGCTTTAAATATATCATCGTATGTATTGCAAAAATCTTTTATAGTCTGCAAGTCATTTTTCCTTTTGCAATCCGTGTTATCTGCAACCTCTTGAAGATAATCAAGCATGCTTTTTACATCTTTTTCAGCACATTTCTCACAGAGATATTCTTCAAAGCCTCTATCACCCTTCTCCAACAACTCTCCGCACTCAGTACATCTGACTGCCTGTCCGTTTTCGATAAGCTCCGCTTCATATTCTTCTTGTTCTTCGCAGCGTGTGTCGGGAACTACATCTACCGATACTAAGTAGCCCATCTATTTCACCTCTTGACTTTCCTCTGTTTTCATGGTATCATTTTTATAGAAATATTTTTGTTTAGCCTTGTTCGGATTGCGACTCCGGGCAGGGTTTTTTCTTTTGGTCTTTTGCTTGGCATTTAGCAAATTCAGGGCTTTCACAATATCTTTTAAGTTCATCAATTAAAAGGGTTATTGATTCACCATGAGTCAATCCTAATTGCTCACCCACAAATGTTGCCTTTGTAAGTAATGCACCTACTTCAATTATTGTTGCTTTGCAAATAGTCAATCCTTTTGCACGCTTTTCATTGTTTTCTTTTTGCTCTTCTTCCATTTTACTTGTCCTCCTTAATCTCTACAAATTTGTTATTTTTAAGCTTGTAAAATGTATCTGGCTTAATAACTTTGCCGTCTACCTTGTGCGATTTTACTCTGATAATATGCTCTGCATTATCATCCCACTCTGCTAATACAATCCAACATCCTAATGCTCCTGATGCTTTACTGTCATAGCCAATAGCCATTGCAACACTCTCTTTGCCCTCAACTTTGCTTGCTGAGCAGTAGCCTGTGTTAGTGCTTGCTGAGCGGTAGCCTGTGTTAGTGCTTGCTGAGTAGTCGCCTGTGTTAGCCTCTGTGTTGTTTTTAGCACGGTCTAAGATAATTTTAACTCCTGCCTTGATAAAGTCGCCAAAACTTAACTCTGCTCCTATATGTAGCTTTTTAGTACAATACTTTTGATTATCATCTGTTTTAGTCTCGTCAAGTGCTTCAACCTCTGCAAATCTATTCAAGTTACCGTTATCATCACACGGAGCATAGTAATTAAACACCGCAAACGGTTCTTTGCAAAAGTGCATACCGCTATTACAGATTTCCGCTTTGTTTTCTTCGAATGTAGTGTTCTCGGCATACTGCTTGTCTCTGCACTTAAAATCTTTGTCAAATCCTTTAAAGCCTTTCATTCTCATCCTCCTCAATCTCAATCCCAAACAAGTCTAAAAACTCTCTTAGCTTGTCCTTTAACTTATTACTCACTGCTTGTCCTCCAATCCTTTAACCTCAATGTTTTTATTTTTAGGTGTTACACTTATGACCTTGTACGGTTCGTGGACTAATGCTGTTGTAAATGATGATGCAACAGCTACTGTCACACACAAAAGCAACACGCTTTTAAAAATCACCGCTAATACGGATAAAATCATAAATCCTGCTGTCAGCAACAGCATTTTTGCTGTGTCGGACATCTTTTATCAATCCTTTCACTTTCGTCTTGGTATGCTGAAAAACTTAATTAAAGCGTGTATTTCAGCTATTTTTTCTTTGCCATAATCGCAACAAGGAAAATCAGGGCGATTATATAAGTTTTGTACTGTAGTTTGACTCCAACCTGACATCTTCATGAACTCTTTGATTGTTATAAATCTTAGCATGTGTGCTTCGTCCGCTATTTTAGCTTGTAGTTCTAACAACTCTTTAGCCTTAGCGATTTCTTCATCAAGATTTAAGTCCTGTGTTACTGATATGTTCATGGTTACACCTCCTTTATTAATTTCAATCCATAAAGATTGACTACTTTTTGAATGTTTTTATGCACCTTTTTTGCTTAAAAACTTATCAACGAAATATGTTTGACCCTTGCCTGTAACCTTTGGTGTCTTTGTAATACGAATTGTTCCATTAGGATTGGTTATAGTGCGTTCTTTGACTTCAAACAAACCTAGTTTCATAGATTTTTGGGTAGGCATATTTTTGCTGTTTCCACCTTTAATTAAATATCCATTTTTACGAAGATATTCAAATAATCTCTTTTGACCTATATCAACACCATTTTGCTTGATAAGCTTAGCAAGGTCTCCAACAAGTATTGATGTGTTAGCTGTTTCTACTGCATCTGCAAAAAGTACCTTAGGCTTGTCCTCTTTGATTTTAGCTTCAAGCATAAAGTTTTCAGACTTTATTTTGTCAAGCTTTTGCTCAGCTAGTTTTAGTGCTCTGCCCATAACCATTTCAGGGCTGTTCCAAGCTTCCTCTACTTTAATAAAGTATTGTCTGAATTGTTTGCCTTTTTCTGTTCTTTGAAGCATACAGATTTCTTTTGCCATTGGGATTGTTAGCTCGTGGTCGGTGCTTGGTCTACCGCCTGTACTTTCGCTCAAAAATGAGCTAAAGTCCTCACCCTCTGTAAATCCGTATTCGCACATTCTAGGAAACCAATCCTTATATGCTGTTTTTACTTCTAATGCCTTGTGAAGTTCTCTACCCATTACTGTTGGGCAGTCTGATGTTTCATAATTGATTTTGATTAGTTCGTTCATGTTAATCACTTGTCCTTTCTGTTACAACGTTTGAATTTTGAAACCATTGTTTTTCAAATTCAATAATCTGATTAACGGATACATTAAAAATAGTTGATAGTTTGCTAACTATTGATATATCCATATTTTTTTGCCGTTCCCCTTTTTCAATTTGATTATAATAACATGGCGAAATGTCAAGTTTTTTAGCGAGTTGTTGTTGCGTTAAATTCCTTGCTTTTCGTAAAGTTAACAAATATTCTCTCATAATTTCACCTCCGTTCTTTACAATTTGCAATGACTTTAATGGTAATATAACATAATCTTTGCAATATGTCAAGCACTTTTCGAAATTTTCTTTACATTTTGCAAAAAAAGTTGACTTTGCGTTTTGCAAATGTTATATTATATGTGAAAGGAGGGGTTTTCATGGAGAAGCTTAGAGAATTAAGAAAAGAAAAAGGCATATCGTTAAAAGAACTTGGTTCAGTTGTTAATGTAGCAGAAAGTACGATGTCTTTATACGAAAATGGGAAAAGACAGCCAGATTACGAAACCCTCTTAAAATTAGCAGAATATTTTGGTGTAACAGTTGATTATTTGTTACGCGGAGACAACGAAACTGAGCGTTTGCCAGAGGAATTAGTAATTCTTAATAGGAATGCAAAAAAAATGTCACCTGAAAAAAGAAAAAAACTCCTTGAAATGGCACGTGTCATGTTCAAGGAGGAATTTGATGACTGAATTACCCGATTATAGCAAAGCAACAAATGCTGCATATGGAACTTTATTCACACATGATGTAAATTATCCTAGAGTAGATGTTTTATCAATTTTAGAAAATATGGGAAATGTTATAATTATGACCTATTCACAAATGGCAGATAGAATGGGAATTACTTTTGAAGATTTTTATCAAAATTATGCTTCAAGTGAATATGGTTTTACTATTCGTAAAGATAGTAAATCGTGTCCAAAATTTATAGTGTGTTATAATGAACGAAAAAGTGAAACAACAATTAGATTTACTTTAGCACATGAATTAGCACATATTGTTTTAAATCATAAAAAAGATGATTCTGTTTTCAAAAAAGAAGCAGATTGTTTCGCAAGAAACGTATTATGTCCTATACCTATTGTTAATGGATATAAGTTAAAGTCAGTAAAGGATTATGTAAATTGTTTTAATATTAGTGAATCAATGGCTACTGTAGCAATTGACTTCGCTCAAAATGATTATTATTATATAACAGAAGAGAATTATAAGGTTATTGATAATTTATCTTATTCTAAGATTAGTGGTATGTCATTAGGAGAATTATATGGATAATAAAAAATAATTATGCAATAATTGAAAATATATTATAAATAAAAAATCCCTGCTAGTATTGTGAGTACTAGCAAGGATAAATTGAAACATAGGTTTTCACCTGCATTTCGACAAAATATATTATATGGCATTTTTTACTAAATGTCAACAGGAGGAAAACTATGGACAAATTAACCACAATTATAGACACAAGAAAAAAGTGTCCAACAGCCATTATATGTATATGTTTTGCTTTGTCGGTGTTAATTGTACCGTTAATTTTGGGTGTTTATCTATACATTAGAAACAAACAAATTGACGATAACAACAAAGAATACATTGATAAAATGCAAAAGGATTTAGAGGAATCAATAAAAAATCTAAATAGCAAAAAAACGGTATGTCAAAATGAATATAATCAAATTCAAGAAGCAAAAGATGAATTATACAAAAAAATTAAAGCCCAAGCAGAAGATTCAGCAAAGCTAGAAATGAAAGAAAAGTTAAAACAATCTTCGGACAAGTTAGAAAAAATTAATAGTGAAATAGAAACAAAAGAGCTTTTAGTAAAAGAAAAAGAAGCAGAATACGAAAAATCCATAAAGACTATTGAATCTAATGCTAAAAAGGTTGACAAGCTAAAAGAGATTTACAAGAGCTTTAAATATGCAATAAAAGAATATGAATACGGTAATGATGATATAGATGAAAAATTATTGTCAATAGCCAACACAGAACTTTCTCCTGTTATAGAGATGAAGCTTAATTGTATGAATGTTAAGCAGTTAAAAAGTAAATATACACAATTGCAAAAGGATATTCAACAGTCATTTAATAGATATGAGGGCAGATATACAACTAAAGCAAATGTAGCGATATACAAGCTTATGGTCATTGCTCTTGAGGCTGAACTGCAAAATGTGTTGTACGCTTTAAAATATGGAAAGTTAGAAACATCCTTAGAGGATATTAAAGAGATTACTACAAGATACCTAGCTATAGCTGTTGACGGAAATCAAAGTATTGCCCCAACAATGAAAAAGTTTATTGGTGAAATAGAATATTTGTTTATAGAAGCTGTGAAAGTAGAATATGAATATTATACTCAAAAAGAGCGTATAAAAGAGGAGCAAAGAGCTTTAAAAGAACAAATGAGACAAGAAGCCGAGGAACGAAAGCAGTTAGAAAATCAGCGTAAGCAAATTGAAAAAGAAGAATCCAAATACAAATCGGAAATAGAAACATTAACGGCTCAGGTTGATACAACTTTAGATGATGATAAGACGAAAAAGCTTTTAGAAAGAATAGCGGAGCTGAAGAAACAGTTAGAATCTGTGGAAGATAAAAAAGAAGAAATAGTAAAATTGCAGAATGGAAAAGCTGGGTATGTTTATATTATCAGCAATTTAGGTTCGTTCGGTGAAAATGTCTTTAAAGTGGGTATGACTAGACGATTAGAGCCAATGGATAGAGTAAAAGAGCTTGGAGATGCTTCTGTTCCATTTAGCTTTGATGTTCACAGCTTTATTTTTTCAAATGACGCCGTAAGTTTAGAAAATACATTACATAAAGAATTAAATGATAAGCGAGTTAATAAAGTTAATTTGCGTAAGGAATTTTTCAGAGTATCAATGGATGAAATTGAAAATTTAGTGTACAAGCACGAGCCGTCAGCTGAATTTAATAGAACTATGTTAGCAGAACAATACAATCAAAGTTTATCCATAAATGAAGTTTCTAATGAATTGCCTAATGGTACAGATGATGAAGAATAAATACAACTAAATAAATATCCCCGCTGAGCCGCCACTCAACGAGGATTTTGGATAAGCATTTACTAGATAAAAACTAGTAAAGGAAATTACAAGATACGGTTTTTACTCCCATATCTCGACAAATTTATTATACGACATTTTGAGGTTAATGTCAACAAGGAGGAAATAATATGAAATCAGTAATAATGAAATATGTATCAATAACAGTGTTGGTGTTAAACATTATTTTAAGTATTTTTGCAGGTGATGTTTATCCTAAGGTTGATTATAATACATTTCAAACTGACTTTAACACAGGGTTAGTAATTGGATTGATTGTAATATCAATTGTATTCTTTTGTATTATGTATTCCATTGCAACGATACTGGAACATTTAGAAAATCAAAGTATTGTAAAAGTTGGAACAGATAAATGCAAGGTTGATAAAATAGTGAAAGCTGAAAAACCTAAAGAAGAAAAGTTGAGCTTGTCAAATAAATATGAAAAATTAATGGAGTCATCTAATAACGCGGAAAATAAAACATGGAAATGTCCTAAATGCGGTGGTAACAGTGATGATACTGGTGCTTTTTGTTTAGAATGCGGGCTGTTACAAACTGAAATAAAAAGATATAACAAGTAAATAAAAACGCCCCTGAGTGCTACCAACACTCAGAGGCAATGCGAATCAAACCCAAAGTCGGAAAAGGGCTAATTCTGCCCTTTTATTTTAGCATAACAAATTTTGTATGTCAAGAAATAGGAGGAATAAATAACATATGGAAAATCAAAAAAGGGGAAAGCCGAAAAGCAGAGCAAACGGTGACGGCACATATTTTTATAATGAAAAGAAAAAATTATGGGTCGGACAAATAACAGCAGGAGTGCAAGCTGACGGCAGATTAAAGCGTGTAACCAAATACGGAAAAACAAGAAAAGAAGTCAAGGCTAAAATTGACGAGTTTAAAAGGGAATTAGGTGGTAGGGAAGTACCGAACAAGGATAGCATAACTCTTGTTGAGCTAATGGAACAAATGGCAAAACAAAGCTATGAGCTTAATGAAATATCAGAATCAACATATTATCGCAAGTTGTCAACCATAAAGCAATACAAAAAATATCATATATCAAACATACCGATACAAAAAATAACCGAAAATAATGTTATAGAATTTTACAAGTCAATTACAGAGTATTCTAATTCTGTGATAATAAAAATTTGCGGTTTGTTGAAATCAACGCTCAAAGAAGCTATTAGGCTTAGAATAATAAACACAAATGTTGCTGAGTATATTAAACCTCCGAAATCAGACAAGCCGGATAAAAAGGTTAAAGCGTTTACAATAGATGAACAAAAGCAGCTTATAAAAGTTCTTAGCTCGCCGAAGGTATTGTACCGCTATCAAATGTTATTGAGTATGTATACAGGTATGCGGATGGGGGAGATTAATGCACTGACTATCGACAATGTAGATCTGGAAAATAATCTATTAAAAACGGAATTGACTATAACCTGTGACGAAAATGGAAAGCCTAAGCTTGGCAAATCTACTAAGACAAAAGCAGGCGAGCGTACTATAATGTTAAACAATTTTGCAAAAAAAATCTTAGAAACGGCATTGTCCGAAGCAAAAAATAATAAAAATAACTTGATTTTTTTAGACAAGCGTGGTACACTTATAGCTACAAGCCAAGTTAACAGCGAAATAAAACGGCTTTGTGAAAAGCACAATATAAGTAAAGGCTTGCATGTTAATCAGCACATGCTAAGACATACATATGCAACAAGATGCATAGAATCGGGTATGCCCGCAACAGTATTGCAAAAGATACTCGGTCATACAGACATAAGCACAACATTAAATACATATTGTGATGTATTTGCAGAGTACGAAAGACAGCATGTCGACCAAAGCTATGATTACTTTGTGAAGTCAGGTCTTGTACTGCAACAAATACTGCAATAAAAATGTTTTTTGTTGTGTATCCTGTATATATCAAAAATACGATATACGCCTAAACCTCGATTTTAAAGGCTTAAAGAGTATGTAAAGATTGATGATAAACACACAAAACCCCTAGATTATTCAGGGGGTGCCAAGGCCTTTTGAGGCTGTTAAAATAATATCAGGAGATGTAACGAAGTGGTCATAACGAGCCGCACTCGAAATGCGTGTAGCCTTAACCGGCCCGTGGGTTCGAATCCCACCATCTCCGCCAAAGGGAAATCTGAAATCGGATTTCCCTTTATTTAGTAGTTTGAGGAGTAATTACCATGAATAACATATTCTCAAGTAATATCAAGATTATCTATATGAATAATGTATGTAGAAAAACTCTTGGTATCATTAAATACCATAAGTTATCTAATGATAATTTTTGGAACTCACTTTTTAAACTGCTTGAATATTATGATCACCAATTTAATAAATTATATGGACAATTGTATTCTATTAGTAGTAAAGGCATGTTTCCAATCGAAAAAGGTGAAGAGATTTCTTCTGATGTATATTCGGTTATGTATTCTGAAGTTAAATCACCAAACAACGCATATCGATACGCTGAAAAAGATGGTGTTACATTTTATTTTCATACGAATGAAAATAATCATATGTTTTTCCCTCATATACATGCATCTTATAGTGGTAAGGAAATATTTATTTCCCTAAAAACTTTAGAGACTACTGGTTCCTTAAATAATCGTAAAAAAGAAAAAATTGCAAAAAAATATGTGTCTCAAAATAAAGTGAAATTACTTGACGAATGGAATCGGTTGATAAAAAATATATAAAGGGAGGACACAAGCATAAACATCTGCAAATTCTTTGCTTCAAGCTCGCGGAGCGTCAGTTTCTTTTTGCGGAAATACGGTTGTATTACGCTTTTGATGAGTTCCGGATAAGAAGAATATGTTGCGCTATAGCCAGCCGACCTATGGTAATCTCCAGCCATTCAAGAAGATAATCGCCAAACAGCATATCGATGCTTAAATTGCCCACCTCCCCTGGAATTTCAAATTCTGCTCTAAGCTTGGCAAGTTCGGCTTACGCTTTGTGCTTGTTGACTTTTTCGGTCAGTCTCAATGAAACCCACCTTTTTTTCACTTGGCTTCGGAATTTTTGTAATTAAGTACGGCATAATAATGGTTGTGTTTCACAGATAAGTGTCCTACTACTATTTAGTTTTGCCTTCTGAAATTTTATTTACAGAACAGAACGCCAAACCGACGAGTATAGCATCGGTTTGGCGTTTTCTACACTGTGCGATTTGTTTCGCCGCATTCGTATCAATATGAATCAGCGTGCATCACGGCCTCGTTCGCTCTGTCGCTTTAATAGCTCAAGGTCCTTGATGATGTCCGACGGATTTGTTCGTCGATATACCTGCCGGAAAGTATTTTTTCAAATCATCGCGTTTAAATTTTGTCTGCTCTTGTTGGTTTATCATCACCGCATAAATCATCTGGTCGTCCAGTATACCCTCCTGAGACAGCTTTTTAAGCCGAATACTCTGTGCGTGGGACGGCGTGCAGTCGTTCATATTGATTGCGTCAAGCAAAGTGAGCTGTTCGTCACGGTCAAGGTAGGAGATTTCAACCGCAGGGTTGAAAGCGATTTTATTATCATCTACCATTGAAAGCAGTTCGGGAATTAAGTAAGTTAAGCGGATATAGCGCTGGATTTGTCGCTCACTATCATCGCTGTCCTTGCTCACTTGCGTTATACTCAATAGCTTCTCGCCAACTTGGCGAGAAGCTATACCTTGATGCTTTATCGCTTCCAGCTTCATCTTATAGGCAAATGCTTTTTCGCTGGGAAGTATTGTTTCTCTTTGCAAATTTGCGTCCACCATTGCAATAATTGCCTCGTCGTCTGACATCTCACGGACGATTACAGGCATTGTTTCAATCCCCAGCACCTGACACGCCGCAAGCCTTCTGTGCCCTGATACAAGCTCGTAGCCACCGTCAGGCAGCGGTCTTGCAAGTGCCGGAGTTATTGTGCCGACCTTGCGTATGCTTTCAATCATTCGCCCCATTCCTTCGTTGTTCAATATCTTAAAGGGGTGATTCTTAAAAGGGTGAAGCTCACGCAGCGGTATATTTTGCACTCGCTCCAGATTGGCATCGTCCCGTTCTGTCTGCGTAGAAAATAAATTGTCCAACGAATGTGTCGGCAAAGTAAAATCCGATTTTCGTTTTGTCATCGTTCGTATCCTCTCTTTCTTGATTTATTAAGTCCGAAATATCGGCTTCGCATATTCTCCTCTATGAGAATGTTTTCTTTGATTTTAGGGTTGTCATCTATAATTCTTGCCGCTGTCTTTTTGTCCTTTCGGAGCTGAGCCAAAGCCTTTGTGCAGTCATCTCGCTTGGCAACAAGTTCTGCTTGTTCGTCGGGATTGTGGCAAGAATCAATATCTCGGTAGAGCATTTTGCGGTAATCCGATATGAGTTTTATTTCTGAGTCTGTGTTTTTTATAAATACTTCCACAGAGGAAATATCGGTTAAGTGATTGTCGCAAATGAGCTGTACCTGTGCGGTGTGGCGGTCAAGCCAACGGCAAGCCTCACGCATTTCGGGCGATAACGGCTTGTGCTTTTTATTCTTCGGCAGCACGCCGAGCAGATATAAATATCTGAAATACAACGCCGTAAGTCCTGTAATCTTTTTTGCGGTTTTTAAGTTGCCTTTAACAAAATAAGCCTTTTGAATTGTTACATCGAAGTTCTTTTTTGCGGTAAACTCATTGTATAAGCGGTAAGCTTCCTGCCAGTTATTTTGCAGTGTATCTCTCATTTTGTCGTAAATGGCATCTCGGTCATAGGTTTCTCCCAAACGGTACAAACGAGTTGCTTTCTTGCTGTTAACAGAGCGAATAGTGGCGTACTTATGATATGGGTTTAGGTCGATTACATATCCGAGCTGTTTCATAACATAGGTGAAAGCTTTGGGATTTGTACTCATCGAAAGTGCTTTATCTATCGCCTCACGCATTAAATTGTAACGGGTAGGCTCGCCGTTCTTTTCCGCAAAGTACAGCTTGCGTGGTGTCTTTCCTTTAAGATTTTTAATGACCGTCAAACCGTTTTCTTTGCAAAGCTCATCGGAAATACTGCGCAGTTTCCAGTACGCTCCCTCGTTGCAGTTAAACTTCTTACCGTTTCACATATTCACCGAATTGATGACCAAATGATTGTGATATGTGCCGGTGTTAAAGTGCGTAGCGACCAGCACTTGGTACTGATCGCCCCACATTCTTTTGGCAAGCTCTACGACGAGTTTGTGGGCAAGCTGCGGTGTGACTTCGCCTGTCTTAAAGCTCTGATATGCGTGATAAGCCACATTACCTACTGCCTTATCAAAGCGTTCTTGTACCGCATTCATCTCGGCAAAAGCAGTTTCTGCGGTGCAGTTTACGCCTGTCACATACATGGCTTTTTCTTCACCGATTACAGTTTTTCGCTCGTCACTTGCGTAGTGAAGTGCCTTGCAAATATCGCTGTAAATCGTCTTGTCCGGGTTCGCCGCATAGCTTAAAACACGGCTGACGCTGTCGGTTATAGCCCATATTTTTGTTACTGCCACGTCGAATCACTTGCGCTTTCCGGCTCACCGATTGAGTGGTAAGCCTTCAAAAATTTGCTAACAACATCGTTGAAGTTTGCATTTACATTGGCTTCGGAAAGCGACTTCCAATTGTCACGAAGTGAGGTCAAACCTCGGTAAGCTTCGTAAAATTCCTGCGGCAAGGTTGCCTGAACTTCCTTGCCCAATCCGAGTTTTCTAAGGTAAGCAGAGAGCGAAAGTCCGCATTTTTTAGCGGCAGTTTCCATTTTTCTTTTCTCTCCCTCAGTCACTAGAATATTAATTGCAGTTGTTCTTTGTCTCATATATTTTCATTCCTTTCTCTGTATAATCGGGGTTACAGGGGCGGCAAGTCCCTTTCGGCAAATTGCCGCCGGTTTTGTCCGCTTCAAAGGCAACACAAAACCTATGCTCGCTATCCTTACGGATTGGCATTACCTGTATAGCCTTATATCCACTTTCTTAAAAAGTGACGATAGTGACGGCTGTGACGACTTTTTCCTATATAGCGGATTTATTGTCATCGCCGTCATTGCCGTCACACTTTTTTAAGCGAATCAGTCGGCTTGTGCCGGTGCGTTTTGTTTTGTATTCGATGCCTTGCGGCTGAAAAATTTCCGAAGAAAATCTGGCAAGCATTTTGGTCACAACATTTGGTGTAACCTCGGTTTCGTTTATCTGCGTTAAAAGTTCCGTTGCAGTGCCTTGCCACTCTTTATGTTCCGAAATAAAATCAACCAGCCGGAAAATAAACTTCGGAATTTCTTCACGGTGAATATCCTCCATATCCTTTCGCTCGACCAACTCCCACAAGCGACTGCGGTTGTCAAACTTCAAGGTAATCTCCTGATATTCAATGTCACGACCGGTGGCAAGCAGCGTTCCCATTTCATTGGCACGGCTGCGCTTCAAAACAAAATTCGTATCTGCCGCACCTGTGATACCGGTGGAGCCTGACACCTCGTTGAATGGGTCGCTGACATCTTTCAGCTTCCTAACGTGATGAACAACCACGACAGCAACGCCGTACTTATCCGAAATATTTTTCAGTGCCGTTACATCGTCGTAGTCGCCTGCATACATTCCGCTTTTTCCGCCGGTGCTTTTTGAATCTCGTACCTTTTGAAAGGTGTCGATAATGACAAGCTTTGTTTTCGGAAAGTCGGAAAGATACTGTTCGATTTGCTGTTCCAAGCCGTTGCCGATTTGAAAACTTGTTGTGGCAATGCGAAGTTCGGGCGGGGCTTCGTCTATGATTTGATACAGGCGGCTTTGTATTCTTGCGTAGGTATCTTCCAAGCAGAGATAAAGCACATCGCTCTTATTGGTTTCAAATTCCCACACGGGTTGTCCTCTCGCCACTTGAATACCGAGCCAAAGCATAAGCCAGCTCTTGCCGATTTTACTTGAACCCGAAAGCACACTAAGTCCTTGCGGTATCAAGCCGTCAACCACAAATAAAGTCTTGCTTATCGGCGTTGACAGCAGCGTGTCCGCATCGATTGTTTTCAGCTTTTCAACTTGCATTCTTCACACCTTCTTCCATAACATAATTGATGACATTGACTTTCGGAATCTTAAAAGCGTTTCCGATTTTAACGCCGGAGATATATCCGTTGTTAATCAGGTCGTATGCCAAGTGTCGGCTTACGCCGAGCATTTGTTGAAGCTGAGCTATCGTGACGATGTCCGGATAGTTTGGGAACATCATCTTGTAAAGCTCTTTCAATTCTGTTTTTCTCATCTTCTTAACCTCCTTTGTGAGAAAAAAGCTGCACAGTATGTACGGCTATGTAAGAGACAACAGTTGAAAGGAGGACTCTATCTGTTGCCTTTTCGCCGTTCTGCCCGAATGTCGTTTTTGTTATCCCTGCCCCCATCTCAGCGGCGTTGCTTCGCTTTCGTCGTCTCCGACTGTCATCGCAAAGTCATATCCCATTCGGACGGTCATTCAGTTTTAGAAAATCAAATTGATTACAATTTTGATTTGCAAATTTATTATAGCTATGCATTGACACGAAGGCAATACTTTTGTATAATGTTCTTTGTAGTGATTTAGATTTGCTAATTGTTCGAAAATTCTCATTTTCTAAAACGGAGGTCTTGGCAATGAGAGAAAACCTACTCCAAACAGAGGATAAATACAGTGCCGTGTACTTTGGATTTGCTCCAAACAGATGCCACATAACAAACGACGAAAAATCTTGCGTACTTTCCGTGAACAACGAGTACAATTACTCAAAACTTCTTGAGCTGTATAACGCTATCGAAGTCGATAAACGAGAAGCGATTACTTTGGCTGTTACCGGCAAAAAAGAATTTGCTTTATCGGATGGTGAACTTTCTCAAATTAAGCAGGATACTGCCGATACGCTTGCTCGTTTGCGAGCCGTTACGCAAAAAATAAATTCTGCATTTGACTTTCTTCCTATGGGCGACAGCAGAGCTTATATCTCACCGATGAACACCGCTTCTGTCTTTTTTTCACCGGGCGAAGGAATTTTGAATTTTCTCTATGCTGATTTTGATTCGGCGTATAATGAATGCCTGAATCGCACAAAAAAAGACCTGCCTGATGAGACAAGTCGTGATATATCTTTACTGACCGAAAAAGAAAAGAAATTGTATTATTATTTGGCTTTAACCGAAACGCAAAAACGCTTTAAGCCATTGATAGAAGCTTCGCTGTTTACAGCGGAATTTCCGCCTATTCTGCTTAGTTGTTCAGAGCAAGAGTTGACAGACTATTACCACTATCTTAAAAAATTGCAAAACAATCTATTGTATTTAATCGAAGCGACATTTGACGAGAATTTTTGCGACGGATTTTTCAATCAACTTAGCCATAAAACAAGACTTGCAGGCTACTGCCGTAAGCACGGATTGCCGACAGAGCAAAAGCGAACGATTGTGCATAGCATCAGCATTGTTGAGGTCGAACATCAGATGGAAAATGTACTTGAGGGCTGTGTAGAGACTGATTTTGATTTGGATATCAAGATGGCTGCCGCTTCGGAAGTCTCTCCGAGTGTTCAAAAGAATTTGGATAAGCTTGGTTTTACTATGCCGGAAATGATTGCCCTGTTTGCAATGCAGGCCGACGAGTACGAAACCTGTATTTGCGAAAGTATTGAACAGCAAATTGAGTTTGAACTGATACAATTATTAAAGTCCGACATCGGAATGCGCAAGTGCAAACGCTGCGGTAAGTATTTCATTATGAAAGGCAATTACGACACCAACTACTGCGACCGTATTGCCGAGGGTGAAACCCGCAATTGCCAAGACTTAGCCGCACAAGAGAACTATAAAAAGAAAATGGCGGACAATGCCGCCATTCCGTTGTATCAAAAGTATTACAAGCGCTATGCCGCCCGTGTTCGTGTAAGGCAGATTAAAGAACCAGATTTCAAAAAGTGGAAGTATCAGGCAATGACCAAGCGTGACGAATGCTCCGACGGTAAAATAACTCTTGCGGATTTTGAAGAATGGCTTGAGGGCAGCTTCTCGAATAGGAAGAAGAAACAATAGGCAACCTTTTTCAATGAACAACCAAATTTTCCCAAGCGGAACTGTAACAAAAACAGTTCCGCTTTTATAATGATTTCTTGTCTTTCCGTTATAAATCCGCAATAATCCTTGATTTTAAGTCTAAAATATGCTATACTAAAATTGTATGAATATAACCACCCGAAAGTGAGGATAATTTATGGATTCCAACATCGAACGCTGGTACTCAATGAAAGAAATTTGCGAATACCTCGGAGTCAGCCGTGACACCGTACTCGCTTGGATAGAAAAAAGAAATATGCCCGCCGCAAAAATCGGACGCCTTTGGAAATTCAAGGTCAGCGAAGTAGACGCTTGGATGAAATCCGGCGTTGCGGCAGATAAGTAAGGGTACGCATTATGAACGAAGAACGATTAAACGCTTTTGAAAAAATGCTTTCCGACATTCTTGTGCAGTATGACTCGGTTACAGAGAAATTGGCGGTGCTCAAGGCTGAAGGCAAAGAGAAAACCGTTACCTATCGCCAGCTTTTTACAAACAAACTGCAATATCAAACGATATTGTCTTACTACCGGACATACGGTCTTTTGGATAAGGATAATAAATAACGGAGGTGCAAATATGCTCGATAAGAATTGGCAATTTGAACTTGAAGAATATATAAAGCAGGGCGAGCCTGAAAGAGCCGAAAAAAGCGAAGCTTGGCAAACTGCTATCGGTTTGCAGGCAGTTGACGGGCTGAAAACCTCCGAATATCTGCTGGATACTGCGAAGGATCACATTGAGGGTAAAATAACCATCGATGAGGCTCAGAAGCGTATTCACAGCTATTATGAGCAGAGAACCACCCGTACAGAAATCGAAAACGAAACCAAAGAGGCAGATATTGTATCTGCAAGAATAACGAAGCTTTTGGGCGAAAAGGCGTTTCAATTTTCTCCTGCCGAGTGGGTTACCATTCACCGCAGATTGTTTGAGGGCGTATTCAATCACGCCGGACAAATTCGTCAGTATAACATTTCCAAAAAAGAATGGATACTGAACGGCGAAACGGTTATATACGCTGATTTCAATAGCATAAAAGACACTTTGGATTATGATTTTGCCACCGAAAAAAAGTTTTCCTATGAGGGACTGTCGGTTGAAGCGTCAGTGAAACACCTTGCAAAATTTGCATCGGATATTTGGCAGATTCATCCCTTCGGCGAGGGTAACACCAGAGCCACCGCCGTGTTTATGATTAAGTATATAAAAACCTTTGGGTTCCGTGTCAATAATGATGCGTTCCGGGAAAATTCTTGGTATTTCCGTAATGCACTGGTTCGTGCAAACTATAACGATTTGCAAAAAGGTATTCATTCCACCACAAAGTTTTTGGAATTGTTTTTTTCGAACCTTCTACTCGGTACAAACTACGAATTAAAAAATCGATATATGCACGTTGATTTTGTGGATGAGAACACTTCCCAAAGTGCCAAAAGCGAAACGCCAAAGTGCCAAATTGACACTTTGAAGTGTACTTTAGAAGAACTTGCCGTGTTAGATTTAATAAAAAAGAACCCGTCCATTAAGCAAGCTGAACTTGCAGAACAAACAGGAAAGTCTGTACGAAGCATAAAGCGCATTATAGACTCTCTGAAAGAGAAACAATACATCCGTAGAGTTGACGGCAAACGCTACGGCAAGTGGGAAGTATTAGTGTAATATAGCTGTGCGGTATATATAATGCATCGACAACAGTTACTACTACAAGGGTTATACGACCTTCAAGACGGAAGAATTAAAATAGGAGATATGTTATGCGCTTTATTGGCGGAAAGAGTTTAATGCTAAATCAAATTGACAGCGTTATAAGCGAAAATATAAATGATGATATTTCTATTGTTGGTGATTTATTTTGCGGTTCCGGTGTAGTATCTCAACATTTTAAAAAGCAAGGAAAAAAAGTAATTTCTAACGATATCATGTATATGAGTTATGTTCTTGTTAGAGGGATGACTGAGTTAAATACTACTCCAAATTTTGATGGTTTAGCTGGAATTGATGTGTTTGAATATCTAAACAACATTTCAACCGAAATAGATAAAAGTACGGCATTTATTTACAAAAACTATACACCTAATGATTCATGTAATCGAATGTATTTTCAGCCAAATAACGCTTTAAAAATAGATGCGATTAGACAACAAATTGAGAAATGGTTGCAAAACAAAAAAATAACTGAAAGCGAATATTATTATTTGCTTGCTTGCTTAATATCTGCTGTTCCATATGTTGCAAATATAACAGGTGTGTATGCTGCCTATTTGAAACATTGGGATAAAAGAACTTATAACCAACTTCAAATCAATCCCATAGAAATAATCAATAGTAACGAAACTTGTGAATCTTACAATATGGATGCAATAGAACTATGCAAATCTCAAAAGTTTGATTTGGTATATATTGATACCCCATATAATCAAAGGGAATATTCTGCAAACTATCATATTCTTGAAACAATAGCAAAATATGATATGCCATCTATTAATGGTGTAACAGGAATGCGACCCTATAAAAAATCAGCATTCTGCTCAAAGTCTTCTGTAAAACAAGCTTTTGAGGCTTTATTTCACAATCTTCAATCAAAATATGCAATAGTCAGTTACAACAATGAAGGGTTACTAGACACAAAAGAAATGATTTCTCTTTTTAATAATTTTGGAACTGTAAAGCTGTATGAATATCCATACAGAAGATATAAAAGTAAAATCCCTAACAATAAAATCGGGCTAAAGGAACAAATCTATTTTATAAGTTTGGAGGAGTAGCAATATGGCTTATTTGAAAAGTCCAATGAACTACATAGGTAACAAATACCGATTGCTGGATCAAATAATTCCACTTTTACCCAAGTCGAATTGTTTTGTGGATTTGTTTTCTGGTGGGCTTGATGTTGCTATTAATTATAGCCCAACAAACTGTAATACAGTTTACTGCAACGATGTAAACTATCATCTAATTGACATATATAAATCTTTTCAAAAAATAGACTATGACTTACTGCTAACTATACTTGACTCAAAAATTTTGAAGTTTGGATTAAGTAAAACAAATTTAGAAGGATATTTAAATTTTAGAGATTATTATAATAATTCTGATAAAGATCCCCTCGACTTATACCTTCTTATGAACTATAGCTTTAACTATCAATTAAGATTCAATTCAAGTCACGAATTTAATAACCCTTTTGGAAAGAATAGAAGCAGTTTTAACGATTCAATAAGAAAAAGGCTATCAGCATTTATGGAAATAATTAATAATTATAATTTTTCCAGTGTTGACTTTAGAGATTTTGATTATTCAATACTCCGAAAAGGAGATTTATTGTATTGTGACCCTCCTTACAGTATAAGCACTGGTTCGTACAATGATGGAAAAAGAGGCTTCAATGGCTGGAGTTTTCAAGATGATATTGATTTAATCAATTTATTAGATGATTTGTCTGCTAAAGGAATTAAATTTGCTATGTCAAATGTATTGAATCATAAAGGTAAAACAAATGTTATACTGACAGAATGGTCAAAAAAGTATACTGTTCATAATTTAGAGTGCAATTATAATAATAGCAGTTATCATTTAATAAACACAGAATCAGAAACAAGAGAGGTGTTAATTACAAATGAGTAGAACTTTTGGTTGGATTCAAGATGGAGGATCTTTTGATAATTTAAAGAGAGTTATACTTTCGATTGTTCCAGAATCAAGATTGAATCAAAGATTGCGAGAAGAACTTATTCCCGACTTTGTCCCAGATAGATTTAACAAATATGAACTCATAGATGCTATTACTGGAGAAAACTGCAATAGTGTGCCATATGATTTGTTCAAAGGATTTGGGAGTGGAAAACAACTAACAGTGGAAGAAAATATCAACATGTTTGGATACAGTGTTGACCAAGCAAGAGCGATTGTTTCAAAAGGCGGTCGTGGAAATGCTGCTTGTTCGGGAATTGCACAAATAGCAACTCCAGCACAGAAAAGATTGCCAAATGGACAAAACAAACCTTATCAAGGGGATTGGCAAGCAGAATGCTTTATTCGATGGGCGGTCTCTCTTGGCTTTATAGAGTACAACTCTGAAAGTGACACATGCAAAGTTTCTGATTTAGGTCAACGATTTGCAGAATCAGATAATGGAAGTGATGAGGAAAAAAGTTTATTTGGCGAAGCCATGTTGTCTTATCCCCCTGCTTGTCGAATTCTTCAATTACTTTCCGAACAAGGCCATTTAACAAAGTTTGAAATAGGAAGGCAATTAGGCTTTATTGGGGAAGCTGGATTTACATCAGTTTCACAATCACTATACGTTGGGGGAATTGACACTGCAACAACTCCCATAGAAAGAACTGAAATAAGACAGAACTTTGAGGGTAGCAGTGATAAATATGCGCGTATGATTGCTGGGTGGCTATGTCAAATTGGTTGGGTTGCAAAAGTACCAAAAGAAGTAACAGAAAACTATTTGGGCACTCCACATACAACTATAATTGGACAAAGTTACATGATAACCCAAAGAGGACAATCATATCTCAATAGAGTTATGGGAAGGACAAGACACGGAAGATCAACAAAACGAGTCTTTTGGAATATGCTTGCAACAGCTGCTCCAGATGCCAATTATTTAAGAAATCGAAGATACTATATTATTCAATCGATAAAATCAACGCGAAGAACTATTGAAGAAATTAGTTCTTACTTATATCAAAATGGCTATGAGTTAAATGAAGCGACGATAACTGATGATATCAACAGCTTAATTTCAATCGGACTTCAAATAGAAAGAACTGCAAACGGATTCTTGCTTAAAGATGAAATCTCCAACTTAAGTATTCCGAATGATATTGATGCTGTCACACAAAGAACAGATATATCAGTCATAAAAGACGAAGTTAGGGAGCAACTTCGCAATGTTAATCATAGATATCTAGTTTTACTTGACTTGTCATATGATAACAGTTCTAATAGAGAATTTGAGTTGGAAACAATGTCTTTATTTACAGATGAACTGAATTATCAAGGTTTGCATCTTGGCGGAGCAAGGCGACCAGATGGTCTATTCTATAAAGATACTAACGGTGTAATTGTAGACACAAAGGCTTATTCCAATGGTTATAATCTTCCCATTACCCAAGCTGATGAGATGATTAGATATATTGAAGAGAATAAAAATAGAGGAGATTTAAATCCTAACCAGTGGTGGGAACATTTTGGAGAAAATGTATCGTCATTTAGTTATCTTTTTATTTCATCTGAATTTAGAGGACATTATAGAGATAATATCCAATATATCAAAAATAGGACTGATTATAATGGCGGAGTTATAAATTCGAAAAATCTTTTATTATTTGCCGAAAAGGTAAATAGTGGTGTTTTAAGTTATGAGGACTCTTTCCAAACACTTAGATGCAATGATGAAATTACTATAAACATATAGCAACTTTTTTTCTTGTGAAATCGCTAATGGTTATAAATTGCATATTATTCATCAAAGCATGTTATAGTTCAAGCAAACACATTTGAGTACACAAATAAGTAATTATAATATGAGTATTCTAATGCTTGAAATAAATAAAGTGTATTTAAAAATTATTCAGAAGAAAATTGATTGGAAGGCATTCATAAACAATTCAAAACGATGATGAAAGGTAGGGAAAAATATGGCAGGAAAAGCACTTGACCCACATTTGTGGAATTTAGAAAATTTATTTAAATGTATGTACGATGTTCCAGTTTATCAACGTCCTTATTCATGGGATAAGGAACAAGTCGAAGTTTTGCTGAATGATATTATAGAAGCATATCGATCCGATAGCAAGGACGAAGGATATTATACTGGCAATATCATTGTCTATGACAAAAATGATAAGATTAACGGATTAATTACAAAATACGATATAATTGATGGTCAGCAAAGAATTACAACATTTACACTTATCTTAATGGCGTTGTATACATTGTCATTAACTATGGGGGTTAGTGAAACTGATAAGACTCTCAACAACATTAAAGAGGCACTTTGGAAATATGTCAACAGAACATATCACAAAGAATATACAGCAGTCACTCTCAATAGCATTGAGAAAAAATGTTTTTCCGATTTATACAATCATTGTTTTGATAACCCAAAAACCGTAATTAGTTTTTGTGATAATTATCATTGTGCTTCCGCTTTTGAAGAACGAGTAATTTCTAATTATAAGCATATATATACCACTCTCCAAAAAGAAATATCTGCAGATGACCAAGGGAAAATACTTGACTTTGCTGACTATATTTTGCAGTATATTCAGTTTATTGTGATTGAAGCCAACTGCAAGGCAAACAAGGTTTTCTCGATGTTTGAATCTATCAACAGTAAAGGTAAAAAACTCGAAGAAATCGACCTAATAAAGACTTATATTTTTTCAAAATTGGATGAAGCCTCGTACAGTACTTATCTTGATAAGTGGGGTCAATTAATCATTAAAACAGAAGATAATCTTTATGATTATCTATATAACTACATCAAAGCATTTTTATGCTTTTACAGGCAAAATATAAACATCAATAATTTTAAGTCAATTTGCCAAAGCAGATTGTTACAATACTTTAATGAAACTAATGAAGCTGAAGCTCTTAAAAAGCTGCTGGATGATATGTATGATAAAGTTGACTTTTACAAAATGCTATCATCTGCTGAACAAGCAAACAATTTGGTTAAGAACAATAAATTCAGATTTTATTATAAGATTTTTACGGAAATCTCATATAAACATCCTAAAGCTCTCTTCTTGCGCACATTGGTTGAATACAAACAAGGCAATATAAATAAAGAAGCAGTAGTAGATATCGTTTCCGAAACAATAAGTTTTATGATGAAATTTCTCACTATCAGTAGTCGTGATAGTAAAGATGCAATTACATTATTTTCTAGTGTTATGAACGACATATATACTACTAACAATGTTTCGAAGGATTTAATTATCAATACTATTGCTGCTGAACTTGTGAAACAAGGTGTCACAGCGGATAAACTGAAATCTGATTTAACATCGATGGACGCTTATGAGCAAAATAAAAAACTTACAATTTCTTTGCTTGCACTATATGATTCAACGTCAAAAGACGAATCCGGTAAAACAAAAATATCATATGACCAAGCGTATACATTGTTAAATTCGTTTAGTTCCGCATTTAGTCTTGATCATTTACTCGTTCAAACCCCGGATAAAGATTCTAATGAATTCAAATATTATAAAGATGTATCTGATTCCTTAGTATTAAAAGATGGTCACGATTTCCCAAGCGAGATCATTACGGGTATGGATTATGATACTTTCACACGCAAAATCTTAAATCAGATAGGTAACTTAAGGATCTATTACAAAGATAAAAACTCAGGTAGACAAAACACGGCTATTGATTTACCAGAATATGATGATTTTAATACATACAATGACATCGTAGAGAGAGGCAAAAATTTGATAAATACTATCATTGACGATTGTTTACCAACACCAGATATAGATATTTCACAGATAAAAACTAACAACAAAAAACTTGAAGCTTCATTACCAAAAATGGACAAGTTAATTGAGTTTGGGCTTATTAAAAAAGGTGATAAGATTTATCTGACCCTAAAACCGGACGAATCCGTTGCAACATTAATAGATGAAAAATACGTTGATTTCAATGGCGAAAAAATCACTCTTAATGAGTGGGGCTGCCGAGTAACTGGTTGGCAATCCATAAGGATTTATGCGTATGTTGCCATAGTTGGAGAGATTGAAACATTACATCAAAAACGACTTGCATTTATCCAGGAACATAATGAACCGGTTTGCTAATTGTTAGATTATAAAAAGGAGGTTATCAAATGCTAAAAGTCGATGAAGCTATTATTGATACGGATAAAGTAATATGTCGAAACATTTCTGTGTTTGATGCCTCCGAGCGAAGCTTATTATCGCAAAACATTTTATCTCAGCTTAGAAATTTTGTTGAGTATATCGTCCAAAATGTTTATTCAAAAGGCGTTGATACCTTGGTCTAAAGGAGGCAAAACCACACCGGATAACTGCCAGATGCTTTGCCGTGACTGCAATTTGAAGAAAGGCGCACAAGAATAAGTGGTTGCCTGTGTTGGTGCATACACTGATTGTGGGAAATTCACAACAAATATTTTGTATAATGACCAATCAACAAGCGACCAATTTTAATCAGCGGTCGCTTGTTTGTTTAGGGGGTGTTATTTTGAGTGGCAAAGTAAAAAATCAACATTATGTTCCGAGAATGTATATGAAACGTTTTGCTCCAGACCAGAAAAGAATCTGTGTTTGGAACTTGATGACAGATAGCATATTAACTCGTCAACGGCCTGAAAACTATGCTGCGAAGAGATATTTCTATGATGCGGAAAAGGAACAACTGAAGAACGCTCTGGAAGAAATGTCAAAACTGTATCCTTCTTCTATCCCTATCATTGATGCAGCAGATGAACAGTTTGTGGAAAAAGGACTCTCTCGTATGGAGGCAGATGTTTCCCAAATACTTGATTTGATAAGTACCAACCATGAAGCATTATATAATGAAACCAATATGCAGAAGCTGAGTATCTTTCTGCATGATTTAGCTTATCGTTCTGAGAAGTATCGTGAACAGTTGGAAAATATAAGAGAACAGACCTTAACACATTTGGAGAAGTTCGGCATTTCTCCTGGCAAAGTTGAAGGAATAGAACAAACTGGTAAGGATAATCAGTTATATCAATTAGTGGGGATTGCTCCTTTGCTGAAAACAGCTAAAATGTTGTTAGAAAACTATAATTGGTATATAGGAATTGTTTCTGGAAATATGAAACTCGTTATATCCGATAATCCGGCACAAGGTATATTCCTCGGTTTTAATGACATTTGTATTCCGCTGAGCGGAGACAAAGCCATAATATTTAGAGTTAATGATCCAGATGCACTCATTATTTCAAAAGATATGCCGGTAGGCAACGAAATAAAGCTTACGGAACGTAGTATATTTGCATATAATGCAGTGCAAATATCATATGCTAATCGTTTTATGTTTGGAGATAAGGCCAGTTTATCTTTCCTAAAGATGATGGCTGATAGACAGGGCGGATACGCCAGTATGTATGGAGAAAAACCTGTTTTGCACAGCCCACTGAGCACGAAAGGAGCAGGTGAACCGTGAGTTTTTTAGACTTCGAAGATGATGAACTTGACATCCTATATCAAGCGATCAACAATCAACAAATTTGCTTCCATCCAACCTATGCTCCCGAAGGAAAATTTACTGTTAAAGCTTCTTTCGAGTTGCAATCAGGGGATAAGGACATTACCGTTATTGCGGATAAGAATCTTGTATCCCCTATTTGTGAGATTGCAAAAAATAGTACGTTAAACGATAAACATCGCTTGCAAAAAGTGGCTCTTTTCGTTACATGGACAAAATATTTAAATGCCCGATTGACTTGTGGAATTGGGCTGTTAGAGAATGATACCGCCGGTCTTAGTACTGCAACTGGAGAAGAAAACAGGTTGCAATTCTTACACGGTGTAGATAAAATTCCTGCTATAATATGGAAAGATATAGCGTTTGGATATCGAGATGCAGTTCCAGAAATTTTTCTGTATAGGGGGACAGCAACGAAAAACCAAAACTACAACCTTGATGATCATTTGCTCTTGCTGAGTAATGAGGCTGCTATTACAAAAATTGTAGAACTTATTCGTACTCCCAATATGCAACCCATTGACAGATTTATTTGTTTTATGAATTGGTATACTGATCATCTGGACATTGCAGAAAGCATCATGGTGTATGCCGCAATGGTATTTGCAAGTATTCCAAATGTGTCCCCACCTAAAAAGGCTCAGTCGAAATCTTTTGATGAAGTGCAAAAAGGTGTTAAAAATCAAGCGTGGGATATTACATATATTACGACTTGGAGTATGCTGTATTATAACGAAGCTCAAGGATCTTGTAATATGTTTGCAACGGATGATACTACGCAGAAAATAATAATTGTCAATGTACTTCCCCCAGGACAATGTGCCGAGACTATCGACGCTATTTTTACAACAAAAGCACAGAGAAAAAAGTTAAAAGAATTGGCAGAAACAAAGTTGGGGGCAGCTCGTATTCGGCCTTTTAGGGATATGAAAGAAGAGGAACAGATAGCTGATGTAAAAGCGTTGCTTGAGCAAGAATACGAGATTTTGCAGAATATTTGTACTGATAACTAAAAAGCCAGCCGAGCAGCTAATCGCTGTCTGGCTGGATTTCATTATTCTTCCATGCATTCCAGCATTATCCTAATGTCCAGCTTAAAGCCGTTCTGGAATGTCAGACAATCTGTTGTCATTTGGCGCCCACGAACAGCATCTGTATAACGGGAAAACAGTTCTTTTTTCTCGTCCGTCATAGTGGATTGGAACTTTTCTTCGTTCCGGCAAATCAGTTCCAGCAATTTCTTTATTCCTTACAGTAGGATGTGTCGTACTCTTTCAGCTCGATATTACCGTACCAGAATTCTTTAAGGATTCTCATACCGTGTCATCCCCATAGATCACTTCTTTAAGGACGATTTCCTCTGCTTGGTTGCGGATGTTATTCATCCGAGCAACCCAAGCCATTTGATTATCTGCCTTGAGTTTTTCAGTAACACTCTCACGCTCTGCCATCTGTTTTACCAGCTGGAAAAACATTTCTTCCGCCTGCTTGTCAATATCAGCAAGATGGTAGTGGAGCTTGTCGGAAGTGAGCAGATTGTAGTAAATCACTTTATGGTGCTGCTTTAAGTATCGCAATCTGCGCTGTCCCCATACGCCAATGGGACGGTTATCTTTTTCGGGCAGTGTCAGATTCGGCAGTAGATAATCGCCTTGTTGCGTGTATGTGCCGCCGAGTTGTTCAAATAATGTGTTAGTCATAGTAAAAACCTCTTTTGATACTTGAATTGTATCAAAAGAGGTTTTCTTTTTCGAATGTGCGATTTATGAATTTGTAAATTTTACTCGTGCCAAAAATTACAACGAATATTAGCGACTCGTGCCACTTTTCACGACGAATGTTGCGCATTTTCAAAAATCATTCGTTTGCTTTGTTTGGCATTCGTCTGATTTGCGTTTGAATCAAACGAACAATAGAGAATATTCACTCTTATGTTTTCAATCCTCGTATCACTTGCCAACGAGGGAATTCTCGAAGCACACGGATATGCCAATCGGATTTGCGGGTGATAGTGCGAAAGTATTTCGAGCAAAAGAATTCTATTAAGTAGACTTTCGGAATGTGATTCACATTGTTCCTCTTGAACGCTTTAAGATGTCCTTTATTGCACCAATTATTGATTGACGTTGTGCCGTAACCGATTACTTTTGAAATTTCGGTTGTGGTCAGCACATCGGCATATTGAGCAAAAAGTTCCGTGTAATACAGCTTCATATTTTCAAGAACCTGTTCGGGTACTTCGGTTTTCATTTTCACAGTATAGTTTCCCTTGTACCATCCTGCCGGTGCGGAATAGGATTCGGGAAATACTTTTCTCTTTTCAAGATATGTAATAACATTAGCCTTTTTGATTTTGTAACAACGAGTTTTCTTGCCCGTGTATTCGCACGGTATCTTTCCGCTGCGAAGCAGATACAAAACCGTTGATTTGCTGATGTGGCAGATTTGATAGAGTTGGTCTTTGGTAATAATATCGGGAATCGAATCCTAATTGATTGCGTTTTCGTTCATAGCAATACACCTCATTAAGCTTGATTGTCGGTGAGCTGTCCGTGTATTGCCGTTCTGTCTTTGTTCTGCCCTGTTCTACTCTCAGTTCTTCCCAAAACCGCAAATTTCCACTATTTGAATCGATTTTTGATAAGTGCTTAAACAAGGCTGTTTTTGTGCTGAAAGGATTGAAAAATCCAGTAACCATGCGGATTTTTGAGGCGATGAAGCTTACAGATACTGACTCAAAATATCTGAAAAGTGGTCAAAGGATAAATGACTCGAAATGCGTGTAGCCTTAACCGGCCCGTGGGTTCGAATCCCACCATCTCCGCCAAATAAAAACGCTAATTTTTATACAAAGTTAGCGTTCTTTCTTTTTACCCAAAAAGCCTTATTCTACGGAATTTTTCAGACTTTTTACATTCTTTAATAGCTGTATGAAGCCGTCACGAGAGCGTTTCGTGGCGGCTTTTTTGCGTTTTTCAAAGAAAATTGGATTGAAAACCCGAAAGTAATCGTTCAAATTTAGGGTATTCGTTCATTTTTAGGATTAATCGTTCAAAGATAACAAAACGGCAAAGAAAAAGCACATTGCATCTCACTCTTTGGGGTTCAATGTGCTTTTTACATCGTATTCATTTAATCAAGCAGCAATCGCTTCTGCTCATCGGTCAAGGAACTCCACCTGGAAAATAACTCTTGCTGTTCGGCATCAGCGCATAAGGCTCATCACCTTCCGAGAAGAACTGCGCTAAGGTAATTTCAAAAGCCTTGCAAACCGCTTCCGATGTTGGCAGCGTCGGTGCATTATTCCTATAACATATTTGTAACAGTAGAATGGGAAAGGTTCGATTCCTTTGCCAATCGATAATCCGTCCACCCACGCTCTTCCATTAACTGCTTGATTCTTTTCTGCGCTACCCGTCTGTATCTATTATAATCTCCAAAAAGGATATGCTGTGGTTACTCTTTAAGCATGGTGGAATACTATTGAAAACACAGGAGGAAAAGCGCAATGGAAAAACACGAGAATTTCTTTGAACGGTTAGCTTGTGAACGAAATATCTCTGTAGAAGAAATGAAAGATATTATCTCAGCAAGGATTGAACAAGGTCTTCACGATTTCGACCCAGAAAAGCGCAAATCATGGGAAGCTATTCCCTGTGTAGGTGATGTACCTACACAGGAGGAATGGCTGAAATATGCGGTGGAGAAAATAAAAGAAATTGAATGTGAGGATTTGCTGAAATGGTAGATACGGCTTTTGAAAGATCTCACCACAATATTAAAAAATAAGCCACTTACTTGTTAACATGAAAATTCGGATTATATGGATTCTGTTTTATACTGTATAGCATTTGCGGGCAGCTTTTTGGTATACTGAATCATTGCAGCCGCAACTGCAATTGCCACAATCAATTCTGTAATAGGCATTGCAAACCAAACAGCATTTGCACCCAGCACAGCAGGCAATAGATAAATCAGAATGCCGCTGATAACTGCACCTCTGCCCACGGAAACGAGGAAAGACGCAGTAGGTTTCATCAACGCTTGGAAATAGTAAGTTGAAAAAATATTAAACGGCAGCAACAGGAAAGAAAGGCCGTAACTGCGGACAATATTCGGAGCAATCGTAAGGATTTCTTCTGTCGGGGTCATAAAAATGCGTACAAAGAGGTTTGGGACACACTCAGCCAATGCAGTCCAAAGCAATCCGAAAACAGCCGCAGTTCCAAGCGCATACTTTAGAATCTGATTAATTCTTTCTCCTTTATGCGCACCGAAGTTCGTAGAGATAATCGGCTGGGAAGCCTGACCGATACTGTATGCACAGCACTGGACAAAGGTGCTGATGTTGATAATAATACCGTAAACAGACAGTGCATCTGTACCGAGGTATTTCAAAATTTGACGATTAAACAGCATGGTCAGGATGCCCATTGCCACATCAATGAAGAAAGTGGAAAATCCGGTTACACTGATAGATTTCAGCTTCGATAACAGCTTTGTCGGTTTTTCTAATTTCAGCGTATTCTTTTTACTGCGGAAATGCGTCAGCATTATCAGCAGGGAAAACACAGAACCCATAGCTGTGGCAAGACCGGCACCCATAATTCCCATATCCAAAACGAATACAAAGAACCAGTCCCCGAAAACATTGAAGATTCCACCGAATAAAACGGCTTTTGTAGCAAGTCCCGGATTTCCGTCATTGCGAAGAAAAGCAGCCATTAGCTGTGTGAGCAGGAAACTCGGAACTACAAATTTGACCGGGAACAGATAGCTCTGCGCTAATGGGAGTAGGGTTTCCTCTGCACCGAACAGCATAAGTAATTGACGGTCAAAAAAGATGACTCCCACCCATGTAATGACAGCTAAAATGCCAACGCCAATCAGGGCAGCGGTAAAATACTCATTAGATTCCTTTCGGTTCTCCTCTGATTTTCCCCGCAATGTGCTGAATAGCACACTGCCACCAATCCCCATTAGCAGACCTAAACTGTATATAATATTCCAGATAGGAGCGACCACGGCAAGTGCCGCCGTACCGCTTGGACCTTGATACTGGCCGACCATTGCCATATCGACAACGCCATAAATAGAAGAAATCAACGCACTGCCAAAAGCAGCGGTTAGATACTTAAAATACATAGGTTTGATTTTGCTTGTCAGAAAATCCAACTTAAAGTCCTCCTTACAAAAAAATAAAGCCGAATAAGAAAACGGATATCTCAATCCGTAGCCTTATCCAGCCCATCATTTCTAATGAATGATTTGCCCTCCGAGCAAGCTCAATTATTATACAGTATGAAATCGGATTTGTCAATTGCAAGGTTGGTGAAAAAATTGTGAACTTTTCTCACGCCCCTTGACATTTATCCGAACTCGGAATATAATATAATCCGTATTCGGATAAACGGAGGTGACCTATGAAAGAACCAATTGTGCTGGTGTTATCCAAATTCAACCGGGCACACAAAAAAATGAACGGTATCTATCATAACTATGCCAAGAAGGTCGGCTTATCCGATGCGGCGTTTTGGCTTCTCTATTCTTTATACGAGCATGGTCATCCATGCACACAAAAGGAATTGTGCGAGGAATGGTTTTATCCTCCACAAACGATTAACACAGCGCTGAAATCTTTAGAGGAAAAAGGATTTGTCTGGCTTGAACTTGTTCCGAAAAGCCGAAAAAATAAGCAGATACTTTTTACGGAAGCCGGAAAAGTGCTGGTTGAAGAAAAAATATCCCCTCTTGTTCAGGCGGAGGAACGGTCGTTTGAACGCTTAGATGAGCAGGAACGGAATCATTTGCTGGCAATCACACAAAAGCATATTAAAATCTTAGAAGAAGAAATAGGCAAAATAGAATAAGATGTCATCGGAGGACTGACCGTCGCAATGGTCGATAAGGCAGAATGCCTTATCTTAGTCGAAAAGAAGATGTCGGGTGCGCCCGGTTATTGTAAAAGATAACCGGGCGCTTTTCTGTTGCGGAAAGGAGGAAAACCATGAGCCGTGACATAAATGCTTTGCTGAAAGCAATGAACTATCAGACAAAAAAGATTGAGGCAATCTATTACAAGCTCGCTTTGAATTTCAAAATGTCTGAGAGTGAGTTTTGGATTCTGTATACACTGTCCGGTGCAGAGCAGGAATGTTCTCAGCAAGAAATCAGCGAAGAATTGTCAGTATCAAAACAAACGGTTAACTCTGCTATTCAGAGCCTTGTGCAGAGGAAATATATCTTTTTAGAGCTGTCACCTGTTTCTGCCCGTCGGAAGAATGTCCGAATGACAGAAAAAGGAAAACGATTTGCGGAAGAAAGTATTGCACCTTTGCAAGAGGCCGAACGAGAAGCATTTCTGAAAATGGACAGTTTTGCTCAGAGCCAATATGTTACCCTGTCACAGGCATATGCAGCGAATTTGCAGGAAGAAATTGAAAGGAGTTTTGCAATTACATAAGGCAGAAATCTAATTTTCTGTTTCGAAACCAGAATCTGATTAAAAGCGGAGGTATCAGTATGAGAATTATTACAATTAGCCGAGAATTCGGCAGCGGCGGCAGAGAGCTGGGAAAGCGTCTGGCGGATGCACTTGGAATCCCGTGTTATGATCATGAAATTATAGATATGGTCGCAGAACAGCATGGTTTTGATGAAGACTATGTTGCTCACATTTCCGAAAAGGATATTCGCACATTCTATCCCTCTACGATTGCCCATCGGTTCAGTATTACACAACACACCGCCGGGCAGCCGATCAAAATTGCGATTGCAGAGCATGAAATCATTCGACAATTGGCACAAGAAGGCGACTGCGTAATTGTCGGCTGCTGTGCGGATGTGGTCTGCCGGGATATGAATCTGCTTAATATCTTTGTTTATGCAGATCGGCTCTCAAAACTCAGGCGATGTGAAGAACGGGCAGACAAAGAGGAACATTTTTCTGAAAAAGAGATGCTCCGAAAAATGAAACAGATTGACAAAGAACGTGCAGCATATTGCGGATTGTTCACCGAGAAGGAATGGGGCAAAAAAGAGTCTTACCATCTTTGCATCAACACGACTAACAAAGAAATTAAAACACTGATTCCCGGCATTGCCGCCTATGTGAATCTTTGGTTTGAACAAAAATAATGCGAGGTGGTAATATCATGGAAACTTCAAAAAGAAAAACGATTTTCAAAAATGTCATGCCGGCTATTTTAGCGAACGCATGTGTGTTTCTGTTCTCTGTTGTTGACGGTATTTTCGTCGGTAACGGAGCAGGAAGCCAGGCGTTGGGTGCTGTCAATCTGGCACTGCCGTTTGTATTGTTGGCACAGGCGCTAAATGCAATGGCGAGCATAGGCGGTGTTACGATAACCGCTATCCGATTTGGACGAGGAGATAAAAATGGTGCACAAAGTGCTTTTATGCACTCACTTACTCTGAATGCCGGCGTAGGAATTTTAATTACTCTTTTAGGTTCTGTTTGTACCGGCGCTGTATGCAGCCTGCTCGGCGCTTCGGAAAGTTACTTGCCGCTTGTAAAAGAGTATATATTTTGGTATGCGCTTTTTGCGATTCCGAATGCACTTTCCCTGAATCTGCAATCTTTCTGCCGCAACGACGGTTCTCCGGGACTTGTAGCGGTCACAAATGTTGTCAGCACGGCGCTGAATATTTTTCTTGACTGGCTCTTTGTATTTCCGGTGCATATGGGAGTTAAAGGCGCTGCTATTGCAACCGGCATTTCACAGACGGTTGGCCTGCTTGTTATTTTAACCCACTATGTGTTAAAAAAAGGTGATCTTCGCATTTGCAGATATCAGCCGCAGGGAAAACTTTTTCGTAAAATTATTTTCAGAGGTCTTCCGGAAGGTATTGCCCAATTCTCCACACCTGTTACAACACTTTGTATGAATCATTCGTTAATGGCAGCTTATGGAGATATCGGCATCAACGCTTTTGCGATTATCTCTTATCTTTCCTCTTTCACAATGTCGGTGTTTTTCGGTGCATCCGAAGGAATGCAGCCTTTGTTCGGGCAGGCATATGGTGCAAAAGAGGATGATAATCTGAGGTATTATCATCGTGCAGGTCAGATAATCAGCGTAGTCGGAAGTGCGCTCTGTGTGGCGGTTTATGTTCTGTTTCCTCGTATGCTTTGTCAATTGTTTGGCGCAAGCGGAGAAACGCTTGAATTTACATCAATCCATATGTGGGAATATTGCTGGGGCTTTGTTGTGGGAAGCATTAATACGATGCTGTCCGCCTACTTTTACTCTACTAAACGATCCGGTCAGGCAATTGCACTCAATATCGTGCGCAGTCTGGTTATGAACTCGCTGATCATTACATTCTTACCTATGATTTTCGGAAGTGCAATTGTATGGCATACCTTTGGAATTTATGAGGTTATTGTATTGATAGTAGCGATTTCTTTAAAAAAGGCATCGGAACGAAAAGGTATAGTCTACAGATAAAGAATGACCGGGCGGTTTTTCGGATATCCGTAAACGGTTCAGCTTGTGTTTGAAGGGAGGCATTGCATGGAGAATGAGCAATTTGACAGTATCATGGATTCTGTTGTGATGTCACTGAAAAAACGGGGATTTGACCCATATATTCAACTGTTAGGATATTTGCAGGGAAACAACCCGTTGTTTATCACTCGTTACAATAATGCCAGAGCAGTCATTGAAACATTAGACAAGGAACAAGTAAGGCGTTATGTAATGGAAATGAATCGATAGCTCGGAATATGGGTGAAAAAGTTTATCGATTTTATACTTATCAGGATCATCGGAGGGCGCACCATCGCAATGGCTGTGTCGGATAAGATGTCGGGTGCGCCCGGTTATTGAGAGATAATCGGGTGCATTTACTTTGCAAAAATATATATTTAGAGGTAGCTTATGAAACTTATTTTACGCTTTTTAAAGCCGCATTGGAAACTGTGCTTCTTCACAATTCTTTTTGTGATCGTTGATGTTGTCGGAGCACTGATTATTCCTACCTTTGCGGCAAATATGTTAAATCAGGGTACAACGCCCGGGGCAGACTTTTCCGCACTTATACAAACCTGTATAAAAATGCTTATTGCTGCTCTGATTTCCGGTATTGCAACCATACTCGGTGCCTACATTTGTTCCGATTTGACATCGAAAGTAGGCGCAGATATACGGAGAGCCTTATATAAAAAGACGCTTAGTTTGTCCGGCTCGGATTTTCGCACCTTTGGTACTGCGTCCGTAACGACAAGAACCGTGTCGGATATTACAAACATTCAGTTCGCACTTTTAAGCTGTTTTCAAATGCTGTTTCCTGTGCCGGTTATTTTTATTGTTTCCCTTGTGCTTGCCTTTCATAAGGATGTGCTGATGGGACTGATTTTAGTATGTGTTTTACTTTTGATTATCGTTGTTGCCGGCATCATTATGCACAGCACTGCGCCAATGTTCAAAAAGTTGCAAAAGAAGCTGGATAAAATGAGCAAGGTGCTTCTTGAAAATATTACCGGCGTTCGTGTTATCAGAGCCTTTAACAAAGAAGAAAGCGAAGAAGGACGATTAAATAACGAGTTCGGCGATTATGCAGGAACCGCCATTAAGGTCAACAAGCGCTTTGCTGTTCTTGACAGCATTTCCTTTTTTGCAATCAATGTATTTGTGATTCTGGTGTATACATTCAGCGGATTCCGCATTACTGCAGGACATTTTCAGATCGGCGATATTACGGCAATTATTGAGTATGCAATGCTTTCACTTTTCTTTCTGATGATGGCACAGATGGTCATCCTCACTTTGCCCCGTGCATTGGAATGCTGTAACCGTATCGGCGAGATACTTGATTTTTCTCCAACTATCGCTGATACGGCAGAGAAACGAATAGACGAAAAGAAAAACTCTAAAGATGTTCTGACCTTCCAAAATGTATCGTTTCGTTTTGCTGATGCGGATGAATACACCTTAAAAAATCTTGATTTTTCCTGCCGTCGTGGAGAAACAACAGCAATTATCGGTGGCACAGGCAGCGGAAAATCCACCGTTGCATCGCTTATGATGCGGTTTAACGAAGTAACGGACGGCGCTGTGCTTTTGAATGGTGTTGATATCCGAAAGATGCTGCAAAATCAGCTGCGTGAACACCTTTCTTTTGTACAGCAGAAAGCATGGCTTTTTTCGGGTACAATCGCAGAAAATCTGCGATATGGTAATCCGGGGGCAACCGATGAACAGCTTTGGCACGCTCTTACGATTGCTCAGTCTAAAGATTTCGTATCTGCTTTGCCGGAGGGAGTGAATGCTTTTGTAGCACAAGGCGGTACGAATTTTTCCGGTGGGCAAAGGCAGCGTCTTTCGATTGCCCGCGCTTTGGTAAAGAAACCGGAGCTATATATTTTTGACGACAGCTTTTCGGCTCTAGATTTTAAAACGGATGCAGCTTTACGAAAAGCTCTGATTCCTGAAACGAAAGACGCTGCGGTAGTTATTATTGCACAAAGAATCAGTACCATTCTCCATGCAGACAGCATTATCGTACTGCATGAGGGTGAACCGGTCGGAATTGGTAAACATGAGGAGCTTCTCGAAAACTGCCCGATTTATAAGGAAATTTATGATTCTCAAACAAAGGAGGCGAGTGAAAATGAGTGATAAGAAAACAGTTAAATTTGATAAAGAAGTACCGGAAAATGCCGTTAAAACCGCAATCCGCCTGTTCAGTCAACTGAAAAATCAAAGAGGACGGCTGATCGTTATTGCTGTTTGTGTGGTTTGCTATGTAGTGCTGAATATTTTTACTCCCTATTACAGCGCTGGTGTTATTGACCATCTGCTTACAGCAATCAGAAGTTGTGTAGATACCGGGGCGGGTTTCTCCATTGAATGGAACCCATTGGGCTTAGAAATGCTGACGCTGTTTCTTATGTATGCCTTAACAAGCGTATTCTATCATTTTCAAGGTTATCTTATGGCTAGCGTCGCAGAACGGTTGATTTTAACTCTCCGTAAGCAAATCAGCGCAAAATTGAATAAACTTCCGCTTCGCTTTTTTGACGGCAATAAACCCGGTGAAATATTAAGCCGCGTCACCAGCGATCTTGACAAAGTATCGGAAACATTGCAGACAGGTCTTTTGAAGCTGATAACCGCCATCGGCACGCTGATCGGCGCAATGGCGTTTATGCTTTATTATAGTTGGCTGCTCACTCTTGTTTTTCTTGCTTTTACAATCATCAGTCTTTTGGTTACAAAAGCGGTTGCAAAGAAAAATTTAGACTGCGCCGCGGAGCGTCAGAGAGCACTTGCATATCTTACAGGTATCGCAGAGGAATATTATACCGGCAGAGATGTCATTCGTGCTTACAATCATGAGCAAGAGAGCATCGAAACGGTGAATACCGCTGTGGATGAGCTGCGTGCGGCAACCAAAAAGACCGACTTCCTTACGAACTGTGTAAACCCGCTTATCCGCTTGCTCTCCCGTCTGTCACAAGCGGCGATTATGCTGCTCGCCTGTCATTGGATGCTGCAAGGCAGAATGTCACTTGGCGTTGTGCAGGCATTTTTCCAATATATAAATATGGCGGCAGAACCGCTTACCGAAACCTCGTATATGATTAACTCTTTGCAGGCCGCCCTTGCTTCCGCAGAGCGTACATTTAATTTCTTAGATGCAACAGAGGAAATCCCGGACACGAATTCGACTGCCGTTTTGAAAAATGCCAAAGGAAAAGTCTCTTTTGAGAATGTCAGCTTTGGTTATACCCCGAATAAGATTCTGATGAAAAATATCAGCTTTACTGCAACCCCCGGACAGAAAGTCGCAGTTGTAGGTTCCACGGGTGCCGGTAAAACAACACTGATCAATCTGCTCATGCGTTTTTATGAAGTAAATGGCGGTCAGATCACCATTGATAACATTCGTACTACCGATTTGACACGAAAGGAACTGCGCCACAATTTCGGAATGGTATTACAGGACACATGGCTGTTTGGAGGTACGATTGCGGAAAATATTGCATACGGAAAACCGGATGCAACTATGAAGGAAATCAAAGCGGCAGCAAAGGCGGCTAAAGTCGATTATTTTATTCGAACAATGCCACAAGGCTATAATACGGTACTGGATAACGACGCCGCTAATCTCTCTGTCGGTCAAAGACAGCTTATTACCATCGCACGCGTATTCCTTTGTAATCCGCCTGTGATTATTTTGGACGAGGCGACTTCCAGTGTAGATACCCGTACAGAAGCGGAAATCGGAAAGGCAATGAAAAAATTGATGAACGGGAGAACGAGTTTTGTTATTGCTCATCGGCTTTCCACGATCCGAGATGCAGACAATATTCTCTTTATGGAAAACGGCAATATCATTGAGCAGGGCAATCATAAGGAATTGCTTATGAAAAAGGGTGCATATGCTGCGTTGTATTACAGTCAGTTTGCGTAAACATCAAATAAAGAGATGAAAAAAGCAGTTTTTCGGCTGCTTTCAGGGTGTGGTATTAATTAAGGCTTTCGCAGTTACTTTGACGCCATCGAGTTATCGTTCATCTTAAGACAAATAAATTTAATGTGCTACTAAAATCGCAAGACGAACATATCTTGCAAAAGGTCAATCCGCCTTGTGTGGATTGACCTTTTTGTATAAAGAAAACCACGCGACAGTCGCGTGGTTGAAAAAAGGCTAAAGCCGATGAGGTATACATAGAAACTTCAATTATACAAAATTGGAGGATATTAAAATGAATAATCAAAATAATACCGCAAATAGTTTAGCACATACGAAATGGAACTCGACCAACAGGTACCGCCGGGTCATCTGGCAATGTAACGGTAAATTTAAGGGCGAACACAAATGCGAGCATCCCACTTTGATGAAGAAATCATCAAGGCACGGTTCGTTGATGATTTTAATTCCATCCTTGCTGACAAGGACAGCGCCCGTGAGAATTGCCGTCTGATGCAGACCACGCTGACGGACTGCACTGGCATTGATGTAGAAATCAAGAGCCTGCTTGAGGAGATCGATGTGGTAACCGAACTGACAAAACGGTGCATTGCCGAGAACTCACAGACGGCGCAGGATCAGGAAGAATACATTGCTCGGTACAACGGTTTCGTGGGGCGGTACGAAAAGGGAAAGGCATAGGTTGAGAAACTGCGCACCACGAAGGCGGCACGGAGATTGATGCTTAATCCCATAACGCACAAAGACCGCAGGTTCAAAGCCTGCGGTCTTTTGCTGTTTGTTGTTGAGTTGAAAAGGAAGCGAAAATGTATTATAATATATTTAGTAAATCGCTATTTGTCAAGATTGTAATTATCAACGGACGCATAGAAAATGGGAGTATATATTGTAAGATGGATATTCGCGAAATAGAAAATATAATTGATGTTAAACATAAAAATAGTCCAGTTTTTAATGTGGGAAAAGAACAGACAATGTACGATTTACTTACTTCTTTTGAAGATACTTGCGGACTAATTCAATGTGGAGCGATATTGCTCGCGAGAGTTCTGAAGAAGATTTGAATGCGATGGCCGGTGTCATCGATCCTTACAGGCTTATCAGTATAATCAATTTTTGAATTTAGAATTCCAGCAATTCGTTTTGGGATATCACAAGTTTGAATAACTAATCATTATACTGAATAGCCGCTGTCACCAATAAAATACTTTCCCCATTTTTAAATCCTATCAAAGAAAATTGCATAGTTCAAAAAAAGTTGTACACAAATGTGCAACTTTTTTTGTTTTAAAAGTAATTATGAAAAATTTTTTATAGAGAATAATACAAAAAAATCCCCTGCTTGTGCAGGGAAAGATTAGTTTCCGCCGGGGCCGTCATGTCTTTCACGTTTGTCCGGTTTGCTTTTTTGATTTGTGCTAACCCATTGGTTGTTTCCGGCAGACTTTTTGTTTTTGTTTTGAGCTTTCTCAGACATTTTAATTCTCCGTTCTGTAAAAAGTTTTGTGGTAAGGTTTATTTGCTTTTATTATTTTCTGCAAAAAGAAGCAATCTATGCAAAAAGAAATTAATATTTTTATTAACTTATATCTTATATCATTGACTGAATTTATCAATTTTCATAAAATGATAGTGGATGTTAAATTTATAAATAAGGAGTTAATTCCTTATAGGTTTGCTCTTTGTTGAAATAACAAATAAAAGCAGTAAAAATATTATTATATTGGTATGAAAGGAGTGTGAATAAAAGTGGGAATAAACTATGGAAAATCACTTGGCAAAAGACTGGCAGACTTTAATTCAAAATATTATAAAACTCCTATAAACACTGCGTCAAGAGGTCAGTGCGTATGGTATACTCAAGGTCGTGCTTATGAAAAGAAAGGTGTATTTATAGGTGCAAGAGGAAACGGAAAAGACGTTTATGAAAACTGCAAAAAAGACGGTTTTCAGGTGTCAAAGTATCCGAAGTCAAACTCTATTGCTTGTTATAACGGCGGAATATACGGTCATGTGAGATATGTAGAGTATGTTATTGCTGACACAGTGTATTACACTGAGGCTAACCTGAACGCAGACGACAGGTTATCGGCTGATGACGGAGTTCTTAAAAAGATGTCTTTTAATGAGTGGATGAAGCAGCCTTATCTTCAGGGCCATGTTGTTGTGAAAAAAGAAAAGCTTATAAGCTTTAGAATAATGACAGCGAATAAGAAGATAGGTCTTTATAAATCAAATAATATAAAGAAGAGCAATAAGGTTAAAAATATAAAAGCAAAAGCCGTTAAGGTGGTTGCGGGAAGCGGAAAAATCAAAGGCGGAAGAGACCTTGTAAAAGTATTATATGAAAACAGATATTACTGGGCAATAAGAAAAAACAAAGCTAAAATAAGACAATTAAAGAAATAATCAATAAGACCTGACAGTTTGGTTACTGCCGGGTCTTGCTTTTGATAAAGAATTACATTATTCCTTGACAAAAGTCCGAAATAGGACTATAATATATTTTGTTTGATTTAGGTCACAATAATAAAAATGTTTGCAGGGGCTGATGATTTCATGGATAAAGTGTTTTCTATGCTTATTGAGTATAATCAATTATTCAGAGAGCTTGACAATTTGTATCACAATTATGCTAAATCATGCGGATTGTCTGACAGTACGCTTTGGATATTGTATTCTATATATGAGGATAAAGAGATACATACACAAAAGGATTTATGTGAATCATGGTCGTATAGTAAACAGACCGTAAATTCTTCTATGAAAAATCTTATAGCAAACGGATATATAAAGCTGACGGCTTTATCTGAAAACAGAAAAAACAAGCAAATGGTTTTAACTGAGTCTGGAGAAGAACTTGTTCAGAGATTTATTGCTCCGTTGATGAATGCAGAACAGAATGCTTTCAGCAGGTTAAGCAGCGATGAACAAAATAAATTTTTGAAGTTAACAAAAAAACATGTAGATTTGCTGCAAGCAGAAATATTTAATCTAACATCTGACAATAATACTAATGATGTCTGAAAAAAAGGAGAAATATAATGAGAATACAGCTATCTGATCATTTTACATATAAGCGTTTAATCAGGTTTGTAATATCACCGGTATTAATGATGATATTTACATCTTTGTACGGAATTGTCGACGGCTTTTTCGTATCGAATTTTGTGGGGAAAACACCGTTTGCGGCAGTAAATCTGATTATGCCGGTATGTATGGGACTTGGCACTATAGGAACTATGATAGGTACCGGCGGAAGTGCGGTTGTTTCTAAAACACTTGGTGAGGGTAAGCGTGAAAAAGCAAATCAGTATTTTTCAATGCTGGTCTATTTTGCGGTTATATTAAGTGTATTGTTATCGGTTTTAGGTTTCATTTTTGCACGGCCTATTGCTTCTTTGCTTGGTGCTGAGGGTGAACTGCTCGACGACTGCGTTATTTACAGCAGGATTTTATTTGTCTCACTTACAGCTTTTGTTTTGCAGAATATTTTTAACAGCTTTTTTGTTACAGCAGAGAAGCCGTCATTAAGTTTAAAGATGTCATTATCTGCGGGTTTGACAAATATAGTTTTAGATTTTTTGTTTATAAAGGTATTTGGGTGGGGAATAGCCGGAGCAGCAATCGCAACAGGTATAGGACAGCTGGTGGCTTGTATAATTCCGTTAATTTATTTTGCAAGAAAAAATGACAGCCTATTAAGACTTACCAAAGCAAGGCTGAACGGAAAAATTCTTAAAAAGACCTTTACAAACGGTTCTTCTGAAATGGTGACAAACCTTTCTGTTTCAATAGTGAATATACTATATAATTTTCAGCTGATGAAAATTGCAGGTGAAAACGGAGTTGCCGCATACGGAATTATTATGTATGTCAACTTCATCTTTATGGCAATTTATTTCGGATATTCTATAGGAAGTGCACCGATTGTCGGGTATAATTACGGAGCGGCAAATCATAACGAACTGAAAAATATATTTAAGAAAAGCATTGTTCTTATGAGCGCATCAGGATTGATTCTGACTTTGCTGGCAGAAATTCTGACAACACCGCTTGTAACGATTTTTGCAAGCTATGACAAAGAACTGTTTGCTATGACTGTGCACGGATTCAGGCTGTATTCTATTGCATTTGCTTTCATGGGAATTAATGTTTGGGGTTCTGCATTTTTTACAGCATTGGGAAACGGCATAATTTCTGCTTTGATTTCATTTCTAAGAACGCTTTTATTCCAAATAGTTGTGGTTTTAATACTTCCTATATTCTTAGGCATAGACGGAATATGGCTTGCGATTGTTGTTGCTGAATTGATGGCTTTGATTGTGACAGTAATGTTTTTTATGACTCAGAAAAAGAAATATTATTATTGAAGCTGATAATTGTTAATAAAAACAAACCGATAATTTGCGGATTGCGGATTATCGGTTTTTGTGTTAATGAGGTTTATAAATGTATAAAAAGAGAAAATTCTCAATAACTCTTGACATATTCAAATTGAGTCGTTATAATAACATTAGTTATATAACGATTGTTATATTTGTGGAGGAGAGAAAAAATGCCGCCGAAAGCAAAAATAACGAAAGAAGATATTATCACAGCGTCTGTCGACATAGTCCGTGAAAACGGAGCAGATGGATTAAATGCAAGATTAATAGCAAAAAAGCTGAATTGTTCCACACAGCCGATTTTCAGCAATTATTCAAGCATGGAGGAGCTGAAATATGATGTCATAAAGTCAGCAGATAAGTTTCATACTGAATATCTTGAAAATGCTATGAAAAATTCTCACGGACAAGAATATAAAGCAAGCGGAATTGCATATATCAAATTTGCTAAAGAAGAAAAAGAACTGTTTAAACTGTTGTTTATGCGTGACCGTTCTAAAGAGAAAATAAAGGATGAAAGAGATGAAATATCCAAAATCATAAATATTATTTCGGAAGATACGGGAATGAGCTTTGATGAGGCTTACAATTTTCATATGCAAATGTGGATTTATGTTCATGGCATTGCGGTTATGTTTGCCACATCTTATTTAGACTGGGATTGGGAAACTATAAGTGAAATGCTTACAAACATATATTTCGGATTGAAGGAAAGGTATTTGAATAAGGAGGGAAATTGATGAAAAACATTATAGAAATCAGCAGTCTGAACAAGACTTTCGGAGATGTCAAAGCTGTTTCGGATTTAAGCTTTAAAGTAAAAGAAGGCGAATTATTTGCATTTTTGGGTCTTAACGGTGCAGGTAAAAGTACTACCATTTCAATAATGTGCGGTCAGCTTGCAAAAGATTCAGGCAAGGTAATTATCGACGGAGAAGACCTTGATAAAAGTGTTGATAAAATAAAATGCGATTTAGGAGTTGTGTTTCAGAATTCGGTTTTGGATAAGGCACTCACGGTAAAAGAAAATTTAAAAAGCCGGGCAGCTCTTTACGGCATAACAGGAAAAAGATTTGAGGAAAGGCTGGGTGAACTTTCGGCACTTCTTGAATTTGAGGATTTGTTAAAACGAACTGTAGGAAAGCTGTCAGGAGGACAGCGACGGAGAATAGATATTGCCAGAGCATTGCTGCACAAGCCTAAAATTCTGATTCTTGACGAGCCGACAACGGGTCTTGACCCGCAGACGAGAAAAACCTTATGGAATGTTGTATCAAAGCTCAGAAAAGAAAATCAGATGACAGTGTTTTTGACAACTCATTATATGGAGGAAGCGGCTGACGCTGACTATGTTGTTATTCTCGACAGCGGAAAAATTTCGGCAGAGGGGACCCCGCTTCAGCTGAAAAACACATACTCGGGTGATTTTATAACACTTTACGGAGCTCAAAAAGAGCAGGTAGAAACTTTGGGTTTGACATATGAAATCATTCGTGACGCTTATCGTATCGAAGTTCAGAATACTGCTGCTGCAACTCAATTAATAGTCAGGTATCCTGATATCTTTAATGATTATGAAATCACAAAAGGCAAGATGGATGATGTTTTTCTTGCGGTGACAGGCAAAAAATTAAACGGGGGGAATGAAAAATGAGTCAACTTTTATATTTAGTCAGACGAAACACCAAGCTGTTTTTTAAAGATAAGGGAATGTTCTTTTCATCACTTATCACTCCTATTATTTTGCTTGTTCTATATGCAACCTTTCTCGCTAATGTCTATCGTGACAGCTTCTCGGCAGGTATGCCTAAGGGGTTCAGCGTTCCTGAAAAGCTGATAAACGGCTGTGTCGGCGGCGAGCTTCTTTCATCACTTCTTGCTGTTTGCTGTGTAACGGTTGCTTTTTGTTCAAATATGCTTATGGTTCAGGATAAGGTTACAGGTTCAAGAAATGATTTGACTATCACACCCGTTAAAAAATCTGTGCTGGCTTTGGGGTATTACATATCTACAGCATTGACAACCCTGATTGTATGTCTGATTGCCGCAGGAGCGTCATTTATATATCTTGCAAATACAGGCTGGTATCTTTCGGTATCCGATATTCTTCTTGTTTTGGTTGATGTATTCTTGCTGGTTATGTTCGGAACGGCAATTTCATCTATAATTAATTTCTTTTTATCATCTCAGGGACAGATTTCTGCTGTGGGAACTATTGTCAGTGCAGGATACGGATTTATCTGCGGTGCTTATATGCCGATTTCACAGTTCGGAAGCACATTGCAGAAAGTTATCTCGTTTTTACCGGGAACTTACGGAACATCACTCATTCGCAATCATGCACTGAGAGGTGTGTTTGAAGAAATGAAAGCACAGAATTTCCCATCTGATGTTATTGAAGGAATCAAAGATTCAATAGACTGCAACCTGTATTTCTTCGGTGATAAGGTGCAAATAGGTACAATGTATTTTATAGTCGGCGGAGCAACCCTGTTTTTAATTGCGGTTTATGTTTTGATTAATCTTTTAAGAAAGAACAGATAGTTATATAGTTAATAATAAAAAACTGTCAAGGCGAGTCCTCGACAGTTTGTTTTTATTCCCATTCTTTATAGCTGTGCTTTTTATTTGTAAGACCTGCTATATAATCGAGTGATACATCATAAAATTTCGCTAATTTTATAAAATTATGCATAGCAAGCTCCTGTTCTCCTCGTTCCCATCTTGAATATTGATATTGAGAAGTTTCTAAAACTTTAGCAATATCATTTTGATTTAGCTCTTTATCTTCTCTAAGATCTTTTAATCTTTGATAGTGTTTTATAACAATCACGCTCTTTTTCTTTTTTAAAAATTATATCATATTTATAAGATTGCTATTGACATTAATACATAATTGTATTAAAATATATTTATACAAATTTGTATTAAGCAAAATCATGAAAGGAGAAGAGGTAAAAAAATGAATAAAAAGAAATCTGAAAAAACTACATGCCTTAGAATAACATTTCCGAGAAAGTTATATGATGAATTGGAACACATATCAAAAGCTAACGGACGCACATTAAAAGAACAGATTGAGTATTATCTGGCAAAGTATGTATCTGAGTTTGAAAAACAGCACGGTGATATAGAGTATATCCCTGACAATGAAAAAGAAAAGAATTAATTTATAAAACCGAAAACTGAATTTAACATATGAATGACTCAGCTCTGCTGTTGCATTATTTGAAATTTTCTGTTATAATTAATAAGTTATGCAGACAGCGTTTGAAATAGTGTATATAATATTTGATATGTTAAATAAATTCGGAGGCGAAATTAAGGAATGTTAAGGGAAGATTTGAGAAATATCGCTATCATTGCCCATGTTGACCACGGAAAGACCACTTTGGTTGACCAAATGTTAAAACAAAGCGGAACTTTCAGAGAAAATCAGGTTGTCAATGAAAGAGTAATGGACAACAATGATATTGAAAGAGAAAGAGGAATTACAATTCTTGCGAAGAACACATCTATTGTTTATAAAGATGTGAAGATAAATATTATTGACACGCCGGGACACGCAGATTTCGGAGGAGAGGTTGAGCGTGTTCTTAAAATGGTTGACGGTGTAATTCTGCTTGTTGACGCTGCAGAAGGAACAATGCCACAGACAAGATTTGTACTTCAAAAGTCTTTAGAGCTTGGTCATAAGGTTATCGTTGTTGTTAATAAGATTGACAGACCTGATTCAAGGCTCGGTGAGGTTGAGGACGAGGTGCTTGAGCTTTTAATGGATTTAGACGCAACCGATGAACAGCTTGACAGTCCGTTTTTATATTGTTCGGGAAGAGACGGAACAGCCTCATATACAGCTGATAAGGCAGGAACAGATTTGATTCCGCTTTTTGATACAATACTCGATTATATTCCCGCACCTGAGGCTGATGACAGCGGAAGTCTTCAGATGCTTGTTTCTTCGATTGACTATAACGACTATGTCGGAAGAATAGCAGTAGGCCGTGTTGAGCGGGGAGAAATAAAGGTTAATCAGGATGTTTCCGTCGGTGATTATCACGAAACCAAAAAAGAATACAGAGGAAAAATTGTTTCTCTTTATCAGATAGAGGGACTTAACCGTGTTCCCTGTGACAGTGCAAAAGCAGGGGATATTGTTTGTATCAGCGGTATTGATAATATTTATATAGGCGATACAATATGCGATTTCGGAAAATTCGAGCCAATACCTTTTGTTAAGATTTCCGAGCCTACAGTTGAAATGACATTCTCGGTAAATAACAGTCCGTTCGCCGGAAGAGAGGGAAAGTTTGTCACTTCCCGTCAGCTTCGTGACAGACTGTTTAAAGAGCTTTTAAAGGATGTATCTCTGAGGGTTTCCGACGGTGAAACAACCGATAGCTTCAGGGTTGCGGGACGAGGCGAAATGCACCTTTCGATACTTATTGAAAATATGCGCCGTGAGGGTTATGAGCTCTCTGTTTCTACTCCTAGAGTTTTGTTTAAAGAAATCGGCGGAAAGCTTAACGAGCCTATTGAAAGATTGGTTATCGATGTGCCTGCTGACAATGTAGGTGCAGTTATGGAGAAGCTCGGTTCAAGAAAAGGAGAGCTTCAGGAAATGACCCCTGTCGGAAGCAGAATGAAGCTTGAATTTTTAATTCCTGCCAGAGGCTTATTCGGTTATAAGAGTGAGTTTTTAACCGATACAAAAGGTGAGGGAATAATGAGTTCGGTTTTCTTTGAATATCAGCCTTATAAGGGCGACATTCAAAGAAGAAATACCGGTTCGCTTGTTGCATTTGAAGCAGGAACAGCAGTAGGATACGGACTGTTTAACGCACAGGAAAGAGGAGAATTGTTTATCGGTGCAGGTGTTGAGGTTTATGAGGGAATGGTTGTCGGAGCTTCACCTAAGGCTGAGGACTTGGTCGTTAATGTCTGCAAGAAAAAACATTTGACCAATACCCGTGCAAGCGGAAGTGATGACGCACTGAGACTTATCCCGCCTAGAATACTTTCACTTGAAGACTGCCTTGAATTTTTGGCTGATGATGAACTTTTAGAGGTTACCCCTGAAAATTTAAGAATAAGAAAGAGAACCTTAAACAACAGCATGAGAGCTAAAGAAAGAGCAAAGAAATAGTATTAAAAACCCAGTGCATTCTTGCTCTGGGTTTATGTGTTTAAACTAATTCGGAGGAATTCAAATGAATTTGAAGGACGCAAAAATCGGTGATAAGGTAATTATAAAATGCATAAACCTTGAACAGTCAGTTAAAAGGCGTTTTGAGGTTCTCGGTATGACTGTCGGTTCAACAGTGAGCATAATAAACCGAAAGAAATCAGGAACAATGATAATAAATATCAGAGGAACAAGATTTGCTGTTGGCAAGGATTTTGCCGGCGGAATTGACTGTGAGCTAAAAAAAGATAAGTGGATAAAGAAAAATGATAGTTACAGCAGTCAGGCTCACTTAAACAGCAACAAAACGGTTGTTTTAAACGGAGGAAAAATATAATGGAAAACGAATCGATATTTAATGTTGCGTTTATAGGTAATCCTAACTGCGGAAAGACAACTCTTTTTAATTCTTATACAGGAGCAAAGCTGAAGGTTGCTAATTGGCCCGGTGTAACCGTCGAGAAGAAAGAGGGAGAAACTACATATCACAACCATAAGTATAAACTTGTTGATCTTCCTGGAATATATTCACTAACTTCATATACAATGGAAGAAAAGCTGTCAAGGGAATATATAATGGGTGATGAGGTTGATGTTGTTGTCGATGTAATCGACGCATCAAGCTTAGAAAAAAACTTATATCTTGCTCTTCAGCTTATAGAGCTCGGAAAGCCTGTTATTTTAGCACTGAATATGATGGATATAGTTAAAGACAGGGGAATGGAAATTGACTTTCACAGACTTCCCGAAATGCTCGGCGTACCATGTATCCCTATTTCGGCAAGAAAAGGGACGGGACTAAAGGTCTTAATGCACGCTGTTAAGCACCACAAAGGAAAAACTATTGAAAAATTAGAGCATGAACATAATCTTGAGCATAATTTCAAAGGGACTCATGGCAGTCACAAGCATAATCATCATGACGAATATGTTGTGGTTTACAGTGATGAAATAGAGGACAAAATCGATATTATCACTGAGCTTTTAGAGATACAATACCCTGATATGAAAAATTACAGGTGGCATGCTATTAAGTATTTGGAAAAGGACGAAGAGGTAATGAAGAAATACCCTCTTGACCTTAGGGGCATTGCCGACAGAAGCTATGAATCGGATATTATAAATCAAAAGTACGATTTTATTGAAGAAGTTATCGATGAGGTTTTGGTAAACAAAAATCAGAAGAGTATGTTTACCGATAAGGTTGATAAGGTTCTGACTCACAGATTTTGGTCTATTCCTATATTTTTGATTATTATGGGTATAGTGTTTTCACTTACATTTTTTGTGGGTGACTGGATAAAGGGGTATTTTGAAGCTGCAATAGGCTGGTGTTCTGAGCATCTGGAGGATTTTTTAATAAGCGTACATACAAACGAAATTGTCAGGTCACTTGTTATCGACGGAATCTTTGCAGGTGTCGGAGGAATACTTGCGTTTTTACCTAACATTTTTATTCTTTTCCTGGCATTAGCTTTCTTAGAGGACAGCGGATATATGTCAAGGGTAGCGTATGTTATGGACGGTATTATGGGAAAAGCGGGACTTTCCGGGCGGGCTTTTATTCCTATGCTGTTAGGGTTCGGCTGCACTGTGCCTGCGGTCATGGCGTCAAGAGCACTTGAAAATCCAAAAGACAGATTAAGAACAATTCTGATTACGCCGTTTATGTCCTGCAGTGCAAGGCTTCCGATATATGTTCTGCTTTCTGAAATGTTTTTCGGAAGCAAGGCTATGATAGCGGCCTATTCAATGTATGTCATAGGCGTAGTTGTGGCAATTTCGGTTGCATTGATAATGAAAACTTTTTCTAAAACAAAACATGTGAATGATTTGCTTATTGAACTTCCCGAATATAAAACGCCTAACATGCGTTCTATAAGAATTTATGTTTGGGAAAAGGTTAAAGACTATCTGACAAAAGCCGGAACAACTATTTTCATTGCATCTATTATCCTTTGGGCAGTATTGAACTTCGGACCTAACGGAATGGTCGGAGAAGATATTTCTCAAAGCTTCGGTGCAAATATAGGAAAGATTCTTGCTCCTGTTATGTCAACAGCGGGGCTTGGATACTGGCAGATAGTTGTAGCTTTGATTTCAGGAATAGCCGCAAAAGAAGTTGTTGTTTCAAGTATGAGCGTCTTATATGGAATAACCAATATATCATCAGCCGGGGGAATGTCTGAGCTTTCGGCAATATTGAACGGCCAGGGCTTCACAGCTGTTAATGCATATTCTATGATGATTTTCTGCCTGCTGTATATTCCGTGCATTGCAACTATTGCAACTATAAAGCGTGAAACAAGGTCTGTTAAATGGACAATGGGTTCAATAGTTTTACAGCTTTTGATTGCATGGACTGTTTCAACAGCGTTTTACCAAGTTGCAATGTTAATAACAGGATAGTTTAAAAATATATCAATATGCTTGTCGGTTTTAAACTGACAAGCTTATTTTTTATTTTATTTCTTCAAAATGCGTGATTAGCGTTGCTTGATTGTTGAATTTGAGTTTTATTTATGTTATAATAAATAAATATATACGGTGTGAAAAATGTGTTTTCACACCCGTTTTTGAGCCTTTGACGAAAAATCAAAGCGTCGGTTTACGGTTTTGACGAAATCGGCTCAAATTCCGCTAGAAAGGTATGATATTTACTTGAAAAAAGAAAATATAAGAAATTTTTGTATAATCGCACATATAGACCACGGTAAATCCACACTTGCAGACAGAATTTTAGAGCTTACATCATCTGTTGAGCTTCGCGATATGGAAGAACAGCTTTTGGACAACATGGATATTGAGCGTGAGCGTGGAATAACTATAAAAGCAAGAGCGGTCAGACTTAATTATAAAGCGAAAGACGGAGAAACATATGTATTCAATTTAATAGATACTCCGGGGCATGTTGACTTTAACTATGAGGTTTCACGTTCATTAGCGGCTTGTGAGGGTGCGATTTTGGTTGTTGATGCTTCTCAGGGAATAGAAGCACAGACACTCGCTAACACATATTTAGCTATTGAGCATGACCTTGAGGTTTTGCCGGTTGTAAATAAAATAGACCTTCCCAGTGCAGACCCTGAAAGTGCGTGTGAAGAAATTGAGAATGTTATTGGCATTCCCGCACTTGATGCACCTAGGATTTCGGCTAAAATGGGCACGAATGTACAGGAAGTCTTGGAAAGGATAATTGTTGATATTCCTTCACCGAAGGGTGAGGACGACGCACCTTTAAAGGCGTTGATATTTGACAGCTATTATGACCAGTATAAAGGGGTTATAATCTTTGTAAGAGTAAAGGACGGTACGCTGAAGGTCGGTGAAACAATTAAGCTTTTTGCAACCGGAGCTGAGTTTCAGACTGTTGAAATAGGTTATATGGGTGCAACAAGCTTGGTGCCGTCAGGTGAGCTTAAAGCCGGTGAGGTTGGATATATAGCAGCTTCAATTAAGGATATCGGTGATACCCGTGTGGGTGATACCGTGACATCGGTTGAGCATCCGTGTGAAGAACCTTTAGCAGGATACAAAAAGGTTAATCCAATGGTCTATTCGGGTATATACCCGACCGACGGAGCGAAATATCCTGACCTTCGTGACGCTTTGGAAAAGCTGAGACTTAATGATGCATCACTTTCATTCGAGCCTGAGACTTCAATTGCTTTGGGCTTTGGTTTCAGATGCGGATTTTTGGGACTTTTGCATATGGAGATTATTGCTGAACGTTTAGAGCGTGAGTATAATCTTGACTTGATTACAACTGCACCGTCGGTTATTTACAGAGTAACTATGACAAACGGTGAGGTGCTTTATATCGACAACCCGACGAATTATCCCGACCCGGGATTAATAGCTTCTGCCGAAGAGCCTGTTGTAAAAGCTAGTATTCTTGCTCCGAGTGATTTTGTAGGTAATATTATGGAGCTTTGTCAGGACAGGCGAGGTACATTTAAGGATATGAAATATTTAGATGAAACAAGAGTGGAGCTTCACTATGAGCTTCCGCTTAATGAAATTGTGTATGACTTTTTTGACGCACTTAAATCACGCACAAGAGGATATGCTTCATTTGATTATGAGATGAAAGGTTATGAACAGAGCAAGCTTGTCAAGCTTGATATTCTTTTAAACGGTGATGTTGTAGACGCTCTTTCGTTTATAGTTCATACAGACAAGGCTTATTCAAGGGGAAGACGAATCTGCGAAAAGCTGAAAGAAACTATTCCTCGTCAGCTGTTTGAAGTTCCTATTCAGGCGGCAATAGGCGGAAAGGTTATCGCAAGGGAAACTGTTAAGGCTATGCGAAAAGACGTTTTGGCAAAGTGCTACGGCGGTGATATCACAAGAAAGAAAAAGCTTCTTGAAAAGCAAAAAGAAGGTAAGAAGAAAATGCGTCAGCTAGGCTCGGTAGAAGTTCCGCAGGAAGCCTTTATGAGCGTTTTGAAATTAGATGAATAGTAAGTAATACGAATTTAAAATTAATAAATGTATTTATTTAAGAGAGGAATTGCTCCAGAAAGAGCAAAATAAGTTGTATGACAAATCTTCAGAAGGTAATAAAACTTGCGTTGATTTACGGTTTTATAGGAGCGGTTTTGCTTCCGTTTATTCACGAAAGCTATGCAAATATAGGCAAGACTTTCGCACTTGTGTTATTGTTGATTTTTGTGACTGAGGCAGCAATTAAATTTTCTATGAACAGATTTAAAGAAGCTGTTTTAGGATTTACTGTAATGACTGCTATTGCTTCAATTTTAGGTGCGTGTGTTTATCTTGCTTTGCACAGCACTGTAGTTGAGTTTTTAGAGAGAAATTCAAAATATTTTTATCTTGGAATGACAGAGCATTTCAGATATTATATGCTGGCTGCATCGATTTTTGCGTTTGGATATTTGCTGTGTTTGATGATATTCGGGTTTAAGAAGCTTATAAGCAAGTTTAAGGATAATCAAAACAAAGCCAAAGACTATATTGACAATGCTTTTGACGACGGCTTTGAAGATAAAAATAAGGATAAGATTTAATGTGCGGGATTTATATTCATATTCCGTTTTGCAGACGGAAATGTATTTATTGTGATTTTTATTCGGTTTGTTTTGATAAGAAGCTGTCAGACTTATTTGTTAAAACGCTTAAAAAGAATATTGAAAATCGCCGAAATACAGATTTAAAGGTTGATACAATATATTTCGGAGGGGGAACTCCGACAACGCTCAGGAGTATGGATTTGGTTTCTATATTAAACACTGTTAAAAAGAGCTTTGATGTATCAAACGATGCAGAGGTTACTGTTGAGGCTAATCCATGCATGGTTACAAAAGAGTATTTGAGTGAAATTTTCTGCGGCGGATTTAACAGGATTTCTTTTGGTGTTCAGTCAGCATCTGACGAAGAGCTTGCCGAACTGTCAAGGCTTCATAATTATGCTCAGGCAGAGAAAGCAATTTTAAATGCAAAGTCGGTTGGCTTTCAAAACATATCTGCTGACCTTATGATAGGGATTTTAAATCAGAAAAAAGACAGTCTTATTACTTCAATAAATAAACTGACGGCTCTTCCGATTCAGCATGTTTCGGCTTATATGTTAAAGGTTGAAGAGAACACTCCGCTTGATTTGATGATAAAAAAGGACAATAGAATTTTAAAAAATATTGCCGATGAAGATGAGATGTCAGACAGATATTTGATTATGTGTAAGCTTCTTGAGGATAAAGGTTTTTATCAGTATGAGATTTCTAACTTTTCAAAGCACGGTTTTGAAAGCAGACACAACCTCAAGTATTGGCAGTGTGAAGAATATTTAGGTTTTGGTCCTCATGCACATTCATATTTTAATAATAAGAGATTTTTTGAAGACTGTGATATTTTAAGCTTTATTGAACATGACGGTGAGTCACAGGTATGTATAACTGATGATTGCATTGATAAGGCAGAAGAGTATATAATGCTTTCGCTGAGGCTGACAAACGGCTTGAGTATTGATAAGCTGAAATCTTTAGATGCTTCGGGACGATTCTGTGATATTGTTATGAAAGCCGAAAGAATAAATAAAATGTCTTATGATAAGCTTATTAATATTTCAGAAGATAAGAAAAATATTTCTTTGACTGAAAACGGATTTTTGCTTTCAAATACAATCATTTCACAGCTGTTGTGAGGCAGTGATTTTGATGTCCATCTTTGAATAATATATTGACGGAAAGGCGGTAATTTTCTTGAAAAATGCTTTAAAAACAGCAATGCTGTTAACAGCTGTTTTGTGCGGTTTGTTTTTTGCAGTCGGTTGTACTGAACAAAACGAAGCACATGATGTCTCAAAGGAAATTTATCTTCCTGACTCAAAAGATAATATCAGTGAAAATAATACAACAGAAGCAAAAATAGGTACTATAAATAAAAAGTATCATCATGAAGCAGTATATGATAATCCATATATTGAAACGATTTCTTTTAAAGCAGACGGAGTGATTTCGTTTATTGAAACTGAGGACGGACAAAAGGTTAAAAAGGGTGATATTCTTGCTCAGCTTAACACTGATGATATAGATAAAAAAATCGAAGAACAAAAGCTCAGGCTTGATTCTGCAAAAAAAACATTGTCAAAAATCAAATCAAATAAACATGTTGATGCTAATGAACTGGCTTCTGCCGAATATGATGTTCAGATTGAGCAGAATGCTTATGACAGTCTGCAAAATGAACTTGAAAATTATACAGTCAGAGCACCTTATAAAGGTGAGATAAATGTCAATTTTGAGGAAGGACAACAAATCAAAAAAGGTTCTCAGGTAAAGTCAGGACAGGCATTGTGCACAATGAAAGACCAAAAGGGTCAAAAGCTTTGCATAATGATATATGATGACGAAAAATTTGAAGATGTAGGTTTCGGAATGAATGTAACTCTTACTCAGGGAGATATAACAGAGAGAGGAAAAATCACTGATATAGTTTTTAAAAACGGCGGTGAAAATTACAGTGCATATTATTATGTGATAACACCTGATTCTAAAAAGACTAAGCTTTTACATTCAGACGAAGTGATTAATGCAACTATTGATGTTTATTCAAAAGAAAATGTAGTTATTGTACCGACTGAGGCGATTAAAACAGTTGATAATAAAAACTATGTTGATGTACTGGTTGACGGAATAAAAATTCAGACTGATGTTGAAATCGGAATACAGGATGAAAGTGAAACAGAGATTGTAAGCGGTTTGTCAGGAGGAGAAGAGATAATTTTACAATAGTTTCAATATTGACAAAGAAACGCAACTAAAGTATAATTAATAAGCTAGTGTAACACTTAAATTGATATTTTAATTGATATATATTTATGTTTTGGAGGAAAAAATGTTTAGAATAGTTAAGAAAGAAGTGCTTAATCCTACTGTAACATTGATGGTAATTCATGCTCCTTTAATTGCAAAAAAGGCAGAGCCCGGTCAGTTTATTATTCTTCGTGCGGATGCAGACGGTGAGCGTATCCCGCTTACTATTGCTGATTTTGACAGAGAAGCGGGAACTGTTACAATAATATTTCAGGTTGTAGGAAGCACAACAGAAAAGCTTAATCATTTGAATGAAGGCGACAGGCTTAATGATTTTGTAGGGCCTTTGGGAGTTCCTACTCATACAGAAGGGCTAAAAAAGGTTGCCGTTATAGGCGGCGGAGTAGGGTGTGCTATTGCATATCCTATTGCCAAGAAGCTTCATAATCAAGGCTGTGAGGTTCACTCTGTAGTAGGTTTCAGAAATAAGGATTTACTCATTTTAGAGGATGAGTTTAAGGCAGTCAGCGATAAATATATTGCTATGACTGATGACGGAAGCTATGGCGATAAGGGTCTTGTTACAGACGCACTTAAAAAACTTATCGAAAGCGGTGAGCAGTATGATGAGGTTATTGCAATAGGTCCTCTTGTAATGATGAAATTTGTATGCAAGCTCACTAAAGAATATGATGTTAAAACAATGGTTTCTATGAATCCTATTATGATTGACGGCACAGGTATGTGCGGTGGCTGCCGCCTGACAGTCGGCGGTGAAACGAAATTTGCTTGTGTTGACGGTCCTGATTTTGACGGTCATCTTGTTGATTTTGACGAAGCTATTGAGAGGTCAAATATGTATAAGGGTTTTGAAAGAAAAAAACACGAAGAAACATGTAATTTATTTAATGCAAAGTAGTTTTATATTTATATTCACAGATTTGTTTTATGTGATTTAAAAATGTTTCGTGAATTACTTTAAAACACTCGGAAGGAGGAAGTGCTCTAAGAGGAGCATAAAGATAGATATGCCGAATATGTCAATGAAAAAGAATGAAATGCCTTCTCAGGCACCTGATGTAAGAAATAAAAACTTCAAAGAGGTAACTCTGGGTTATACTCGTGAACAGGCTGTTGATGAGGCTAATAGATGCTTGAACTGTAAGAATAAACCATGTGTAAGCGGTTGCCCTGTTGCTATTGATATTCCTGAATTTATCGCAAAAATAAGGGAAGAGGATTTTGAGGGTGCATATCAGATAATTTCAAAATCAAGCTCTCTTCCTGCTGTGTGCGGAAGAGTTTGTCCTCAGGAAACTCAGTGTGAAAGCAAGTGCGTAAGAGGAATAAAGGGAGAGCCTGTTGCTATCGGAAGACTTGAACGTTTTGTGGCTGACTATCATATGCAAAATTGCAGAGAGCTGCCAAAAGTACCTGAACAAAATGGACATAAGGTTGCAATTATCGGTGCCGGACCTTCAGGACTTACCTGTGCGGGTGATTTAGCAAGGCTTGGATATGATGTTACGGTTTATGAAGCTCTTCACTTAGCCGGAGGAGTTTTAGTGTATGGAATTCCCGAATTCAGACTTCCTAAGGCTATTGTACAAAAAGAGATTGAAAACCTTGAGGCAATGGGTGTTAAGATAAATACAAACATGGTTATCGGAAAAACTTTGTCAATAGACGAGCTTTTTGAATATGGCTATGAAGCTGTATTTATCGGTTCAGGTGCAGGACTTCCTAGATTTATGGGAATACCGGGAGAAAACTTAAAAGGAGTTTATTCTGCTAATGAGTTTTTAACAAGAGTAAATCTTATGAAAGCTTATAAAGACGACAGCGATACACCTGTTCTCAATGCTAAGAATGTGGCGGTTGTAGGCGGAGGAAATGTTGCAATGGACGCGGCAAGATGTGCAAAAAGACTTGGTGCCGAAAATGTATACATAGTTTACCGCCGTTCTATGAACGAGCTTCCTGCAAGGCAGGAAGAGGTTGAGCATGCCGAAGAAGAGGGAATTATTTTCAAGACTCTTAACAACCCGGTAGAGATTTTGGGTGATGAACACAAATTTGTAAACGGTGTTAAGTGCATTGAAATGGAACTCGGCGAACCTGATGAAAGCGGAAGACGAAGTCCTGTTCCAAAGCCGGGAAGTGAATTTTTACTCGATGTTGACTGTGTTGTTATGTCGATAGGAACTTCACCTAATCCGCTTATCAGAAATACAACAAAAGGGCTTGAAACAAACAAGCGCGGCTGTTTTATTGTTGACGAAGAAACGGGTAAAACTTCTCGTGACGGTGTTTATGCAGGCGGTGATGCCGTTACAGGTGCGGCAACTGTTATTCTTGCTATGGGTGCGGGAAAAGACGCAGCTAAGGCTATTGACGAGTATATTAAAGGAAAGTAAATATGTACTTACTGACGGACGGGATTTCCCGTCCGTTTTTTGTTGCACTTTATCTTTACTTATGATATTATGAAAGCAGCAAAAAAGGTTGAGGTGAATTGATATGAAAGCAAAAATCAGCATTGATAAAAATAAAATAATATCCAAAATCGACAATCGTATTTACGGCTCTTTTATTGAGCATCTGGGCAGGGCTGTTTATGGGGGAATATATGAGCCTGAGCATAAAACCGCTGACGATATGGGTTTCAGAAAAGATGTTTTGGAGCTTGTTCGAGAGCTTGATGTTCCGATAATAAGATATCCGGGCGGTAATTTTGTGTCAGGATATAATTGGGAGGACGGAACAGGCGATAAAGCTTTAAGACCGAGAAGACCTGAGCTTGCATGGCACACTATCGAAACAAATCAGGTGGGGATTGATGAGTTTCAGGAATGGGCAAAAAGAGCAGATTCAAGCATTATGATGGCTGTTAATTTAGGTACAAGAGGCATTGATGACGCAAGAAATCTTCTTGAGTACTGCAATTTTGGGGGCGGTACATATTACAGCGATATGAGAAGAAAAAACGGGTTTGAAAAACCGTTCGGCATAAAGACATGGTGTCTTGGAAATGAGATGGACGGCAGATGGCAGATAGGGTCAAAGACTGCGTATGAGTACGGAAGACTTGCTTTTCAGACGGGATTTGTTATGAAAGAGCTTGACCAAAACATCGAGCTTGTTGCCTGCGGAAGCTCAAATCTTTGGATGTCCACTTTCGGTGAATGGGAAGAAACGGTTCTCAGAGAAGCCTATGAAGTAATAGATTATCTGTCGCTTCATTCTTATTATGGGAATTACGATGATAATACTGCTTCTTATCTTGCCTGTTCACTTGATATGGATAGGTTTATAAAAACGGTTGCGGAAATTTGTGATAAGGTTCAGAAAGAAAAGCAATCAGATAAGCAGATTAACCTTTCGTTTGATGAGTGGAATGTCTGGTTTCATAGTAATGAGGCGGATAAGAAGCTTGAGAGATGGCAGATTGCTCCTCCGCAGCTTGAAGATGTTTATACATTTGAAGATGCTCTTGTTGTAGGATGTCTTTTGATAACGCTATTGAAAAACAGCGATAGGGTGAAAATAGCCTGTCTGGCACAGCTTGTTAATGTTATAGCCCCTATAATGACAGAAAACGGCGGAGATGTTTGGGTTCAGACAATTTTCTATCCGTTTATGCATGCTTCAAAATTCGGTCGTGGAACAGCACTTGATGTAAAAACCGAATGTGAAAAATATTCAACTGAAAGGGTGTTTGATGTTCCTTATGCCGAGAGTGTCGCTGTGTTAAACGATGACGGATATATAACGGTTTTTGCGGTTAATCGCTCGCTTGATAAAGATATAACGCTCAGTCTTGACCTTTCGGGGTTTGAAAAGACATATGAAATAGTCGAGCATATTATCCTTGCAAACGATAATATGAAAGCTGTTAATACAGTTGATAACAAAGATAATGTTACACCTTTTAATGCTGATATAAGTGATATGAATACAGATAATATTAAATTGCCGAAGGCGTCTTGGAATGTGATAAGATTAAAATAAGTAATAAACAATAAAACTCCCAACTGTAATAACAGTCGGGAGTTTTTATTTATGAGATTAGTTATTTTGTTCTTTTGTTCTTACACGAATGTAATTTTCAAGTAAGTCGACAGTTGCGTCTATTCCCTGCTTGCTGGAATTTATAGTCATATCATAGCTTCTTGAGTCACCCCATTTGTTTGAAAAATAGTAGTTGTGATATGATTTACGCTTTTTATCATGTCTGTACATAACTGCCTTTGCTTTGCTTATTGATATGTCACGGTCCTTGCTGATACGTTCCGCTTTAACATCTTCATCACCGAGAATGAAGATTGAAATAAATCCGTCATATTCTTTAAGAACCACCTCTGAACAGCGTCCTACTACAACAAAGGATTCTCCGCTGCCGGCTTTTGCTTTTAGGTAATCGAACTGCATATTTGCCACAACTTCTTCAAGTGAGTTCGAAAATCCACGTACAGTCCTTGAAAACAGAGGATTTTTCGGAGCTTCATCATATTTGTGAAGAGTATCAGCGTCAACATTCTTTTCGTTTGCAATTTCGTCTAGAATTTTTCTGTCATAGAACGGAAGTGAAAAACGCTCTGCAAGCTTTCGTGCTATTTCGTGTCCTCCGCTGCCGTATTCCCGTCCGATTGAAATGATAACCTGTTTTGCCATAACTTCCTCCTTTAATACCTAGCAATGTTGATTATATGCTGACATCATAAATACACTGCGAAGATGTAAACTGTGCTTATAATGAGAACAAGTGCTGTGGCGGGAACTACCTTCTTGCAGTATTTTCCCCAGCTGATAGGGTGACCTGCATTTGCAGCTGCCGATGTTCCTACTACATTTGCAGACGCACCGATTGGGGTTGCACTTCCGCCGATATCCGTTCCCATTGACAGTGCCCACGAAAGAACTTCAAGATTAACACCCGGTGTGGTTGCGGCAAGTGACCTTATGACAGGTATCATGGTAGCTGCAAAAGGAATATTATCTACAAACGCACTGGCGATTGCAGAAATCCAAATGATTATTGCAACCATAAGCATAATATTTCCGCCGCATATTTTTTCAATAAATCCTGCCAATACCTCCAGCGTGCCTGTTTGCTCCAGACCGCCGACTACAACGAAAAGTCCGATGAAGAAAAGCAAAGTTTTGTAATCAACCTTTTTCAAAAGTTCAAGAGCATGCTTACCTGAGGTTATAAGTGTAATTGCTGCAATAAACACGCCGATAAACGCCACGGTGAGTCCTGTGCTTGCGTGAGAAATAAGCAGAACAACTGCAACAAGAAAAATTAAGGTGCTTATAATAAATCCTTTTTTATCTGTGATTGCACTTTCAGGTAAAGGAAGATTTGAGAAATCAACAGTTTTATTTTCAACTTTCAGTTCTTTACGATAAGCAAAATAAAAGTATATTACTATAAATATTAGTGAAATTAAAGCAATTATACCTGTGTTTGTTATGAAATCAAAGAACGAATAGCCTAAAGATGTACCGATAATAATGTTAGGAGGGTCACCGCACATTGTTGCTGAACCGCCTAAATTTGCACAGAAGATTTCTGACAGGATCATCGGTACCGGCGTAAAGCCAAGAAGCCGTGAAAGTTCGATTGTAACTGATGCAAGGAACAAAATTACCGTAATGCTGTCAATAAACATTGCAAGTACAAATGACATAAGCATAAACACTATAAATATAGGTATAGTTTTGTAGTGTACGAGCTTTGCAAGTCTCATGCACAGCCATCTGAAAAAGCCCACTCGTGCCATGCCTTCAACCATTATCATCATTCCGGCAATAAAAATAATTGTTGCCCAGTTAATACCGCTTGAAGCCTCACTCTCGCTTCCTGCGGTATGCCAGAAGTCAAGTGTGAATATTGTTTTGAGATTTAAAGTTTCTGTTACTGCGTTTATATCTCTCATGCAAACGCCGAATACAAAAATCAATGTCATTAATCCGCAGCCGAGCGTTATGTACTGGCGTTCGATTTTATCGGTTACAATCAGCAGGAACATTGCTGCGAAAATAACAACTGCCACTATTTGTGCCATTAAAATATCCCCTTTCGGCAATGCCGTGACCGCATTGCTTTAAAAAATAGTATAAGAGTATTCTAATTATACTTAAGTAGAATTAAAACATTCTTTTCAGCGTTTTTTATTATATAAGTTTGTTATTTTTTTGTCAATCATAAAAAGTTATTTTTTTGTTAAAAAATATTGCAAGAAATTTTTCCGTATGATAAAATTAAATTAAAAAATAATTTGTTAGGAACATATTGTGAAAAATACTTTTTTTTCAATTTTTAAACCTGTAAGAAAAAAGTATACTGACAGTTCCTATACTATGACCGAACCGGATTTCACAGAAAGGAGACCTTTGTTATATAAAGGCATGGTGAGTATAATGAAAGTCACTGAAAATGAAAATAAAAGACTTCCTTTTTTGAGAGATAAAACAGCTAAGCTTACCCTTTCACCGGGATGTTACATTATGAAAAATGAGAAGGGCAAAATTATATATATCGGAAAAGCAAAATCTTTAAGAAAGCGTGTTACAAGTTATTTCCGTGCTTCTGCTGATCATCTCCCGAAAGTGGCAAAAATGGTATCACAGGTTTATGATTATGATTTCATTGTTACTGACAGTGAATTTGAAGCTCTTGTTTTAGAATGCTCTCTTATCAAACAAAATATGCCGAGATATAATATTTTGTTAAAAGATGATAAAGGATACAGCTATATAAAGATCACTAATGAGGAGTTTCCCAGGATTTCCGCTGCTCTTCAAAAAGACGATGATAACGCTGTTTATATAGGTCCGTATACAAGCAGTTATGCAGTGAAGCAAGCTGTTGAAGAAGCAAATAAGGTTTTTAAGCTTCCTACTTGTCACAAGGTGTTTCCGAGAGATTTCAGAAAGGGAAGACCTTGTCTTAATCATCATATTAATAAGTGTATGGGACTTTGTTTGGGAAAAATTACTAAAGAAGATTACCGTGAAATAATAAATCAGGCTGTGGATTACATGAAAAACGGTTCTGTCAAGTCGGTTGAAATATTAACCGAGCTTATGGAAAAGGCTTCTGAAGAGCTTGATTTCGAGCAGGCTGCCAAGCTTAGGGACAGAATACGGGCAATTGAGAAGATTTCGCAAAATCAGAAAATAATTGATGAGAGTATGAAAGATGCCGATATAATTGCACTTGCTGAAAATGTTGAAATTGCATGTGCAAGCGTTTTGATGTATCGGGGGGGAAGACTGTTCGATAAGGTTAGTTTTATGCTCGGTGAAATAGAAGATACCAAAAAAATGCGTGAGGACTTCTTATATAGGTATTATGCAGATAAGGCTGACATTCCTAAAAATGTGTTCTTAGACGGTGAGCCGGAGGATATTGAGCTCTTAGAGAGATTTCTGCGTGAAAAATCAAACAGAGCAGTTCAGGTTAAAATTCCGCAGCGTGGAAATATGCTTAGAATTGTTGAAATGGCACGGGCTAATGCCGGTGAACAGATTTCAATAAAGATAGGCAGAACAGGTAAAGAAGTATTAGCTTTAGATGAATTGTCAAAGCTTTTAGGACTTGCAAACCCTCCTAAATATATCGAATGTTATGATATTTCAAATCTTGCGTCTTCTAATATGGTTGCCGGAATGGTTGTTTTTAAAAATGCAAGACCGTTTAAGAAAAACTATAAGAAATTCACTATCAAAACAGTCTTTGAACAAAACGATTATGCTTGTATGCAAGAGGTTATTGAACGGCGTATAAAAAGATATTTAAGTGATGATGAAACTGATGAGGGTTTTAAAACACTTCCTGATTTAATATTTTTGGACGGCGGAAAAGGTCATGTGAATGCTGTAAGTACAGTTTTGGAAAAGTATCAACTTGATATTCCTCTTTATGGATTGGTAAAGGACTCAAAACACCGCACAAGAGCCATTGCTACAGGCGGGGGAGAGATAAGCGTTTCCCAAATGAAATCGGCTTTCAATCTTATTACCCGTATTCAGGACGAGGTGCATCGGTACGCTATCACTTTTCAATCTGCTAAGCATAAAAAGAATACTTATCAGCTTGAGCTTACTAAGGTAAGGGGAATAGGTGAAGCAAAAGCAAAAAGGCTTATTATGCATTTCAAAACCAAAGAGGCTTTGAAAAATGCTTCACTTGCAGAAATAAAATCGGTTATTGGCGGAAATGAACAGCAGCTTGCAGAACTCAAAAATATAATAGAAAACATGTAGGCGGCGAGCCGCCGCAGGCCCTCTGCCTTTTGGCAGACAGATAAACAAAAAACAGGTGGCGGACATTGGTCCGTCACCTGTTTTAGTTTTAATATTATTCATCCGAGTTTTTTTCAGCTTCTTCGGCAATCTCTTCTGCTACGATTTCAGCGGCTTCGTCAACAACGGCTTCTTCAGCAGCTTTTTCTATTGCTTCGTTAGCAGTTTCCTCATCAGGATAACAGCATTCATCACAGAAGCACTCGTCGAATTCTTCCTCGTATTCATACTCTTCCATTTCTTTTTTCTTTTTGTATGCAAATACAGCGGCTACTGCACCTGCAATTGCAGAAATACCAAGTATAGCTTTTAATTTACCCATTACTGTACACTCCTTTTGTTTATTTATAATAAATTGCAACTAAATTATAGCATGTTTTTTTAACATTTTCAAGAACTTTTATAAGTTTAATTTGTATATTTCAGATTATTCAAAGATAACTAAAATATTACAATTATACTAGTATTATTTTTGAATATATTACATGTTTCCTGTAAGAGCCATAATAATGCTTATAGCACTTACAGGAGCTGTTTCACATCTTAAAATACGCTTTCCCATGCTTATTGTTCTTATGCCGAGTGATTCACAAACTTCTATTTCCTTTTCATCAAATCCTCCTTCGCTTCCGATAAAAAGACCGATATTCTTGTTTTTAAAGTCGTTTGGGTTGATGATACATGAAAACGGAATTCCGCCTTTTTCATAACAAACAAATGAAAAGTCGTGTTTGCTAAGCTCTGAAACAGCACTTTTAAAATCTAGTATATCATATATTTCGGGAATTATTCCTCTTCCTGATTGTTTAGCGGCTTCAAGAGCAATTTTATTTAATCTCTCTTTCTTTTTTGAAAAGCTTTTTTTATCAGGTCGGGAAATACATCTTGAGGTAATGACAGGAACAATTTTCGCTGCTCCGAGTTCAACGGCTTTTTGAGTTATAAATTCAAGCTTATCAAGCTTTGGCATTGCCTGGTATAACACAAGGTTAATATTCGCTTCTGATTGTATAGGCGTCTGTGACATAATTTCACAAATAACTTCTGAATCATTTATGGTAAGAATTTTAGTTGTATAATCTATTTTATTACAGCACAAAATAAGTTCATCTCCGATTTTCATTCTAAGAGATCGTCCTATATGAACAGCATCATTCCCGGAAACGGTTATATAATTGCTGTTGATATTTTCTTCTTTAACAAAAAATCTGGGCATTTTGAAATTCCTTTCGCAAATAATTAACAATGATAAAATATTTTAAACAAAAAGTTAAATGTGTCAAAAACGGTTGTATTTAATTTGATAATGTGATATAATAATCATAATAAAAAAATTATTCATGTTTCATGTTTTAAAGTATAGCATATTTGTACAGTGCAGGCAAGCTTATGAAAAATTTCATAAAAATTACAAAATATTGTAACAGTATCAACACATATATTTTGTAATATATGCTAAAGAACTTATTTTGGTATGTAGGCTTTTACCCCAAGCCTTCATATATATAGTTTGAAATTTTTTTCAAACTTCTCCCCTATAATTTTTTTGTGATTTGGTTTTACCAAACACGGCTCCTATCTTTCAAAAGATAGGAGTTTCTTTTTTATAAGTTTTGCAAAAACAAATTATTTGTGTTATACTTATATCAATAAAATTTTATACAAAATAAAAAACATACAGGAGAAGGATAATGGCTAGAAAAATTGGTATTTTGACAAGCGGAGGAGATTGCCCCGGACTTAATGCGACTATCAGGGGAGTAGCGAAGGCATGTTATCAGAAATTCGGTAAAGACGGTGTTGAGATTATCGGCATTCAGGACGGATATTCAGGGCTTATAAACAATCAGTGCAAGGAAATGTCACCGTCTGATTTTTCGGGTATCCTTACTCAGGGCGGAACAATTTTCGGAACAAAGAGAACACCTTATAAAATGATGCAGGTAATCGAAGAAGATAACATAAATAAAGTAAAGTGCATGAAGCAGACATATAAAAAACAAAAGCTCGATTGCCTTCTGACTTTAGGAGGAAACGGAACACACAAAACCGCAAATCTTTTGTCAGGTGAAGGGCTTAATGTTATAGGACTTCCTAAAACTATTGATAATGATATATGGGGGACAGATGTTACATTCGGATTTCATTCGGCAGTTGATATTGCAACCGATGTTATAGACAGACTGCATACGACTGCAAATTCACACGGTCGTATTCTTGTTGTTGAGATTATGGGTAATAAAGCAGGCTGGCTCACACTTTATTCGGGTATAGCCGGAGGAGCGGATATAATTGTAATTCCCGAGATTCCTTATGATATAAAGAAGATTTGCAAGGCTGTTGAAAAGCGTGCAAATAACGGAAGTGCTTTTTCGATTTTAGCTGTTGCCGAAGGTGCTTTTGATTTTGAAGAAGCTAAGCTGAAGAAAAAAGAGCGTGCGAGAAGAAGAGCAGAAGCCGGAGAAACAACTGCTACTAACAGAATAGCAAGAGAAATTGAAAAGAATACCGGATTTGAAACGCGGGTTTGTGTTCCGGGACATATGCTGAGAGGCGGAAGTCCTTCGGCATATGACAGAATTCTTGCCACAAAATTCGGCTGTCATGCTGCTAATTTAATCGAGCAGGAAAAGTATGGTTTTGCTGTTGCGATGAAAAATAATATTATTACTGAAAATAAGCTTGAAGATATTGCAGGGAAAACCAAGTTCGTTCCTGTTGACAGTCAGTTGGTTAAGACTGCGAAAGATATAGGAATATCTTTCGGTGATTAGCATTGGTGTTAAGTTATCTGTTACTTAATATTGTAATATTGTTTTTAAGTGAAGGTATCAAATAAATGACCAGAAATGAATTTTATGAATTTATGAATAAGCCGATTCCTAATAAAAGCTTAAAAATGTATTTAAGCTGGGCGGCGATAATAGTTATGATATTATTTATCGGGATAACTATATTTTTAATTATTGACGATGCGTATAAAGAAATATATCATCCGTACGGACCGTATGATATTTCACCGATATCGGAAGAATATTTTAACACAGATAAAGCCGATAATATAAAGAATAATAAAGGTACATTGAAAATAGATTCGTATCAAGGGGATTTTAATAAGATAGCTATTCCCGATGAGATAAACAACAAAAAGGTTACTGAAATCGAAAAGTTTTCATTTATATCAGATAAGACATTAAATGAAGTGTATATACCGAGCGGTGTTACATATATAGGTAACATGTCTTTTTATGACTGCAGTAATCTGACCATGGCTTATATTCCCGAAACTGTGACCAAAATCGGCGGATGGGCTTTTTCGGGAACAAACAGTGATTTTAAGATATGTGCAAAAAAGAATTCTTATGCAGAGAAATACTGTAAAGACAGAGGAATCAAATTTGAAGCGGTAGATTTTTAAAAAATAATCTGTATAGTTTTTATGCATTGTTACTTAACTGTAAAAAATATAACATTATATTTGCATTTTTTTCTGCAATAATGTATAATATTAAGGTAATAAAAAATATTTTTATGGAGGTACAATATTTATGTTAGTTTCTGCAAAGGATATGCTGAACAAGGCAAGAGAAGGTAAATATGCTGTTGGTCAGTTCAACATTAACAATCTTGAATGGACAAAGGCTATTTTACTTACTGCACAAGAGTTAAACTCACCTGTTATTCTTGGTGTTTCTGAGGGAGCAGGAAAGTATATGTGCGGATATAAGACCGTTGTCGGTATGGTAAACGGTATGTTAGAGGAGCTGGGAATTACTGTTCCTGTTGCACTTCACCTAGACCATGGTTCATACGACGGAGCTAAGGCTTGTATCGAAGCAGGATTCAGCTCAGTAATGTTTGACGGTTCACACTATCCAATTGAAGAAAACATCGCAAAAACAACAGAGCTTGTTGCTGAATGCGAGAAGTTAGGTCTTTCAATCGAAGCTGAAGTCGGCTCAATCGGCGGAGAAGAAGACGGAGTTGTAGGTGCCGGCGAGTGTGCTGACCCTGATGAGTGCAAATCAATTGCTGATTTAGGCGTTACAATGCTTGCAGCCGGTATTGGTAACATTCATGGTAAATATCCTGAAAACTGGGCAGGTCTTTCATTTGAAACACTTGCTGTTGTAAAAGAAAAGGTCGGCAATATGCCGCTTGTTCTTCACGGCGGAACAGGAATTCCTGAAGATATGATTAAGAAAGCAATTTCTTTGGGAGTTGCTAAAATCAATGTTAATACAGAATGTCAGCTTGCTTTCCAGGAAGCTACAAGAAAGTATATTGAAGAAGGAAAAGACCAGCAGGGAAAAGGTTTTGACCCAAGAAAGCTTTTAGCACCGGGCTTTGAAGCTATCAAAGCAACAGTTAAAGAAAAGATGGAGCTTTTCGGTTCAGTAGGAAAGGCGTAAATCTTTTATAAAGTTAATATTTGAGTGTATCCTAGTTACCACTCGTTAATAAAAACAGGGATAATATCTGAATTTAAAGGTGTGTCTTTGTGACGCACCTTTAATTTTTTTCGCTGCCTATTTTAAGTTGAATTAATGTTTAAGTTTGAGAAACGGCAGGTTGGGGTTTAGTAAAAAATATATTTTGATTTATATTATTTCTTTATCTCTGTTGAAAAATGAAAGGATAATTATTATGAAAAATTTAAGTATAAAGAAAATATCAATTTTGGCAGTTGTCGCAGCATTATATGTTGCTGTAACAATGGCATTAGGCTCGCTGTCATACGGCAATATTCAGTTTCGTGTTTCGGAAGCATTGGTTCTTCTTTGCTTTTACAAAAAAGAATACTGTTATTCAATGGTTGTGGGATGCTTGATTGCCAATATAATAAGTACAGTCGGTTTGATAGATATGATTGTCGGAACATTTGCCACACTTATATCTGTTGCTGTGATAGTGCTGTGCAAGGAATATCTTCCTGAATTTTTTCAAAACAAGCTTAGTATGAATAATAAAGCTGCTTATACAACGTCTATGATAATAGCCTCACTTGCACCTGTTATCTTTAATGGTTTGATTGTCGGTCTTGAGCTTAGATATGTGTTTAATTTGCCTTTAGTTTTGTCAATGTGTCAGGTAGCTTTGGGTGAGTTTGTTTGTGTTACGGTAATAGGGGTTATACTGTTTACAATCTTAGAAAGAAATAAAGCATTTATGAGATTAATTAACTTTGACAAATAAGGTTCACTTGACTGGATATAATAATTAATGTATAATTTAATTGGATATTTTTATCCGTAATACAAATTATTGGAGGAGAATTATTATGAAAAAAATTTTATCGGTGCTAACAGCATCAATCATGGCGGTCGGTTTGTTGGGAACAGTTCCTGCTGTGAATGCAAGTTCGGAGGCCGTAAAGGATTATAATTCCGGAAGCAGACACAAATATGTTTCAACCGTTATGACGAAAGCGGCCGCCGAAACTAAGACAATCCAGACTCTTAACTACACTGAAGAGGAAGATGACATTAAGTACACATATGATGACTATGGAAATTTGATATATACAGAGTACTCTAATGGATTCTGGGAGAGAATGGAGTATGATGAAAACGGAAACAGGACATATTTTGAAGATAGTGATGGTTATTGGGAAAAAACCACCTATGATGATAACTCAAATGTAACTCGTTTTGAAAATAGCAACGAATATTGGGAAGAGTATACATATGATGAAGAAGGCAACGAAATTTTCTTCGAAAACAGTGACGATGAATGGTGCAGGACTACTTATGATGAGGAAAACAGAGAAATTCTGTGTGAATACAACGATGGAAGCTGGGAAAAAGCAAAGTTCGATGAAGACGGTAATATGATAAGCGTTGAAAACAGCGAGGGTGATGGTAGTGAACTGACTTACGATGAAAACGGAAAACTCATTTCATTGTATTACTATTACGCTGATGGAACATGGAAAAAAACAAATTTCGATGGCGAGAATGTAACCTTTTATGAAGAAAGCAACGGCTATTGGGAAAAGTATACTTATGATCAAAATAACAATTGTGTGTATTTAGAATACAATGACAAGACATGGGAAAAGTATACTTATGATGAAAAAGGGAATCGTACATTTATAGAGTACAGTGACGGCAGTTGGGAAAAGTATGCTTATGATGAAAACGGAGAAGTAACATATTATGAAAAAGGGAAAAAAGATGTAAATACCCAAAAGCCTAAAATAACCAATTCAACAAACAAGTCAATAACCGCAAAACCAACAACACCAATAAAGGCAACAAGAAATGCGAGTGTTGTAGCGGCAGAAAAGAAAGCAGCTTCAAAAGCAATGAAGCAGGCAAAGCTAACAAGTCTAAAGGCTAAAAGCAAGGGTAAGAAGATAAATGTTTCTTGGAAAAAGGTTAAAAAAGCTGTAGGCTATGAGGTTCAGGTATCAGCTAAGAAAAACTTCAAGAAAGTAATTTTCAAGAAGGATTTAAAGAAAACAAAACTTACAGTAAAGAATAAGAATATCAAGAGCAAAAAGACTTATTTTGTAAGAGTAAGAGCATATGCTACTTACAAAGACGCTGACAATAAGACTGTTAAGGTATATAGTAAGTGGAATAAAAAGATAAGAAAAGTTAAAGTTAAATAGTAAGTAAGAATTTGCCGTTGCTGAAAATTTTACATAGCATTTTCTGATTATAGGTATAACCAAAGATAATAAACAGCAGAATGATTCATGTTCTACAATATGTGGAACATGAATTTTTTATATTTTCAACAAAAAAAGCTAAATTTACTTGCAATTTATAGTTAAATAGTATATAATCTTTTTATAGACAGTAATAAATATTGTTTATTTTTAATAGAATATCTAGTATGCTAAAATTAAAATTGAATGGAGAGATTAGTGTGAAAACATATGATAACACAAAAATAAAAAACATCGTGCTTTGCGGTCATGCAGGCTCAGGTAAAACATCACTTTGTGAAGCACTGTTATATAAGAGCGGAGCAAGTGAAAGACTTGGAAAAATTATTGACGGTAATACCGTTTCTGACTTTACCGATGAGGAGATTGCAAGAAAATCGTCTGTTTATACATCACTTTCTGTATTCGAAAAAGACGAATTCAAAATAAATCTTTTAGATACACCGGGACTTTTTGATTTTGCAGGTGAAATGATTGAAGGAATTGCAGCCTGTGATACTGCTATGATTACCGTATCGGGAAAATCAGGTGTAAATGTCGGAACACATAAAGCTTATTCTGCAGCTGTTTCTATGAAGAAACCCAGAATGTTTGTTGTTACAAAGCTGGATTCTGACAACGCTAATTTTTATAATGTTCTGACTGAACTTAAAGCCGAATTCGGACCGACAGTATGTCCTGTAGTTGTACCTGTTATCTCAGACAGAAAAATCGTGTCATATGTTAATTTAATTGAAATGAAAGCATATAAGTATGATGACAGCGGAAATGCGGTAGAAACCGATATGCCGACAGCAGAGCTTGGCGAAAAAATAGAATATCGTCTTCAGGGACTTAGGGAAGCTATTTCCGAAGCTGTTGCCGAAACGGACGAAGAGCTTTTCGAAAAGTTCTTCAGCGGTGAGGCATTCACACAAAAAGAGCTTATTGACGGAATACACAAGGGAATGAATGAGGGTATTATTACTCCTGTGACTTGTGTATCTTCTTCAACATTAGCAGGTGTGGATATGCTTTTAAAAGAAATTTCACTGCTTTTGCCGGCGTCTACTGATGACGAAACAGCTATGGCAATTGATGATACGGATTCGCCTGCTGAAGTTAAATGCGATATGAATGAGCCTTTAAGTGCTTTTGTTTTTAAAACAGTTGCCGATGCTTTTGTAGGTAAAATGTCATTTATTAAAGTTATGTCAGGAAAGATAAAGACGGGAATTGACGCTGTAAATGCTTCGACTAAAAGCAATTTGAAAATCGGAAAGCTATACACTTTATTAGGTAAAAAACAAATTGAAATATCTGAGGCTAGCTGCGGCGATATTGTAGTTTGCACAAAGCTTGATGTAAACACAAATGATACTGTTTGTGACCCGTCAAGAGTTGTAAAATTCAGTCCTGTTGCTTTTCCGAGTCCTTGTTATTCAATGGCTGTGAAAGCAAAGGCTCAGGGAGATGAAAGCAAGATTTCAGGTGCTGTTGCAAAGATTCTCGAACAGGATTTAACACTTGAATATTATCAGGATAAATTAACTCATGAGCAGATTTTAAAAGGCTTAGGTGACCAGCATTTAAGTTCGGCATTGTCAAAACTAAAAAATGATTTTGGCGTTGATATAGGTCTTGCAGTTCCTAAGATTCCGTACAGAGAAACAATAAGAAAGAAAGTTAAGGTTCAGGGAAAGCATAAGAAGCAATCCGGCGGTCATGGCCAGTATGGTGATGTTTGGATTGAATTTGAGCCTTGTATTTCCGATGAACTTGTTTTTGAAGAAAAAATCTTCGGGGGAGCGGTTCCGAAAAACTATTTTCCTGCTGTTGAAAAGGGACTTCAGGATTGCGTTGCTAAAGGTGTTTTGGCAGGATTCCCTGTGGTTGGACTAAAGGCTATTTTAGTTGACGGTTCATATCACCCTGTTGATTCGTCCGAAATGGCATTTAAAATGGCTGCTACCATCGCATATAAAGAGGGATTGGCACAAGCAGACCCGGTTCTTTTAGAACCAATCGGTGCTTTGAATGTTTCGGTTCCCGATGAGAATACAGGTGATATGATTGGCGAGCTTAATAAACGCAGAGGAAGAGTTTTGGGAATGAATCCGTCAGAGTCTGAAAAGGGAATGACAGAGGTAATAGCCGAAGTACCGTTATCCGAGATGAACGATTTCACTATGCTTCTTCGTCAAATGACTCAGGGAAGGGGAAGTTTCACATTAGAGCATGAAAGATATGAACAGCTTCCTTCTCATTTGGTTGCAAATGTTATAGCGAGTGCCTCAGTAAGCGGAGATTAATTCATCTGTGTTTTGTAATCTATGTCCGAGAAAATGTAACATAGACCGTGATGTTTCATCGGGGTTTTGTAAGGCTGATGAGGGATGGGATGAAGTTTCTGTCTCAAGGGCGGCACTTCACTATTGGGAAGAACCTTGCATAAGCGGAAATAAAGGAAGCGGAACAGTATTTTTTTCAAACTGTAATTTAAGGTGTGTTTATTGCCAGAATTCTCAAATCAGTTTTGATGGTTTCGGTAAAGAAGTATCTGTCCAAAGGCTTTCTCGGATTTTTTTAGAGCTTCAGGAAAAAGGTGCAAACAATATAAATCTTGTCACACCTACACATTACACATATCAGATTTTAAAGGCACTTGATATTGCTAAACACAAGCTTGATATTCCTGTTGTTATGAATTGCGGTGGATATGAATCGGTTGAAACTATTAAAATGTATGACGGATATATTGACATTTATCTGCCGGATTTAAAGTATAAAAGCTCAGAGATATCTCAAAAATATTCTGCGTGTTCAGATTATTTTGAAAAAGCGTCAGAAGCAATTGAAGAAATGCATCGTCAAGCACCGAAACTTATTTGGGACGATTATAATGATGAAGAGCGGGTTTTGAAAAAAGGGCTTATAATAAGGCATTTGGTGCTTCCGGGGTGTTATCATGACAGCCTTGATATATTAGACTGGCTTGACAGCTGTAAATTTTTAAATAAAAATCGATTTTTGCTTAGTCTTATGAGTCAGTTCACGCCGACGGAAGCCTGTACTGACTTTTCCGAGCTTAACAGACGCATTACTACTTTTGAATATAACAAGGTGGTGAACAGAGCGTCTGAGTTAAAGTTCAGAGGCTTTATTCAGGAACTATCATCTGCAAAGGAAGAATATACACCTCCGTTTGATTTGACAGGAGTATAAAATGAATAAAAAATAAAACCTACTGAAATTTCAGTAGGTTTTTTTATGTCAAGATTAATTTTTATATTTTCACAAACACAGGCTTATGCTTAATAAAATAGGTTAAATACTTAAACCCTGACTGCTGTGCAAGAAGTGCACATTCAGCTATACCTTTTCCTAAATCTGAAACGGTGTGTGCGTCTGAGCCAAGTGAAATTATTTCACCGCCGAGTTCTTTATAAAGCTTGATATATTTCAGTTCAGGAAAAGGTTTGCCGTATTTTTGGCGAAGACCTGATGTGTTTATTTCAATTCCTTTGGATTTTTGTATGATGGTTTTAAAACATTCTTCAATAATATCATCATATTTTGATAAATCAATTTTAAGACCGTATTCACCTTCTATATATCTGAGCGTATAAGTCAAGTGACCTAACACATCAAATTTACCCCATTTGCAAAGCTTTAAAAGCTCTGAAAAATAGTCTTCTAAAAGCTTATCGATTTCGCTTTTTGTATAGTTTTCGTATTTAATAAAACAAAAGTCCGGTCGGTTTGGAAGTTCATGCATTGAACCGATTATAAAATCAAGACGATTGTCACTTGCTGCCTTATCCGCAATTTCAAAATCATGTGTTGCCTGACCAAGCTCAATTCCGCATACTAGGTTTATCTTGCTTTTGTAAATCTCTTTTAATTTCGATGTGTTGCTAAGAGACCTTTCGAAATCTTTTCCGAAATCATATGTGTCATGCTCATTAGGCTCTGCATTATAATGTTCTATACTGTACCATCTGTTACATTCACAGTGGTCTGTTATTGCATAAGCTTCAAGACCTAAGTCTATTGCCTTTTCAACCATCTTTTCCGGGTCAGCGTCAGAATCAGGTGAGTAATATGTATGTGTATGACAGTCGATAAGACCTTTTAATTCGTTCATATAAGCCCTCCGTTTTGTTTTTAAATATAGTATAACACATAATTTTTATTTTGCAAAATTAAATATTATTTTGAGTTAATGTTATTGTGCGGTTGCAAAAATATGCGGTTTATGGTATAATTCTATAAGCAAATTTTAAATACAAATTAGGAATGATTTTATGAGAGTGAATGTAAAACTATTTATTTTAGCGATTATATTAGGTGTGCTTGGGGTTTTGCTGCCTTGGTTCTTCGGCTCAGTGAGATTGTTCGGAATGGGGCTTCTGCCTATGGAATTTCCTGTCCTGTTGTGCGGAATGATATGCGGAGCAGGATACGGCGGTGTTGTAGGTGCGGTTGTGCCTATATTGTATGCACTGATTTTCGGAACTATGAATGTATATCCTCTTGGTGTTGCAACGGCAGTTGAACTTTGTGTGTTCGGTGTTTTGTGCGGAGTGCTGTACAAAGTTATGAGACAAAATGTTTTTGTTTCTTTGCTTCTTGCAATGTTCAGCGGAAGGGCTGTTTTTGCTGTTGTGTATTTCTATCTTCTTCGGTCAGAGGGAAGAGTATATACAGCCGAAATGTTTATAAACGGCGAGTTTTTGAATGTTTTATCGGGTATAGCAATTCAGATTATATTCATTCCTTTGATTGTTTTGGTGCTGAATAAGACCGGAATTGTTCATCAAGGTGAAAGATAGAAGCTGAAAAATTAAATGAAGGATTGTGATATTATGTCAACTGCTTTTAAGCCTGCGAATATTTTAGTACCAAATGAAAAAAACGATATGTCATCTTGGTCGGTTGTTGCTTGTGACCAGTATACGAGCGAGCCTGAATACTGGGAAGATGTCAAGGAAATTGTCGGTGATAAAGTATCATCACTTAACATGATTCTTCCCGAAGTTTATTTAGAAAGTGATGATATAGATTCAAAAATAACAAATATACATAGCACAATGAACGAGTATTTGTCTTCAGATGTTTTTGAAGAGTATAAGGACTCTTATATTTATATTGAAAGAACTCAAAGCGACGGTAAGATAAGAAAAGGATTAGTAGGAATGATTGACCTTGAAGAATATGATTATTCAAAGGGAAGCACTTCATCTGTGCGTGCTACCGAAGCTACGGTTGTTGAAAGAATTCCTCCGAGAATTAAGGTTAGAAGGGGTGCGAGTCTTGAGCTTCCCCATATAATGATACTAATAGATGATGAAAACAAAACCGTTGTCGAGCCGGTCGGTGAGGATAAGGATTCTATGAAAAAGCTTTATGATTTCTGCCTTATGAAAAACGGCGGAAATATAAAGGGTTATTTGGTTAATGAAAATAAAAAGGACGAAATTGACGCAGCATTGACAGCACTTGGTGATTCAAAGACATTTAATAAAAAGTACGGATTATCCGATGCTCCTGTATTACTTTATGCAATGGGTGACGGCAATCACTCTCTTGCAACTGCCAAAGCCTATTATGAGGAGCTTAAAGCTCAAAATCCAGAAAAGGATATGACATCACACCCGGCACGCTATGCATTGGTTGAGATAGTTAATCTTCACAGCGATGCACTGCAGTTTGAAGCTATTCACCGGATTGTTACGGATGTTGACAGTGAAGATTTGTTATCGGTTTTAAAAGAAAAACTTGCTTTAGTCAGTGAGGATAACGGTTCGGGACAGTCGTTTACATATGTCCGTAAGGGTGAGAAAAAGACTTTATATGTGGGAAACAAGCTGTCAAATCTGACAGTTGGTTCGCTTCAGACAGTTTTGGATGAGTATATAAAATCAAAAGGCGGAAAGGTAGATTATATACACGGAATAAATGTTTTGGAAAATTTGGCACAGGAGAATAACAGCATAGGCTTTATACTTCCTGATATGTTAAAGTCAGAACTTTTCCCGACTGTAATAAAAGACGGCGCATTGCCGAGAAAGACATTTTCGATGGGTCACGCAGAGGATAAGAGATTTTATATAGAATGCCGAAAAATATAGCGAATCGCTATTGATTTTGCTGCCTTTGGAAAGTGAGATAACTGTTAGGGTTTGAAAAACGGCAGGTTTTCATATAGTTTGGTTATAATTGCAAATCTTCTACTGGTTTTGTGGATATAAAAAAGGAGAAGTCCTCTTATGAAGGGCTTCTCTTTTTTATGTATTTTCCTTATTGACAGTTTTCAATTTCGGTTATCATATCAACTCTTGTCTTGTGGCGTCCGCCTTCAAATTCGGTTTTGAGAAAAATGTCAACAAGTTCGCAGGCGAGTCCTTCTCCGACAACTCTTCCGCCCATACAAAGCACATTAGCGTCATTGTGCTGTCTTGTCAGCTTAGCCGAATAGTAGTCAGAACAGCAAGCGGCTCTGATTCCTTTAACCTTATTTGCGGCGATTGATATGCCTATTCCCGTTCCGCAGACAAGTATTGCTTTGTCAAGAGTATTATTTATAACATCGTCGCAGACTTCCTTTGCCTTTTGAGGATAGTCGCATTTCTCGCCGTCCATACAGCCATAGTCTTTGTATTCTATCCCGTTTTCTTTGAAATACTTAACTATAGCTTCCTTTATTTCTGTTCCTGCATGGTCATTCCCGATACCTATCATAAGTTTGTCCTCGCTTTTTTATGTAATTTAATCATTTGATTTGTTTTGTCTGTCTTTTTCGGCTTTTGTTATTTGCAAATAGCTTGCGTTCAGTTTTTGTGCATCATCAAAAATGTTTTCATTGCCGAGAGCTATTATACATAAAGAATTTGCATTTTGAAGCCTTTTGTCAATAGGTGCTAAAACAGCATTATTATCATTTTGAAACAAGCTTTCTTTGATTTCTTTTGCGTTATCTCCGACCAAAAATATGCTGCATATATTATTATCCTGTTTGAATGTCAATATATCTTCATTTCGGCATACAGTATCTGATTTCACACACTCGATTTTTCCGTACTTTAGTTTATATACACCAAAATAAGATATATCAGGTCTTGCTTTCATAACAGAGAAAACAATTTTTTCTTCTGCACTTGAATCACTTAAATTCATAGCAAGTGATTTTAAGGTTGAGATACCCGCACATTTCTTATTGTTTTTAAAACAAAGTCCTTTGACAGCTGAAATACCTATTCTCAGTCCGGTATAGCTTCCCGGCCCGTTTGAAACAGCAACAGCATCTATGTCGTCAAGTGTAAGAGATGCGTCCTGCAAAAGCTTTTTTAAAAGAGGCAATAAAACCTGTGAATGAGTAAGCTCGGTAAGAATGGTTGTATTAGCCAGAATTTTTTCTTTGTCCGCTATTGCCAAAGACGCTGTTTTACCTGAGGTATCAATACCTAGAACTATTTTATTTTCTGTTAGGTCAGACAAAGCGTTCATCTCCGATAATTTCAATTTCCCGTTTGTTTTCGTCAATGCGTGTTATTTTAATATATATAGTGTTTTCAGGAAGAGCGTCGCTGATATTTTCGCTCCATTCTATTGCCAGAATATTTTTGTTACTCATATAGTCATAAAATCCTGTTGTTTCAAGGTCAAGCGAGTCTAAAATTCTGTACATATCAAAATGATAAAGTGTTTTATCACATTTATCTGACCTGTATTCGTTCACCAATGAAAATGTCGGCGATGTAACTATATCACCGATTCCGAGCCCTTCACAAATACCCCTTGTAAAAGTGGTCTTTCCGACACCTAATCCGCCGATATAAGCAATGATATCTCCGCCCTTCAGCTTTTGCCCGACAGTTTTTGCAAATTCAATTGTTTCCTCAGGCGAGGCAGTGACTGCTTTCATAAAAATCACCATGCCATAAGCAAGAGCAAAGGCTTCCTTTCTTTAAGGTTTAATAATTATTTTCTTAAAAGTCCTTCTTCGGTGTGGTCATCATATAATGGTTCATTTGACAGAATTTCATTGATTTTAGCATTCAGCTCATTGTTTATCATTGAATCTGCCGCATTCGTGTGCATAGGCTCAGCCGCAGCGTCATTTTTATGATTTATCTTTGATTCAAATCTTTCGATAAAAGTGAAATATTTCTGTGCTGCTTCAACCTGATCGATTTCAAAAGGACATTCGTCTGCGATTTGTTTTGTATTCAGTGCGGCAACAGTGAATTCGATTATTTCATTACCGCTGTTATCATAAAATTTAGCGTTTGTTTTCATATATCTGATAACTATTTTTGAAACATTATCAAGTGAGAGTTTTATAGGTTCTGCAGTAATAACTCTTTCACCTTTAAATGTAATAGGAATAGCATAGCTTTCCCATTCTTTAAAAGCATAGATAAAGTTTTCGTAAGTGTATGACTTCTTTCCTCTTGAGTTTGAGGTTGAGCCTGTCTTGTTTGCAAAAACTATGTTTAGGTCTTTAATACCCGGCAGGGACTTGGCAACAAGAGCATTAACACGCTGAATGTCACGTTCAAGACGCTTTTTACGGTTCTTTTTCCTTACCGCAGAATTAATGATTAAAAACAGTATAAGCAAAATTATTATTGCACATGCTCCAAAAAAGATTTCTATTCCGTTTTCTCCGAATACATCCTTCAAAAAATCCATCTTTTATCTCCGTTCATTTATTTTATACAAATTAAAAAAGTCCGCTTATATTACCGTTGTTGTCACAGTCTATTTTATTGGCAGCAGGGCATTTAGGAAGCCCCGGCATTGTCATAATATCACCTGTATATGCAACGATGAATCCTGCTCCTGCGGAAAGCTTTAAATCACGAACCGTAATCTTAAAGCCTTCCGGTTTTCCCAGCTTTGTTGGGTCATCAGAGAGTGAATACTGTGTTTTGGCAACGCATACAGGAATATCTGCATGACCTAAAGCTTCAATTTCTTTTATTGCTTTTTCAGCTTGTTTTGTATAAATAACACCGTCGGCACGGTAAATTTCTTTTGCTATTATATCAAGTTTTTCTTTTATCGGAAGTCTCTCGTCATATAAGTGATGGAAGTTTGTAACGCATCCTTCGCATTTTTCGATTGCATTGCATACCTTTTGTGCTAAATCAGTACCTCCGTTTCCGCCGTTTGCAAAAATCTCAGCCAGTGAAACTTCAACACCCATGTCAGCGCAAAATTCTTTTATATATTTAATTTCAGCATCTGTATCGGTATAAAATTTATTGATAGCAACAACAACCGGCACACCGAACTTATGCATATTTTCAATATGTGTTTTTAGGTTGACAATACCTTTTTTCAAAGCGTCAACATTTTCTTCTGTAAGTTTATCCTTAGGGATTCCGCCGTTATACTTCAGTGCACGGATAGTTGCAACCAAAACGATACAGCTAGGCTTTAAGTTCCCGAATCTGCATTTAATATCCAAAAACTTTTCAGCGCCGAGGTCGGCACCGAAACCGGCTTCTGTAATGCAGTAATCGCCAAGTTTAAGTGCAAGCTTGGTTGCACGGATTGAGTTACAGCCGTGTGCAATATTTGCGAAAGGTCCTCCGTGCATAATTGCCGGATTGTTTTCTAAGGTTTGAACAAGATTCGGTTTGAGTGCGTCTTTTAAAAGTGCTGTCATAGCACCGCAGCCGTTTAACTGCTTGGCGTAAACAGGATTTCCGTCTAAATCATATGCAACTAAAATTTTCTCAAGACGCTTTTTTAAATCATCCAAATCTGATGCCAAGCATAAAATCGCCATGATTTCAGTAGCGACAGTTATCTGGAAACCGTCCTCACGGGGGATTCCGTTTATTTTTCCGCCAAGACCTATATTTATGTATCTCAATGCTCTGTCATTCATATCAAGACAGCGTTTAATAAGTATTCTTCTTTGGTCAATGCGAAGCTCGTTGCCTTGCTGCATATGATTGTCTATAAGGGCACAGAGCAGGTTATTGGCAGAAGTTATTGCATGCATATCGCCTGTGAAGTGAAGATTTATATCTTCCATAGGAACAACCTGAGCGTATCCTCCCCCTGCTGCTCCTCCCTTTATACCGAACACCGGGCCTAAGGAAGGTTCTCTAAGTGCAAGAACAGCGTTTTTATTTATCTTTGCCATTGCTTCGGCAAGTCCTACGGATATTGTAGTTTTGCCCTCTCCTGCAGGAGTAGGATTAATAGCAGTGACTAAAATAAGTTTTCCGTCTTTTTTGCTTTCAAGCTTTTCAAAAAGAGATTCTGAAAGCTTTGCTTTATAATGACCGTACGGTTCAATGTAGTCTTCGGAAACACCTAAGTTCTCAGCGATTTTATTAATTTTCAGCATTTTAGCCTGTGAAGCAATTTCGATATCAGATAACATACGAAAGCCCTCCTAAAAAGTTAATATTATTCACTATCATAAGGCAGAGAGTTATATAGCTATTTAAAATATTATAACATATTACATTAATAAAAACAAGAAAAAAGCACTAATAATTACATACTCTTTTTAATATATTATAAAGAATGACATATCGTTAATATAAATAAAGAAATTTTTTATATAGCATCAGGGAGATGAGATTGTTGTTTAAAATAATATCAGCAAAAAGAGTTTTAAAATCAGTATCTTTTTTTATTTCAGGTTTTATTGCCGTATCAATTCTCGTATTTGCTTGTTCTGCATTTGCAGAGAGCAAAAAGGGAATAAAACTTCCGATTATTATGTATCATAGCATATTAAAAGATGAAAGCAGACAAGGTGAGTATGTTTTATCTCCTGTTGAGCTTGAAAGCGATATGCTTTATTTAAAGGAACACGGATATACGCCTATACTTTGTCAGGATCTTATTTCTTATGTATACATGGATGAAGAACTTCCTGAAAAACCGATTATTTTAAGTTTTGACGACGGCTGCTATAATAATGTACAATATGTAATTCCTCTTTTGTCAAAGTATAATATGAAAGCGGTTTTCGGTGTTGTGGGGACATTTTGCGATAAAGCGACAGAAGAAAACAAACCTAATCCTAACTATTCTTATATGTCTTGGAATGATTGCAAAGAAGCTTATATAAGCGGAAGGGTGGAAATAGCTTGTCACTCGGATAATTTTCACACATTAGGGCAAAGAACAGGGGCAAAAAAGATGGAGAGTGAGAGCTATGATGACTATCGTGCTGTTTTTATGAGTGATACTTTAAACTTCTTAAATAAGATAAAAACAAACAGTGAGATAATTCCTAATACATATGTGTATCCGTACGGAGCTATATCAGAAGAAAGTCTGCAGCTTGTGAAAGCCTGCGGTTTTAAAGTCAGCTTAGGCGTTGAGGAAAAGCAGAATTATATTACTAAGGATAAAGAATGCCTTTACCGTTTAAACAGATATAACCGGCCGAGCGGAATTTCAACCGAGGAATTTATGAAAAGGGCTCTTGACTTGTAGAATAAAGTTCGTTAATTATTTAAGCAGAAATGCTGCCGCACCATGAGAGTTTAGCTCTATTTCTATTTTATCTTTATTTATAAATTTTTTGCCGCTCCAAAGCTCAGTGCAGTTTGACGGCGTATATATTTCCAGGTCTGAAAGATTTAATGTGACTTTGCTGTTTGCTTCACTGAGGTTAAATATTGCAAAATACTGTCCGCCTTCACTTGAAGCAGAGGTCCAGAGAACATGCTCTTTTCCGTCAAGCTTTTTACGCCAGACCTGATGTGCATGACGGGAATTTCGAAGCATTTTAAGTATTTCTTTGTTAGTCAGTAGCTTATATGTGAAATCATCAAGCTTTGTAAGTTCTCCGCCAATCATAAGCGGTGAGCGAAAGATACTCCACAAAGTCATCATAGTGATTTGCTCATCTTCGGTAAATTCAGTTCGGTTTGATTCACCGTAGTCTTGTCTTACTGCACCGATTGGCAGCATATCGGCATCTGCCCAATGACCTGCACCGTTGTGTATAGACCATTTTTCACATCTTTCAAACATATTATACAGTGCTTTCCAATCGTCCCAAAAATCATCGGTGATTCGCCACATATCAGCAGTTTGCTTGTATAATTCTGATTTTTCAAGCAATGCAGGTCCCGGTGAAAGGCTGAGAACCATGTCACGGCCGCAGTTATGAAGACAATCACTCAGTAAAATCAGTTCTTTTTCTTCATGAGGCAGTTCACGGCATATGTCATCGCATTTAATGAAATCAACTCCCCAGGAAGCATATAACGAGAAAATACTGTTATAATATGCTTTGGCACCGTCTTTATCAGGATTTACGCCGTACATATCAGAGTTCCAATGGCATATGCTGTCCGTTTTAGCAATTTCTCTTGCTGTTTTATCTGTACCGAAAATTTTTGTGTTGTTATGCACCGCCTGGCGCGGTACTCCTCTCATTATATGTATTCCGAATTTTAAACCCAGAGAATGTACATATTCTGCTAACGGTGCAAAGCCTTTTGAGTTTTTAGACGATGGAAAACGGTTTTCGGCAGGTATAAGTCTTGAATACTCATCCATGCAAAGCTCGGTGAAAGGATGATATTCATGGGAATCTGCATAAGGTTCAGACCACTGAATGTCTACAACTATGTATTCCCAGCCGAATTGTTTAAGATGCTTTGCCATGAAATCAGCGTTTTTTCTGACGGTTTCTTCATTGACAGCTGCTCCGTAGCAATCCCAGCTGTTCCAACCCATAGGCGGTGTTTTTATTTTCATAATAATTCTCCTCAAAATCTGATTTAAAAGCTTTATATTTTAATAAAATATAAAAGGCTTCCTTACTACTGAATGATACACTAATTCATACAAAAAAGTCAAGAAAATATATGAAACAGCCATATTAATGAGTTGATTTCGCAGAAACTCTGTTTATAATGTGTTATAAAAACCCCGTAAAACAGGCATTTTTATTTATAAGATTTTATAAAATCACAAACAATAAAAAAGCACTGAAAGTACCGAAAATACGGTAAAAACAGTGCTTTATATTATAGAATTACATACAATGTATATGCAAGACATAAAAAAGTTCGTACACTAAAAACTTAGCATGCGAATTGTCTGCGGCGACTCGCCGCTGGCGGAGAAAGAGGGATTTGAACCCTCGCGCCAGTTTCCCGACCTACTCCCTTAGCAGGGGAGCCCCTTCACCACTTGGGTATTTCTCCACTGTGAATTAAAATCATATTTGTGTTGCTAAAAAATTATAGCATAAAAAATGAAGCGTGTCAATGCTTTTTTACAATATTTTTTGTATTATATATATATAGAAACAACCGGTATAAAATGATTATATTATATATCATTTTTATGTTATTGACAATATTTATTTGATATGATATTATTTTAAAATTAATGTGGAATAAGATTTACAGAAAAATCTTAAGGAGTAGTAATATGATTTATACCGTAACTTTTAATCCGGCATGGGATTATGTTGTTTATGTCAATAATATGAGGATTGATACAGTAAACAGGGCATCTTCTGAGCGCCTTGTTTTCGGCGGAAAGGGAATTAATGTTTCGGCTGTTTTGAAAGAGTTGGGTCAGGAAAGCATTATACTTGGTTTTATTGCAGGTTTTACAGGGAACGCTCTTGAAAAAGAGTTGAAGTCAAAGGGCTTTAAAACTGATTTTATAAAGCTGACACACGGTATGACAAGAATTAATGTTAAGATTAATTCTGACAGTGAAACAGAAATAAACGGTCAAGGACCTGGGATTGATGACGGAGCAATCAAAGAGCTTTTTGACAAAATGAACAATTTAAACAACGGTGATACACTTGTTTTGTCAGGTTCTGTACCTAAAACTGTTTCTGAAAATATTTATGAGAGGATTTTGAAAATAGTAAGCAATAAACATATAAGAATAGTAGTCGACGCTGAAAAGAACTTACTGATTAATGCACTGAAATACAAGCCTTTTCTTGTAAAGCCGAATATTCATGAGCTAGGTGAAATATTCGGTGTTGAACTGAGTAACAATGATGAAATCAAAGCTTACGCGAAAAAGCTCAAACAAATGGGTGCTGAGAATGTCTTGGTTTCAATGGGAAAAGACGGAGCAATTTTGATAGATTCACAAGGAAATTGTATAAAGGTTGACTCTGCAAAAGGGGAAATGATAAATTCAGTAGGAGCAGGAGATTCGATGATTGCAGGCTTTTTAGCTGAGTATGAAAAGTCTGAGGACTATTGCAGAGCCTTAAAACTGGCAACGGCAGCAGGAGGAGCAACAGCATTCTCGCACGGACTTGCTTCTAAAGATAAAATATATGAGGTTTTAAAAACTATTTAAAATAAAAAATCTGAATGAAAAAAATAACCGCCCTAAAATAAGGCGGTTTTCTGTTTTTGGTGGAGGCGACGGGAATTGAACCCGTGTCCGAAAATCAATCCGCAGGAATTTCTACGAGTATAGTTTGTTATAAAATCTCCCCGGGCACCGGCAAACAAACACGCCTGTGAGCGGGCAGCCTTTAAAATAGACTTTTACGCCAAAGGCAATGCGAAAAAGCCGTTCCTACTAATCGACACCAAGCTCAAAGCCGTAGGCTGCAATGAGGTGGTGAGCAGCAATTAAGCAGCTGCTAATTGTGAATTATTTTTGTCGTTTAATTTTAAAACGTGTGCCGTTTTAAGAGTTTGCACAACTCTACTCGCTTATCCTGTTTCATAACCCCCGTCGAAGCCTTTACGCCCCCGATAATAATTGACAATGGATAATTGTCAATAGTTGATTATTTTATTCTTTCTTTGACAGCTCGCTCGATATCTCGCTGTGCTGCTTTGCGTGCCATGTCTTCACGCTTGTCATAGAGCTTTTTACCCTTGCATACACCCACGGCAACTTTTGCTTTTGAATTTTTGAAATATAAAGATAAAGGAATAAGGGTCAAACCCTCTTGCTTAACCTGACCAAAGAGTTTTAATATTTCTTTTTTGTGAAGAAGAAGTTTTCTCACTCTTATCGGGTCACGATTGAAGATGTTTCCATGCTCATATGGAGAGATGTGCATACCCTTGATAAACATTTCTCCGTTGTCGATTGAACACCATGCGTCCTTTAAATTCACATTTCCTGCACGAAGTGATTTAACCTCGGTTCCGACAAGCTCAATGCCCGCTTCAATAGTTTCGAGAACAAAATAATCGTGTCTTGCTTTTCTGTTGTCGGCGATTTGCTTTGTTCCTGATTTATTTATTGCCATGAGGTTCACTTCCTTTCAGTTGTCGTTCGGTATATTATTGTATAATAATTAAATCTTTTTGTCAATGAGAAAATTCTAGAAAAAGGGTATAGCTTTGTTGAACTCTTTCCGTCTTTGCAAAATTTGATGTTATGTGATATAATTCAAATATTGTCGGCTTCTTCCGCAGGGAAGGAGGTGGAACACTTGGAGTACATATTCTCATTTGTAATATCTGTATTGGCTCGCATAGTTGGTTACTGTGTGTGCAAGTGGTTAGACAGATATAATAAGTCCGACAACTAGCCCAAAGGCACTTTATGGAGCCGGCACTCTATAAAGTGCTGTTTTTATATAAAGAAAACCCTGAGGAGAACCGGCATTCTCTTCAGGGCATTGTGTGTCCACTTGGAAACACATAATCTCATTTGTGGTTACTTATATTATATGATACTAATTCTTAATTGTCAAGTATTTTTTATTTTATGTGCAGTAATAATTGTATAACTATAAGCATTTACTGTTATTACATAATCATGAACATTAACATACCAGTTCTTTCCCTTCCTTGCTATAAGAGCATCAGGATTTTGTATTTGTTCTTTGCACCAGGCTACAACATCATTTATATCCAAAGAGAGATTTCTCTTAATCCGTATAATACCTAAATCAGTTGTGTGAAGTTTATTTAAGTTTAATAGTAATTCGGATTGCTTTTTTCTATTCATTTTTACCTCGAGTTAATCTTGATAATTTAAGTTGCACTTGTAATAAGCTGCAATTATTTTACCTTTCGCACCGGTCTGATATATTTCCAAAACCTATCCGGATCATGATAAAAGTACATAATTCTGCCGGGTGAAGTATCATAGCAATAACCGGTGTCTGCAAAATCAAAATCTGACATTGCCTTTTCAATCTTTTCCTCAACACTGCAATTTTCCTGTTCATAATAAAATGGTCCATGCTCGAAAACAATATATTCGGCTTCGGGAACATCAACCATAAGCATTTGCTTCGGTACTTCTCCTTCATAATCAAAAGGAAGACGTACACCGTAACATTCTGCACGAGGAATTCCCCAGCCGCAAACTCTGCCTTTCGGATCGTTAATATACGCCATAATCTGACCTGCTCCGCTGTTAGATTCACTGCCGCCCTTGTCATCTAATTTTCCTTTTATACTGTCGAGTAATCCGCAAATTGTTTCACAGTCCTGACCTGGAATCAGGCTTTGTTTTTGCCAAAAATCCCAATATCCATTGCTCTCATAGTTTTTGATGTGCAAAAACTTGTGTGCAGGGATAGTTACAAAATAAATTTTAACGTCATCTGTTGATTTCATCATACCAATTTCTCCAATTCCTAAAAAGTAGCGGTCGAAAGGGTATATTTTTGTACGAAGAACGACTGGTACAGGCTTTTTGCGGTATTCACTTGGAGTGACGCCATATGTTCGTTTGAAAGACCGTGTAAAAGCTTCATGTGATGAAAAGCCATAATCAAAAGCAATATCCAAAATGCTTCTTTGACTATCCCGCACCTCTTTTAGTGCAAAGGCTAATTTTCTATGTCGAAGATATTCCTTAAATTGCATACCTGATATTTCCTTGAATTTTCTCGTAGTATAAAATTCGGAATAACCCAGCTTGCGGGAAAGAAATCGAAGCGTTAATGCTTCATCATTATGCAGTTTAATACATTTGTCAATTTCATCAACGATTATCTGAATTTGTTTCTTCCACTCGTACATTAGTCTGTATACCTCCTTTCAATCACTCTATAAGCATTATAAAGGAACAGAAAAAATATTGCTTGATTTTACTTGCTGAAAACGATGGCTTTTATTTAAAATCATATTGATTATTACACTATCTGATAATCATTTTTTGATAGAATGTCTAATGCTTTTTGAAAATTCTCCGATTTAACCAGAATGTAATCGGTATTGAAAGTTGATACTGCAAAAATACCTATATTATTTTCAGCAAGCAAAGCTGATATTTTTGATAATATGCCAATCAAAGCGAAATCCAGAGTTCCCTGTATTCTGAATGCTTTCCAACCGTCGCTTCGTTCGGTAATATTATCGGGTACATTTTCTGTAATGCATACGAGTGAATTTTCTTCATCGGTTTTTCCGATGAAGCAGTATTCATTTTTCAAATCTACTTTTGAAAAGTCTGTTACCTTGCAAACCGAAAAATCATATTCAATTTTCTGTATATGCATTATTCTTCACCATCCTATAAGATTTTTGGCTATGTTATTTGATAATAATTAATTACAAAACAGCTTTGCTTTTCCACTTTCCCTGTTTATATCTTAAAATGCTGACAAGAGCAGTCATAAACCATGTTATACAGGTTGTTGCCCATATTCCCCAATAATCTATAAAAGCTATTCTTGTTAAAATTACCGACAAACCTATTCTGCAAATTACTTCTACTAATCCGTTCACGAATGCATAGTTTGTATCACCTGCACCGTTTAAAAATCCTCTTGAAACATGAATTGAACCCAGAAAAACATAAAAGAATGAGGTGAGAATTATTGCTTTTGAACCAATTGAAATTACATCGTCTGTTTTGACAAAGCACCCTACAAGGTTTTGACTGAAAATCATAAATAAAATCAGCACAGCAAGTGAAAAGACAGTCGAAATTCTAAGACCGATATGTAATCCGTTTATCGCTCTTTTTTGTTTTCCCGCACCTATATTCTGACCGACGAACGCAGACATCGCAGCATTTAGCGATGAAAACGGCTGCTGAACAAATTGTTCGATACGCATAGAAACTGTATATGCCGCCATTATAGTTTCACCGAAGGTGTTTGTCACTGATTGGATTGCTATCATTGAAATTGAAATCATACCGTTTTGTGCGGCTATAGGAATTCCTGTTTTAATGCATTTAAGCACTGCGTTCTTATCAATGAAAACTTCGCTTTTAGATAATTTTATATGAGGGTTTTTAGAAAATGCATAAATTATGCTTAGTATGGCGGCACTCAATTGAGCAGTAACTGTGGCTGTTGCCGCTCCGTTCACTCCCATATTTAATGATACAACAAACAGCAAATCCAAACCGACATTTAAAATGCTTGCAAATCCGAGAAAAAACAGCGGGGTTTTTGAATCTCCCAGAGAACGCATTACCGAGTTTATCCAGTTATATGCCGCAACGGCAATAGTTCCGCCGCAGGCTATTCTCATGTACCCTGCAGAAACAGGTAAAAGGTGTTCGGGCGTTCTCAAAAGTCTTAGAACAGGTTCTGTCAGTAATACTGAAATTATACTTACAGCAAATCCGAAAACAGCTGTAACAGCTGCTGAATTGAATATTGCGGTTTTCAATTGCTTATACTTTTTTGAACCGAAATACTGAGAAATTATAACACCTGCTCCGATAGAGAGCCCAAGGCACAGTGTATAGAAAAAATATGTTATTGAGCCTGTTGCTCCCACAGCTGCGAGTGCTTCGTCACCTAAAAATCGTCCTACTATTATCGTGTCAACAATATTATATAATTGCTGAAGAAGATTTCCTGCAAGCAAAGGAAGTGCAAATCTTATAATATGTTTTGTTTCACTGCCGGTTGTCATGTCACAGGAAAGTACTTGATTCATTTTAATCACCATGCCTTTGCTTTGCAAAGGCTCTCCTTCCTACGGAATTTGAGTCGGTTCCTGCAACGGAATTGCCGCAATACTTTTTTGCGGAAAAGGCTCAAAAACGTGCTTGAAAAAATATTTTTCAAGCTGTCCTCCGTTTATAAAAAATAATTTAATGTATAAATTATACCATTTGATATCGGTTAAGTCTATATAGAATTTGTTTTGATATATATTTTTCTTGCTGTTTGATGTGTTTGTATATAGGTCAGATGCCCGTTATAAAGTATTATTTTTCTTTTTTTCTTGCAAAAGAACAGCAGATATGATAAAATATTTTTAATTACAGATTTTCTATTTTTGATGTATTAAGTATGTTAAATAATTGAAGTTTAAATTCAGATTTTTAAAGGAGATAGTGTATGACTAATCAGTATGTATTAATTCTTGATTTCGGAGGTCAGTATAATCAGCTTATTGCAAGACGTGTTCGTGAATGCGGAGTGTATTGTGAAGTAAAACCTTTTAATAAGATGTCAATAGAGGATATTAAAGCATTGAATCCTGTTGGAATTATCTTTACAGGCGGTCCTCAAAGCGTTTACGGTGAAGGTGCTCCAAGCGTTTCAAAGGAAATATTTGAGCTCGGAATTCCTGTACTCGGAATATGCTATGGCTGTCAGCTTATGGCATATACATTGGGCGGAAAGGTTGAAACCTGTATTTCAAGTGAGTATGGTAAAACTGAAACTACATATAATACAGAGTCATTATTATTCAGCGGAATTGATGAAAAGGCCGTTTCATGGATGAGCCACACCGATTATGTCAGTGAAATCCCTGACGGATTTAAGAATATTGCATACACAGATAATTGCCCTAATGCGGCATTTGAAAACGCCGATAAAAAGCTTTACGGAATTCAGCTTCACCCGGAAGTAAATCACACCCAAAACGGAAGCAAGATTCTGCACAATTTCCTTTATGAGATTTGCGGTTGTACGGGTGATTGGACAATGGGCAATTTTGCAGAAACTCAAATCAAGGCAATAAGAGAAAAAGTAGGCGACGGAAAAGTACTTCTCGGGCTTTCGGGAGGAGTGGACTCATCAGTTGCTGCCGCACTTTTGTCAAAGGCTGTGGGAAGTCAGCTGACTTGTATTTTTGTTGATCACGGCTTTATGAGGAAAAATGAGGGCGATGAGGTTGAAGAAGCTTTCAAAGACTGGGATATCAATCTTATTCGTGTCAATGCAAAGGAACAGTTCATGTCAAAGCTGAACGGTGTTTCTGACCCTGAAACAAAGAGAAAGATTATAGGAGAGGAATTTATTCGCTGTTTTGAAGCAGAGTCAAAGAAAATCGGCACTGTCGATTATTTGGTTCAGGGAACTATATATCCTGATATTATCGAATCGGGAACAGGTGATGCAGCGGTAATCAAATCTCACCACAATGTCGGCGGGCTTCCTGATTATGTTGATTTCAAAGAGATTATCGAGCCTCTTCGTTTATTATTCAAAGACGAGGTTAGAAAACTGGGACAGGAGCTGGGACTCTCTGATACACTGGTATGGCGTCAGCCTTTCCCCGGACCTGGTTTGGCAATAAGAATTATAGGTGAAATCACAGATGAAAAGCTTAGCATTTTACAGGACGCTGATTGGATTTTCAGAGAAGAGATTGCAAAAGCGGGTCTTGACAGGGATATTCATCAGTATTTTGCAGTGCTTACCTCTATGCGTTCGGTAGGTGTTATGGGCGATGGAAGGACATACGACTATACACTTGCGTTGAGAGGGGTTACCACAACAGACTTCATGACAGCAGATTTTGCAAAAATCCCTTACGAAGTACTTGAAACCTGTGCGAGCAGAATTGTAAACGAGGTAGGCAACATCAACAGAGTAGTTTATGATGTAACTACAAAGCCGCCGGCTACTATTGAGTGGGAATAATTTCACGCCCGTGAAAAAGCCTATAAAATAAGGCTTTTCGCCGTGTTTGTGCCCTCTGTGGCAACAAAATGGCAACATTATTTGAATTATTGTAAAAGTAAAGAGCTAACTGATTTTTTTAGTAAGTCAGTTAGCTCTTTTTATTTATACAACTTGCTCGATATAGTCGGTAAGATCTTTTACAAGTTTGATACACAATTTTGCCTCTCTGGAATTAATGATACTTCCATTGGGATGCGCCAATGAGTGTCTATTTCGCAAATCATTTATGGAGCTGATTATTCCGGATGCACTTCGAAGGGCGGTTTTGATAATGCTCGACTGATCTGCTGCGATATTAGAGCTCACATAGGTGTGGAGCTTATTATATAGTTGGTTAAGTGTATCAGACTCTTCATAAGATTCGCCAAGATCATCAAGTTTTTTTCGTAAATATCCGTGAAACGCTGTATGCACACGGTCAAATGCTGAATCGAACTTTCCATCACGCATGAATAGTTCTGCATCTTCAATAGCTTTGGTCACGACATCTGTAACAGATATTCCAGAAAAATCAATCACTTCGTGGGAAGTGACTATAATGCCTGTTTCAATATCTGTAAGGTAATGATCTCCTTGCTTGCCAAAAATCTTTTTTGCGATGCTCAAGAGACCCTTCTCTGCCTTTTTGATTAACTCATAGTTTTCGACAGGAACTTGAATGTGGAGAATAGCACAGTAAGTATCCCATTCTTGGCGAGTGAAAATGCTGGTGTACTCAATATATGTATTGCTTTTCAGTAGCGTAGATAGTACTTTTGATTTTTCTGAAATTGGTGTTGTTCTATCTAATTCTAACGCTTTGACGAGTGTGTTTCTAAAATCTATATCATTCATTTTCATTCACTCTATCTTTGAAAACATCAACCATTGCATCGCTGAATGCCTGCGACGGCACTTTCACATAACCGGAATTTTCATCATATTTCGGATAGTTATAACGCCACTTGTCATAGTCCTCGCGGCTGATTTCGCCGTTATGGTACTTTTCAGTTTGTTCTGCCCACGCATTTATCATTTCGGAAAGCTCAGCAGCGTCTTTGCCCTTGCGGGGATCAACACGCAGAGAAACGCCGTTTTCCGTCTTTTCAACTGTCAATCCATAGCGATCCTCTAATGTAAACAGTGTGTGCATTAAACCAAGATAGCTGTCAATGTCGGGTACAGACAGAGCCAACGGCGAAACTCCAAGCACGCCGGCAAGGTTTTCGGTTAAATCAGATTTCGGTGTTCTTGAGCCTGATTCATATTGCGCCATACGGATGTCAGCGGTCTTTTCGGGAAAACCGACTACCGTTCCTAAATACTTTTGTGTCATTCCCCGCAGATTGCGGAAGAAACGAATTCTTTCACCGATTGCCATAGCAATTACGCTCCTTGTTTATGTAATGTTCAATAAGTATAGCATATATATTTAAGCAATGTCAAGATAACAATAGCAAAAAAGTTAAATATTTTTTCATAAACCACTTGACTTTACGGAATATGCTTAGTATAATATGAAATGTGAACTTAAACAAATAAGTTATAGTTCAAAATTAAATAACTGTCGCACATCACAGTAATGGTGTGTCCGCTCGGGCAAATCGGAATGCGGTAAGAAAGTTCTCCGACACTAAATAATTGAATTATCAAAATTCGGTAAGGGGGTGATTAAATGGAAAGTACAAGTTTTATGAAAGTAGATGAAGTAGCACAGGAATTGGGTGTTTCCAAATCCTATGCTTATAAAATCGTCCAAAAGCTAAATGCCGAGTTAAAAGAAAAAGGCTTTATGATAATTTCAGGACGAATAAACAAACAGTATTTTATGGAGCGCACCTGCTACGGTGCAGCTAAGAAAGAGAGGAATTAAACAATGGCAGTATATAAAGAAGAAAAAACGAACACTTGGCGTGTAATTTACCGCTACACTGACTGGAAAGGTGAACGAAAGCAATCGCAGAAACGAGGATTCAAAACAAAGCGTGAAGCGCAGGCTTGGGAGCGAGAACAACTTAACAAGCTTGGCGGTGATTTGGATATGAGCTTTAAGAGTTTTGTGCAACATTATACCGAGGATATGCAAACTCGTATTAAGGAAAACACTTGGGCAACAAAAGAGCATATTATCCAGAAAAAACTAATTCCTTATTTCGGAAAGTTGAAGATGTGCAACATAACCGCACAACAAATAATCACTTGGCAAAACCAGCTTATCAATTATAAGGACGATAACGGGAAGCCCTATTCTCCTGTATATTTGAAAACAATTCACAATCAGCTGTCTGCGATATTTAATCACGCTGTCAGGTACTACAATCTGAAAGAAAATCCTTGTCAAAAGGCGGGCAGTATGGGTAAAAAGAAAAATCGTGAGATGCTCTTTTGGACGAAAGAGGAATATTTGAAGTTTGCCGATGCGATGATGGATAAGCCGATATCATACTATGCGTTTGAAATGCTCTATTGGTGTGGTATCCGTGAGGGCGAATTATTAGCTCTTACTCCTGCTGATTTCGATTTTGAAAAGCGAACGGTTACAGTCAATAAATCGTTTCAGCACCTAAACAGCAGAGATATTATTACTTCCCCGAAAACAGAAAAAAGCAACCGAACAATTCAGATGCCAAAGTTCCTTTGTGATGAAATGCAGGACTATCTGAAAATGCTCTACGATGTAGGCTTGGATGACAGAATGTTTCCTGTTACAAAAAGCTATCTGCACAGAGAAATGGACAGAGGCGCAAAAGAAGCAGGCGTAAAGAGAATCCGTATTCACGACATCCGCCACAGCCACGTTAGTTTGCTGATTGATATGGGATTTTCAGCAACGGCTATTGCAGACCGTGTGGGACATGAAAGCATTGATATAACTTACAACTATGCGCACTTGTTCCCGTCAAAACAAACTGAGATGGCAGATAAATTAGATATGGAAAGGGGCGAGTAAAATGTCACTGAAAAACAGAGATGAGCATAACCGATGGCGTAACAAAACTGTAGCGTTTCGTGTATCGCCTGAGGAAGATAAGCAAATTGAAACTTATGTACGGCTCTCAGGGCTTACTAAGCAGGATTATATCACAAGGCGACTCACGCACAGGGATATAGTTGTCCAAGGTAATCCGAGAGTGTTCAAAGCCTTGCGAAATCAGCTTGCCGAGGTGCTTGCAGATTTGCAGCGCATTGAGGCTGGTAGTGAAGTGAATGATGAGTTGCTCGATGTAATTGAAATGATAGCCGATATTGTCGGCGGATTAAAGGAGGAATCAGAATGATAGAAAAAGAAATGACCGCTCCGAATGTATCTGTTGGCGCAGATACGGAGCAGTCAATGTCAAAAAGTGCTGACAATAGTATAACTGATAACGATGAAAATATCAAGTATTTTGAAGAAATGCAACGAGAGTCGCTGTTAAGCTTTGACCAATCATATCTCAAAACAATTTCAATGAGCGAACTATACGATACAGTGTACCAAAGCAAGCCACCTCTGATTGACGGTTTGCTTTACCCCGGAACATATATATTTGCAGGAGCACCGAAGTTAGGCAAGAGTTTCCTTATGGCACAGCTTGCTTATCATATCAGCACGGGAACGCCGGTTTGGAATTATACCGTCCGAAAAGGAACTGTGCTGTACCTTGCTCTTGAAGATGATTATCACAGATTGCAGGAAAGAATGTACCGAATGTTTGGAACGGAAAGTACAGACAATTTGCACTTTTCTGTTTCGGCAGGTCAGCTTGGAAACGGTCTCAATGAACAGCTCACAAGGTTTATAGCGGAACACCCCGATGCAAAACTGATTATCATAGATACGCTTCAAAAAGTGCGAGAGGTCGGCGGAGATAATTACAGCTACGCAAACGATTATGAGATTATCACAAGACTCAAAAAGTTTGCGGACAGGTCTGGAATATGCCTGTTGCTTGTTCACCACACACGCAAGCAGAATGCCGATGACAAATTTGATATGATTTCAGGAACTAACGGATTGCTCGGCGCCGCTGACGGAGGTTTTATTCTTCGGAAAGAAAAGCGTACAAGCAATGCCGCCACGCTTGAAGTATCAGGCAGAGACCAGCCCGACCAGAAGATTTATCTGTACCGCAATCCCGAAACACTTATATGGGAACTTGAGAAAACAGAAACAGAGCTGTGGAAACAACCGCCTGATCCGTTGCTTGAAAATATCGCTGATAAAATTACAAGAGAAAATTCAGAATGGAAAGGCACTCCCACAGAGCTTGTAGACTTTCTCGGCGTTGATATGAAAGCAAACGCTTTGACGATGAAGCTGAATATCAATGCGGGGCGTTTGTTCAATGAGTATGGAATCCATTATCAAAACAAACGCTGTCACGATGGACGCAGGGTAAGCCTTGCGTTAGAACAGCGTGACGATGCGTGACGGTCGTGTCGGTGTTTTAGGCGGTACTGAAAACATCGTCACCATCGACACAGACCGACACGGATAAAGTTTTTGCAGGGTGCAGGTGGCTTTTTTCAAAAAGCCGCCCCTGCCCCTCGGAGAGCGCAAAACCTGCTTGCAGGTTGCATTTTTGATAGGCTTGCCTGTCAAAAGTGCTTTTGCGTTACTCTTGACAAGAGTAACAGAACCGAGAACGGTTAAATTTTAGAGATTGGAGGTATATAAAATGCAAAGAACGATAAGCGCAATGGTCGGTAAAGGCTCTGTCAATCACAACAGCCGCAAGTTCAAAGCTGAAAATGTAGACGGCAGCCGAACACATCTCAATATCGACTACTGCAATGAAAATATCAAGAAAGTCATCACGAATTGTTTGATGAAGCACTTGAAAAGTACAACGATAAGCAGACAAGATCCGACCGAAAGATAGAAAATTACTATGAAAAAATCAGGAATTCCAAACAGGAAAAACCGTTCCACGAACTCATTTTGCAGATAGGCGATAAGGAAAATATGAGCTCAGAAAGCGAAAACGGAGCACTTGCAAGAGAGATTTTAGATGAGTATTACCGTGGGTTTCAGGAAAGAAATCCTCAGTTAAAAGTGTTCTCTGCTCATCTGCATATGGACGAAGCAACACCACATCTGCACATTGATTTTGTTCCGTTCACCACCGGAAGCAAGCGTGGGCTTGATACAAGAGTGTCACTCAAACAGGCGCTTTCCGCACAAGGTTTTAAGGGCGGAACCCGTGGAGATACCGAGTGGAATCAATGGGTATGCGCAGAAAAATCTGCACTCGCATTTGTTATGGAACGCCACGGAATTGAATGGGAACACAAGGGTACTCACGAAAAACACTTGTCTGTTTTGGATTACAAAAAGCAGGAGCGAGAAAAGGAAATCGCTGTATTGGACAACCGACTTGCCGAGAAAAAAGATGAGTTTCAAACGGTGCAAAGCCGTATTCAAAACTATGATAGCGGTACACAGGTTATTGAAGAATTGGAGAAACGCATTGAAACCGACAGCGAATTTCAGCTGCCTGATCCTCCTGCATTGATGTCGGCAAAATTATACAAGCAAAAGTTTGTTGACCCTCTGCTCAAGAAGTTGAAAGAGGTAATAAAAGAGGTGTTCTACCGTTATTATCACGCTCTTGACAGCTATCACCGACTTAATAATACCAATGCGAATCTTTATCGTGAGAACGAGCGCTTGAGCAAAATCAATGACCGATTAACAGATGAAAACACTACGCTTCGAGCTGAAAACAAGGATTTCAGATTGCTCCGCAAGGTGTTCGGAAGTCAGCAAATCGATGCGCTGATTTCGCAGGCAAAGGAGCAAGAACAGCAACGCAAGCACATAAAACAACCGTCTAATCAGCGCACAAAGCGCATTAGAAATAATGATTTTGAAAGGTAGGAAAACAAAATGGCAAAGACGATTTTTGAAGAAATGGGCGGTACTTACACACTGGTTGGGGATTATTATCTCCCCGATTTGAAACTGCCCGAAGAAGAAAAACAAGCAAATATCGGCGTATGGGGTATGAGGCATAAACGGTTTTTGAAAGAAAATCATCGTGTGCTATATGCTAACCTGATGATTTCGGGAAAGTTTGTTGCATATCTTGATGATATCGAGCAACAGGCAACCGCAATGTTTCTCCAGCTGGTAAAAGAACTGGCCGAAAAAGAAAACGTAACCGAAAAACTCAAAGCTGAAAACCAAATGCTTTGGGTACAGAAGATGAACAATATCCGTATTCGTGCAACGGAAATTGTAAATGCAGAATTGATTTACACGGTATAAGCACCAAGGCGGCAGAGGGAATATTTTCTCTCTGCCGATATTTTCAACTGAGCAATCTACATAACATCAAAGAAATCTTGATATTTATCAAGAAAATGTTGACTTATTTACGTGTTGTGTGTTATAATATGATTCACATGGATGTGGAGGTACGATTATGGCTGTCGATTATTCAAATCTTTGGAAACTGTTAATAGATAAACATATGAATAAATCACAATTAAGAGAGGCTGCACAAATTAGTACAAATGCGATTGCTAAGTTAGGAAGAAACGAATCCGTCTCGCTTGATACTTTGGAAAAGATTTGCTGTGCTTTGTCTTGCTCCATAGAAGATATTATGACATTCACGAGTGACTTATCTAAAGGAGAATAATAAAGATGAATGCTTTGATTAAAGAAAAAGGCGGAACATTTTTGCTAAATAAAACTGAACCAATACATAGATGGTATTCATATGTAGAAGGATACTCATCCTGCTTAATTGCAGAAGAACTAAAAAAGCACTTGGCATTAAATCCGAATATCGAAACAATATATGATCCCTTTTGTGGAACAGGAACAACATCTCTTGTTGCATCAACTCACTGTATAAAGTCTTTTTACAGTGAGTCCAATCCTTTCATGCAAACTGTCATTGAGACAAAGATTAACATTGTGCAGAAATTGGACGCAAATGCTGTAAGCATAAAATTGATTGAATATCTATCGTTAATCAACGAGATCAAGGTGGAAAAATTTACATCTTGGAATGGCTTTGAAAAATTCTTCGGAGAAAGACAATTAAGCGAATTGCTGACTATCAAAGAACTTATTTCCCAAGAAGATGATGAATATGTAAAAAGTATTCTTAAATTGGCATTGAGTTCTATCGTTGTTAAGGTTTCAAAAATGACAAGACGAGGAGATCTTCGTTATTCTACAGAAAAGGAATATCGAGAAGAAAGCGTACTTGAATGTTTTGCTGATAAGCTAAACGAAATGATTTTCGATATTCAGTATCATAAAGCAATGGTCAAATGCGGTACAACAAAAGTTAGTGATGATGCTCGTGACAACAATTATGTTGATGCGTTTGATTGCGTTATTACCTCGCCGCCATATCTCAACGGAACAAACTACATCCGCAACACAAAATTAGAACTGAAATTGAATGATTTTATATCGAGCGAAAATGACCTTCCAAGCTTTCATTCGAAAGGTATTGTTGCGGGAATCAATAACGTTTCTAAGCGCACTGTTGTAGATACAGTGTTGCCAGTAGTAGAGCCATATTTAGAACAGTTGCAGCCTGTCGCTTACGACGAAAGAATCCCTAAAATGGTTGCAGGGTATTTTAGAGATATGGATATGGTTATCCAGAAATTGAGTAGATCTATTAAACCCGATGGTTTATTTACAATGGACATCGGAGATTCTCAATTTGCAGGCGTACATATTCCAACACATCTGATCCTTTCAGATATTTGCGCCCAATACGGATTCTCTTTATATGACGAAGAAGTATTACGAGAAAGACGTTCAAAGAATGGCATGGTTTTGACACAAAGATTACTTAGATACAGATTGGAGAAATGATGGATATAGAATTCAGAAAAAAAGCAGAAGAATTTGTGTCTGATCTGCCTTATAAGAAGTCTCCTTACGGAAATAGAAACTGGGGGCATCCATGGCACTCGCTTTGTTCTTATCACGGGAAATTAAAACCGGCGATAGCACATTGGCTTATTTCCGAATTTACGAGTGAAGGCGATGTGGTTTTAGATCCCTTGTGTGGAGTGGGTACTATTCCTTTTGAGGCTTGTCTTCAAGGCAGAATCGGGATAGGAAACGATCTAAGTGAACTGGCGTATGTTGTTACTAAAGCAAAACTTGAGAAGCCTAATTGTCGTGAAGTCGAAGATGTTATTCGCAAGTTGGATGAGTATATCGAAAAGAATAAAGACAGTCATTCAATTACGGAGTATGAAAACTTCGGTTTCAACGGGAAGCTTCCACAATATTTTGAGAAAGAAACCTACAAGGAAATTTTATGTGCAAGAGATTTTTTCCTAAATGCGTTTTCTACAATTTCGCCCGAAGAAGCAATGGTTTTTTCAGCATTTCTACATGTACTGCACGGTAATAGACCCTATGCACTTTCAAGGCGATCCCACCCGCTAACACCATACGCTCCTACAGGCGAGTTTGAGTATAAAAACGTGGTTGAAAAGATTCTTCAAAAAGTAAATGCAAGCTACAAAAAGTTTGATCAACCTGAGATAACACAAGGTTTTGCTGTGTATGGTGATTATAAGGATTTGGTAGCAAAGAATATTAGGGCGGATTTTATAATCTGTTCACCTCCTTTTGCCGATTCCATTCGGTTTTATATGCAAAACTGGATGCGTCTTTGGCTATGCGGTTGGGAACCGCAAGACTATAAGGAAGCTGATAATAAATTCTTGGATAAATCACAAGAAAAAGATTTCGATCTATACTATAGCTTCTTTGAGATGTGCCATGACGTTCTCAATGACGACGGAAAAGTGATTCTGCATCTTGGAAAGACAAAAAACGTAGATATGGGCATTGAACTATCAAAGCGTGCTACTCCTTGGTTTGATATCGTTTTCCTTGCTGGAGAAGATGTTAGTTCTATCGAAAAACACGGCATTAAGGATAAAGGGGTAACAGTAGAGCACCAGTATTTGTTCCTGCAAAAAAAATGAGGCGGAATTATCATCCAACCTCATTTACAGGCTTTACTTTATGAGAGAATTTGCGTAAGTAATCCATGTCTCCGACAGTGCGGTAGCATATTGGAAGAAATCAATGCCAGTATCGGCAAGGATGCGATTTCTCAACTTGCACACTTCGTCCATATGCCCAGAGTTCTTTACAAGCAAGGCGTCCACATCAGCCGGGGTTTGTAACCTTCTAAGTGCTTCCGGATTGTATTGGGGCTCTCCTGCCAGCAAGTGGTAGTCAAAGCCAGTATGTACTGCTAATTGATGCAACTTAGCATCGCTATAAAACTCAGATGGCCATTTACCAGTCTTGTTGCCGTTGCAATCATGACAAAGCAATGTTCCAGAGTCAGTTGTTGCAGGCCACAAGTAGTACACTGGCAAGGTATGATCTATCGGCTTTTCCTTATTTGCAGTCACATTACTCAAATCCTTACCGCAATTAAAGCATTTAAGCCCATATTTTCGCTCGATTGCTTTACGACTAACACGAGCCGCACCGGCAACTTCAATCAAGAGACGTCTTTTCTGAGAAGACTCAAAGTGCTGATCGGATGTCCTGGTTCCGTTTTTGATGGCATTATAATTGGTTTTGCACATCATGCATTCACCCTGTCTTCCAGACTTCAGGACGGCATGCTTGTGGAAGCATTCAATGGGTTTGAGGGTGTTGCAAATCAAACAATATTTATATAGTGCAGCATTTTCGATGTACTCATCGTGAGAGACAACAAATTCTCCCTCCTGCACCGAGACGGCCTCACCATTATCATCATTAACATCCATAGAAAAATCAAAAAGGTGCTGTTCTCCACCAGAGTAATGTTCATATCCGCACTTGGGACAAACAATGGAGTAGTCTTCGTCAATGTCATCCTTTTTAACAGTAATTATTTCTGTACAATCAGGATTAAGGCATTGAAATACTTTATAAAGGGTTTGTCCATCGACGTGATTCGGACGATATTGTCCTATCTTGTTTAAGTTACTATATGTTTTCCTGCGTGCCATGCTTATTCCTCCAAAAAAAGTTTATATGTTTCAATCTCAAGTGCATCAGCTATACGCTGAATATTTTCAAGTGAAATGCTGCGTCGATAACATTCAATCGCACTAATGTAGGTGCGGTGCATACCACACTTGTCTGCAAACGCTTCTTGGGATATACCCATTGCTGTGCGATACTTTCTTAAATTGGTTCCAAATACTTTTACAATATCCATACTTGCAATCCTCCATAATATACAGTATAATAAAAATGAACACTAAAAGTCTACACACAATAAGTTTCCATACATAATCATAATGCCAAAGGATGGTGATAAAATGGGTCGAAACAAAGCTCCATCAGATAACACAGTAAGAATTTTGTGCGGAAAAGCTGCTGGAATGTGCGAATTTGAAGGCTGCAATAAAAGACTGTTTTACGATAATGTAACATTAGCTGAGTTTAATAACGCCTTTGTTGCTCATATTGTGGCTTCAAGTGCTAATGGGCCTCGTGGAAACAAAGTTTTATCTCCACAGTTATCTGACAAATTAGAAAATTTAATGTTAATGTGCGCCGATCATCATAAATTAATAGACACCAATGTTGAAGAATACTCTGTTGAAAAATTGAAAGCAATGAAAGCGGCGCATGAAGAAAAGATAGAAAAAATTTGCGCTTTATTTAATGTCCCCAAAACCGAAATAGTTAGGTTTTCTTCACCAATAAAAGGTACTCAAGCAGTTAACATAGATTATAATTTGGCAGCTAAAGCGGTGTTGCCTAATAAGCATCCAGCTTCTTCATATGGCATTTTTATACCAATTTATTCTTCGTTTGATTATAAATCAAATGAGTATTGGATAGATTGCGTTAATCAACTTAAAGTTCAGTTTCAAAATGCACTATATAATCCATATATTCAACTGCACAAATCTGATTTTTCGATATTTTCGATTGCTCCGATACCATTAGTAATCAAATTAGGAGAATTGATTGGCGATAAACTTCCTTGCGATATTTATCAAAAAACACGTTTTCCAGACACATGGGAATGGCAATCACAAGAACTTACAAATAAATTCATTGTGGAAGTTTTGAAAACTGATACATCCAATGGCGTTATTGCACTCAATATCTCTTTAACGAATGATGTAAATAACGACCGTATTTTTAGTGTGGGAGAGTATGAGGCTATATATAAAATTAAAGCAGATACAACAGGTGTTGATTGTATCAAAAGTGTTGAAGATCTAAGCGAGTTTTGGCACGTATATCAAAATGTTCTTGACGAAATTCTAAATAATCACGGTTTGCAGAGTCAAGTTCATTTATACCCAGCTATGCCCGTATCAGCTGCTTTTGAAATAGGACGAAGATATATGAGCAACACATATCCAAAAATAAGCATTTTTGATGAATGTGACGGATTTTTTGAAACACTTATTTTAGGAGGTTAAGTTATGACTGAAAAAGAAAAAATATTAGATAATTATCTATTGAGAATAGCTTCAAATCTAGATATATCCGAAGCCATGAGAGAAAAAGCGGAAAGAAGCTATCGTGCGGTCGGTCAATGGTTAGGTGATTGCGATGCGAATTCGGATGTTAAAATAATGCCACAAGGATCCTTTTATTTAGGTACCGTTATTCGTCCAGTGTCTGATGCAGATGAATATGATATTGATTTGGTTTGCTTATTGAAAAATGCTATGGGAAAAAGCGAGGCAGAGATCAAGAAAGCTGTCGGCGATAGGTTGCGTGAACACAAAACCTATTCTTCCATGCTCGAACCCGAGGGAAAGCGTTGTTGGACTCTTTGCTATGAAGAATTTCATATGGATATACTTCCATGTGTTCCTAACAATCGTTACTATATTGAACCTTACTTAACAGAAATCAAACTCACTCACAAACTCGATAATGATAGTTACATTCCCAAATACAGTAATCCATATAAATACCACGAGTGGTTTGAAGAAAGAATGCGTGTGAGACTTGATGAGGTCAAGAAAGATTTTTCGGTTAGAAATCAAGTAGAAATTAGCAAGGTTCCGCTATATAAGGTAAAAACACCTTTGCAGAGAGCAATCCAATTGTTAAAACGTCATAGGGATATTATGTACGATAATTTACCAGAAGCACGAAAAGACAATGCCCCGATATCCATTATCATCACAACATTGGCAGCTCAGGCATATAACAACGAAGCCAATATTTATGAAGCTCTAAGTAACATAGTCGAAAATATGTCTAAGTTCATAAAACGATCTGGGGAAACATTTATCATTGCAAATCCTGTAATGCCAGAAGAAAATTTTGCTGATAAATGGAACGAAAATCCAGAGAAGGCACGAGAGTTTTTCAGATGGTTAGAATCGGCAAAAACGGCTGTTTTAACTGCTCCAATAAATGCGCAAGGACTCCATAAGGTATCGGAAGCGCTTGAGGTTTGCTTTGGCCAAAATATTGTGAGACGGTCTCTTGTTGATGATGGGCATGACACCAGAATTGCCCGTGAAAACAAAACGCTGTATGTGGATGGGCTAACCGGAGGATTAAAAACCACGCCATCTCAAACTACGAAAAAAGTAGGGGGACACACTTTCTTTGGCAAATAAAGGATGTTATTATAGAACTCCACCGCTGACCCTAATACAACAAAAGGTTGCTCTCTGTTCTGTATACAAAGGTGCAAACTGTAGTATCAATAAAAAGAAAAACCAATTATTTTGGACTGGTAAAATAAAGCCTACAGCTCTGTCTAAAGAATATACTGTGGTTTTAGTATATCATCCTGGCAAAAGTCCGAAAGTTTGGGTGGTTGGCGACGAATTAGAAAAGCTGGATGATGCTAATTTCCCACATAAATTTGATATCGATACTGAAAATAAGATGGTGCGCATTTGTCTGTACAGATACTCTGAATTTAGTTCTTCCAAACTATTAGCCAATACTATCATTCCTTGGACGATTGAATGGTTGTATTACTACGAACTATGGCTTGCTACAGGAGAATGGTTAGGCGGTGGAGAGCACCCCGAGATTGGCAAACCTAAAACTGAGGACACAAGTGAAGAACAATAGAAAGCGCTCAAGATAGGGCATATTGTTTGTGCCTATCCGTGGCAACAATATGGCAACAATAAATCGGATAGCGTATGCTGTACCGATAATACAAATAATGTAGATACTCTCTGCTAAATCTCATAAACAAATACGTTTAAGATCGATTTACAGGGAGCGAGTGGGAATGATACCAAAAACGCTGAAAACCCGCATAAACACTGGGCTTTTGAGGATTGAAAAGTCCCCGTGACAACGTTTTGACAACAATTTCAGATTATTCATAAATAAAGAGCTAACAGATTTTTGTTATAAAGTCTGTTAGCTCTTTTTGTTGCTTTTTATTCTTCGGTTGACTTTTCTTTTTCTCTTTTTTCTTTACGAGTAGCAAGCCAAGCATTCAAGCCTATCTTGCCTATTGTAAGTAAAACTATCGCTATTACAGGAGCTAAGAATGGAGCAGATGTACCCAAGACAGGAGCAAGGGCAATGGATAGACCACCTACAATGTAACTTTGGACAACACCCGATTCCTTAAGGATTGCAAGTCTGCTATCCTTATACTTCTCATCTCCTGTAAAAAAGGCTTCTACTTCATCTAATACCTTTTCAAAGAAAATTGAGGGATTCTTTTGAGTCCCGAAAGGTACATTTGTAGGAATGGTTGCCGTCAGCCACTTATTTGCAACCAGTTCATAATCATTGGTTTGTTCATAAAGCTGATAGATGAGATTCTTTTGGTATGTACTCAATGTTTCAATCCAAGAGTCGGGATCAACATTAAATATTTCGCTAATATCGTTCATTCTAACATCTCCTTTATATATTCAGCAGAAATAGCGTGTGTCGTTTGATGTAGGGTTTGTGGATCTATACCACCGATACTAATTGAACCATTTACCTGCGGTGCATACGAACCAATTAATATGCCTGCTATAGCACGCTTTTCGGGTATTACGATTGGGCTACCTGATTGTCCAGGGCGAGATTGAATGTTCAACACAATGTTTTTGAGTTTTATGCCATTTGAATCAATAAGTATTTTTGCCCCAATTGAGGTATCTTGCTGAGTTAATACCATTCGTCCATGATTGGAATGAGGGTATCCAAAAACAGAAATCGCCTCGCCGACTTGAACAGAATCAGTCGAATCTAAGATGAAAGTTGACTGAACTGTAGCAGGAACTTCTAATATACAAACATCTGCTATAGGATTTATTTCCTTAATTTTTGCAGGGATGTACTGTATTTCATTATTGGATGTATCCTGATAGTCTTGAATAGAATTAACCTTGTTCATTATGACTACTAAGCTACTGTCGTTATTTTCTGTTACGTGTGCAGCGGTAGCTAAAAGTCCCTTACGATTGATAAAAAAGGCAGTACCTAACAAAGTTACACCATTAGGCGTTACTCTTCCAACAGGATGCACCACATAGCTAATATCTGTAAAATACATTAGAATTCCTCCGTTTTCTTTTCTGCACGAATTTTATCAAGTGTTTCCCTTGTGCGTTGCACCTCTACTTCGGGGTATGTATAACGCCAATGGTCATATTCCTCTTTGCTGATTTCGCCGTTGCGATATTTCTCCGCCTCTTTCTGCCAAGCGGAAAAACGCTCAAGCAGAGAAATGTAAGATGTCGCTCTGTTCTTATCAAGACGAATGCAAATCTCGTCGTCGAGCTTGTCGATTTTCAAGCCGTAAATGTCCTCTAATGCAAACAGCGTGTGCATAAAGCCGAGGTCAGTATCAATGTCGGGAACATTCAGAGCCATAGTAGAAACACCTAATACATTCGCAAGTGCTTCTGTTAAATCAGCTTTGGGGCATCTTGAACCAGATTCATATTGTGCCATACGAATATCGGCGGTTTTCTCAGGAAAACCGACCTGAACACCGAGGAACTTTTGTGTCATACCTTTTAGATTTCGAAAAAATCTTATTCTTTCACCGATTGCCATAGTAAATACACTCCTTACAATACGTTGTGTAATGAGTATAGCATATACAGTTAGCATAAGTCAAGATAACTAAAGCAAAAAAGTAAAGATTTTTTCAAAAAACTATTGACTTAACGGAAATCCGTTAGTATAATAATGTTAAGCAAATTGCGTTAGTGTGTTTGCAAGCAACTGAATGACCGTCCAAGTTGGATACTCCGCCAAGACCTTCCGAAAGGGAGCGAGCGAGAAAACGCCGCTGAAAAGCAGGGGTAGGAACGGCACTTGGGTAGAACGGCAAAATCAAACACAGCATTAAAAACAAGGAAAGGAGGTAGTGCAATTTTTGAAGATTATTATATGACCGCAGATGATGTTGCAAAGGCACTCAAGATTTCCAAATCATTTGCTTATAAGGTGATACGGAAAATGAACGCCGAACTGCAAGAACAAGGATTTTTCACAATGGCGGGTAAAGTCAACAAACAATTCTTTTTAGACAAAACCTGCTACAATGCAGCCAAAGTTAAGGAAAGGAAGTGATAAAAATGGCTGTTTATAAAGATGAAAAGACAAATACTTGGATGGTTTACTACCGAGTAACCGATTGGAAAGGAGATCGAAAGCAAAGCACAAAGCGAGATTTCCCAACTAAGCGAGAAGCACTTGCTTGGGAACGTGAGTTTTTGAACAAGACTCGGGCTGATCTCAGTATGACCTTTGCGAGCTTTATTGAAACCTATACGGCGGATATGAAGAATCGCATTAAGGAAAACACTTGGCACACGAAGGAGCATATTATACGCACAAAAATCTTGCCGTACTTCGGCAAGCGCAAAATCAGCGATATTCAACCGAGAGATATTATCGCTTGGCAGAATGAAATGATTAAGGGTTGCGATAAGAACGGCAAGAAATACTCTCCCGTGCACCTAAAAACGCTCCACAATCAGCTCAGCGCCATTTTCAATCACGCCGTTAAGTTCTATGGATTGAAAGAAAATCCCGCCGCTAAGGTCGGAAATATGGGTAAGGCAAGAAGCCGTGAAATGCTATTTTGGACACAAGAAGAATATCAGAAATTTGCCTTTGCGGTAATGGACAAACCCGTATCCTATTACGCATTTGAAATGCTGTATTGGTGCGGTATCCGTGAGGGTGAACTGTTAGCATTGACCGCCGGCGACTTTGATTTTGAGCGTGGTACGGTCACAATCAATAAGTCCTATCAGCGCATTGACGGCAGGGATGTTATTACCGAACCGAAAACGCCGAAAAGCAACCGAGTGATAAAAATGCCCGATTTTCTTATTGAAGAAATCAAAGAATACCTTGCTAAGCTCTACGGTCTGCAAAAGAATGACCGAGTGTTTAATATCACAAAGAACTATCTGCACCGTGAAATGACAAGGGGCGCAGACGAAGCAGGGGTTAAGCGTATCCGCATTCACGATCTGCGACACAGCCACATTTCACTCTTAATTGAAATGGGATATTCGGCCGTGGCAATTGCCGACCGTGTAGGACACGAAAGCATTGACATAACTTATCAATACGCACACCTGTTTCCGTCAAAGCAGGCGGAAATGGCAGATAGATTAGATGATTTAGGGAAAGGAGATTTTGAAAATGTCGGCTAAGAACAGGGATAACAAAAACCGTTGGAGAAATATCACGGTAGGATTTCGGGTATCACCCGAAGAACACGAAACGATAAACCGTATCGTGGCGCTGTCGGGACTCACGAAACAAGAATACTGTTACCGTAAGTGTACCGACCGTGAAATTGTGGTGGAAGGAAATCCGAGAGTGTATAAGGCTCTCAAAATGGAACTCGCCGCCGTACTTGACGAACTGAAGCGTATCGAAAGCGGCGTCAATGTCAGCGGTGACTTGCTTGAAGTAATCGACCAAATCAATAAAACCTTGTATGGATTAAAGGAGGAATTTGAATGACCAATATAACGGAAAAGACTGCCCCAAATGTATCTGTTGGCGCAGATACGGAGCAGCCTTCTCTAAAATCTACTGCAAATATTATAACCACCGAAGATGAAAATTTCAAGGGTTTTGAGGAAATTCAGCGTGAAATGATACGAATGATGGACCCGTCCTATCTCAAAACCGTATCAATGACCGAACTGTACGACAACGTTTACAAAAGCAAGCCGCCGCTGATTGACGGCTTGCTCTATCCGGGAACGTATATCTTCGCAGGCGCACCCAAGCTCGGCAAAAGTTTTCTGATGGCGCAGTTGGCATATCACGTCAGCACGGGAACTCCGCTATGGAACTATACCGTCCGAAAAGGAACGGCATTATATCTCGCTCTTGAAGATGATTACCGCCGCCTTCAGGAACGCTTATATCGAATGTTCGGAATGGAGAGCGCAGACAATCTGCACTTCTCTGTTTCGGCAGGTCAGATCGGCAAGGGACTTGATGAACAGTTGCAGGGGTTTGTTACCGAACACCTCGACACCAAGCTCATAATCATAGACACGCTCCAAAAGGTGCGTGAGGTTGGCGGCGATAATTATAGTTACGCCAACGATTATGAAATCATCAACCGTATCAAAAAGTTTACCGACCGCTACGGCATTTGTGTTTTAATCGTACACCACACCCGAAAGCAAAACGCCGATGATAAGTTCGATATGATTTCCGGCACGACGGCTTTGCTCGGTGCAGCAGACGGCGGCTTCATTTTGCAAAAGGAGAAGCGCACAAGCAACAATGCCACCCTTGAGGTATCGGGCAGAGATCAACCCGACCAAAAGCTACACCTTGTCCGCAATACCGAAACTCTGTTATGGGAATTAGAGAGAGTGGAAACGGAACTTTGGAAAGAGCCGCCCGAACCTTTACTAGAAAAGGTGGCGGCGTTTATCACCGCAGACAATGCTGAGTGGTACGGTTCACCAACGGAGCTTGCCGAGGTGCTTGGCGTTGATATGAAAGCCAACGCTTTGTCGATGAAGCTGAATATCAATGCAGGGCGTTTGTTCAAGGAGTACGGGATCTGCTACGAGAACAAACGCTGTCACGATGGCCGTAAGGTACGCCTACACCTTGAGCAAGCGTGACGATGCGTGTCGGTCGTGACGGTGTTATAGGTGGTAGCAAAAACATCGTCACCATCGTCACAGACCGACACGCTAAGTTTAGCGGAGTGTGCAGAGAGTGCCTTTTCAAAGGCGGCTCTTTGCCTCTCGGAGAGCCCACGACATCTTTACAGCCGAAGTGCTGAAAGTGTCATAGTGGGTTACACACTTTGAAAAAGTTGTGTAACTGCGGCTCCCGAAAGTTCGCCAACAGAAAGGAAGTGAGAACGGATGGCGAAAGAAAATTTTTGTGTTGCCCGTGTCGAAACCCGCACAAGAGCATCGGTGGGCAAGTTCGAGCGACATATCGAGCGTAAAAACGAAAGCTACGAAAATATGAATGTTGACCTATCCCGTACCCCGATGAACGTGAGTTTTAAGGGTTGCGGTGAGCAGACCTATAACGAATATCTTGACGAGTTAATCGCCGCAGGAACGGTCTCGCTGAAAGGATTGAAACCCGATGCCACCGTCTTTGACGAAATGATTATGGATGTAAATACCGATTATTTCGAGCAGAATGGCGGCTACGAATACGCTTGCCGCTTCTATGAAGAAGCGTTCCACTTTGCCGAAAAAATATATGGCAAGGACAATATAATCTCTGCTGTGATGCACGCTGACGAATTAAATGTCGCTATGACCGAGAAATACGGCAGACCGATTTACCATTACCATCTGCACATTATGGCTCTACCGGTGGTGGATAAAGAAGTGCGTTGGTCGAAGCGTTGCAAAGATCCCGAACTTGTCGGCAAGATCAAAGAGGTCATTCACCAAGTCAGCCATTCAAAAAAATGGCGGTCTGAAAAAGCAGTTGATGAAGATGGAAATCCTATCCTTAACAGCAAGGGAAAGCAAATTTATCACGCTTCTTACAGTATATTGCAAGACAAGTTTTTTGAGCATATGCAGGGCGCAGGCTTCACGGGTTTTATTCGTGGAGAACGTGGCAGCACCGCCGAAAATCTGACCTCTCTGGAATATAAAATAAAACAAGACGAGAAACGATTAGCCGAACTTTCTGAAAGGATTAACGACGAGCAGTTGCGTTATGACGATAATCACAATGCTTTTATGACTTTCGCAGAAATTGACGATTCGGGTAAAAAATCCATCACGGGCAAGTTTACAGTGTCGGCAGAAGATTATAAAAAGCTGACCACCCTTGCCAAGCGGAGCTATTCGGCGGTATCTGAAGCGAAAAAATTACAAGAAGAAAATCATAATTTATCACGCCGGATATGGTCGCTTCAATCGGAAGTATCACAACTGCGACAGGCACTATCGGAGCTAACGGAGAAATGCAGACCGTATCTTGAAGCATTGAAGGCGGCTCCAAAGGTGGTTAAGGAATTTATAGACGGTATCCTTGAACGCTTCAAAAGCAGGAAAAGAGCATCGAATATGAGCCGATTCCTGCACCAAAAACACACACCCAAGAGCGTGGGAAACGCTCAAAAAATAATAATATCGAAAGGTAGGAAATCATTATGAAAAAGCATTTCACAGATGAAAGAACGGGTATCGGTTACACCTTGCAGGGAGATTATTATCTGCCCGACCTTGCATTACCCGCCGAAGAGCAAGTTGAAGTTGGCGTTTGGGGACAGCGGCATTTGCAGTATATAAAGGCGCACCGCAAAGGGTTTTATACGACCTTGCTCACAAAATGCGAACTAAACAGACACCTTGCCGATGTAAACAATCAGGCTGAGGATATGTTTTTTCGTCTTCAAATTTAGAACACAGCTTAAATCTCCTTGAAATGTTGAAAAAACTGTCGAAATAATGTATAATAAAAAATCATACTGATAGGAGATATGGCTATGATTAAAACTAAAGCTCAATGGATTTCAACTTTTAGAGGCGTTGGAGACTCCATTTTAGCGGATCTTGAGAAAACAAAGAAATCTCGTAATGATAAGGCATCTGAAATCAATAAATATATAAAAGAATACAGAGAGCAGGAAATTAGGCGTATTGAAACCATAGCGAAAGAGGATGCGTGGAATAATCAAACATTGTTGAACGAGATTTTGATGCTTACATATGCATCCTATATTGTGATGCTTGAATATCGCAATAAGGTATGGGAATATGAATATATGGCATTTGCTCGTAGGGTTGGTGAATTATGGGAACCTTTTTGCAAACTTGCATTTGATTTCCCTGTTAAAGCGCTATCAATAATTGACCCTCCTAATTTTGATGAAGTACAAACAAAGATTAAAAGTAATGCAACCGAGTATATTGATAGTTTGGATTTGAGTGAAGAAATTAAAGAAGAACTTAAACGCCATTATGATATTCCTTGGACTATGGTTGATAGCGGTGGCATTAAGCTTGGTTTGGATTTGCATTTTGAACAAGACGGAATTCACTATAATTGTGATTTCAAAAGCGGTTTCAGTTCTAATGAGAAAGGAAATACTAACCGTTTACTTTTAGTTGCAAGTATTTACAACTCTTTGGGAGATATTGAAAAAACAATATTATTTGTTAGACAACCCGAAGATGATAACAATCATTATTTACAAACTCTTAAAAATTCTCCGTATTGGGATGTATATTGTGCAAACGATAGTTATGCTGCAATGAAAGAGTTTACTGGATTTGATATGAGAAAATGGCTTGATGATAATGCGGATTGGCAAAATGACATTAGTAAAGAGTTCAAACAGCATCTACAGAAAAATGATCTGCTGAAATATTTGACATGGTAATTCCAATATGGTACAATTTACTTAAGAAAATGCTTAAGATGATTCCTAAGCTTATACAACGAGGGATTTACGATGAAAGATCTGTTTTGTTCTTATTATACTAATTCAAAGGAAATCACATCATATATGGCGGCAAAACTTGATGTTGTTGATTTTGATGTTATCCTTGAACCTTCTGCGGGAGAAGGCATCTTCATTGATGAGATTTTGGAATCAAATAAAACTGTACAAATAGATGCTTTGGATATAAATGCTGAGGCTATTGCTATTTTAAGAAAGAAATATGTAAATAATCCTGAGGTAGTATTGAGGGAAACAGATACTCTTCTTGATGAGCAGCTGGACACTTATAGCGTTTCTCAATTATGGTTAAAGCAAACAGATACAATGTTTGATAAGCAGTTGGATTTGTTTGGCGCATTAGGTGGTCATTACTCCAAGGTAATCGGTAATCCTCCGTATGGTGCGTGGCAAGATTACGAAAAGAGGGATATACTCAAAAAGAAATTTGCAGGGCATTATGTCAAAGAAACATATTCTTTGTTTTTACTAAGATGCATTTCTGTCTTAAAAATGCATGGCAGATTATCCTTTATCATTCCGGACACATATTTGTTTTTGAATATGCATTCACGGTTGAGAGAAGCTCTTTTTACCAATACCAAGATTGATGAAGTGTTAATTTTCCCTTCTAAATTCTTTCCAGGTGTTAGCTTTGGATATTCCAATCTTTCTATTATCACCCTCGAAAGATGTGAAAATAGTGAAGCTTTGAACAATACATTTAGAGTAATTCAAGGGTTCAAATCATCAAGTGAATTTGAATTGTTGTTAGAAAAGGATAATATACTTCCTGAACATTTGCAGGTATTTAACTTTACGCAAAAAGAAGTTTTTTCTGCTGAACAATGCAGAATGATTTTAGCAGAGACAAAGACTACGTCGCTATTGTCTAAAGGTTCAAAAAAACTCGGAGATGTGGCTAATGTAGTAACAGGCTTCTATACTGGCGATAATCTGCGTTTTATTAAAGCCGCCAACAAAGATGTTAAAGGCGCTAAAAACTATGCGGTAGTTGACCAAGAGCAAGTGTTTAGTTGTAATTCTCTATATGGAATTCCAGATGTTCAAGAAGGATATGTACCCTACATCAAAAGTGCATCTAAAAGACGTTATGTTAGACAGCAAGATGAATGGTTTGTGCAGTGGGATAAAAAGACTATTGAATTTTATAATAGGAACAAAAAGTCCAGATTTCAGAACTCGTCTTTTTACTTCAAAACAGGTATAGGTATTCCTATGGTAAAATCCAGTACAATACGGGCTTTTCTAATGAAAGATCGTGTTTTTGATCAATCTATAGTAGGAATATTCCCAAAAGATACATCTAAACTTTACTATGTGCTGGCACTTATGAATTCTGATGCTATAAACAATTTAGTGCACGCTATAAATCCATCAGCCAATAACTCTGCAAATTATATAAAGCAATTACCATATATTGAACCTTCCGAGGAACAACTTACTCAGATTAATAATATAGTCCAAGAAATAATTTCTCTGGAAGAAGTTGCGAACTATGATAAAGCAGATGAGTTGCATAACGAACTAAATGCAATTGTTGACGAGATTTATTCTTAACTCTTGAATATAAAATGAGATGATTGTGACAACATACTGACAACAAAAATCTTGACAGTCCATATTTTATGGATAATCTGAACACTCCCGATAATATGAGCAAAAACACCTATGCAAAATTGTTTAAGTTGTGTTTTTCGGGAGCGAGTGGGAATAAATTGAAAAACACTTAACGCCCTTAGCTGTGGATAACACGGCTAAGGGCGTTTTTGTCGTCTTTATATAGGAAATGTGCAATTAGAATATTGTTAAATTCCAAATGCAGGATCGTATTCTATGGTGCCATTAAGGAATTCAGCCGTTTGTTTTAGTTTAATTGCCATAAAGCTATTATCTGGCACTTTAAAAGGAGCTTTAATTCCGTATAGGCTTGCAGGACGATATCCTGCTTTTGGATAGTATTGCGGATGACCAAGTACAATGGAATATTCGTAGCCTAATTCCTGTGCCACTCTGTGTCCCTCTGCTAACAACGCCAGACCTATGCCTTGGCGTTGATATGTTGGCAAAACTGACAGGGGAGCGAGTACAAGCACAGTTTTAGCATCTACAGTTGCTTTCGTAAAAAGAATATGACCTACAATGTTTCCATTACATATTGCAACAAGAGATAATCTTGGCACAAAAGCTTTGCTGTTGCGTAAGGCGGAAACAAGTTTATGTTCGTTTCCGTCGCTATGTTCAGCATTGGCAAAGGCAGCTTTCACGACTTGGTGTACAACATCATAATCATTGAATTGCTCTTGTCTGATAATCAATGTTTTTCTCCTTTATTTGTTGGTTGCTATTTTCAGTCAATTTTGTCGGCAACACTTTAATTAAGGCATCGCTTAATTTTTATGAGTAAACTTTTACATAGCCTGCGGTTTTATTTAGTTTAGCATATAAGTCTAGGAATATCAAGAGAAATGAAGCAAAATAGTTTTTCTTGTCACGATGATGATTTATCCACAGTGCAATTATTCCTGTTATCAATGCCGATAACAAAATGATAACATTAGCTTATATAGACAGAATAATGCGGATATATCAAATTATCAAAAGCTTCTATCTTGACAAACAGGGATTTTTCTGCTATAATATATAAGTCGAACAGCCCAAAGAGCGTAGAATCACGACGATTCTACGCTCTTTTTTCTTGTTTTTCGCAGTTTTCAGGCAGCTTTCCCTCTGATAAAGACTCCAAACTACATTTTCAAGGAGGATTTTATGAATCAGTCAGAAAACAGTCAATTTTTAGGGACAGAAAAAATATCAAAGTTAATGCTTAAATTTTCCGTTCCCTGCGTACTCTCCCTTTTGGTAAGCGCCCTTTATAACATTGTCGATCAAATCTTTATCGGTAATAGTGAATTGAGTGCTCTCGGTAATGCGGCAACAGGCGTTGTTTTTCCGATTTTCATTATTGCCCAAGCTTTTGCTTGGTGTTTTGGCGACGGTTGTGCCGCTTATCTAAACATATGTCAAGGAAAAAAAGATATGCAGTCTGCACATAAGGCAATCGGAACGGGAATCGTGATTACACTTTTTGCAAGCATTGTTTTGATGATAATCTTTTTTTCGTTGAAATCACAGCTTTTAACTTTGTTCGGTGCGTCAGAAAATAGCATCGGCATGGCAGTAGAATATTTTAATATCATTTTAGCGTTTTTTCCGGTGTATATGCTATCTAATATGATGAACGCTGTTATCCGTGCGGACGGAAGCCCTGCATGGTCAATGGCTTCCATGCTGTTAGGTGCTGTAATCAATATAATTCTTGATCCCGTTATGATTTTCGGATTTCATTGGGGGATGACTGGCGCGGCACTTGCTACCGTGATTGGGCAGCTTGTTTCATTTATCATCAGTCTGCTTTATTTCTTCCGCACCAGAACCTTCAAGCTTACAAAGAATAGCTATGTTCCCGATTTTAAGGTTTTTTCAAGTGCATTAAAGCTAGGAGCATCCTCTTTTATTACACAGATGACCATTGTTATCATTTCGCTTGTCTGTAACATTATGCTGGCAAAATACGGAGCCCTGTCGCAGTATGGTGCAGATATTCCAATCGCTATTATTGGTATTGAGAGCAAAGTATTCACGGTTATTATTAATTTAGTCGTAGGAATTGTGCTTGGCTGTCAACCGATTATCGGATATAATATCGGTGCAAAGAATTACGGCAGAGTAAAACAGTTATACAAGTTAATTCTTATGTGTACTCTGGATATCGGAATTGCTACCACCTAGTTGTTTGAGCTTGCGCAGCAGGCTGTCGTCGGTATTTTCGGAACGCCGACAAATATTCCGAATCCCGAAGACTACTGGATTTTTGCCGAAAAGACTTTTAGAATTTTCCTTTCGCTCGTTACATTTACCTGCACAATCAAAATGACCTCGATTTTCTTTCAGGCAGTCGGAAAACCGGCACAAGCGGTTTTGTCTTCAATGATTCGAGATATTATTTGTTTTATTCCGTTAATTCTCATTCTTCCGAGATTTTTCGGCATTGAGGGAATTCTGTTTGCTGCTCCGATTGCGGATTTCATTGCCATGATTGTGGCCACGGTGTTGACCATAGTATTTTTGAAATCATTGAAAGAAAGAATTCATGAATAATAATAAATTACAAAATTTTTTATAATATATTCGATATGAAAGACTTAATTAAGAACAGTTTGTTTTATGTTAATTACCTGAGCATACAACAAGCAGTTATGTAATGGATATAGTAAAGCAATTGCAAATTGATTGAAGGAGAACTCCTTTAAAGTTATAATTTATATATAGTTTTCATAAAAAAGATAAAAATCCCGAAAGCTCATTCAACTGATGAGCTTTCGGGATTTTCTAATATTTTTATTTACAATACTTTTGCTAAAAAAGTTTTTAATCTGTCACTTTGAGGGTTTGTGAAAATCTCATCAGGTGTGCCTTGTTCAATAATTGTACCGTCTGCCATAAATATAACTCTGCTTGCTACTTCCTTGGCAAACCCCATCTCATGAGTTACTACTACCATGGTGTTTCCTTGCTCTGCTAAGTTTCTCATAACATCAAGAACTTCGCCGACCATTTCAGGGTCAAGTGCTGAAGTAGGCTCATCGAACAGCATTACTTCCGGTTCCATGCACAGTGCACGAACAATTGCTACACGCTGTTTCTGTCCGCCTGATAACTGATTAGGATAATCATTGGCACGGTCTTTAAGGCCAACTCTGTCTAACAGCTCTAATGCTTTGCTTTCGGCTTCTGCCTTTTTGATATGCAAAAGCTTAATAGGTGCAATAGTCATGTTTTTTAGAATTGTCATATTAGGAAACAGGTTGAAATGCTGAAATACCATGCCCATTTTCTGACGATGACGGTTAATATTCACTTTATTATCGGTAATATTCACACCGTCAAATAATATTTCACCGTCGGTAGGATGTTCAAGGAGATTCAAAGAACGCAGAAAAGTTGATTTTCCGCTGCCTGAAGGACCTATTATAACAACTACTTCACCTTTTTGAATGTCCATAGATACATGGTCAAGTGCCTTGATTTTTCCGTCATAATAGTATTTGCAGAGTCCGTTAACATGAATTAAAGTTTTATCGTTCATTCTTTCTCAGACTCCTTTCAAGCTTGCCAACCAGCCAAGTCAGAATCATAACTATGACAAGATAAATCAATGCTACTGCAAATAACGGCATAAATGCCGAAAATGTTCTTCCCCTTATAATGTCGCCGCCCTTGGTTAAGTCCTGCACAGCTACATAACCGGCAACAGAAGTTTCTTTTAATAAAACAATTGCCTCGTTTGCAAGTGTAGGAAGTACATTTTTCACAACCTGAGGAATGATAATATAAATCATTGTCTGTGCATAATTAAAGCCTAAAGAACGACCTGCTTCAAATTGACCGTTGTCAATTGACATAATGCCGCCTCTGACAATTTCGGCAACATAAGCTCCGCTGTTGATACCGAATGCAAAAATCGCAACAGTTACACCGTCACGCCAGTTCACCATAATAATAAAGTACATAATAAGCAGCTGAACAACAACCGGCGTACCACGAATGACTGTAAGATACAGCTTGCAAAGCCAGTTGCATATTTTCAGAAGATAAAAGCTCAGTGACCTGTGCATAGTTTCGTGGTTTTTATCATATGTAGAGCGTACTGCTGCTATTAAAACACCCAGAACTAAACCTATCAATAGTGCACAAAAGGTAATTTTCAAGGTGGTTATCAAACCATCAGTAATATACTGCCAACGGTCTCCGTCAATAAAGTTCAGAATAAAAGCGTCTTTTTGCTCTAAAAGCCATTCTTTCATGCATATACCTCTTATTTCTCAGAGTTAATGTATTTGTCAACGATTTTTTGTAAAGTACCGTCTTCTTTTAGTTTTGCAAGTGCATCGTTTATTTTGTTCAAAAGCTCGTCATTATCCTTGCTGACGCAAATTGCATAATCTTCAACAGCGTACTCTGTTTCCAGAATTTTGAGTCCGTCATTTGCATCAACAAATGATTTTGCAGGTTCATTATCGATAATTACACAATCTACCTTGTCGCTTTTTAAAGCCTCTACAGCGTCAGCACCTTTATTAAAGCGGCTTACTGATTTTTCACCGAATTCCTGTGAGGCATAAATGTCACCGGTTGTATCCTGCTGAACTCCGATTTTGTTCTTTTTAGATAAATCATCTATAGATTTGATTTTACTGTCATTTTTTACAATAACAACCTGAATTCCTGTAGCATAGCTTTCAGTAAAGTTTACACTTTGCTTGCGTTCGTCTGTAACTGTCAGTCCGGCAGCACCGATATCATATTTGCCGCTTTGAACTCCTGCCACAATAGAACCGAATTCAATGTCCTCGATTTCCAAAGTCATATCCAATTCGTCTGCGATAGCCTTTGCAATTTCAGCGTCTATTCCCACAATATCTTTACCTTCATAGAATTCATAAGGAGGGAATGTGGCGTTTGTCGCCATAATTAAAGTTTCCTTATCTTCTTTTTTGTCCTTGTCACATGCTGTCAATGCACCGAGCATACAAAGAGATAAAAGTCCTGCAATCAATTTTTTCATTTTCATGATACTGTTCCTTTCGATATAAAATTTCATTTTTTCAATGTCTTTTTCATGCGGATATGCGGACAAAATTCATCATAATATACAGTGCTTTCTGAAATATAACCGCAGGCTTCATAAAAACTCTGCACTCGGCATTGTGCAGACAGCTCAGCTTCTTTGCCGCCGAGCTGTTTAATTTTTTCTTCCATTTTATTTATGATTTCTTTGCCGCAGCCTGATTTGCGAAATTCCTGTTTAACTGCAATTCGTCCGATATGAAACAGTGTTTTAACATCTTTGTCCTGATAAATTCTCCCCACTGCCGCAGGAACGCCGTTTTTATACAGCAGGCAGTGCAGGCAATTTTTATCTGTCAAATCAAACTCGTTTTTAAAACCTTGTTCTTTAACAAATACTTCAGTACGAATTGAAATGATATCATCATTCAATTCAGAAAAGAATGCAGTCTGCACATATTTCACTCCTGAAAAAGATTTGTTTTAATTATAGCACAAATTATGACAAGTGTAAAGTTTTTTAGACAGTACAATGTGAGATAATTTTACCGGACCTATTGATTATTAAATATATTTATGATATAATTATATCTAAGTTAAAAAGGAAGAGGTGGAAAGATGCGTAACTTTTCTTGCAGATAAATTTGGGATACACAGTACTGCTTTAAATTGCATTGCTGTGTCCGATTGCAGGAAAGTTATAAGTCTGTCTGACTCTGTATAAATATATAGGTTAGCCGCTTTTTGCTGCGGTGTAACTTTGTTATTTTGAGCTGTAAGAATTGACTTTCTTGCAGCTTTTATTTTTGAAATTAATAAATAAGGAGTTATTGATTATGTCGATGATTAAAGTACAAAATCTCACCTTTTCCTATCCGTCGAGCTTTGACAATATATTTGATAATACAAGTTTTCAGATTGATACTGATTGGAAGCTTGGTTTTGTGGGCAGAAACGGCCGGGGAAAAACAACATTTTTAAATCTATTGCTTGGAAAATATGAATATCAGGGTAAAATTATATCGTCAGTGAAGTTTGATTACTTTCCGTATTCGGTTTCTGACAAAGCGGTGTTCACAGGGGAAGTGCTTCGTGAAATTTGTCCGATGGCTGAAGAATGGGAGCTTATAAAAGAGCTGTCTTACCTTGAAGTTGATGACGATGTGTTATGGCGGCCGTTTGAAACGCTTTCAAACGGAGAACAGACAAAGGTTTTGCTTGCTGCACTTTTCTTAAATCGGGAACGGTTTTTATTAATTGACGAACCGACAAATCATTTAGACGCCAGGGCAAGAGATGTAGTGTCAGCTTATTTAAAAAAGAAAAAAGGATTTATACTGGTTTCTCATGACAGAGCTTTTCTTGACACTTGTATCGACCATATTCTCGTTATTAATAAAACGAATATCGAGGTTCAAAAAGGCAATTTCAGCTCGTGGAATGAAAACCGAAATCGGCAAGAGCAGTTTGAACATACAAAAAATGAACGGCTGAAAAAACAAATTCACCAGCTTGAACAGTCGGCTAAACGGGCTGCGGCACATTCTGATAAAATAAATTCAACAAAAATAGGCTTTAATCCCGCAAAGGTTGAAAAATCATTGACCAGAAGACCTTCTATTGCAAAGAAAGCCGGTAAATTAATGAACCGTGCAAAGTCTATGGAAAACCGAATTGAAAAGAGCATTGCAGAGAAAAATCAGCTTTTAAAAAATGTCGAGGAAATATCTTCTTTGAAATTATCTCCTTTGAAGTATCATTCCAATCAGTTGATAACATTTCAAAATGTTACGCTTAGATACAGCGGAAATGTAATTTTTAAAGATATAAGCTTTACCGTAAATCAAGGTGACAGAATTGCAGTTGACGGAAAAAACGGGAGCGGTAAAAGCAGTTTGCTAAAGCTTCTGACGGGATATGATATAGTGCATACAGGAGAGATTATAAAAGGCTCTGGCCTTATTATTTCATATGTATCTCAGGATACTTCTCATTTGAAGGGGTCACTGTCTGACTTTGCAAAGAAGAATCAAATTAATGAAAGTTTGTTTAAAACAATTTTAAGAAAAATGGATTTTGAACGAATACAGTTTGAAAAAAGTATTGAGGAATTTTCAGGTGGTCAGAAGAAAAAAGTTTTACTTGCAAAAAGTCTTTGCGAGCATGCACATTTATATGTATGGGATGAACCGCTTAACTTTATTGACATTTATTCCCGTATGCAGATTGAACAGCTTATAAAGGAGTTTTCTCCGACTATGATATTTGTTGAACACGATAAGACTTTCAGAAATGAAATTGCGACAAAAATTATACGCTTATAAAGAACAGAAAAGTGAATTTTATTGACTGAGGTTTAAAACAATGGGATAAAAATATATATTTTTTACTGAAATCTATTGAGTAATTTCAGAATATCTGTTATACTTATTTATAACAACGACTATGTTCCCCGCCTTAAAGGCGGCGGACGGCTTAGGGTTTCAGTAGGGGGTAACAATCCTCTACTGAAACCCTAAGAGGCTAATGCAAGGTCGTTTGTTGAATGACGGGGCATTAGCCCCTTATTGAAATAATTTTTATTATAATCATTTTTTTATTTAATTATGTATTTTAAGAAGGAGAATTAAAATGATTTTATTATCAGAACAGGTAGGACTTCAAAATGTATACACACCATTGCCATTTGGATTCCATTTAACATTAATTATTTTTGCAACGATTATATTTTTACTTCAGTTTTTCAGAAGAAAAAGAATTTGCTATCTGCTTGCAGCGTTAGCAGTTGACGCTACTATTATAACGCATTTTGCATTTGAGAATAATACTGTTATCACAATTTTGGAAATCGCAGAAATCTTATTGGTTTTAGGATGTTTGGCAGATATTATAGCGGCGTATTTAAAACGCAGAAAGAATACGCTTGAAGAAAAGGAAAATGAAAGTCTTCTTGCTAAAGAGCAAAAAGAGCGTGAGCAAAAAGAAATTATCTCTGATAAAGATGTATTAGATAATGCTTTTGACAGTGAACTGAATGATTTAGATGAAAGTAAATAATACTTGTTTTAGCAGGAGAAGAATAAATGAAATTATGTATACTCGATTCGGAAACTGTTTCAAAAAATGATGTTTCTCTTGATGGTATTACCTCGCTTGCAGAAACGGAGGTTTACGGCTATACAAAGCCCGAAGATGTGGCAAAGAGAATAGGCGACTGCGACGGTGTGATATGCAATAAGTGTTTGATATCCGAAGAAGTTTTCGAAGCTTGTCCGAATTTAAAATATATCGGTCTTTTTGCAACAGGATATAATAATGTTGACATTAATGCTGCAAATAAGCACGGTGCTGTGGTTTGTAATGTTCCTTCATATTCGACACATTCGGTTGCACAGCACACATTTGCATTTATTTTAGATTATTTTAATCGTGTATCAGAGTATTCGAAAACTGTTGAAAACGGCGATTGGGTTAATTATAAGCTTTTTTCGTATTTTTATATGCCTATTTTTGAAATCAAGGATATGCGAATCGGGATAATAGGTTTCGGAGATATAGGAAAACAAGTTTCAAAACTCAGTTTAGCTTTCGGTATGAAGGTTTCGGTTTATACAAGAACATCATCAAAGGTTGAAGATTTTAAGAAAGAAAATAACATAAGTGATGAAGATATCAGGGCCTGCAGTTTAGAAGAGCTTTTAAAGACTTCCGATGTGGTTACACTTCATTGTCCGCTGACAGACGATACAAAAGAGCTTATCAATAAAGATACACTTGCAATGATGAAAAGCACTGCACTTCTTGTCAATACTTCAAGGGGCGGAGTGATTAATGAGAATGATTTGGCTGACGCACTCAACAGCGGGGTAATCGCACACGCAAGCGTTGATGTTATAGAATATGAGCCGATGAGAGAGGACTGTCCTTTAAGAAGTGCTAAGAACATAACTATAACACCTCACATAGCCTGGGCACCTAAGCAGACAAGAGAAAGGCTTTTAGAAACTGTTGCTGAAAATTTAAAAGCTTATATTGACGGCAGTCCGAAAAACCGGGTAAATTAGAAAGATATAAGGAATAAAAATAATGAAGAGTTTTAAAGACAATAAAAGGGTAGTTGTAAAGGTCGGAACTTCGATACTTGCACACAAGACCGGAAAGCTTAATATAAGACGGGTTGAAAGACTTGTTAAAATTCTTGCCGATTTAGAGAATTCAGGCAAGGAGATTATTTTAGTTTCAAGCGGTGCTATGGGACTGGGAATGGGCAAGCTGGGATATGTTAAAAAACCGTCTGACACTCCGTCAAAGCAGGCTCTTGCCGCAGTCGGACAGTGTGAGCTTATGTATATGTACGATAAGCTGTTCGGAGAATATAATATCGTTGTCGCTCAGCTTTTGCTGACTAAATATATTTTGCTGGAAGAGCGAAAGATAAATGTAGAAAACGCTGTAAACAAGCTTTTAGAGCAGGGAGTAATTCCGATAGTTAATGAAAATGACACCGTTGCAATTGATGAATTAGAGCTTGAAATGGGTGAAAACGATTCTTTAGCGGCAACTATAGCGGCTGTTTCAAAAGCGGATGCATTGGTCATTCTTTCGGATATCGACGGCTTGTTTGACGGCGATCCTAAAGAAAACGAAAATGCAAAGCTTATACCTTATGTTAATGCTATTGATAACGATATAAAATCTCTGGCCGGTGGTGCGGGCTCAAAGCTGGGTACAGGCGGTATGATTACAAAGATTAAAGCAGCGGAAATTGCAGGAAGTGCAGGAATAGATACTGTAATTATGAACGGGAGAACTCCTGAAAAACTATATGACTTGTTTGAAGGCGGACAGGTCGGGACTCGATTTTTATCAGAAGATTAATCACTTTTTCAGAAAGGAACTAATATGAACTTTATCGAATTTGACACTTATATTGAGAAGTTAGGTAAAAAAGCGAAAGCAGCTAAAAAAAGTATAGCCTGTACAACGACAGGACAGAAAAACGACGCATTGCTTGAAATTTCATATGCACTTGAGCGTTCTATGGAAAGAATTATCGAAGAGAATGCAATAGATATTCAAAAAGCACGTGAAAACGGTATGTCTGAAGCTATGATAGACAGGCTTACATTAAGCGAAAGCAGAATTTATGCAATATCCAAGGCTTGTGTCAACCTGACCAATTTAGAAGACCCTGTCGGTGTTATTCAAAGCGGTTCTGTTCGCCCTAACGGTATGAAAATTCAGAAAATCAGTGTTCCTTTAGGCGTTGTGGGAATAATATATGAATCACGGCCGAATGTGACGGTCGATGCGGCGGCACTGTGCCTTAAAAGCGGTAACGCTGTTATTCTCAGGGGCGGAAAAGAAGCTATTCATTCAAACAGAATTTTAGTTGAGATTATGCGTGAAGCAATAGCTAAAGCAGGGCTTGACAAGGATATTATTCAAATAGTTTCCGATACTTCCCGTGAGGTCGTTATGCAAATGATGAAGCTTAATGAATATATTGATGTTTTAGTTCCTCGCGGGGGAGGCGGACTGATTAATGCTGTTGTTCAAAATGCGACTGTTCCTGTTATTCAGACCGGTGTCGGAAACTGTCATGTTTATGTAGATAATTCAGCCGATATCAGAATGGCAGCTGACATTGTATACAACGGTAAGTGCTCACGCCCAAGCGTTTGCAATGCAATAGAAACCTGTCTTGTTCACAGGGATATTGCAGAAGAGTTTTTGCCTGTTTTAAAACGCCGTTTAGATGAAAAGAATGTTGAGATAAGAGGCTGTCAGATTACAAAAATGATTCTCGGACAGGATATTATTCCTGCAGCTGAGGACGACTATGCAAAAGAATTTCTTGACTATATAATTGCAATAAGAGTTGTTGATGATTTGTCACAGGCGATTGAACATATTGACAAGTATTCCACAGGCCATTCGGAATGTATTGTCACGGAAAGTCTTTTCTCGGCTGAAGAATTTCAAAGACAGATTGACGCCGCTGCGGTTTATGTTAACTGCTCAACGAGGTTTACCGACGGCGAAGAGTTCGGATTAGGTGCTGAGATAGGAATTTCTACTCAAAAGCTTCATGCAAGAGGGCCTATGGGTTTAAAAGAGCTTACCACTACCAAGTTTTTAATCAACGGTGACGGTCAGATAAGAGAATAGCCGGCGAGCCGCCGGTGGTTTTGCCTCCTTTGGAAAGTTTTATTAATGTGCTGATTTCTGCAACGGAGGGCTTTACCAAGTAAAAGAGCAGAATATATATTAGTTTTGCATGCATTTTGACTTTAAAAAGTGTGTAAAAAAGTATAGTTTGTGAAACGGCAGGCTTTTCATTTCTTATATGTTTTCATTTAACTAGTGGACAGTTGGTGGGTTTTGCTCTAAAAAGCGAAGCTTTTTATATGTATCGGATAAAATCCGATACATTTCTCTTCTTGGAAAGTTTCATTAATGTGCTGATTTCCGCAGCGGAGGGATTTTAACAATTAAATAGAACCAACAAATCACGCTTTGTACTATGCAAGGCGTGATTTTTAATATTGTTTATTTCTCTTTTACATTAAAATCTATTATTCCGTTTTCCTTTTCATGCTCTTTTATATACTGTCGTATTAAATACAGTATTTGTGAATTTGCCGAGCGTCCGTCATAATCGGCTGCATAATGCAGTTTGTCAAGCAGCCGGGCTTCTATCCGTACTGTTAAATTCCTGATTTTATTGTATTTGTTTTTGTTAATCTGTTCTTTCATTATTTTTACCTTTCCCTAATATAATTATTCGAAATTTCGAATAATTATATTATATTCGCAATAACGAATAAAGTCAAGCCCGTTAGTCGTTATATGATATAATTTGTATATATCAACAAAAAGGAAGTATACGATTATGCCATTTTATACAAGATTGAAAGATTTAAGAGAAGATAGTGACTTAAATCAAAAACAAGTAGCAGATTTAATAAAAACAAGTCAGTCTTATTATTCTCAATACGAAAACGGACAAAAAATTATTACAACAGACAGATTAATAATATTAGCAAAATTTTATGATGTATCAATTGATTATATAGTAGGTCTTACAAATAAAAAGCACAGCTATAAAGACTGGGAATAAAAATAAAGCTGTCAGGTTGAAGCCTGACAGCTTTTCTTATATGTTCTATTTTAAATAAACAATTGCTAACTAAGCCCTGAAATTTTAAGATACAGGTCAGCAAGCTGAGTTCCGAAGAAAGCACTTATTGCAATTCCGACAGAAAGCCACGGGCCGAAAGCAAACTTATTGCTACCTGTGCGGTGTTTTTGAATAAGCCCTGCGACAGAACCCAAAATAAGCCCTATAAATGCCGCAATTATTACAGACTTAACACCTAAAACCAGCCCTGACGAAAACATAAGTATGGCATCACCTAAGCCCATTGCCCTTTCTTTTGAAGCTATAACAATTAACAGAAACGGTATTGATATGCACAATGCTCCGATAATCTGACTTTGCCATGTTAAGTCGCCGACCAAAAAGTATCTTGCAGCACCGAGAAGTGCTATTATTATCAGTATTCCCGTATTTATTGTCTGAGTGTCAAGGTCCATAAAAAATACAACGATAAGACAGCTTAAAAGCAGACATATAATTGCAGGCAGAAACGGTTTTTGAGAAAAGCCGAATACTGCGAATGTCACAACATATAAAACGGCATTGAGTATTTCAATTACGGTATATCTTGCACTTATATCCGCTTTGCAGTTTCGGCATTTGCCTTTTAAAAAGCACCAGCTTATTATCGGTACGAGGTCTCGTTTTTTTATTTTTTCACCGCATGTCATACAATGTGACGCACCTTTTATAATTGATTCGTCAGACGGAAGCCTTAGTATACAGACATTCAAAAAGCTTCCTATACAAGCACCGAAGGCAAATATAATAAAATATATTGCTATGTAACTAAAAAAAACTGCCATTGTCTTCAACTCCAGTTTGAAATTATCATATAATAATTATATCACAATTAAATTTTTTTTCAATATACAGATGTTTGTTGTCAATTTGCATAAAATAATGCAAAAAAATTATGCATTTAACCAAAAAATAAAATAAAGTGAGACTTTTTGTTTTTTTAAACGCTAAAGAAATATAAGGAGCCTTTGTTGGTCACTTAAAAATTATATTTGGGGACAGCATTACGGTATCAGAAAGGGTAAATCCCTTTTTGATGCTGATTGCTAGGGTGTTAATTCAAAAGTGTATAAAAACGGGACAGCCTTAAGGGCTGTTTTTTTGTTTTCTGCGTCATAAAACTATCACAAAAAATAATAAAATCTGTTATAATTCATACTTGCAATTTAACTCGAAATTTGTTAGAATAATATATAAGTATTGATATTATATTTTGGAGATAAGGTTTGAGCTTTTTTATTTTCAAGCCTAATGGTTTGTGTTTTTTGAAATAACCGCTCCAAGTGTGAGAGGAGGAATGCTCCGGTTTAAGGAGCATGGAATAAGAATATGCCAACAAAGTATGTGTTTGTTACAGGTGGAGTAGTTTCAGGTTTAGGTAAAGGTATTACGGCAGCTTCACTCGGAAGGCTTCTCAAAAACAGAGGATACAAAGTAACAATTCAAAAGTTCGACCCGTATATAAATGTTGACCCGGGAACTATGTCACCTTATCAGCATGGTGAAGTTTTTGTTACTGACGACGGGACAGAAACTGACTTGGATTTGGGTCACTATGAAAGATTTATCGATGAAAATCTTTCAGTGAACTCTAATGTTACCACCGGTAAAATATATTGGAATGTTTTGAACAAAGAACGCCGTGGCGATTATCTCGGCGGAACTGTTCAGGTTATTCCTCATATCACAAATGAAATCAAAGAAAAACTATACAGTGCAGGCAAGGATTCAAACTCGGATATTGTTATCACAGAAATCGGCGGAACAGTCGGTGATATTGAATCTACTCCTTTCCTTGAAGCATTAAGACAGGCAAGTATTGAAGTAGGCAGAGAAAACTCAATGTTTTTACATGTCACATTAGTTCCTTATATTGCAGGTTCAAAAGAGCTTAAAAGCAAGCCTACACAGCACTCGGTTAAAGAGCTTTTGTCACTTGGTATTCAGCCGTCTGTTTTAGTTCTCAGAAGCGAGTTTGAAATACCTGAAGATATGAAAAAGAAAATTTCACTTTTCTGTAATGTAAGACCTGAGGATGTTATTCAGAATCTTACGGCTCCGTCACTTTATGAAGTTCCTTTGTGGCTTGAAAATGAGGGACTGGCAGATGCTGTTTGCTATCATCTTGGCATTGAAAACAGAAAGCCAGATTTAGTTGAGTGGGAAAACATGGTCGCAGTTCAGAAAGCCGCCGATAAAAATATTACTATAGGCTTGGTCGGAAAGTATGTTGAGCTTGAAGACGCGTATCTTTCAGTTGCCGAGGCACTTCGTCACGCCGGTTTTGAAAACGGTGCAAAGGTTCAGATTAACTGGATTCAGTCTGAGGGTATTGACAGAAACAATGTTGCCGAAAAACTAAAAGGCTGTAACGGAATTATCGTTCCGGGCGGATTCGGTGACAGAGGAATTGAAGGCATGATTGAGTCAATTAGGTATGCAAGAGAAAACAAAATTCCTATGTTCGGTATCTGTCTTGGTATGCAGATGTCTGTTGTTGAATTTGCAAGAAATGTTGCAGGTTTAAAACAGGCTAACTCATCTGAATTCTGTGAAACCCCAGACCCTGTTATTGATATTATGGACGAGCAAAAGGATATTACCAAAAAAGGCGGTACAATGCGTCTTGGTCTTTATCCTTGTGCTTTAAAGAAAGACACTCTCAGCAGTATGGCATATGACAGTGATTTGATTAATGAAAGACATCGTCATCGCTGGGAATTTAATAATGACTACAGAACTGCTTTTGAAGAAAAGGGATTAATTCTTGCAGGAAGCTCTCCTGACAATAAGCTTATCGAAATTGTTGAGCTCCCTAAAGATATACACCCTTGGTTTGTGGGCGTGCAGTTCCACCCTGAATTCAAGTCAAGGCCTAATAAGGCTCATCCTTTATTCAGAGAGTTTATTAAAGCGTCCATTGAATGTGAGGAATAATTTAAAAGGCTATATAAAAAACTGTCAAAGTTACTTTTCAGTACTTTGGCAGTTTTTTATCATATCAATTAATTCGGCATAGTTTGACATATTATACACTTTACTATATAATATAGTTTGGGTACTGTACATAACGGTAGGCGGTTTCTCCCGAAAGGGAGGGCAATTTGAAAATCATTGATTTTCAAACGCGAGTTTTGATTTTTCGGACAATGTCCGAAATTTTGCTTTGCAAAACCACTCAAAACATCGAATTGCTATGGTAACTTATTCGGATTTATTTTTATTTGCGAATATAATTATCAGCGTTATCTCTCTATTCGTTCTTATATATAAGAAAAAATAGAAATTCTTAATTTTACATAAAAAATAAGAAACACCGCCAACTACCCTAAAAGTTACGGTGTTTCTGACACATTAACTAGGGATAAACCGCCAAGACAAATTAATTGTCTTTATGCAGTACCCTTTTTCTATCTATATTATAGCATATATATAAATATTGTCAAGCATAGGCTGTCAGGTTTCTTCCTGACAGCTTTATTTTTACTCCCATTCTTTATAGCTGTGCTTTTTATTTGTAAGACCTGCAATATAATCTATACTTACATCATAGTATTTAGCTAATTCAATAATTCTGTCAAAAGGTATTTGCCTTGCTCCACGTTCATATTGGGAATAATATGATTGACTTGTTTTTATAATTTCTGCTATTTGTTTTTGCTTTAAATCTTTATCCTCTCGAAGATCTCGTAATCTTTGGTAATATTCCATAATATAATTTACTTCCTTTTGTGTAATAAGTAAATTATATCACAAATGAACTATTTGATCTTGACTTTAGGTCATAAGTGAACTATAATATGGATAGTCTATTTGTGAACTATACCATCATTAAATGGAATAGTTAAAATAAGAAGAGAGGTAAAAGTCAATAGGTCAATGTCTTTAACTGACAGTTTTATTTTTACTCCCAGTCTTTATAACTGTGCTTTTTATTTGTAAGACCTACTATATAATCAATTGATACATCATAAAATTTTGCTAATTTAATTATTCGTTCAAGGGTTATTGGTTTTGCACCTCTTTCATATTGAGAATAATATGATCTGCTTGTGTTTATAACTTCAGCAATTTCTGCCTGACTTTTATTGCTGTCCTCTCTTAAATCTCGTAATCTTTGATAATAATTCATAATTTAATACACACCCTTTTGTTCAATAAGTAAATTGTATCACAAATGAAACATTTTCGCTTGACTTTGTTCGATATATGAAACATAATATATAATAGTGGTTCACATATGAAACACAAAATTTTATAAGAGAGGTAAAAATATGAACAAAAACAAATACAATAAAATCAGAAATTTAACAGTAAGAATAGAAGCCCGGCTGCTTGACAAACTGCATTATGCAGCCGATTATGACGGACGCTCGGCGAACTCACAAATACTGTATTTAATACGACAGTATATAAAAGAGCATGAAAAGGAAAACGGAATAATAGATTTTGATGTAAAAGAGAAATAAACAATATTAAAAAACACGCCTTGCATAGTACAAAGCGTGTTTTTGTCGGTTATGATTTATTACATACAAAACTTTATAGTTTACAAGCATTCTGTTTTCTTTTGAGATAAAAACTGTTTGCCAGAAATTTGATTCCCTTAAAGAGCCAAACTCTTATTCTTTCGATAATACCGCAGGCAACGAAAACGGTTAGGCAAATCAAAAGGATTTTGAAAGGGTATTTCCATGTGTTATAAAAAGATTTTTCATGGAGAACATCAAACCAGTCATTCCAAATTTTATTTCTGACAAGAAAATGCTCATGAATCATGTATACTCCCAGATTTACAGAAGCAATGCAGTTGACAGCTTTTGATTTAAACTTCATATCTCTGAAAAACAGAACTAAGCAAATCCCTTGCAAAACAACAAATGGATTATCATTTGCAGATACAATTTTATTATAACTGAACAAATAATGGCTGAGCAAAAAGTTTATAACAGTAAAAATTGCAAATGCGGCTAGATATCTGAATTTTACTTTATCATGACAAGGTACATGAAGCCTTAAATAGCCTCCTAAATTATACTTATAAATGAATCCGTAAAGGCTTTTTCCGTTATAGGTTTCAAATACATTGTCAAGCCGTATCACATCACCTGTCTGTTTCAAGCCTGCAAAAACGGTCCAGACAGAAAACAGCAAAAACAGAATAGTAATAAGCTGTGTATATTCTTTTTTTGAAAGTGCAGTGAGAGCTCGGTTTAAAAAAGGACTTAAAATCAGCACCAAAAGATAAAGCGTCATAAAGTACCAGATTTTTGATGTCAGAGGGAAAAATGCTCTGGCCTTTGCTGTGTTATTAAGCTGCCACAAACCAAAAGCCTGACCTAAAAAAGGTATTGTTAATGAGTAAAATAACATTGGCAGATAAATTTTTGCTATTTTGCCTTTTATACTGCTGAGTGTTTTATTGGAAGTAACGGAAAAATAACCGAAAATTAAAATATAGATATATACAGGACATCTTGAAGATAGAAAGACCAAATCATAGAGAACTCTGTGTATTCTTGACAAATCATGTCTTGCAATTTTGCTGTATCCTCCATACAAACACACATGAAGAAAAATAACCTGAAGCATTGATATAATCCTCAGCAGTTCTATTCCTGATTTTCTGGTTTTTACAGATTTATTTATTTCCATAGTAATCCCCGTCCTGCCTGAATTTTGCTCTTTATATAAATTTGATATTATCGGTTTAAACTTATTATACCTGTGTTATTTTCACGTGTCAATGCTTTAATATAAACGGAAACAAAAAAATCATAAAATCTTTATAAAACCCCTTGACAAGATACTTATATTATGATAAAATAAGTAAGCTGTCTTATGTGAGATGTGCTTTAACTGTATAATATGGAGAGATACCGAAGTGGTCATAACGGAACGGTCTTGAAAACCGTCGTACTGAAAGGTACCGTGGGTTCGAATCCCACTCTCTCCGCCAACGATAATCAACCGTCCTGAAATAGGGCGGTTATTTTTGTCTTATATGGTTTTTACGAATTTATGTCTGTGTGGTTTGACCTTCTTCACAGTTCAGTCATAATAATTTGACACAATACTGATAAAATGCAAAATAAGGTGCTTATGTCACTCCGTTTATGAATTCAGATATAATCTTATTATTAAATTTTATACTTGAAATGTATTTTAAAATCAATTATAATTAAATAGTAAATATACTATCCTTTTTTGAAAATGTATAGGAGGATTATTATGCTTGATTTGTTTTACAGCTGTAAGAATCATTCAGGTTTATTGCCTAACAGAAAAAGCAGAATATTTAATAACATAAAAAGCGGATTTACTTTAGTTGAGGTAATTATCACTCTTTCTATTGTCGCTATTGTGGCTTCGCTTGCCATACCTTCACTTATAGGTTATATTGATACTTCAAAAGAGAAGGCTGCTGTCACTGAATGCAGAAGTGTTGTTACAGCGGCACAATATCTTGCAAATGATGAATATGATGAAAACGGAACTACAGGTGCTTCTTTGGTTTCTCATATAACCGAAGCTGATATTTTAAAAATGGCTGAGGAGGAAAATACTTCTGACTCATCACTGGCGAAGATGCTTTCATTTGATTTTTCTATAGGCATTAAAGCATATGCAGACGATGAATCATATACATATGGTAATGCATATGATGATATAACGGTAATTGAAAACAAGGCAGTGCCTGAAGATAAAAACGGAAAATCTTTTATTGAAAGCTATGAGTTTGAAGGATACACCCTTTCACACATGATATATTTATCTAAAAACGGTATTTGGCTTGAATATAAAGCACAAGGAAAAGAGATACCTGTAATTGCAACAGTTACAACATCAAATAACAGCTATTCTGTTGTATTTAAAAACGGCAATAAAATAATATCAATTAAAAATTATAATCAGGGTGAAAGCGTTACACCTCCTGAGGTTAAAAAGAACGGTTTTACTTTAAAAGGCTGGAATCTTGAGAAGGGTGACACCAAATCATCACTTGGTCCGACTGAAGTATTTACCGTATCGGGCAGTGAGAAAAAGATAATTTATAAAGCAGTGCTTGAGGGTTCATCTGTAACCGAACCTGCAACCGAACCCACAACTAATCCTGTTACAAAGCCTGACGAAGAGATGCCGGGACCGCTAAAATCAGGAGGACAGCTTTATAATATAGTTAAGGATATGGTGGCCGGTGTTTATGAGAACGGACAATTATCCACATCAGCTCTTATATATGAATACGGCGGTGAGTATTACTTCTTCCCTTATATGCAGATGTTTTATAATAACGATGATAAAAGGTTTACTGTAAACGGAATTACCGCAAAAGAAAATGTGACAAATGATGATATTGACGAAATATGTCACTTTATTTTAGAGCATGCAAATTTAGGTTCAAAGCCGATTAAGATTGATTTGAACAACTATGTAAAGGTTGATAACAGCTTTAACAATTATAACAGAGGTGATATAATTTCTTCTAACGGACTTATTGCGATTACTCAGGATGAAACAAAAGCATTTATTTATGTGTCAGACTGGAGCAGCTGGGAACAGTTTAAAGGCTAATAAAACTTGTTTATTGTAATTTGTTATTACTTACAAAGAAAAAACAATTATGTTATAAATCTTAAACAAAAATTATATATATTCTTGACATTATTGGTAGTTTTGGATATAATGTTATTGTTTAAAAATAAAGATTTTGGCACACTTATTTTATTAATTAAGAAAGGTGATTTAATCATGAAGAAATTAATTAAAAAAGATCAAAAAGGTTTCACATTGGTTGAAGTTATCGTAGTATTAGTAATTTTAGCTATCATGGCTGCTGTACTTATTCCGTCACTTATCGGATATATTGATAAGTCAAGACAAAACACTGTTGTTTCGGAAACTCGTTCAATAGTTACAGCTGTTCAGACATTGGCTTCTGAAAAGTATGCTAAACAGAACGACAGCAGTACTACTGTATATACTCTTGGTACTGTAGTCGGTACTACAGTTATTTTGTATAATGATATTGAAACTCTTTGTGAAATTGAAGATTTAGATACTAAACTCAGCGGTGTTACAATCACAGGCGGTAAAGTTACTGCTCTTAAGTATAGCAGCGGCGGTTTTACCTGTGACTATCCTGGATATATAGTTACACCAAATCCATAAGGGAATACATAATCAAAAATATTTTAATTTAATAAAATATCAGCATCCACTCCTATGTGCCAAAAGGGGTGGATGTTTTTTACTCGTTTATTGAGTTTTTTATATTAGAAACAGCTTAATTCTATCCATATAACAACCTTTTAAGACTTTAAAATTATTTTTTAAAATCTCATGATAAAATTGTTCCATTTTAGTTATAATCATGATATACTATAGTATACCGCTTGTAAATCACTCATTATTTTAATTCACAGTATGAAATTTTTTTGTGCAGAAACGGAGATTTTATGATAAAACTATTGGTCAGAAAATTCATAAAAGATTATAAAAACACTTCCGATAAGAAAGTAAGGGAGTCATACACTGTTCTCGGCGGAGTAACAGGTCTTATATGCAATTTCTTTTTATTTATATTAAAGCTGCTTATTGGAATTGCAATGAACAGTATTGCAATTATTGGTGATGCTTTCAACAATTTATCTGACACCGGTTCAAGCTTTGTGGCAATAATAGGTGCAAAGCTGTCAAATAAAAAGCCCGATGCCGAACATCCCTTCGGTCACGGACGAATTGAATATATATCATCACTTATCGTTTCATTTATTATTATGATGGTCGGACTTGAACTGTTTAAGTCATCAATAGATAAAATAAGGAATCCTGAAACAGTTTATTTTAATATAATGCTTTTAATTATACTGTTTGTATCGGTTTTGGTAAAACTATGGATGTTCTTTTATTATAAATATTTAGGCAATCAAATCTCTTCGGGCATGCTTATTGCAAATTCTAAAGACAGCATTAATGATGTCTTTTCAACATCGGCTGTTATTATTGCAACTGTGTTTGGTTCTTTTTTCAAATTTCCTATAGACGGAATCATAGGCATTGTTGTGTCAGTGATTATCATTTTTAACGGGTTCTCAATAGCAAAGGAAACTGTCGGGTTGCTTTTAGGCTCTGCTCCTGATAAAGAAACAATCAAAGACATTTATGAAATTATGACTGAATCAGAAGAAATAGTCGGAATTCACGACCTTATTGTGCACGATTATGGGCCCGGCAGAATATTCGCTTCAGTTCATGCAGAGATTCCTGACAATGCTGATATTGTTAAAGTGCACGAAATTATTGACACACTTGAGAAAAAAGTTAACTGCGAGCTTGGAATAGAGCTTGTAATTCATATGGATCCTATTTCAGTAAATAATGAAAAAGTATCTGAGCTTAAAGCTATGGTTGAGGAAATTGTAAATAAAGAAAACGAAAATTTTTCTATTCATGATTTTAGAATAACTGACGGAACAGATAATATTAACATGATTTTCGACCTTGTTGTTGATTTTGAAACAACTTTTGAAGAAAGTGAAAAAGCAGTAAATAATATAATAAGAAAAATTAAAGAGAAAGACAGCCGATACAATGCTGTTATTAAAGCTGAAAACAGTTATGCCGAGCAGCAAATAAACGAGATAATAGAAAAATCGAAATAATACCAAGGTAACTCAAATTGATATCCTTAGGTTAAAAAAGTGGCTCAGACCCTTATTTTATGCTGTCCGCAACCTATAGTTGACAAAATGAAAAGTAAAGTATATTGTAAAAATTCATATGGTAATGTAATATGAAATATAACAACGACTATGTCCGGTCGTTTGTTGAATGACGGGGCGTTGCTCCTTATTGAAAATTCACAGTAAAGGGAAGGAAACAAATATGAATCTGGAGATAGCAAATAAATTATATAAGCTTAGAAAGAAGAACGGACTTTCTCAGGAAGCATTGGCAGAAAAGCTCGGGATTTCACGTCAGTCAATTTCAAAGTGGGAGCGTGCTGAATCTTCACCTGATACTGATAATTTAATATCTCTTGCTAAGCTTTATAATATTTCATTAGATGAGCTTTTATTAAATGATGCAAAAGAAATTAAAGATGAACAGGCTCAGGAAAACTCAGAAGATAACGACAAAAGCACGAAAAATGACAGCAGCAAAAGCGAACCTAATCAAAACACAGACAGCGGAGAAATTCCGGATGTGGGACATAAATTTGTCAATGTAAATGACGGTGAAAACATCGTTCATGTAGGTACAAAAGGCGTGTTTGTCAAAGATGATGAGGGTAACGAGGTTAGAGTCGGACTTAATGGAGTATATGTTAACGGTGATAAAAAAGATGTTGATTTTAAAAAACACAACCATTGGCACAAAAACAATCAAGGTGAAATTGTAATAGATGAAAATCACCATACATACAAATTATTTAAACATTTCCCATACCCGATATTAACGGTTATTATATATCTCCTTCTCGGCTTTTTTAATCCTTTAGGTATGGGCTGGAGCGTCGGTTGGATTATATTCCTTACAATTCCTATATACTACACCACAATTGAAGCTATACATAAAAGAAATCCGCATATATTCTGCTATCCTGTTCTGGTAACAGCAGTTTTTTTACTATTCGGTATGACAATGGGACTATGGCATCCTTTGTGGATACTGTTTCTTACAATACCGCTTTACTACACGGCAATAGGAATGTTTAAAAAATAGCAATAAAAAAGCCTCCTATAGGAGGCTTTTTGTATGTAAGAATTAATCTTTTACTATTAATTTCTTAGTTTGAGGAACGCATAAAAGTATTACTGCTCCGATTACGGTGAATACCATTTCAGGAAGCATATATGCACCATTGTAAAGTGAACTGTAAATCCAAGAGTTGTCAGTTGAGAAAGTGTCCCAGATAGCACCGACTGAATGGAAAATTACCGAACCGCTGATAACATGAAAAGCATATCTCAAAGCAATTGTGATAACTATTCCTGCGATGGCACCTGCAATGCCTTTTTTTCTCAGCATTCCTGCAAGTCCTAAAACAGAAAAAGCAAGAATATAGTCAAGTATTAAAGTTCCGATAAGTGCAGATGCAGTAAGTCCCCAGCTTACAACTTCTCCAAGATCAATAAACATCTGAAGCAATGCATATACTACAGAAACAAGCATGCCCCACTTTACACCGTTGCGAATGCTGTAGATAACTATCGGAAGCATTGAAAGCAATGTGATAGAACCTCCCCATGGCAGATGGAACACTTTAATAAAGCTTAACACAAGTGCAAGTGCAACCATTACTGCACCTTCGACCAGTTTGATAGTTTTTGTGTTTGACATAAAAACACTCTCCTTTAAAGAATAAATTTTAAATTCAACATTTGATTTAACCGCAATTATAAGAAAACCAATTTTGACAATAAAAAAAGGCATACCTAAATTGGCACACCTAAAAATCCCTATAAAAACTTTCCTACGTTGGCATTATCCAAATCAGGTTAAACGGGTCAAAGTTAGATTACTTTATCTCAGCCTGCAAAACAAGCCCCCCGGTTCAAATATTTAATTTACTTAATTATTATATCATTTTATAGCCGTCATGTCAATATTTTGTCGAAGTTATTTTATATAATTTTTAAAAAAGTATTGACAAATCTTTTTTTTGATGATATAATTAATGAGCATTGAGGACAGTCCTCATTTTTATATCGCGGAGTGGAGCAGCTCGGTAGCTCGTCGGGCTCATAACCCGAAGGTCGTTGGTTCAAATCCAGCCTCCGCAACCAATGTAAAACAGGCGTTTGCAGGATTTGCAGACGCCTGTTTATGTTTTTACACAATAAAAAATCCCGTACTGAAAAGTACGGGTTAAATTATTTTATAATTAGAATTCCACAGTGAATTCAACCTGTTCATGACCGTCCGAGGTCTCGTTAATCATCTTAGCAGATTTAATTTTAATAGGTGTAACAGGTGTAGCAACTTCTCTGAGTGCGTTCGTTTTTCTTTCAACGGTTAAGAACTTATCAACCACCTGCATACCTTCTTCATTTACTTTACCGAAAGCAGCATATTGTCCGTCAAGTGAAGATTTGTAGGTGTCTGCATAGCAGATGAAGAATTGGCTGGAAGCAGAATCAGGTAACTGGCCTCTTGCCATTGAAACAACGCCTCTTGTATGAGAAAGTGTGTTTTTAGTATATCCGTTCTGTGCAAACTCACCTTTGATAGTTTCACTTGAACCGCCTGTACCGTCGCCGTTAGGGTCACCGCCCTGAGCCATGAACCCTTCAACTACTCTGTGAAAAGTAAGTCCGTCATAAAAACCTGCTTTAACAAGCTTTTTAAAGTTTTTAACAGTTTCAGGTGCATACTCAGGGAATAGCTGAACAACAAAGCTTCCTGTCTGAGTTTCCCTCTTTGATGAATCGGAACCGTTTTCTTCGTCAGTGCATCCTGCAAATGATAAGCACATTGTAAGCATCATTAATGCCGTTAAAATAAATTTAATTCTTTTCAAAATAACATCTCCTGTTTCTGATTGTATTTTAATAAGCTTATTTTACAGTTTTTTATTAAAAATGTCAACTGATTGGCTTTGCTGTTGACATTTTTTGAGTTGATATGGTATACTTTAATTTAAAGTTATTTATAAAGGAAGTTATCATATGAACATAAAAACAGACAGAATATTATGTTTTAATCGTTATATTTTAGATGTGCGAGTCTGACTTTTAATATATGTTTTAAAAAATTTATATTGTATATTGAAAGGAAAAGAAACAATGAAAAAAGAACTTGGAAAACTATATGAACCTCGTGAGGTTGAAGATAAAATATATAAATTCTGGATGGATAATGACTGTTTTAAGGCTGAGCCTGATTCAAAGAAAAAGCCTTATACTATAGTTATTCCTCCGCCTAATATAACAGGACAGCTTCATATGGGGCATGCCCTTGACGAAACTTTGCAGGATATATTAATCAGATATAAGAGAATGAGCGGTTACTCGGCACTTTGGCTTCCGGGAACCGACCATGCGGCAATTGCGACTGAGGCTAAAATTGTTGAAGCTATGCGCAAAGAGGGAATAACTAAGGAAGAAATCGGCAGAGAAGCCTTTATGGAGCGTGCTTGGGAGTGGAATGACAAGTTCGGAGGAAGAATTGTAGAACAGCTTAAAAAGCTGGGTTCTTCATGCGACTGGTCAAGACAGCGTTTCACCATGGACGAGGGCTGTTCAAAGGCTGTTAAAGAGGTGTTTGTAAACCTTTATGAAAAAGGTTTGATTTACAGAGGGGAAAGAATAATTAACTGGTGCCCAAAGTGTCAGACATCTATTTCAGACGCCGAGGTTGAATATGAGGATCAGGCAGGGCATTTCTGGCATATTCGTTATCCTTTAACAGACGGAAGCGGTTATGTTGAGCTTGCAACAACAAGACCTGAAACACTGCTTGGAGATACAGCGGTTGCTGTAAATCCTGAAGATGAAAGATATAAGGATTTGGTTGGAAAAACTCTGACACTTCCTCTTGTAGGGCGTGAAATACCTATTGTTGCCGATGACTATGTTGCAATGGATTTCGGAACAGGTGTTGTAAAGATTACCCCTGCACACGACCCTAATGACTTTGAAGTCGGTTTAAGACATAACCTTCCTATAATAAATGTACTTACCGACGACGCTAAAATCGTTGACGACTATGCTGATTATGCAGGTATGGACAGATATGATGCAAGAAAGAAAATCGTTGAGGATTTAGACAAGGGCGGATTTTTGGTTAAGGTTGAAGACCATGACCACAATGTCGGAACCTGCTATCGCTGCGGCACAACAGTTGAGCCTAAGGTTTCAACACAATGGTTTGTAAAAATGAAGCCGCTGGCTCAGCCTGCTATAGACGCTGTTAAGAACGGTGAGACAAAATTTGTGCCCGAGCGATTTGATAAAATTTATTTCCACTGGCTTGAAGGAATAAGAGACTGGTGTATTTCACGTCAGATTTGGTGGGGACATCAGATACCTGCATACTATTGTGATTCATGCGGTGAAATGGTTGTTTCAAAAGATGATGTTAAAACTTGTCCTAAGTGCGGAAAACAGATGCGTCAGGATGAAGACACTTTAGATACATGGTTTAGTTCGGCACTTTGGCCTTTTTCAACACTCGGATGGCCGGACCGAACAGAAGACTTAAAGTATTTCTATCCAACAAATACCCTTGTTACAGGATATGATATTATTTTCTTCTGGGTAGTAAGAATGATGTTCTCCGGAATTGAGCATATGGGCGAGGTTCCGTTTAATACAGTTTTAATTCACGGTCTTGTTCGTGATTCACAGGGAAGAAAGATGTCAAAATCTCTGGGCAACGGTATAGACCCTCTTGAGGTTATTGACGAATATGGTGCAGACGCACTCAGATTTATGCTTGCAACTGGAAATTCACCGGGAAATGATATGAGATATTCTGAGGAAAAGGTTCGTTCTTCTCGTAACTTTGCCAATAAGATTTGGAATGCCGCAAGATTTATTATGATGAATCTTCCTGAAGATTTTAAAGCTGATGAGCTTCCTGAAAACTTAAATATCGAAGATAAATGGATTGTATCAAAGTTCAACACTCTTGCAAAAGAGGTCAATGAAAATCTTGAACATTTCGAGCTTGGTGTTGCAGTTGCAAAGCTTTATGATTTTATTTGGGATGTATATTGTGACTGGTATATTGAGCTGACAAAGCCTCGTATACTTGCAGGCGGCGAAACCTGTGCAGCTGCTCAGGCAGTTTTAGTTTGGGTAATGAAGGGAATGTTAAAACTTCTTCATCCGTTTATGCCGTTTATAACCGAAGAAATCTGGCAGGCACTTGTCGGTGACGGAAGTATTATCATGACAGAAAGCTTCCCGACATTCGATGAAAGTCTGTGCTATAAGAATGAAGAATCTGACTTTGAAAAGATTATCAGTGCTATAAAGGGTATTAGAAACACAAGAAGTGAGATGAATGTTCCGCCTAAGGTTCAGGCAAAGCTTTATATTGAAACTGAGTACAGTGATGTTTTTGCATCAGGTGAGATGTTCTTTAAACGCTTAGCGTCGGCAAGCGAGGTTGAAATTGCTGATAAGTTTGATATATCAGACTGTGCAACGGTTGTTACAGATTCTGCAAGAATTTTCATACCGCTTTCTGATATAGTTGATACAGAAAAGGAGCTTGCAAGGCTTGAAAAGGATAAAAAAGCAACTCAAAAGGACATTGATTTCTTAAGCGGAAAGCTGAATAATCAAGGCTTTTTGGCTAAGGCACCCGAACAGCTTGTTGAAAAGGAGAAAGAAAAACTCAAAAAGGCTGAAGAAAAAATGCAGAAGATTGAAGAGTCAATCAAGGCTCTTGAAAGCAGATAGAATTATATCCCTGACGATATTTTCGCCGGGGATATTTTTGTCTTTATGCACAAAAATATGAAAGCATGACAAGTATAATTTATATAAATAAATTTTCAAAAACCCTTGACATTCAAAAAAAATTGGGTATAATAATACTTAGCACTCGATATAAAAGAGTGCTAACACTCAGTAAATTAAAGTGATAATAGATACAGGAGGTTATCGGCTTGGATGAGCGAAAGCTAAAAATATTGACTGCTGTGGTTGATGAATATATAGTTACCGGTGAGCCGGTAGGCTCAAAGGCTATGATGAAATATATAAAAGCTTCGTCAGCGACCATAAGAAATGAAATGGCAGAGCTTGAAAAGCAAGGATATCTTGAACAGCCTCATACCTCCGCAGGAAGAGTTCCGACATATAAAGGATATAGATTTTATGTTGATAAGCTTGTTGAAACCGACCCTTTAACAAAAGAGGAAAAGGATTTAATTGAAGCTATGCTTCCTATAGGTGAAGATTTAACGGAAGAAGCAATTGTTCAGTCTGCTTCAACTGCACTGGCGGAACTGACAAAGTGTGCAACGGTTGTTGCAACCGAAACACCGAAGTTTTCTATTATCTCAAAGGTTGAAGTTATTCCTACAGGAAAGCGAATGTATGTGCTGCTCTTAATTACATCTTCGGGTAATATAAAGAACAAAGTATGCAGACTTCAGTTTGATTTGACCAATGAACAGCTTGAATTCTTTTCAAATTTTTTAAGAGAGAATTTAGAAGGAATTGAAATAGATAAGCTTTCTGATGATTTGCTGAAAAGGCTTGAAGAAGCAATGGGCACATATATGATGACTCTTTCGCCTCTTGTTTCTGAGATTTATAAAATGTCAAAAGAAATAACGCAAAAGGAAATTTCACTTAAAGGCGAGAGGAACCTTTTGAAGTGTGATGAATTTGATAAAAACGAAATCATTGAGTTCTTAGATCATAAGAAAGAAATTGCAAAACTGTTTGACAGCAGTTTTTCGGGACTTCATGTTATGTTTTCGCCTGAAGATGAAGGCTTTGTCATAAATAATTCAAGCATGATAACATCTCAGTATAAAAAAGGCGGCAAGCCGGTAGGCACGCTTGGTCTTATCGGACCTATGAGAATTGACTATGCGAAGTTCATTCCTTATCTTGAGTATTTTACAAACAGGATTTCCGATATGATTTCGGAAAATGAATATGACACAGAGGATATTAGCAATATAGATGACATTGAAGATTTTACACCGAAAGGAGAATGATTATGGCTGATGAAAAAGATTTAGAAGAGGTTACAGAAGAAACCGAAGAGAATAAAGAAATTAACTGCTCTGAAAGTGAGAATAAGGCTTCTGAAGAGAAAGAGCCGGAGCAAACAGCTGAAGAAAAGCTTTCAGCAGAGCTTGATGAGCAGAAAGACAAATATATGAGGCTTATGGCTGAGTATGACAATTTCAGAAAGCGTTCGGCTAAAGAAAGACTTGATATTTCGGCGACGACAGTCGGGAACACAATTAACGAAATACTCCCGGTATTTGATAATTTTGAAAGAGCTTTAAATGCCGAAACAACTGATGAAACATATAAATCCGGTGTTGAAATGATTTTCAATCAGTTCGGTGAAACATTAAAAAAGCTCGGCGTTGAAATCATTGACCCTTTGGGCGAAACCTTTGACCCGAATATAGCTAATGCGGTTAATCAGATTGAAGACGAGAATTTAGGGGAAAATGAAGTAGCACAGGTTTTTCAAAAGGGTTATAAAATAGGTGATAAGATAATAAGATATGCTATGGTAGTGGTTGCAAACCCTTAATAATGCATATTTTACTTATGTCGGTCACAATTCGGTGTCTGACAATTATATAATAAAAATAACAATTAAAGTTTAGAAAGGAAATGTTAATTATGAGTAAGATTATCGGAATTGATTTAGGAACAACAAACTCATGCGTTGCAGTTATGGAGGGCGGAGAAGCAGTTGTAATTCCTAACAGCGAAGGTGCAAGAACAACTCCATCGGTAGTCGGAGTTTCAAAAACAGGCGACAGACTTGTAGGTCAGGTTGCTAAAAGACAGGCAGTAACAAACTTTGACAACACAGTTATCTCTATCAAGAGACATATGGGTTCGGATTATAAAGCTAAAATGGGCGGCAAGGAATATACCCCTCAGGAGATTTCGGCAATGGTTCTTCAAAAGCTGAAGGCTGACGCAGAAGCTTATTTAGGTGAGCCTGTTACAGAGGCTGTTATTACTGTTCCTGCATATTTCACAGACGCTCAGAGACAGGCAACAAAAGACGCAGGTCAGATTGCAGGACTTACTGTAAAAAGAATTATCAACGAGCCTACTGCTGCTGCTTTATCATACGGTCTTGATAAAGAGGATGACCAAAAGGTTATGGTTTATGACTTAGGCGGCGGAACTTTTGATGTTTCAATTATTGAAATGGGCGAGGGCGTCACCGAGGTTTTGGCAACAGCAGGTAACAACCGTCTCGGCGGTGATGACTTTGACCAGAGAATTATTGACTGGATGGTAAGTGAGTTCAAAGCTGCTGAGGGGATTGACCTTTCAAGCGACAAGATGGCTATGCAAAGACTTAAAGAAGCTGCTGAAAAGGCTAAGATTGAGCTTTCGTCAACAGCAACATCAGCTATTAATCTTCCGTTTATAACAGCAGATGCAACAGGACCAAAGCATATGGATTTAACTCTTTCACAGGCTAAGTTCAATGAATTGACTGCTGACCTTGTTGAGAATACAATGGGACCTGTTCGTCAGGCATTGTCAGACTCAGGACTTTCGGCAAGCGAGCTTAATAAAGTGCTTATGGTCGGTGGTTCTTCAAGAATCCCTGCTGTTCAGGAAGCTGTGCAGAAATTCATCGGCAAAGAGCCGTTCAAGGGTATCAACCCTGACGAGTGTGTAGCACTCGGAGCTGCTTATCAAGGCGGAGTTTTAGGCGGAGATGTTAAAGACGGATTGCTTCTTCTTGATGTAACTCCACTTTCACTCGGACTTGAAACAATGGGCGGAGTTTGCACAAAGATTATTGAAAGAAATACAACAATTCCTACTAAGAAGTCACAGATATTCTCAACAGCGGCAGATAACCAGTCAGCAGTTGATATCAATGTTCTTCAGGGTGAAAGAGAATTCGCTAAGGATAACAAACAGCTCGGTATGTTCCGTCTTGACGGTATTGCACCGGCTCCTAGAGGAATCCCTCAGATTGAAGTAACTTTTGATATTGACGCTAACGGTATTGTTCATGTTTCCGCTAAGGATTTGGGAACAGGAAAAGAGCAGAATATTACAATTACTTCTTCAACTAATATGTCAAAAGACGATATTGATAAAGCTGTTAAAGAAGCAGAAGCATTCGCAGCAGAGGATAAGAAGAAAAAAGAAGAGGTTGACACAAGAAACCAGGCAGATCAGATGGTATTCCAGTGTGAAAAATCTTTAGGTGAGTTCGGTGACAAGATTTCTGCCGATGAAAAATCTTCAGTTCAGGCTAAAATCGACGCTCTTAAAGAAGCTTTAAAGGGTACTGACATTGAAGCTATTAAGGCTAAGCAGAAAGAACTTGAAACAGAATTCCAGGGTATTGCTACAAAGGTTTATCAGCAGGCAGCTCAGGCACAGCAGGCAGCCGGTGCTCAGGCAGGTCCCGACATGGGTTCAGACGGAGCATCACAGGATAACAATGATGATGTTATCGATGCAGAGTTCAGTGACGCTGAATAATTTTTGATAATACTATAGTAAAAGGGAGGACTATGTTCTCCCATTTTGCATATGAAGCAGAGAGATTTCAGTAATGAAATTACTGTAATTTCAGAAGTATATTTAATTATGGGTTTATTTTTTAATATTTATATGCAAAACATTAAACATCGGAAGGAGTGCATATTCCTGAGGGAATATGGTTATATCTATGGCAGACAAAAGAGATTATTATGAGGTGCTCGGAGTTTCAAAAGGTGCTTCTGATGACGAACTGAAAAAGGCATACAGAAAGCTTGCTAAAAAGTATCATCCTGATTTGCATCCTGATGATAAGGAGGCAGAGGCTAAGTTTAAAGAAGTAAACGAAGCGTATGAGGTTCTTTCTGACAGTGATAAAAGGGCTAAATATGACCAGTTCGGACACGCAGGTGTAGACCCTAGCTACGGAGGCGGTGCAGGAGCAGGCGGTTTCGGAGGCTTCGGTGGGTTTGGAGATATGGGTGATATTTTCGATTCGATTTTCGGCTCGTTTGGAGGAGGACGCTCATCAAACCCTAATGCACCGAGAAAAGGGCAGGATATTCGTGCAAGTGTGACAATAGATTTTATGGAAGCCTGCAAAGGTAAAAAAATTGAAGTGAGAATGAACAAAATGGAGAAATGTCCTGACTGCGGCGGTACAGGTGCAGCACCGGGTACTTCTTCAAAAACATGTCCTGACTGCGGCGGAAGAGGACAGGTAAATGTTCAGCAAAGGACGCCTTTCGGTTCAATAACTTCGACGAGAGTTTGTTCAAGGTGTTCAGGACAGGGAAAAATTATTGAGTCACCGTGCTCAAGATGCGGCGGACAGGGAAGAACAAGAACTTCGGCAAGAAGAGAAATTGAAATTCCTGCCGGTATTGATAACGGTCAGACACTCCGTGTTGCAGGTGCAGGTGACGCAGGAATCAACGGCGGTCCTAACGGAGATTTGAATGTAACTGTTTCAGTAAGACGGGACAGTGTATTTGAGCGTGACGGTTTTGATGTATGGACAGAGATTCCGCTGACATTTGCACAGGTGACTTTAGGTGATGAGATTACCGTTCCGACAGTTGACGGCAAGGTAAGATATACAGTTCCTGCCGGAACACAAACAGGAACTGTATTCAGGCTCAGAGGAAAGGGAATCAAAAAGCTCAACAGAAATGACAAGGGCGACCACTATGTGAGGGTTGTTGTTGAAACGCCTAAAGGTCTGAGCAAGGAAATGGTTAAAAGACTCAATGATTTTGACAATCTTTTAAGTGAAAAGAATTACGCCAAAAGACAAAGCTTCTTTTCAAAGCTTAAAGAGAAATTAATGTAATAAATTTTTCAACCTATCGGTTTATTTTTATAATCGATAGGTTTTTTTATTTGTTAAATTATTTTGAATGTTTAGAAAAAGCTTTCTTTTTGTTGATTTTGTCAAATATTTATGTTAATATAAGACAAGTTAAAAAATATAATATATTCAAGAAAAAATATAGAAAAACAGGAGAAAAATAATGATAGATTTTATTGATTTAAGTGGTGAATGGTCACTTGAACTTGATGAGAAAATGGAAGGTAAAGAGCTTCCTTTCAGCGACAGTATAACTTTGCCGAATTCTACATCTAACGCAGGAAAAGGCAGATATAATGAAAATCGGGAAACAGGTTTTTTGACTGATACATATAAGTTTGAGGGATGGGCTTGGTTTTCAAAAGAAGTTGATTTTTCAAGGGCTGTAGGAAAAAATGCTTTTATTTATTTTGAACGCACCAGAATTTCAACCTTGTTTATTGACGGAAAAGAAATCGGAAGTTTTGATTCTCTTGTTTCTCCTCATATTTATGATATAACAGACCATATAAGCGAAGGAATACATACTGTTACGGTAAAAGTTTCTAATATCGGATATAAAACAGGCGGAGGTCATTTGACTTCTGCTGACACGCAGACAAACTGGAACGGTATTGTCGGAAGAATGGAGCTTCAGATTTTTGACAAGACTTATGTTAAAAATGTATTTGCGGAAAGTGATATTAAATCAAAAACATTTCATATAAAGGCTGATGTAGTTGGTGAAAGCTGCGGAAAGGTGAGAATTTCGGCAGTTGGATTTGACGGACCGAAAGCTAAGAATAATCAAGTTATTTCCCCTTGTGAATATGACTATGAAAACGGAAAAATAGATGTTATATATGAAATGGGCGAGGACGCTTATCTTTGGGATGAATACCGTCCGTATCTTTATAATTTATCAATTTCTATCGGTGATGACACATTCTCAACAATTGTGGGTCTTCGTGATTTTAAAACCGACGGTGATAAGTTTACAATCAACGGTAAAAAAACTTTCCTAAGAGGGAAGCATGACGGCATGATTTTTCCGAAAACAGGATTTATGCCGACAGATGTTGCAGGGTGGCTCAGAGTTATGAGTATATCGCAGGATTATGGCATGAATCACTATCGTTATCATACCTGCTGTCCGCCTGAGGCTGCATTTATGGCAGCGGATATGCTTGGTATTTATATGGAGCCGGAGCTTCCGTTCTGGGGAACTATAGCAGGAAAAAATGAAGAAGAATATAACGAATCAGAGCAGGAATTTCTTATCGAAGAAGGCTTTAGAATGATGAATATGTTCGGCAATCATCCGTCTTATTGCATGATGTCGCTTGGCAATGAGCTTTGGGGAAGCACCGAGCGTTTAAATGAAATCATCGGAGGATTTAAAGCTGTTGATACAAGGCATCTGTATACACAGGGTTCTAACAATTTTCAGTTCTTCCCGTCGGTTTTGGAAAATGATGATTTCTTCTGCGGCGTAAGGCTTTCGGGTGACAGACTGATAAGAGGTTCATATGCAATGTGCGACGCACCTTTAGGTCATGTTCAAACAAGAAAACCTGCAACAGATATGTGCTATGACAGTTTAATTCATCCGAGTGTAAGCAAAGGTGAAAACAAATCAAGTGCCGACGGCACTGTACAAATTCAGTATGGAACGACGATGAAAACTGTTAAGGCGAGTGAGGCTGATGCAAGTTTCATTCCCAAAGTTCCTATTGTCACACATGAAATCGGACAGTATGAAACATATCCTGATTTTAATGAAATTAAGAAATATACAGGCTCGTTAAAGGCTAAAAACTTTGAGGTATTTAAAGAGCGTTTGGAAAAGGCCGGCATGGGACATTTGGCTAAAGATTTCTTTAAGGCTTCCGGAAAATTGGCAGTTGCTTGCTATAAAGAAGAAATGGAGGCTGTTTTCCGTTCAAGATTGCTGGGAGGATTTCAGATTCTTGATATTCAGGACTTCAGCGGTCAGGGAACAGCATTAGTCGGAGTTCTTGATGCATTTATGGACGAAAAAGGAACATGTTCACCGAAAGAATGGAAGAAGTTTTGTTCTGATGCTGTGCTTCTCGGAAGATTTAACAGCTATACCTATGAAAGCGGAGATGCATTCAACGCTCACATTGAGATTGCATATTACAGAAATTACAGCATTGACTCAAAGATTTTGACGTGGGAGCTTAAATGTTCCTGCGGAAGCGTTATAGCTATGGGTAATGAAATAATTCATCAAGCCGACGGACAAAATTATATTAATATTTGTGATATTGATGTTTCACTTCCTGAGGTTGACTGTGTTCGTACTGTTGAATTGATACTAAAAGTTGACGGAACCGACATTGAGAACTCATATAAGCTTTGGGTGTTCCCGAAAATTGAAAGTGTTGATATTTCAGGTGCATATTTATTTGAAAGTACTGATTCCTCTGAAGCTAAGAAGCTTTTATCAGAGGGAAAGACTATACTTATTGTTCCTGATTTGGAAAGGCTGAGTGAAAATAACTTTATAAAAGGATTTTATTGTCAGGACTTCTGGTGTTATCCGATGTTCAGGTCAATATCAGAATCAATGAACATACCGATTCCTGTAGGTACTATGGGACTTTTGATAGACAATTCTCACCCTGCACTTTCTCAGTTCCCGTGTGAAGTTTTTTCAACCGAACAGTGGTGGGAAATCGTTGAGAATTCTAAGAGTGAAATTCTTGACAACTGCTATAAAGATAAAAACATTATTGTTCGTACAATTGACAATTTTGAAAGAAACCACCAGCTTGGTATGCTTTATGAGTATGAGCAGGACGGCGGAAAAGTGGTTGTATGCAATTGTGATTTTGATAAGCTTTCGCAGAGTGCTGCAGGAAAGCAGTTTATAAAATCCGTGATAGATTATTGCAGGGAATAGATTTGAGATAATATTATTTATAATTATAGGGGAAGCTCTTTATTTTCGGGCGACCCCTGTTTAATTGATAATGGATAATTGAAAATGGATAATGAATAAGTTACTATAAACAGTTCATTACCCACTGTCAATTTTCCACTGTCAATTACACATTGTTCATTATTAATTATCGATTAATCTGACCTGCCGTTTTACTTTGCAGAACATTTATGAAAGCTGAAATAGGCAGAGTGGATGGCGGTTCATTTATTGGCAAACCGGTAATCAATCAAAGTAAGATCCCGTCGTTGTGCAAATTATAACATTTATCAAACTTATCAAAGATGGAAAGAGTACAAAGCCATGATATTATATTCTGATGAAATAATAAATGCGAGATACTATATATTCATGTTTCTTGAATTTAAAAACGCAAATTTGATCAAATGGCATATTCGGAAGCAAAAATCAAGAAAATAGAAGTCTGCCGTTGTGTAAATTATAATATATATCAAGCTTTCCAAAGGCAGAGAGCCAGCGGTGTAAATGTCAACAGTAAATGCGAAAAAAAGAGAGCGAAAAAACAAATTTGTGCAAACTGTACAAGAAATAATAAAAAAACTAAAAATCGAACTTATATGTATGACAAATTGTACAAATCACAAACTATTT
>UQYQ01000004.1 GCA_900545345.1 uncultured Ruminococcus sp.
GAAAAACCCGTGAATCTGATATTAAGGATTCTGTCAGGCTTGAGGGATCAGGTAATTCTTATATATCTACCGGAATCGGTTTTTTTGATCATATGCTGACCGCTCTTTCAAAGCACAGCGGAATAAGTATGGAAATATCGGCTTCGGGAGATCTTGAGGTTGACGGTCATCATACTGTCGAGGATACCGGAATAGTTCTGGGACAGGCTCTTTCCAAGGCTCTGGGAGAAAAATCAGGTATTGCAAGATATGGAACAGCATATATCCCTATGGACGAGTCTCTCGGGTTCTGTTCTTTGGATATAAGCAACAGACCGTTTCTTATTTTTAAGGGTGAATTTACAAATCAAATGATAGGCGGCTATGACGTTAGTCTAACGGAGGAATTTTTCAGAGCGTTTGCTTTCAATGCCGGAATAACAATGCATATCAATATGGTATACGGCGCTAACGATCACCATAAATGCGAAGCGATTTTCAAGGCTGCTGCCCATGCTCTTAAATTGGCTGTGAGGGAGCTTGAAAACGGAGAAACCTTATCAACAAAAGGAATCCTATAATAATACCGAAAGTAATGATTTAAATGATAGCTGTAATAGATTACGGCGCAGGAAACATATTCAGCGTTAAAAACGCATTGGATTTTCTTGGAATGGAAAATAGGCTTACAAGCTCCGTAAAGGACATTGAAAGCGCCGACGCCGTCATTCTTCCGGGAGTAGGAGCGTTTCCTAAAGCTATGGATATGCTTGAAAAAAGCGGATTGATAGAAACTATTCAAATACAGGCAAGGAAAAAACCGTTTCTGGGTATATGTCTCGGAATGCAGCTTTTATTTGATAAGGGTTATGAATTTGAAATATGCGACGGTTTAGGTCTTATTGAGGGAAAAGTCAAAAAGATGGAAGAGCCTGAGCTTATAATACCTCATATGGGCTGGAATAAGCTTGAAATATTAAATGATTGTCCTTTGCTTTGCGGACTCGAAGAAAACAGCTACGTTTACTTCGTTCATTCTTACAAGGCGGAATGCAATGATAAAAATATATCCGCTTATTCTGTTTACGGCGGCAAAGTTCCCGCTCTTGTCTATGACGGCGGAACTGTTTACGGGGCACAGTTTCATCCTGAAAAAAGCGGAGAAACAGGACTGAAAATTCTAAAGAATTTCGGAGGGCTGATAAAATGATAATATTGCCTGCAATAGATATTAAGGACGGAAATTGCGTAAGATTGTTTAAAGGGGATTTTTCAACTGCTGAAAAGGTCGCCGCAGATTATATGGAAACTGCAAAAGGCTTTGAGAAAGCGGGCGCGTCGTGGATACATATGATTGATCTTGACGGCGCAAAAGAGGGAAGACCCGTCAATACTCAGATATATAAGGACGTAGCAAATAAAACCTCTTTGAAGGTAGAGGTCGGCGGAGGTATCAGGAATATTGATACAATCAGACAGTATCTATCTATGGGGATTTCAAGAGTTATAATCGGGTCAGCGGCTCTTAAAAATCCTGAGCTTGTGAAAGAGGCGGTTTTAAATTTCGGCAGCGAAAAAATTGCCGTTGGAATTGACTCTAAAAACGGAATGGTTGCTGCGGAGGGCTGGCTGGAATCCTCAGACGTTCATTATATACAGCTTGCAAAGGAAATGATAAAAATCGGCGTAAGATATTTTATTGTAACTGATATTTCAAAGGACGGGACGCTTTCAGGCGTTAACACTTTACAGCTCAAAGAATTATCCGAGGCGGTCGGAGACGCTTGCAATATTATTGCAAGCGGCGGAGTACATACGATTGAGGATATTATAGCGTGTAAAAAGCTTGGACTATACGGAACAATCTGCGGTAAATCTATATACAAGGGAACTCTTGATCTTAGAGAAGCCGTCAGAATAGGCGAGGAATAACGGAGTTATTATTTCTACTGCCGGAATTCTCTGTTTTGCGGGGAGATTTCCGTGTTACTGCCTTTTTGATTTAAAAGCGGGATAATGGAGGTTTATATGCTTGCTAAAAGAATTATTCCTTGCCTTGACGTCAGAAACGGAAAGGTTGTAAAGGGAGTTAATTTTGAAGGTGTAAAAGATGTCGGCGACCCTGTTGAATTTGCATATGAATACAATATGCAGGGTGCAGACGAACTGGTCTTTTATGATATAACAGCCTCTCACGAGGGAAGAGGCGCTATGCTCGATGTTGTAAGAAACACGGCAAAAAAGGTATTCATTCCGCTGACTGTCGGCGGAGGTATAAAGACGATAGACGATTTCAGAGAAACGCTGAGAGCGGGTGCGGATAAGGTTTCTGTCAATTCACAGGCAGTGCAGAATCCGAATCTGATTAAAGAAGCGGCAGACATTTTCGGAAGTCAGTGTGTTGTTGTCGGGATTGACGCTAAAAAGGTATCAAACGGCAAATGGACAGTTTATATAAACGGCGGAAGAATCGATTATAAGCTTGACCTTATTGAGTGGGTGAAGAAAATAGAAGAGCTTGGTGCAGGCGAGATTTGCTTAAATTCAATAGATACAGACGGAGTTAAAGGCGGATATGATATTGATATGCTGAATGCTGTATGCGACGCTGTGAAAATTCCCGTTATAGCTTCGGGCGGCTGCGGAAAGCTTGAGGATTTTGCTGAGGCTTTTGAAAAAACCAATTGCTCGGCTGCACTTGCGGCTTCATTGTTTCATTTTAAGGAGCTTACAGTGGGCGAGGTCAAAGCTTATCTTAAAGAGCGTGGCATAGCTGTAAGAGATATAGGCAACAACCTGTCACCGAGGTTGTTTTAATATGAAGCTGCCTAAATATATGCGTATTCAGGGACGGGAAACTGCGTACAAAACAGGAAAGCCTGTGGGTGTATTTATTTTAAACTGGCGGAAAATTCGCGATGGGATTTACAGTGAAGAAGATGTCAAGGTTTACGAAGATACTCATAAGTGGTTTTTAAAGCATTTACCCGAGCCGCCGTTTTACGGCGAAAATAATGATAATCCGCAGGGTGCTGTAACATTTTTCAAAACCGAAAGATATAAGGATATGGAAGAAAAAGCGGAAGTTTTAATTTCTTTGCTTGATAAATATAAAATACCTTATGATATAGTTTTTACTGACTATGCAGGAAAAATTATTTACGAGGATGAGTATCAGGTAGCGGTAATCGATGAAGATTGAAAGGACTGAAATAATGAGTGCAGTGAAAATAGATATAAATAATCTTGACAAGTATTTTGTTAAGTCGGAGCTTATACCTGCTATTGCATTTGATGTTGATACAAAGACGGTATTAATGCTTGCTTATATGAATAAAGAAAGCCTTAAAAAGACTTTAGAAACAGGCTATACTTGGTATTGGAGCCGCTCACGGGGAGAGCTTTGGAACAAGGGAGCGACAAGCGGACATCTTCAAAAGGTTGTATCCGTCTACAGCGACTGTGATGACGATACCTTGCTTTTGAATGTTAAACAGACAGGTTCTGCGTGTCATACGGGTTCATACAGCTGCTTTTTCAATGAAATGTATAACGAAGAATAATTTATAAGGCATATGGAGGAAATAAAATGGATACATTAAAAACACTTGAACAGGTTGTCCTGTCACGAAAAGAAACTCAGGAAGAGGGCTCATATACCTGCTATCTTTTTGAAAAGGGCATTGACAAGATACTGAAAAAAGTCGGAGAAGAAAGTGCAGAAACTATAATTGCCGCTAAGAATGCCGATAATAATGAGCTTAAAGGTGAAGTTGCAGATCTTCTGTATCACCTAATGGTCATGTGTGTTGACAGGGGATTAGCGTGGAGCGAAGTAGAAGCTGTTCTGGATGAACGTCACAACAAAACAGGCAATTTGAAAAAAATGAAAATAGTAGATAAGAATACATAATGTTATCACTAAAAAAATAAAGTTAAAAGCCTCTCATGCGTAATTTTGCAGTGAGAGGCTTTTTGTGTTTTTAGCTTTCAGCTTCAGTATTTGTATCTTCTGTCTGAGCCTGTTCATATGCTTTAGGGGTGTTAAGCATTTCGGTTTCTTCAAGTGACCTCGGGAAAAATTCATTAGTAGGGAACTTAATTTTTTCAAACAACTCACAAGGGGAGTCTGTGGTTGTTGAGCATTCTTTGCTTGGTATGCAATAGTCATATGCAGGAACAAGTAAAGGTACAGGCCGTGAAAGCTGGACAATTGAAAAAAGTCCGATAGTTATGTAAGCAACTTTTGGAATCATATTTGTTGGAGAACTTTGTGCATTATCTCCGTCACCGCAATGCATATGACAGTCACATTGTTTGCAGTGAGGGTATTTAGGCAGAAGCTTGCAGTCTAATGAAATCGGTTCAACGACACTTACAGTTGCTCTCGGCAGAGTTTGCGTATAGCAGCCCGTAGGTGTTACATCTGCTGTTTCTTCTGAAGAGAAGTATTTTGTATTTCCGTCACCGCCGTAAAGAATAACCTTTTTGCTGAAGGTGGTGATGCCGTTCAGAGTAGTTGAAGGCAGTGATACATTAACAAAAGCTTCGATTTCAACGCTGAAAGTGTAGGTTAAATCTACGGAAAAGAAACCTTTATTAAACGGAACAGGCTCAATATCAAAAACTGTATTGATAACTTGAACGTTTTTGCATTTGATGAATGTTGCGTTTCTTATAATTTCCTGGTCTTCTTTTGAACAGAATACTACCTCTAAATCCTCAATGCAGTCTTTATCGGAACAGCTGTCGAATATTCTCATTGATTCGATACAAACTGCTTCCTTGAATGCGGCTGAATTGCAATTTAATTCGCTCATTTAAGTTTTCCTCCTTTAAATTTATTGAAGTTTTTGGCTTCTATATATCTTATTCATTATGATTATTTTTTGTGCATAGTTGAAATTTAATATAATTTTCTGTAATAAACTTGAATAATTGGTTATTATTATGAAAAAATGTTTACTTTTTATTACCAATGCGTTATAATAAGTGTGATAACAAGTTTGTTCGCTTGTTTTTCGATTTTAAAAATGGGGGTTAAATATGTTAAGAAGTAAAAGACTTATTTCAATGGGATTGACAGCATTGATGGTATCTGCATATTCGTCAGGTGCATATACTGGTAGTGTTAATGCACTTGAAATGACAAAGCAAGCAAAAATGTCTGAGCATGTACATGGTTGGTTCCTGCTGTAAATACTAGCAATACGGAAATAACAAATTTTGTACTTGTTGTTTCGAGTAACGATGGTAAAGCCGAGAGAACAACAAATTTACCTAATTCATCGGCGGAGATGATAGTAGATAATAATATGAAATATATCGCACACCTCAGCTTGTTGCGTTATGACAGCGGTACATCTGAAGTGCCATACGCACTAGCTTGGTACTAATAAGGGGGTAAAATTATGAAAATTAAAAAAATATTAAGTTTAATTATTTCGGCAATAATCGCAATTTCTTCGATATCATTGACGGCAATTTTATCATCTGCCGAGGCTTCAAATGTAAATTACAAAAGCATTTGGTACGATTCATATTCAAGCAGTTTAAGTCTAAACAGTATTAACGAATCTGGTAGTTTAAAAGGTATCTATTATTATATAGAAAATTATGAAACTTATAAACAATATGAAGTTAAAGGATTGATTAATGGTTATGATAAATCATTCTTCAATGAAAACATGCTTGTAGTGAATTGGTTACTTACTCCAACAGGTAAGACAGGTGATTATGAAAATCTTAGTGTAACTAAACAAAACGGTTCATTGACTTTTAATTATAAATATTATATGTCTTTCATCGTTTCTCCTTGGATTATGTATGATATAAATTTTATAGAATTCAAAAAATCAGATGTAGCAGATGTGGACTTTTCAAAAATTACTGTAAATGTTACATATAATTATTCAAAAGCACAGCAAATAGTTCCTCCTGGGGAAGAACCATTTGATCCATCAAATATACCTGATGAAAATAGAACTATTGATATGAAGCTTATAAAAATAGATTTACCCAAAGACGATAAAACCAAAACAACAACTACACCAACAACTCAAAAGCCGACAAAACCAACTGTTAAAAAACCGGCTAAGGTAACAAAAGTAAAGCTAAAATCGCCAAAGAAAAAACAGCTTAAAGTGACATGGAAGAAGATAAAAGGAGCAAAGTATCAGCTAGAGTATTCTTTAAAGAAAAACATGAATAATGTATATCTTAAAAAGAATATAAAGAAAAACAATGTAACTATTAAAAAGCTGAAATCGAATAAGAAGTATTATGTAAGAGTGAGAGCATATAAGACTGTAAACGGTAAAAGGTATTTTGGCAAGTGGTCGAAAAAGTCGGCTAAAACCGTTAAGTAAAAATCTGCCGTTTTAGAGACTATCACATCGTGAAAATCATTCATAGGCAGAGGGCCAGCGGCGGCTCGCCGCAAGGAGCAGTAAATTACTGCTCCTTTTTTGCATTATACAAGCACTGATTTTCATATTATTAGTGAGAAATTATGCCTCGAAACGAAATTTCAGAAAGGTGTGCAATAATATGATTTGTCAATTTGCAGAACTCAAAAACAAAGAAGTTATAAATGTAACAACCGGTTTAAAGCTTGGTTATGTTGATGATATTGAGATTAATACGGAAAACTCTGAAATTGTTAATATGATAGTATATGGACGGCCGAGATTTTTTGGATTGTTTGGTCATGAAGACGATATAATGATAAGTTTTGATAACATTCAGCTTATCGGAGAAGACACTATTTTGGTGTCATTTCAAAATAGTACAATATGCACAAAAACAAAAGGAATCAAAGTAGAAAATTTGTTTAAATAGATTTTATATAAATTATTGTATTGAAGTGAAAAAAATGGTATAATATTTAAGCAATTCGCACGCTTATCATTTGCATAAGGTTCCTGAACTGTGTCAGGTAGTATGCAAGCTAAGGTAATGCGGAGGACCGTCTGTTATTCAGACAAATTAAAAACCAATTTATTAAGGAGGAACTACCATGGGAGTAGTATCAATGAAACAACTTCTTGAAGCAGGCGTACACTTTGGTCACCAAACAAGAAGATGGAATCCGAAAATGGCACCATACATTTTCACAGAAAGAAACGGAATTTACATTATTGACCTTCAAAAGACAGTTAAAAAGCTTGAAGATGCTTATATGTTTATTCGTGACCTTTCAGCAAACGGGGAAGAAATTCTTTTCGTAGGAACAAAGAAGCAGGCTGCTGATTCTGTCAAGGAAGAGGCACTCAGAGCAGAAGCACACTATGTAAACGCCAGATGGCTTGGCGGAATGATGACAAACTTCAGAACAATCAAACAGAGAATTAAAAGACTTGAACAGCTTCATCAGATGGAAGAAGACGGAACATTTGCTCTTTTACCTAAGAAAGAGGTTATTAAGCTGAACCTTGAAATTGAGAAACTTGAAAAGTTCATGGGCGGAATTAAGAACATGAACAAGCTTCCCGGAGCATTGTTTGTTGTTGACCCAAGAAAAGAAAGAATTGCAGTTTTAGAAGCTAAGAAGCTAGGTATCCCTGTTGTGGCTATCGTTGACACTAACTGTGATCCTGACGATATTGACTATGTAATTCCTGGTAATGATGATGCTATCAGAGCAGTAAAGCTTATTGCCGGTGCTATGGCTGATGCTATCATTGAGGGAAGACAAGGCGAACAGAATGCTGAAGCTGTTGAGGAAACAGCAGAAGCAGCTGAAGAAACAGCAGAAGCTGAGGACGCAGAATAATTTTAATAAACAAATTAAAGGCAGGGTTTATTCCTGCCTTAATCATAGAAAATAGGAGGATATTAAAATGGCTAATATCACAGCAAAAGATGTCGCTGAGCTTAGAAAGCAAACAGGCGTTGGAATGATGGATTGTAAGAAAGCTTTAATCGAAGCTGATGGAGATACAGAAAAGGCTGTCCTTATTCTTCGTGAAAAGGGACTTGCTACACAGGCTAAGAAAGCAGGAAGAGCAGCAGCAGAGGGTATTGTTACCGCTGTTGTTAAAGACGGTGTGGGCGTTGTTGTTGAAGTAAACTCAGAAACTGACTTCGTTGCACAAAACGACCAGTTCAAAGCGTTTGTTGATACAGTTGCAAACACAATCATTGAAAGCAATCCTGCTGATGTTGACGCTTTGTTAGAAACAAAGGCAAGCGGAAGTGACATGACAGTTAAGGAACTGTATGATGAGTTGTTCCTAAAAATCAGAGAGAATATGAGCATTCGCCGTTTTGTAAGATATGAGGGTATTTTAGTTCCTTATGTTCATGGCGGAGGAAGCATTGGTGTTATGGTTAAGCTTGATACCGATATTGCTGCTGACAATGCTGAAATGCTTGCAGCAGGTAAAGATTGTGCACTTCAGGTTGCAGCTATGAATCCAAAGTATTTAGATGAAGCTTCTGTTCCTGAGTCGGCAATTGAAGAAGAAAAGAATATAATGCTTGTTCAGATGAATGAAGACCCTAAGATGGCATCAAAACCAGAGCAGGTTAAAATTAAGATTGTTGAAGGTAAGATTGGCAAGTTCTATAAGGAAAATTGTCTTCTTGACCAGACATTTGTTAAGGACGACAAGGTTTCAGTTAAGCAGTATCTTGACAGTGTTGCTAAGGCACAAGGCGGAAAACTTACAGTTTCAGAGTTTGTAAGATTTGAGCGTGGCGAAGGCATTGAAAAGAAGCAGGATAATTTCGCAGATGAAGTTGCTTCAATGATGAATAAATAATTCAATTATTTTGATATGTGAAAAGAGCAATCATAATTTGATTGCTCTTTTTTTATTTGACTAATTATAAGTATGGTTCTTAGTTACATATATGAAAAATTTAAACGCACTAAAGATTTATGCCCAAAAAAAGTAAACATTTTGTTAAATTTTGCTAAAGTATTGAATGGTACCAATAAATGGTATATAATATATTTATAATCATGGTTATAAATTAAAATTGGAGGTCAAAAAATGAAAAGACTAAAAAAACTATTGCCAATCGGTTGTTCGGTACTGACATTATTCACTATGTCAGTATTTAATGTATCAGCTGACACAGAAACAGCTGCTGATAATATTTCTGTAATGCAAACTGCTGCCAGTGCAAGCACAAATTATGATTTCACATATAATGGCGGTGCATACAAAATTTTAAATGATACATATGTATCGTTTATGGGCGTGACTGACAGCAGTGTGAAGAACTTTGATATTCCGTCAAGAGCAGTTGATATGCAAAATCAGAAGTATTATCTTATTTCAGATATTGGAGATCCTAATGCATACATGCCGGGTTCTAACAGCGGATTAATGAATCTTGAAACAATAGGCAGTGTTCCCGGAAGTATAACTACCGTTAATAATTTTGCATTTTACGGCGGTAAATTAAAATCTATAAATTTGTCCGGCCTTAAGGGCTTGAGCAAGATAAATTACAGTGCATTTGCAAATTGTGCTCAGCTTCAGACTGTTAAGCTTCCAAGCTATCTGAGAACTATAGAGAACAGTGCTTTTGCCGGCTGTACTTCTTTAACTAATTTCAGTATAGCTCCTGACGGCAAAGGTGAGTGTACTTTAAACACAATTAGTGCTTTTGCATTTTCAAACTGTTCAAAGCTTCGCCTTTTAAATATTCCGTTTTCAACATCATTGACAATAGAGGACAATGCACTTGCTAATATGTCGGCTACCGCAGCTAACCCTGTTGAAATTGCTTTGGGAACATCTATAAATTCCAATTACTATTATGGATATATTAAAGTTGCTGACAGTGTGATTGAGCAGTTAAAGAACAATACTTTACGCTTTACCGGAAACTTATCTGCTTACAAATTAAATGATATGAACGGAAATGAATTAAAATGGAACGGAACAATTGTTTAACAGCCATTTTGAACAATAAATATTTATGAGTTTATAAATATACCCTGCAATGTGCAGGGTATATTTTATATATGCTGCTGCTTAGCTAAAGCAGCAGGCTTTTTACTTTATCAAGTAGCAAGTCTGCTGTTTTTATAAATTTCATTCTGAAAATTCAGCTATGTATGGCAGGTTCCTAAAGTATTCACCGTAATCAAGACCATAGCCAATAACAAATATATCCGGAATTGTAAAAAGAGAATAATCAGCTTCAAAATCTACTGTTCTTCTGTCAGGCTTGTCTAAAAGAGTAATAACTTTCAGAGAAATAGGATTCCTTGATTTCAGAAGGTTTACAATATCGCTGAGAGTTCTTCCGGTATCAATAATATCTTCAACAATAATTACATTGTATTTGCTTATATCCTGCTGCAAATCCATAGTTATTTTAACTTCTCCGAAAGAATGTGTATCTTCGTAATAGCTTTTGGCAGCCATAAATCCTACTTCACATGGAACTTTAATTTCTCTGCATAAATCTGACAGAAATATAAATGAGCCTTTAAGTATGCTTACAAGAAGTATGGGTGTTCCTTGATATGATGAGTTAATCATTTCGCCTGCTTTTTTAACTGCTGACTTTATTTGATTTTCTGAAATAATGATGCGTTTGACTTTACTTAGGAATTCATCTGTGTTTTGAAATTCCATTTTTTATCCTCCCGGTAAAACAAATTGTTTTATATTTTAATTGATTATAATATATCATAAATTATGTATTTGGTCAATTGATATAGCTTGTTGTTGCAGTAATTATATAAATCAAAATGGTCCTACAGTAAAATAACTGTAAGACCATTATATTGATTAATATTTCGCAGATATCTGCTGATTAGTTAACTTGATTTTTATTTATCGCAATCTACAAATACATTTACTTTTACGCAAGGTTCATCGTCATGCTTTTTTTCGTTTAAATTGCAAATTGGATCTGTTTCAACTCTGGAGCATTTTTGGCATTCAACATATACATTGAATTCAACACAGCTTTCACTTTTATTTTTCATGAAAATCACCTCCTTTAATTATATAGTATGATGAAAAGATGTTAATTGTGATACTTAAAAGATTAAGTTATAAAATATACTTCGATAGAGTATTTATTTATCAGAAGTTAAGAAAGGAGAAGATAATAATACATAGAAGACAGATAAAATATTTTGTCGGTTAAACAACAGATTTTTTATTAATAAGACATTATTAAACCGCTCAGATTATTAATTTCCGAGCGGTTGTATTATTGTGTATAATTTTATTTGCAGCATATGTTTTCTTTTTTGCTTTGGCAGAATGCTCTTTGAGCCGCAATAGTTTCAAGAGTATCTCCGAGTTGTGTAAAAATTGCCCCTAAAAATGAAAGTTCATCTTCATTTAGATTCTGAGCCAGTATATTTGCAACAGCAGTAACAGATGCTGTAATTTCACAAGCGTTCATATAATCAGTCCTTTTTTTGGGTTAATAATATTATATGACAAAGAAGTTGATTTGTTAACGCTTTGATGATATACTGTTTTTATTCGGAGGTGAAATTAAAGTGTATAAAATAATGATTGCAGAGGATGACTTAGGAATATCATCTTCACTTAAGAATTATTTGAATAAGTGGGGCTTTGAAACTAAGTGTGTGGAAGATTTCAGTGATGTTCTTTCGGTTTTTACTGAATTTTCGCCTCATCTTATTTTGCTTGATATATCTCTGCCTTTTTTTAATGGGTATCATTGGTGCAGTGAAATCCGTCGTGTTTCAAAGATTCCGATAGTTTTTATTTCTTCTGCTTCTGATAATATGAATATTGTAATGGCGATGAACATGGGTGCTGATGATTTTATAGCAAAGCCTTTTGATTTTGATGTTCTGATTGCAAAGATTCAGGCAATTTTAAGACGAACTTATGATTTCAGCGGACAGGTTGACATTCTTGAAGCCCATCAGGCAATGCTGAATATTTCCGAAGCTGTTTTGATATATAAACAAAGCAGAATTGACCTTACAAAAAATGAGTATCGTATTTTGCTTACTCTTATGGAAAACAAGGGCAGGGTAGTCAGCCGTGAAACGCTTATGCAAAAGCTTTGGGAAACCGACAGCTTTGTTGATGAAAACACTCTTACAGTTAATATCACAAGACTTCGCAGAAAGCTCGAAAAGTACGGGCTTTGTGATTTTATTTTAACTAAGGTAGGAATGGGATACATTATTGAATGAGGATTTATAGGTATGAGAATATTTTTAAAATACATTTTAGATCATATTAAGATTCTATCGTTTTTTTTACTTTCTGCTGCTGTATATTTATTTACACTGTTTATGTTTAAACTCCCCTTAGAGGCAGTTTTATATGCATTTTTGATTTCGGCTTTTTTGGGATTGATATTTATAATTACAGATTTCAGAAAGTATTATGCAAAGCACATAAAACTAAAAGCTCTTAAACATGAAATTTGTTTTACTTTGGAGAATCTTCCGAATGTCAATTCTCTGATTGAAAATGATTACAGAAATCTTATTAATATATTGTTTGATGAAAAGTTTTCTGTCCAAAATGAAAATTATAAAAGATATACTGAGCTTACCGATTATTATACTATCTGGGCACACCAGATAAAAACACCTATTGCCGCGATGAGATTGAGTCTTCAAAGTGAAGATACTGAGCATAGTCATGAACTGTATACTGATTTGCAGAAAATAGAACAGTATGTTGAAATGGTGCTTTGTTATCTTCGGCTTGACAGCGATACAAATGACTTTGTTTTGAAAGCATATGATTTGGATAAGATAATTAAACAAGCGGTAAAGAAGTTTTCTATGCAGTTTATCAGAAGAAAAATCCGTCTTGAGTATGAACCTGTTGAGTGCAGTGTTCTTACTGATGAAAAGTGGCTTTTGTTTGTAATTGAGCAAATACTGTCAAATGCTTTGAAGTACACAAAAAGCGGAAGTGTATATATCTATCTTGAATCACCGAAAATTCTTTGCATAAAAGATACCGGCATTGGGATTTCACCTGAAGATCTGCCGCTTGTATTTGAAAAGGGTTATACGGGCTGCAACGGAAGAAGAGACAAAAAAGCCAGCGGTATAGGATTATATCTATGCAGGAGAATATGCAGAAACCTTGGGTCAACAATTTCTGTTCAATCAGCAGTCGGTGAAGGAACATTAGTAAAGATTGATTTAGATTGTGAGAATATTGAATTTGAATAATTATCTTACAAAAATGTAATATAAATGCGGGAAATGTAAGCTGTATCTATGGCGGGAGCATTTCCTTTTTTGCTATAATTTAATCAGCAAAATACAGAAAGCATGGTGATTAAAATGTCTATATTAGAAGTAAACAATCTTAGAAAAGTTTATTCCACACGATTTGGCGGAAATCAGGTAGAAGCACTGAAAAATGTATCTTTCAGTGTTGAAAAAGGTGAATACATTGCAATTATGGGTGAGTCGGGTTCCGGAAAGACAACACTTTTAAATATACTTGCCGCACTTGATAAGCCGACCGGAGGCTCTGTTGTTCTTGATGACATGAATTTGAGTAAAATAAAGGATTCACAGGTTTCTTCGTTCAGGAGAGATCATCTGGGGTTTGTTTTTCAGGATTTTAATCTGCTTGATACTTTCAGCTTGCAGGATAATATCTTTCTTCCGCTTGTTTTGGTAGGAAAGCCGTATAATGAAATGAAAAACAGACTTGACCCTATTGCCGAGAAGCTCGGTATTACAGCTTTGCTGCAAAAGTATCCTTATGAGGTTTCAGGAGGACAAAAACAAAGAGCGGCAGTAGCAAGAGCTTTGATTACCAATCCTAAAATGATTCTTGCCGATGAGCCGACAGGAGCACTTGATTCAAAATCCACAGATGAAATGCTTGAACTGTTTTCAAGCATAAACCGTGACGGTCAGACAATTTTAATGGTTACTCACTCTGTTAAAGCGGCAAGTCATGCCGGAAGAGTTCTGTTTATAAAAGACGGTGAGCTTTTCCATCAGATTTACAGAGGCAATTCTACAAATCAGGAATTATATCAAAAGATTTCCGATACCCTGACAATTCTGTCATCAGGCGGTGAAGTAATATGAGAAAGGGATTTTATCCAAAGCTCGCTTTTCAGGGAATAAAGAAAAACGGGAAAATTTACATTCCGTACATTCTGACTTGTATCGGAATGGTTATGATGTACTATATTATTTGTTTTTTATCTGCTAATCAATCAGTCGCTTCAATGAAGGGCGGATCCGCAGTTCAGGAAATGCTTCATTACGGCGGATTTATAATTGCAGTATTTGCAGTTGTATTTTTGTTTTATACAAACTCTTTTATCAACCGCAGGCGTAAAAAAGAATTCGGACTTTATAATATTTTAGGAATGGGCAAGATGAATATTGCCAAAATTCTTGTCTGGGAAACATTTATATGCTTTATCATTTCAATTATTACAGGTTTGCTGTGCGGAATTCTTTTCTCAAAACTCGCTGAGCTTTTTGTAATGAAAATGATGAATGTGAGTGTTAATTTTGAGTTTTCCGTTGATTATATGTCAGCAATAAAAGCGGCAGCTATTTTTGCGGCAGCATTTATTCTTATACTGTTGAATTCTTTAAGACAGGTGCATTTGTCAAAGCCTATCGAACTTTTGCATAGTGATGAAAAGGGCGAAAAACCGCCTAAAGCACATTGGATTTTTGCTTTTGCCGGCGTAATAGCTTTAGGTATAGCTTATTATATATCGGCGACAATCAAAGAGCCTTTAAAAGCCTTAACAACATTTTTTATAGCTGTAATTTTAGTTATAATTGCAACATATATTTTGTTTATTGCGGGTTCTGTTGCTCTTTGCAGACTGCTTCAGAAGAAAAAAGGTTATTACTATAAACCAAATCATTTTGTATCGGTTTCTTCAATGGCATACAGAATGAAGAGAAACGGTGCAAGTCTTGCTTCGATATGTATTCTTTCAACAATGGTATTGGTAATGATTTCATCGACGCTTTGTCTGTATGTCGGAAAGGAATCGAATTTAAAGTCACAGTATCCGAGAGAAATCGAAATCAGTGCTTATATAGACAAAGCTTCCGATAAAAACTATACTCAGACGCTGAATAATCTGATAAGCGAAACGCTTAATAAACACAATGTAAAATTAAAGAACGAAGTTAAATACAAATATCTTTCAGTCGGAGGTTATTTAGATAACGGTACTTTGGATTTCGACCGTTCTAAGTATTCAGAGTCACAGCAATCTGATTACAGCAAAATAAGAAACCTTGTTGTGCTGACACTTGACGACTATAACAGACTTATGGGGGAAAATGAAGAGCTGGGTAAAAACGAAATAATAATTTCTGCTGATAATGATGATTATAAACTTGATACGCTTACAATTGACGGTCTTGACACAATGAATATTGTGAAGAAAGATAAGGAGCTTATAGAAAAAGATTTTTTCGATTCATCTCTTACTATGATGTCTGTTTATGTTATTGTGCGTGATGACGAGGCCTTTGAAGAGATAAATAAAAAGCAGGCAGAGATATATCAAAAGGATATGTCCAATTGCATGGATTATTACGGTTTTGATTTGGGTTGTTCCGGAGAAGAACAGCTTGAGATTTTTGATGAAATAGTTGACGGCATTTGTAAAATTCAAAATGAAAATCAAAATTTCCCTAGTTTCCGTTCAAATAGCAGAGAAGAAGAAAAAGATAATTTTTACGGGCTCTTCGGAGGACTTTTTACATTGGGAATATTTCTGAGCATTGTATTTTTATGTGCTGCCGTTTTAATTATGTATTACAAGCAGATTTCAGAAGGGTATGAGGACTGCTCAAGATTTGAAATTATGCAGAAGGTAGGAATGACAAAAAAACAAATCAAGAAGAGTATAAATTCGCAGGTTCTGACGGTTTTTGCCGCTCCTTTAATTTTGTCAGGTGTTCATATAGCATTTGCATTCCCGATAATATCTAAAATGCTGAGGCTCTTCGGCTTGTTTGATACAGGCTTATTTATCGGTGTTACAATCGCTTCATTTGCAATATTTGCGTTATTCTATATAATTGTGTACCGCATAACCTCGCATAGTTATTATAGTATTGTCAGCGGAGCTGATAAGTAAATACTTGTAAATTTCTCTGATATTATTAATTTAATATGACAGTTCTGTCAAATATCACAAATTTAGCAGTTTAAGTTTATGTTTTTTTACATAATATGCTGTTGACATTTTTACTTAAATTTGCTAAAATCAAATCATAAAGTAGCAGAACGAGAAACACAGTGTCGTGCATTTAGTTTGCGATACTGTGTTTTTGCTAAATAAGTAAAAAAAGATTGACTTTTGGTCATTTTCGTGTTAAAATGCTACTGTATTATTGAAATGGATATTTTTAATAGTTTTGGCTGATAAAAATTGCTTATTAAAAAAAGTATCTCAACAGGAGTTTTTTTGATGAAAATGCTTAATAATACATCACTTAGGAAAATATTTTTAAATATGATTCCCGGTCTGTTTGTATTAACCGTACTGGCATTTTTGATTTCACTTTTTTGGGGATTTAAGTTATCAGTGCTGTTGGGGTTTTTAATAGGATTTATTTATGTTGTTTTATCATATTTTTATATGGCTGAAACGATTGTGCGTGCGGTAAGACAGAGTAAAAAAAAAGCACAGCGTATGATGACAGGCTGTTATATTATTAGGTATTTTGTTTTGATACTGATATGTGCCGCAGCGTTTAAAACAGAATTTTTTAATGTTTTTTGTGTATTGATTCCGCAGCTTTTTCCAAGAATAGTATTGATGTTTAATAGTTTCACAGAAAGGAAGGCAGTTTTGAATGATAAGTCCTCAGCTGATGAATAGTGCTTTAGATATTCACGGACCTAAAGTAGTTTTTACAATTCCTTATATAAATGTTGATATAACAGAATCTGTGGTTATCGGCTGGCTTTTGATTGTTGTGATTGCAGTTTTATGCAAGTTCCTTTCACATAATTTAAAAGTCAAGCCTGAAACAAAAAGACAGGTTATTGCAGAATACGCAGTTGAATTTGTAAATAAAAGCGTACGCACTTCTATGGGCGAGAAGTATATGTGTTATGCACCGTATATTGCAACTCTTCTTGTATACGCCGCACTTGGAAGTCTGGTAAGCTTATTAGGGCTTCGTTCAATGACAGCTGATGTTAATGTCACTATTGCGTGGGCACTTATCACATTTGTGCTTATTGAATATACTAAATTTAAAAACAAAGGATTTTTGGGCTTTTTCAAATCATTCACAGAGCCTGTTGCTGTAATAACACCGATTAATATAATAAGTGAAGTTGCAACACCTGTTTCTATGGCATTTCGTCTGTTCGGAAATGTCGCAGGAGGTATGGTAATAACGGGCATCATTTATATGGGACTAGGAGGTCTGTCGGAGCTTCTTCACATAAGCTTCGGAATAGGAGGTTTCACCGTTAATGTGGCCTCGGTTGGAATTCCGGGAATATTATCTATATATTTTGATTTGTTTGTAGGATGTGTACAGGCATATATATTTGCTACTTTGACAATGGTCAATGTTGCAGGTGCGGCAGATTAAGCTTAAAAGAAGTTAAAAAATCCATAAACAGATGTTAAGTCTGTTCTTGGTTTTAATAAAAGAAAATATTTTTAAATTGGAGGATATTATTATGGAACTAATTGCAAGGGCTATCGTTATGGGATGTTCGGCACTGGGTGCAGGTTTGGCAATGATTGCGGGTATCGGACCTGGTATCGGTGAAGGTTTCGCAGTAGGCAAAGCCATTGAATCAATGGCAAGACAGCCTGAAGCTTCAGGTGACTGCACAAGAACAATGTTTATCGGATGTGCTATTGCCGAATCAACAGGTATCTATGCTTTTGTTGTGGCACTTTTACTCATGTTTGCCAATCCGTTCATTGGTAAGCTTTAAAGAGAAACATAATTGGTTTTATAAGAGTTTAAATTTAAAATAGGAGGAATGCTCCTTAAAGGGGGTATATTATCAGTATGATTTATGCAAGAGTAACTGATTTTTTCTCAATTGATTTGGGGACTATTATTCCTACATTACTCAATACTTTAATTATGTTTTTAGTGCTGAAGCATTTCTTATTCAAACCTGTTAATGCTGTTTTGGATAAAAGAAAGGCTGAGGTTCAAAAAACCTATGATGATGCTGATGAAGCTAATAAAATCGCAGAGGAATACAAGGCAGAGTATACTCAAAAGATTTCGGGAGCAAAGGAAGAATCAGCAAGAATCATTGATATTGCCACAAAAAGAGCTAATTCCCGTTCGGATGAAATCATAACAGAGGCTAAGGCTGAGGCTAAACATATTGTTGCCAATGCACACAGCGAGATTGAAAAGGAAAAGAAGATTGCTGTTAATGAAATTAAGGACGAGATTACGGGTATGGTATTTGATGTGGCCGGAAAGGTTGTTAACAAACAGCTGAGCTGTGATGATAACGAAAGACTTATTGAAGAGTTTATTGATAATGTGGGTGAGCTGTAATGAAAGGTTCATTAGAGACAAACTATGCCGAGGCTTTGTTCGAGCTTTGCAAAGAGCGAGAGAATTTGGATGAGGTACATTCGGAAATGTCTTGGCTTGCAGAGGTTCTTGAAAAGAATGAGGAACTGCTGAAATTTTTAAATGCACCGACTATTGAAGCGGCAGACAGGAAAAAAGTTTTAAATAATGTTTTTGAGGGTGAGCTTTCAAAAACCGCTTTTGATTTTTTATGTGTTGCTGTTGATAATAAGCGAATAAAATATATGCCAAAAATAATTGAGAGCTTTAACTCATTATATAATGAAGAGAAGAATATTTTAGAGGTTACGGCTATTACAACAATACCGCTTTCGGAAACACTAAGGGAAAAGCTTATAAAAAAGCTTGAAAGTGTATCCGGAAATACAATAGTATTGAAAGAAAAGATTGATAAGTCGATAATAGGCGGAATTGTACTTGAGTATAGTAATACTCAAATTCAGGGAAGTGTAAAGCACAAGCTTGACGAACTTCGTGAAAGAATTAATTCTGTGATAGCATAGTACTGTAAGTTACGGTGTGTGAAAATAACAGGTTTTTAGAAAGGTACGGTATTTGATTATGAAATTACGACCTGATGAGATAACAAGTATAATCAAAGAACAAATCAAAAACTATCAAAGTGAAATTCAGTATTCCGACGTCGGAACGGTTGTAACAGTCGGCGACGGAATTTCAAAAATACACGGTCTTGATAATTGTATGTCAGGCGAGCTTCTTGACTTCGGAAACGGTGTTTTCGGTATGGCTCTGAATTTGGAGCAGGATTTCGTCGGTGCGGTTTTGCTCGGCGATGATGAGAATATCAAAGAAGGAACTCTTGTTAAAAGAACAGGTAAGATTGTATCTGTTCCTGTTGGTGATGAGCTTATCGGAAGAGTAGTTAATGCATTGGGTGAGCCGATTGACGGCAAGGGTGCAATTTTAACTAAGGAAACAAGACCTATCGAATGTCCGGCATTTGGTATAATCACAAGACAGTCGGTTGACAGACCTCTTCAGACAGGTATAAAATCAATTGACTCGATGATTCCTATCGGAAGAGGACAGCGTGAGCTTATTATCGGTGACAGACAAACAGGAAAGACAACCATTGCACTTGATACAATTATAAATCAAGCCGGTAAAGATGTTATTTGTATTTATGTAGCTATCGGGCAGAAAAGCTCAACGGTTGCCGATGTTGTAAATACTCTCACAAAAGCAGGAGCTATGGATTACACAGTTGTGGTTAGTGCGTCAGCTTCAGAGCTTTCTCCGCTTCAGTATATAGCACCGTATTCAGGATGCTCTATCGGTGAACATTTTATGCTTCAGGGTAAAGATGTTCTTTGTGTATATGATGATTTATTAAAGCATGCTGTGGCTTACAGAACAATGTCGCTTCTGCTTCAAAGACCTACAGGCCGTGAAGCGTATCCGGGTGATGTATTTTATCTTCATTCCAGACTTCTTGAACGTGCTTGTAACTTAAATAAGGATTACGGAGGAGGTTCGCTGACAGCACTTCCTATTATAGAAACTCAGGCAGGAGATGTTTCTGCATATATTCCTACTAATGTAATATCCATTACCGACGGACAGATTTTCTTAGAGAGTGAGCTGTTCCATTCAGGTGTCAGACCTGCTGTAAATCCGGGTATTTCGGTTTCCAGAGTAGGAGGAGCAGCACAGATAAAGGCAATGAAGAAGGTAGCAGGTTCGCTCAAGCTTCTTTATTCGCAGTACAGAGAGCTTCAATCATTCTCTCAGTTCGGTTCTGATTTGGATAAAGATACAAAACGCAGACTGGACCAGGGTGAAAGAATCGTTGAAGTTTTAAAGCAGGATAAGAGTGCTCCTGTAAAAGTAGAAAATCAGGTAGTTATAATCTATGCTGTGGTAAATAATTATTTGAAGGATATTCCTGTTGACAGAATAAAAGAGTTTGAATCGGAGCTTTATAAATATATGGATTCACAGGGTTCGGAAATTATAAGCGATATTGCAAAAACAAAGGATTTGTCTAAGGAAACAGAAGAGAAGCTAAAGTCAGCACTTAATAAATTCGTTGAAGATTTTAAAGCTTCTGAGAAATAATTTTAAAAGAAGGTGACAATGTGGCAACGGCTAATATCAAAGATGTCAAGCGAAGAATAAAAAGCGTTGAAAATACTATGCAGATTACAAAAGCTATGGAGCTTGTTGCAACTTCAAAATTAAGAAGCGCCAAAGAAAGAGCAGTTGCTTCACAGCCTTATTTCAATACACTCTATCAAACAATGTGTGAAATTCAAAGTGACAGAAGCTTTAAATCAATTTACACTAAAAAAGAATTTTTAAAAACTGTTCTGGTTATAGTTTTAGCAGGTGACAGGGGATTAGCAGGAGGTTTTAATCATAATGTGATTAAGCTTGCAGAAGAAAAGATAAAGTCACTTGAAGAAAGCGGACACACAGTTAAGGTTTTTCCTATCGGCAAAAAAGCAGTTGAGCATTTTGAAAAAAGCAAGGCTGAGATTTTTAATAAAGAGTATTTGGTAAGTGACAATCTTACTATGAGCAGGGCCTTGAAGCTAAGCGATAATATTTTGTCCGGTTTCAGAAACGGCGAGTATGATAAGGTTGAGCTTGTTTATACTACATTTGTTTCAACGCTGACGCAAAATGCTTTGAGTATAACCGTTCTACCTATAGAGAATAATGATTTAAGCAATGAAAATAATCAAAAAAATTCGGATAACGGTCCAAAGACAGCCGGTTCGCTGACGGTGTATGAACCATCACCGGAAGAGGTTTTTGACGGGCTTATTCCTAAATATATTTCAGGTCTTTTATTTTGCTCGATTGTTGACTCATATGCTGCTGAACAAGCTGCAAGGCGAACAGCTATGGAGTCGGCAAGTGATAATGCAAGTGAAATGATTGACAGCTTATCCTTGTTATATAACAGAGCAAGGCAAGCTCAGATTACTCAGGAGTTAAATGAGATTGTTTCAGGACAAATGGGTAACAATTAGAAAGGTGGCAGGACAAGTGAGTGATAAAAACATCGGAAAAATTGTGCAGATAGTCGGTGCAGTTGTTGATATTAAGTTTGATAAAAACAATCTTCCGAATCTTTTGCATGCTATTGAAATTGATAACAACGGAACAAAGGTTGTTGTTGAGGTTGCTCAGCATATAGGTGATGATATTGTAAGATGTATTTCAATGAGTTCGACTGACGGACTTGTCAGAGGTATGGACGCTGTGAACACCGGAAAAACAATTTCCGTTCCTGTAGGTAAAGAGACACTTTCAAGAATGTTTAATCTTTTAGGTGAGCCTGTTGATAACAAGCCTGCACCTGAAACAAAAGAAAAATGGGAAATTCACAGAAACCCTCCGTCATATGAAGAACAGGCGGCATCTAATGAGGTTTTAGAAACCGGTATTAAGGTTATTGACCTTATTGCGCCTTACTTAAAAGGCGGAAAAATCGGGCTGTTCGGCGGTGCAGGAGTCGGTAAAACTGTTTTAATTCAGGAGCTTATTAACAATGTTGCAAACCAGCACGGTGGAATTTCGGTTTTCACAGGTGTCGGTGAGCGTACTCGTGAGGGTAATGACCTTTATCACGAAATGAAGGATTCGGGGGTTCTGGATAAAACCGTCTTAGTGTACGGTCAGATGAATGAGCCGCCCGGAGCCAGAATGAGAGTGGGACTTTCGGGACTTACTATGGCTGAGTATTTCAGAGATGTTGAAGGACAGGATGTTTTGCTGTTTATTGATAATATTTTCAGATTTACTCAGGCAGGTTCTGAGGTTTCGGCACTTTTAGGACGTATGCCGTCAGCCGTTGGATATCAACCTACTTTGGCAACGGAAATGGGTGCTTTGCAGGAGAGAATCACATCAACAAGTAAAGGCTCAATAACATCAGTTCAGGCTGTATATGTGCCTGCCGATGACTTGACAGACCCTGCACCTGCAACAACATTTGCTCACTTGGATGCAACAACCGTACTTTCAAGAAACATTGCTTCGCTTGGAATTTATCCTGCCGTTGACCCTCTTGAGTCAAACTCAAGAATTCTTTCGCCTGAAATTGTCGGCAAGGAGCATTACGAAGTTGCAAGGGAAGTTCAGTCAATTCTTCAAAGATATAAAGAGCTTCAGGATATTATTGCAATTATGGGTATGGACGAGTTGTCTGATGAAGATAAGATGACTGTAAACCGTGCAAGAAAGGTTCAAAGGTTCTTATCACAGCCATTCTCGGTTGCAGAGCAGTTTACAGGTATGAAAGGCAAGTATGTTCCGATAAAAGAAACAATTCGTGGATTTAAAGAGATTATCGAAGGCAAGCATGATGACATTCCCGAATCTGCATTTTTGTTTGCAGGTACAATTGATGATGTTGTTCAGAAAGCTAAAGAGAGTGAATAGTAAACAGGTTTCTTGAAAGCAAATTTTATAAAAAGTTTACGCATAGATGGTGATTAGCATGAAAACTTATAAACTTAAAATTGTCACACCAGAAAAGATTTTCTTTGATGGTGAAACCGAGCAGATTACTATAAGGACTACCGAAGGCGATATAGGTATACTTGCGGGTCACATCAAGTATGTATGCAATATTGTTGCAGGTCCGTTAAAAGTGAAACAGGAAAATGGTGAATACCGTGCTGCTGCACTTTCAGAGGGAATATTAAAAGTGTCTGATGAAGGCGTCACGGTTTTATCAAGTACTGCTGAATGGGCAGATGAAATTGACTTGGAAAGAGCTGAAAGGGCTAAACAGAAAGCTGAGAATATACTGGCGGATAAGTCAAGAATCGATGACTTTGACAGAGCGGAAATAAAATTAAAGAGAGCTTTGACAAGAATAAGTGTTAGCACAAAGTACATGTAAAATATAACCCCCTTGGAAAACTTCCAAGGGGGTTGCAGTTTTATTTAATAAATATAAATGATTTTAATTCAAACAGATATCTGTCTTTAAAAAATTCACCGGTCCACCCGGAATAGTCAGTGGTTATCTTAAAAAACAGAGCGTGTCTGCCGGTTACATTTTTAACAGCGGTGTTTATGATTGCGTTGTCATGACCTATATGACAAACACCTATCTCTTCACCGTTTTCACTATCTATTATAATATGCATATCGCAGTCACAGCCACAGCCGTTTATTTGAGCAAAAAACTGCATAGTTTTACTCGAATAATCATCACCGAAATCGAAGTATTTATATCCGATTACACAGCCCTCTTTTATGCCTGTTATAACCCGCTCAAAGATGTTTTTTTCGGTTATTAAAGCTCCGCCTTTAAGAACACAGGCAATGTCAGCAGGTGTTTCACAATACGGCGAAAGCGCTTCTTCAAAACCCAGTGAAGTCATTTCCACAGTCGGTATGCTTCCGTCCGGCAGTATTTCAATCTTTTCAACGCATCCTCGGCGGGACATTATAGTTCCGTTTGTCATGCGGTGATAAAAAATATACCACTGACCGTTTATACAAGCAATAGAACCATGATTATTTCCTGCCGGATAGCCGTCACCGTTATCTACTATATATCCACGATATGTGAATGGTCCTGTAGGCTTGTTTGAAGTTGCATAGGCAAGTCGGCTGCCTTTTTTTGGTGAATAAATCAGGTAGTAAGTGTCATCGATTTTACGCATAGAAGCAGCTTCAAAAAACAGCTTTTCATTTTCATCGAAGCCATTTTCTTCTGACACCTCACATGGGATAATATGTTCAATACAGCTGCCATCTAAGATTTCATACATATTTTCGGAGTTTAGCTCAGCCATAAATGATCTCTCAAATCCGCAGTAAATATAAACCCTTCCATCATCGTCAGCAAAAACACCGGGATCGATAAACCAACCGTTACAGCATATCTCATCGGGGATTGTGTATTTATACTTTGACAGAAGCTTAAACGGACCTTCAGGTTTGTCACTTACTGCAACACAGCCCTTTGCATTTATAATATAAGCATAGAGATAATATTTACCGTCCTTTTCTATAACATCGGGTGCGTAAAGCTCATTATTTTCAGCAGTCCAGTCTGTGTCTGAAGTATGGTCTGAATCAGATTGTGTATGAAAAATATCACCGTGACAAGTCCAATCATTTAAGTTATTAACTGATGCACTCCAGCATTTTAAGACATAATCGCAGAATTTATCGGATCCGGGCTTATCATGGGAACCGTATATATAAACTCTGTCACCAAAAACTCTCGGTTCTCCGTCGGGGATATATTCCCAATTGGGCAGGTACGGATTAGCCATCTTTTTCTCCTTTACACATCATTTCCTTATTTATTAATCGACAACAGTAACCTTAAGCAGATTAGTTGTTCCTGATATACCAAGCGGAACTCCGCAGGTAAGAACTACTGTATCACCGGGTTTTATGAAGCCATACTCAACTGACTTTTTGACAGCTTCGTTTAAGAGATCGTCTGTCGTTGTCATTTCATCAATAACAGCAGGTGTAACGCCCCATGACATATTCATTTGTCTGCATGCAACCTCACTTGTTGTGAGCCCTAAAATTCTTGACTGAGGACGGTACTTTGATATCATTCTTGCTGTGCTGCCGCCCTTTGTAACAGCTATAATGGCGGTTGCATTCAAGTCGTGTGCAGTAGTAACCGTTGCATGAGATATTGCATTTGTTATACTTTTGTTAGTGTCATATTTTCTTTTTGCAAATCTATTTTCATAATTAATGTCTTTTTCGGTTGTACGTGCAATAAGAGCCATGGTTTTCACTGCTTCAACAGGGAAATCACCTGCTGCGGTTTCACCTGACAGCATTATTGCCGAAGTCCCGTCATAAATAGCGTTAGCGACATCTGTGATTTCAGCTCTTGTAGGGCGTGGATTTTTTATCATTGATTCAAGCATTTGCGTTGCGGTGATAACTTGTTTCCCTGCGTTATAAGCTTTTTCGATAATATCTTTTTGAATAGCCGGAATTTGTTCAAAAGGAATTTCAACACCCATATCGCCTCTGGCTACCATAACACCGTCTGCTGCCTCTAAAATAGAATCAATATTGTTCACACCGTCCATATTTTCGATTTTAGCTATGATTTTTGCGGTATTCCAGCCAAGGCTTTTTGTGAAATTTCTTAGGTATTTCACATCGGCATCACTTCTGACAAATGAAGCAGCAATGAAATCAAATCCCATTTTAGCACCAAACTCAAGGTCATGCATATCAGCTGCACTGATATAAGGCATCGAAAGCTGAACACCCGGAACATTAACGCCTTTATGATTTGAAATAATACCCCCGTGTATAACCCTGCATACTATGTCGGTAACACCGATTTTTTCAACTTCAAGCTCTATTAATCCATCATCAATCAAAATGCATGAACCTATTGAAACATCACTCGGAAGATGCTCAAATGTGATAGAACATATTTCATTTGTACCGATAATGTCTTTTGTAGTCAAAGTAAATAAATCGCCGTCTTTGACTTCTACCGGTTTATTATCCTTGAAATCCCGAACTCGGATTTCGGGACCCTTTGTATCAAGCATTGTTGCAATCGGAAGCTTTAATTCTTCTCTCAGCTTAACAATTTCTTTAAATCTTCTTTCATGTATTTCATAGTCACCATGTGAAAAGTTAAATCTTGCAACATCCATGCCTGCAAGCATAAGTTCTTTTAAAATACCGTCTTTGTCTGTTGACGGACCTACAGTACATACTATTTTAGTCTTTCTCATATTTATTGTTATCGTCCTTTCTGAATCTAAAAATCTATATTTTTATTATACACATATAAAATATTTCAGTCAATTAAAATATAATTTATTAACTTATTTTTTACTATTGTTGTGTGATAAACGACTAATGTGGGGAATAATGTCGTTTTACAGTATAATAAGCTCTGTTATAAAAACTGCGGCACATGCAAATCCCGCAACGGTTATAAGGCTTCTTTCAAAATAAGATAAAATTACTGCTGCAGCAAAACCGACAAATGCGGATATTTTTGACTCCGTGCTGAAAATTATCGAGGGAAAAACCATAGCGGCGAGCGTTACATAAGGCACATAATATAAAAATGACTTTATAAAACTGCTTTTGATTTCTCCTTTTATTAAAGTCAGAGGCAGTGCTCTTATTATGTAGGTAACCAAAGCCATAATAAGTATGTATATATAAATATTATTCTGCATTTTCTGTATTCTCCTTTACAGGGAATTTTAGTGCTGCAAAGCTTGAAATGACAATAGTTATAATTATGATTCTGAATCCGCTTGAGATTTTGCTGATAAACGGCAGGATTGAGAATAAACCGCTCAGACACATTGAACTAAGCACAACAATTAAAATCGGCTTTTTCTTCTTTGACGGAGGTATAATAACAGCTAAAAACATTCCGTATATAGCGATGCCCAGTGCACTTAAAATATTGACGGGCAGAATATTTCCAAGCGTTATGCCTAAAAGCGTTCCAAGCGTCCAACCGGGAACAGCACAGCATATTGCACCGTATGAAAAATAAGGTGAAAGCTTGTTTTCCGTGCACATTGAAACGCCGAAAATTTCATCGGTTACACCGTATGCAACTAAAAGTTTTTGCCTGAGAAATGTTTTATTTTCTAGCTTCTGTGAAAGCGAACATGACATAAGCAGGTATCTTAAATTGAGTATCAGCTGTGTAAAAGCCATTTCTCCGTAAAAAGCATTTGAAGATATTAAATCAAGCCCGCCGAATTGTCCGGCTGAGGTTAGATTGGTTATTGATATCAGTACAGCCTGAAAAGCAGTCAGTCCTACCTTTCCTGCTTGAATGCCGAATGTAAATGAAACTGCAAAATAGCCAAGACATATAGGTATTCCCGCAATAAAACCGTTTTTAAAGTTTATGAATTTTTTGTTTTTGTTCAATTAAGTTTCACTCTTTCTTATAAAAATGAAATAAACAAGAACAAGTATAACATAAATCAAAAAATATGACAATATTACTGTTTTTGTTTTACTTGATTAAAGAGCCGTTAATGTGTATAATTAATTCAAATGATGAGATAAAATTTAATGAAAAGACTTAAAGCTATGAGGTAAAAAATGAAAGAGAGAAGAGAAGCTATAGACTATTGTCTTACATATAATGATGCATATGAGGATTATCCTTTTGATGATATAAACTGGTGTGTAATTCGTCATAAATCCAACAAAAAGGTTTTCGCATGGATATTTGACAAGGACGGCTATGTTTGGATAAATGTTAAATGCGATACAGAATGGATAGATTTCTGGCGTAAAGCTTTTAAATCAGTTATACCTGCATATCATCTGAATAAAACACATTGGAATTCCATTATTCTTGACGGAACAGTGCCGGATAAAGATATTTGCAGAATGATTGATGAAAGCTATGAATTAACCGGTCCGAAATTAAAAAGAAAAAATAATAAGATTCATTAAAACAAAAATCACACAAAGCTTTTCATGCTTAGTGTGATTTTTGTTTGCTTTTATCAGTCAGAAGATTTTTCATCTTTGTTATTCAGCCACTCATCATATCCTATAATTTTAGAATGGTCCCAGTTGCTTCCTGCCCATTTTCCGCCTTGAGTTTTATAATAATAATCAAACAGCAGCGGACTTGGATTGATAACTGCCTTGCCTGTGTCAACTTCTTCAGATTCGTTTTCTCTCAATTTTCGTGCATATAATAAAAATCTTCCGTTGACTTGTCTGTCAATCGGGAAATAACAAGTTGACAGAAGCAAAAGCTTGTCACCGTATTTAACATCAACATCAGTATAAAACATACTTCTGTCCATAACCTTTGACATATATTCATAAAAGTCAGACTCATCGTCAAAGTCGAGTTTGTCGAGGTAATTGAAGGTTTCCCCGTATTTGGAATCTATTGTACAGTATACCGCACCGAAAATCTTCCATTTTGATTTTTCAAATAAGGTATCGTAATTGATCACAGGTGTTTTTTTATAATAGTCGAGTTCAGTTTCCCATGTAGAAAACTTCGTGAGCTTTTCGAAATATTCACCGGTAGACTCCATATTATGTGCATATAAAATAGTTATATCAGATGTGTCGTCCTTTTGAATTTTAGTTCTGTAATCTGCAAAGACAGAGCCGAAACGACTGTATTTCTTTTTATAATTATGATAAAGATAAAAAGAATTATCCTCACCTTTGAATACCGGATAATCAATACCGGTGTTTCCTATCTTTATCCAGCCGATGGTATCTGGATTAACTTCTAAAAGTTTAGCAAAATCGTGTAAAGCGTTTGCATTGTCTTCATAAAATTTTTTCACTGAATCATCATCAGATACGGCTGCTGTATTATAATAGTCACGAAGCTTTTCATTGCCGGATTTGTCAAAAAAAGCAATTAAGTAATTCACAAGCAAAACCATACCTGTGATGAGAAATTCTGTTAATGCAATAAGAACAATTATTTTACGGGATTTTTCTTTCTTGGAATCTATTTTGTGAGGAAAAAGATTTTTTAAAAATAATTTAATAAATCCCGAATTTTTATTTTTTGTTTCAGCTATTTCAATCATCCTCCTTTTAAATTGTATAGTAAAAAAGTTTAAAGTTATCAGACTTTACAAATCAAAAAAAAATCAGTTTTTGTAAAGTCATAACCTTTACAGATTTTAAGCGATGGATGGTTTGTTTTTGCTTTTTCGCTAATTATGATTATAACATTGTTTTAATTATGTTTCAAGTAATAACATAAAAAAACATAAGTAGCATAATATGGGAAATATTTATATGTAATTTTGTTAATTAATTGTGAAAAGTGTATAATAATAAGTGTAAAAATTCATTTTTTTAACAAAAAAGTTCATAACTTATTGATTTTGTGTTAGTATTGTGATATAATTTTTTTACTTAGAATAGCACGATTATACTCTTTTTTATGAATATAAATTGTGCGTTAATTTTAGGTTTTATAAAATTTTAAGTTTTAAATTGCAGATAGATAATGTGTTATGTTTCAAAAGAATCGGAGGAATAGAAATGAGTAAAGCGAGGACTTTGTTGAAGAGGACGACATGTCTTTTTCTCACTGCATTTATGGTGTTATCGTCTTCTAATTTAGAATCCTTTGTAAAGGCTTCTGAAGGTGATACAGAAGTGCCTTCATTTGATGTTGCATTTACGACTGTATCAATTGACGGTAAAACACAAACTGCGGAGGCGAGTGATAATCTTGGAAACTTCTATATGATTTCCAAGATGAATACGGTTGTATTGACAACTCTCTTAAGACCTAAGTATACAAAAGGTTATGTGGAAAACTATGAGATGTCAATAGCCCTTCCTTATTTGTATTATGATGATGCAGGCATATTGGTTGCAGTAAATGATTATGCCTCGCTTCCTGCGTCTGTTAAGGCGAACAATTCGTATATGGGTATTGAAGCAAAACTCGGTGATGCGAGTACATTCGGTGATTCTTTAAGTATATATGATGAGTCAGGCACCCGATATACAAAAAATGATGATGCCTGGGTTAGAGGAATGATAACTTTAAGGAATACCTTTGACCAGTTTGGCGCTACACCTGCAACTCCTACATTCAATGTTCGCTTTTATGATGCGGGTGACGGAAAAACAAAAGTACCTGAAAATGCATCGGTTACTTTAAAACTGAATTTTTCTTATGACAATTATACTATAGATGGTAATACAATTGATGCAAACTGGACTACAACAACTGATACAAGCAAAGAGGGTCTTACTGCAAGAAGTGTTACTTTTGTAAACTCTAACTTGAAATGGAATACATCTATTAATAGTGTAAATAGTGTTAAATTGCATGATTCTATTGATGCAACTACAGCTGTCATGTGGTCGAAGTATAACTATATGGTATATGAAATCAAGGTTTGGAATGAATCTGATGATATAGACAGTGTTGTTGACAACTATCAGATGACTTTGCAGACTCAGTATAATGTATCCGGACGTAAGAGTATTTCAGACCAGGATATTTTGCAATGGATTTATAAAGACGGTCAAATAATTGAAAACAGCGATATTTCTCCTGATGTATATAAAAGCAATGACTTTATCGGAAAGCCTAATGAAGGCGGACTGCTGGTTTATGATGTAAGTGATATTCCGGACTGGAAAACCGATTGGGACTTAGAAAATTTCAGCAATATACCTGTAGAAACTATGCCTTACGGATACAGCGGAACAGGTCTTATAATTCTTGAAGATGAAGTTAAAGACGATTCACATAAATTATACAATCCTGATAAAGCAGCACAGCTCAATCAAAATTCAACAGGAAATAAAAAATATTATTCTGAGCGTACATACATGGTCGCTGTGCCTTATCCTAACAATTTCAATGCATCTGTTGGATTCGATAACGAGTCAACATTGCTGTCGACAATAATCTTCGGCGGCGGAAGTAATATTTACTGGACAAAGCAGAATACTGACAGAAGTGAATTTGTAAGGTCAACAAGAGACAACTTTGAACACCGCAAATATGTACTTAATGACAATGATGAAATAGTTGACAATAAAACTGTCGGAATCGGCAAGGTAGACAGATATTATCTTGACGGTTTTCACAGCAAGGGTAATGTTCCTGTCTTTAATGCAGTAACTACCGATACTGTTCCTGAGTATTTCGATTTGGATGAAATCGATGTAAGACTGGATAATGATTATGTATTTAAAGATATTCAGCTTGATGATTGGTTTAAGGTAAAGGACGGTAATATTAATCAGTTTATCCAGTTCGGATTTACTGACGCAAATGGTGATACTGTTTACAAGACGCTGGAAGAGCTGGGCTTGAGTGCAGTGTTATCATCGGATACAACCGATTATGATGCGGAACTTAATGATGAAAAGTACCGCGAAGGCTCTAAAACATGGAAAATTAAAATCGGTGACACCTTGACAAATCAAACCGGCTTGACATTTAACAGAGAGGTTAAATTTGTATTCAAGGAGCAAATCGGAAGATATACAAAATTTAACGGTTTAATTACCATGAAGGGTAAATTCCCTTATTTGTGGACTTATGACAATAAAATCAATACTAATTATGAGTATAGATACTTCCAGACTGCAACTGCACAGACTGAAGCTAAATGGATGGCAGAGGATAAGACTGTCGAAGAAGACAATGCTGTAATTAAGACAGAAAAAGCTAATCCTGAGATTGAAGCTTTAGGTGTTTTCTATGATACTATTTATAAGACGGTAGAAAAAGGTAACCCTCAGTCTGTTTCTTTGAATGACGATACAGCTGCAGCCAGATTTATTATCAGCAATGATAGTATATCCGAAGTTTCTCCGGCATCATTAAAGATTGAAAATATTTATCCTAATAATTCGTATTCAACCGGCGGACTTCAGCTTTCAAAAATCACACTGAGCAAAAATTTTGTTTTAAACACCGATATTAAAACTATGACTATAAAAGGTGTTAATTCAAAGAACGCTAAGTCGCAGAAGGTTTTGAATATGTCAGATTATGTGTCTGTTGATTCAAGCGGAAATATTTCTGTGAAGAACGGTGCGACACTTGTTGACGGAAATGTTGTTTTACCGTTATCTGTTTGGTCATCAAGTGTAAGACATGTATATAGTATAGACTTTGACATAAATAAAATAAATTCTGATATTACTTTTGATGATGTTGAGTCCGATGAAAATTGCTTTGTTGAAATTCACGGAACTCCGACTACTGAGAGTGATATTAAACCTGTTGCCACATTAAAAACCGATTATAGCTTTGACGGAAACGATCAGACTGCACTAGATAAAACTGTAGATGCAACCGCTGTTTTGAATGTATCGAAAATTATACCGATTATAGACAGCAGTGTGTATTATAAAAATGATGAAGGTACAGTTCAGTCTGCAAGCATAAAAAGGACTGTGGATAAAAACGGCAATACTATCATTACATATCCAAGCCTGTCTGTACCGAATAAGAGTAAGACTGAAGACACCTGGTATCAGTTTACACTGAAAAATGATTCTAAGTCTACAGGTACTCAATCAATTATGGATATTGTTATGAACAGTGTAGGAAATCCTCCTGTTGAAAGCATGTCTGTTATTGAAGGCTTTGATACAAGAAAAATTGAATTTGACGACTATATTAAAGGTCAGGAAACAACCGCAATCATTGATAAGATTCAGATTTTTGACTGGGATAATGATACCTATACTCTTACCGGTGATGATGTAGTTCCTGATATGACTGTGTCTTTTGATGATTTGATATCCAAGGACGGAAAAGTATATCTTGAGGTTCCTGACAGTATTGAAAGAGTAAAAAATATAAGAATTGTATTTTCAAGAATTTTCGGTAACAGAAATCTCAATGAATTAAAAGAGCTTGACATTAATGTTTACGGTAAGACAGACTGGACAGGTGATTTAAAAGCTACTGCGAAATTCGAGGTTGTCGGAAGTATAAATGCAGATTCAAGAACCAGTGCCGAAGCGACGATGAAGGTTGCCGATACAGCTATTAATATAATTTCCACAGCTAACAGAATCAGCACAAGTGAAAGCAAAAACAAATTAACTGTTCCGAATAAAGTAGATGATTTATATTATAGTTTTATAATTGAGAATAACAGCATATCAAAAGCGGGTCCGTCAAATGTTGATATTCATATGAACAGCGTCGGTGTAAAGACCTCTCTTGACGGCAATGATATTGTAAAAGGCTTCAAGAGCAGTAAGGTTACAATTTCAGAGAACTATGCAAAGTCAGGAACTATCGACCATATTGAAATTTATGAGTTCGGTTCCGAAGTCGGCACGGATACCCCTGCCATTTCACTGACATTAGATGAGCTTGAGGCTTCGTATATTGATGCTGACGGAAATATAGTAATAGATTTAGACGGTAAATTGGATTATCTTTCTGATATACGCATAGTATATTCTAATTTGAAACGAAGCTTGACAAATGAAAAGGGAAATGCGGCAGATGTTCGCATTTACGGCAGAAGTGACTGGTTTGATGACTTAACAGCCACTACAACAGTTACTCCTTTGCATGAGCTGATGAAATCTCAGAAAAAGACTAATTCTGCAATTTTCCATGTTGACCGTCCTTATCTGAGCGTTAATACTCATATATATTATAATGATATTAACGAATCAACAAGAGCTGCCGGTAATAATACCGACCGAAATGAAACTATTGTCGGTGTTCCGTATGACAGAGATTTTATGTATCGTGCAATTTTTGCTAATGAAACAATTTCTGTTTTAGATGATACACAAATTATAGCAGATGTTCCTTATGAGAAGCAGGGCGAAGAAAAAACCGGTTTCCATACAACTAAACTGATGATTTATAAAGACTTAATCGATCAGTTCGGTAATTTTGAAAATATTAAAATCTCGGGCAAAAATGCTTCTAATTCAAAAGTCGGAGTTGTGGTTCTTCTGCCTAAAAAGAATGATGACGGCAGAGTTACAGGTTTTTATATCGAAGGCAGTGAGGATACTGTATTTGAATATGATTCAGACAATGCTCTGACATTTACCAGAGAGCAGCTCACGGAATACTTTAATATTACAAATCTGACTTCTGTTGAATTAAACGGAAAAGATGTTAAGCTTGTAGGTAATAATAAAGATGAAAAGCGTTATATTGAATTTTACGGATATGATGATTCTCTCTTCGGAAAATACGATACTCTTGTTGTAGATACACATAATTACCTTGACTGCTTCAGAGAGTCAGAAGGTTATGATGTCTCAAGAGATACTAATAAATATATTGTGGACGCAAAGGACACAACTGCGGCTTATATTTCAAAGATGTACTTTGATACTACTGTTATGGCTTTCTATAATGACGGCATAACAACAACTGCAGGTAAAAAATATACTGCGGCTTCAAGTTCGCTTGAACATCTGAGATTTAATTATGCTCAGCCTACAGGTACTCCTAACGGAGTACACGGCAGAAACGCTTATCTGTTTTCTGAGTCTTCAATGTGGGGTGAAGAAGCCGATAACTCAGAGTTAGAGGTAGGTTATAAAGCTATAGGTTCATTTGCTGTTGATTTCAGGCAGTTTAAAAACAGCCAAAACAATCTTCCTAATGCAAATCCTGCATATGATTCGCAGGAGCATCAGGGTATGGACTATGTTCACGACCAATCTCTGAACACAGCAGCAACAGTTAATGTAAAGGTTGATTTGCCTTCTGACAGTTTTGATGCTTATTATCTGAAGGTTGACCCAAGAGCCAAGGATTATATAAACTTTATTAAAGTTATTTATAAGGATAAGACAGAATATACCTTACAGGGCAATCAGATTAAATATCAGGCTGACGAGTCTAACTCAGAAGGAAAATTTGCAAGAGTAAATCTTATAAATGTTGACGGAACAGACAGTACGTTGTTCTCTGATGATGACAGTCATTATTATATTGATCCTTCAGAATACGGAAGTGAACCGCCTGAGAATCCTATTACAAAGGTAATAGTTAATATTGACATAAACCAGAACCAGACATTAGATGACGGTGAAACTGCAGCTTCTCCTGATTATGGTATTTGGTATGATCAGACTAATTCTTCAACACAGGGTATGTTTGAAGTTACAGGAAGATTTTATAAGATGTCTGAAGCTGTTGCTACTGCTTCTGCCGATGTGACGGTAGGTAACAGAAACAACGGAAGGAGTAAAGAGAGAACTGATTCGGGTTCATCATCAAATAAAAAATCATCATGGTCATTCTTGAATAAATATCGTTCGTGGACCAGACACTACACATATAATTATTACTATTGGACATATACAGCTTACGAATATACAGCAAGAGATTTGTATTCGACTACCAGAGTCCATATTTTAAACGATAATGATATGGTATTAAAGGGAGTAGGAACGAGCCCTACTACTAATGAGAACAGAGCTGCGGACTTCGCAAGTGACAACAGCTATGCAATCAGCTTCTATCGTCAGGGATATATGACCTCTATTCCTACAGCTCATATTTTAGATGATGTCTATGCAAGAGTTGCACCTAAGAATGACGGATATCATTGGACAGTTGCCAGTCCTATAGTTCGTGCCGACCAATATGACTGGGTGAACAAATTGTCATATACCGATAAAACGGTAATTTCAGATAAGCTTCCTCCTATTTATCCTGACAAGACTTATGACTATCATGGTTTCTTAACAACAGGCTTGGAAATCAAAAAGGATATTTATAAATATTTCAAGGACGATGATGTGATTAAGCTTACACTTGCATCAAAGGGCTATGAAAATGCAAATCTTGATTCGCCTAAGGTTGTTGAGATACCTGTATCTGAATTAAAAGCACTTTATGGTGATGCAACCAATTGGAAGATAAACTTTAATTACGATAACAATATAAAGGAAGATGAAGACGATAAGGATAAGATAGTATATCCTGATCCTGATTCAACTTTACAGCCTACTATTGTAATGGGCAAAATTGTTTCCAATTTTGATAAGCCTGTCAGCGGAGTTGAATTCGGTTTGTTCAGCGGAAGCTCTTCAACTCCTGCATATACTGCTGTTTCAGATGAAAACGGTTTTGTTCAGTTTGGCAGTGTTGCGAACGGTACATATACTGTTAAGCAGACTAAAGAGAAGCTAGGATATCAATTGAATGCTTCTTCTTATAGTGTGCCTGAGGTAACAGGAAACCACAATGTAGTAACAATGGAAAAACCTATTGTGCTTACTTTAAATCCAAGCTATATAGGTGATTTTCCCGAAATTGATACAGAAAACGAACCTGCAATTGCCGGAAAAATTGTGGGAAGTGACGGCGGAGCCCTGAAAAATATCACAGTAGGTTTATTTGATGCTGATGACACTGATATGGAAACTCCGATTAAAACTGTTACTACAGATGATAATGGATTCTTTACTATAAATAATGTTTCCAACGGTAAGTATTTTGTAGCTCAGATAGATAAAGCCGAGGGATACACTAAATCCGAAGTTAAATATCCGGTTACTGTTGATAATGCTGTTGATGCAGATACGACGGTAACATATCCTGAAATTGAGTTTATAGATCAAAGCAACCCTGACGATGATACGACAGGGAAGCATCTTGCACCTGTTATTATCGGTAAAGCAATGGATAATGAGGGTAATGCACTCAGCGGGGTAGAATTCAGCATATTCAGTAAAAGTGATACAGCATTTGAAACTGTGCTAAGTACAGTTGAAACAAATGCCGAGGGCTTCTTTATCTTTGAAGGTGTAGATGAAGGCGAATATGTTATTAAGCAGACATCAAAAGCAGATGGATGTGAACAGAATACAAATACATATAATGTGAATGTTACAAGTGAGTCTGATATGTTTACTATCGGTTCAGAGGCTGTTGTCAATCAGCGTGATGAGCCAAGCAAAGAGTATGTAGGCATTTTTAAAATTGAGTCTGCGTTTGTCAATGCACTTGAATCATCAGGCGATGGCGGCGGTGATGTTGAAGAACCTGTTTATGTTACCGGTTGTGAAGTTGATAAAACAAGCGGAACATATACTCTTAAAATGAATGCCAACACTTTCGTAACTAATTATGAAATGGCTATATATGACATTCCGGGAACAGCAGATTATTCAAAAGAATTGACCGATAAATTAAGGGCAGATACCCATGGTACAAATGCGCAGTGGGATATATTAGTTCATGGAAAACCGTATGTAATTAATAAGGTTGACCCTGATGCAGATGGAACGAATACTGTTATGTCAGATTCATTTACCGATTATGCCCCTACAAAATCTTTATACTCTCAGCCTTTCTCAGACTCTGCACTGATTATGGGATATTTGATTTCATTCAGAGGCGGATATAGGATAACTACTAAGAATAACAGTTCTTCTCAGTCAATCAATGACTACGAATCTGATAATAATACGCCTACTGACGGTATGTATAAGATTAAGCTGTTTAACCAAGACAAGGGCGGTGCTACAGGCGAAAATGCAGCTGCAAGAATCGACTCTATGGCTACGGTCAATACAATGGATCAGTATTACAGGCTGCAGCACATTTATATACCTTCGTTCCTTATTGATGATGAATGGTTCCAGATTAAAACCTTTACACTTAACCTAAATGGTAACAATCTTCCTGTAAAAGTAATTAAAGGTGAGGGAGAGAACGGTTTTGATTCCGAAGGGAATTATGCAGTGTATGTAAATGACACCAAAACAGTACAAGGTGAAACCGTATACACTGTAAATGTTGAAAATATTATCAGAGACCTCTACAGCAAAGGTCAGACTAAATATGCATCAGCATATACCAATGGTACCAATAATCAGACATATTTAAAGGCTCATGTTTCGAGCTTTAATCTGAATTTCTATGCTGTTCACGGAAGCAGACTTGACGGCACGACAGTATTAGGTGACGGTGAGTATTTGTCTGCCGATAAAACAGCAAACCATTATTCTTTCCTATATGACGGTGTGTATGCTGACAGAACTGTTGATAATTTCTTAAGCGATAATTGGGATTCAACTTCAACTCCTACATTCGGAAAAGATCCTAATACTTATCCTGCACGAACATCAACTAATAAACTGTCTACGACATTTACTTCATGCGACCCTAATGCCAATGTTTTTGAATACAGAAATACTGATAATACCGCAAAAGGTGATGTAAAGTCTGCATATTACAGTGTTAAAAATCTTCTCGGTACATTCTCTGTAAACTTGAAGAGAACAAGTATGTATGATTTAGATTCAAAGACTCAGGCTAAGATAAGTGTTGATTATCTGCATTTGTCACCTTATGATTATGTTGAATACAGGATGACAGCAGGTGCGGCAAGCGGTTCATTAATTCCGATTGAACATACAAATCTTACATTTACTGCTCCTGCAGGTCAGCGTATTGTCAGATGGGAAGTAGTTGATTCATCAGGTAATGTTTTGAATACCGGTAATGTGTCATCAAATGTTACTGTTGACGGTATTACTGCTACACTGGCGAACGGAACTGACAAAATTGCGGCAGATAAGGGTATTGATTATACATTAGTTTCTAAAGACGGAGCTGATGCTTCGGAAACAAATTATAAGACACTTAATGTGTCTTTAGGTGACGGAAGTAAAAATGATGACCAAATCAATGCCGGCGAAAGTATATATATTAAAGTTATAACTCAGCTTACAGAGAACGGCGGAAGTTATGATAATGTTACTGTAGGAACTGCTTCTGCTCAGTTTAGAGCTGAGCCTAAGCATACTTATCCACAGTATTATATTGATGATGGAAATTCTACTTTCGGAGGCTCATCTGTATATAAGACTTCAACTGATTTTGCAGGTGTGACAAACTATTACAGAAGCACTTATAAAGACGGTGAAAATCAAACACAGTACAGATCAGTTGCTAACGACAGTCTTACTTATCAGTCAACTGCACCTGTATCACTGTCATACGCTGTTGATAATGCAGCTAAAAACTATGACGGAAAAGGTTCTAAACTTACAGTAAGCAATATTTATAACGAAACCGGTCATTATTGTGACGAGTATGAAGTTGCTGTTTCATTTATTGAAACAAGAGTAAAATCGGGAGTTAAGCATTTTTACCGTGGTTTTGAGCTGACAAAGCCTTACACTGTTACTCCTGAAGAAAGTAAATTTTCACATGTTGAGATGCTTTATCAGGTAGCAAAGATAAACAATGCAGCTGAAGATGAAAATATAGACTTTGAGCTTGATGATGATGGTAATATTGTATATGAGTGGAAGTCTTATGAATATGATCCTGATAAGACAGAGGATCAGTATGCTCAGTCTTTAATGACAGACAAAGATCTTAAAAATGTAATCGGTGTTAAATGGGTTTATTATGATCTCAAAGGATTTGATACATCTACTGCTTATTCATCAACTGCAAAGACTAAAGTAGGGCTTTCAAATGTTGTTTTGACAGGTGTGGGAAGATATCAGGACATTACCGATGCAACAGCTAAGAAAGCTGATATTTACACACAGTATTTCACATCTAACAACAAATATAAACATATTCATAGTGAGAATAAGTCTGTTGTTTCTATAACAGAAGAAGGAAGCAATGTGGCAGAAACTCCTACAATGACTTCACATACGGTTTCTACTGCTGATTCTGTTGTAAGCAATCCTAGAGTATATCGTGAAAATCCGATTCCGACTTTCCATACACAAACATTTAAAAACGAGTCAGAGGCTGAAGCTGTATATAACAGTTCAAGCTCTCAGAAAACAGGATACCGTCCAAATGATACTATTTGGCAGAAAGTAACCCTCAAAAATAACACTGCCGTACTTAACAACGGTGCCCAGGCAGGAGAAGAGGGAAGACTTATAAATCCTGTATTCTATGATAAGATTCCTGAATATTTTGCTCAAACTTTATACGATTCGTATGAGGTTGGCGACAGCCTGACCGATTTCGGTGCCAGATTTGTCGATAAGGATGGAGAACATACTCTTGATGAATTAGGTCTTGAGTTGTATCTTGCCAAGGTAACTGAAGAAGTTGAGGATTATGACTTTGGCGGAAAAATGACTTATACTGATGGCTTTACATTATCAAATTCAAATTTCAAGTCATTCAGTGATTTAAAACCTTCAACCTCTAACACATATAAAATAAAATTCAAAGTTTATGAAGTAAGACTGCGTCATAAAGATGACGCTGAAGAAGAGGTAGTATTCCAGCCGGGAGATCGTTTTGAATTCTGGTATAATGCTAAAATCCGTCAGGACGACTTACCAATGGTATATACAACTTCAACTTATAATGCTGATAATACTGCCGCAACCACTGAGTCCGGCGGTCTTCACCCTGCTTATTTCCCTAGAATAGGTGAATATTATCAGTATAGAATAGTTCATACATCATATTCAAGTACAACTAATTACGGTAATTTATATCCGATGCTTACCGGTGGATTCGCAAATGTTGTTGATGCCCGAAACAACTTCCAGCCGGTAGGAAACTCAGGTATTCAGATGGATATGGATTATTTGGTTCATGACATTGGATTTACTGCTAAAAAGAATACTCAGGTTGATTTATGGGAATTCTTAGATCAGACCGTTTCATACATTCCTGGTTCTTCTGCAACAAGCGGTGTAATCAGCGGACAAAACGGCGTTTTAATTGATGAAGATGCAAAGACTGCTAACAATTCTCAGGCAATTAGGTATACAGCTAATTCTACAATTAACGAAGTTGCCGATTTGAAAAAGCGTCCGCAGACAGTTACATACACAGCCGGCGGTGCTAACAGGGATTGGTTCAATTTTGTTATGAGCAACAAGCGTAACAGAAACTACGCTAACTGGGATTATGAAGGCGGCAATGACGGTAATGTATCATCTCCTGTTGTATGGAGTGAGACCAGACTGCATCTTCAAAAAGCTTGGCTTGCAACAAGCTCTGAGTTTGTCAGTGCCGACACCGGCGGAAATATTCAGTATGAGAGCACAACCGGTGACCATACGGGTGCTACTGTAATTAACCCTGATTATTGGTATTTCGGTACATATAGTCAGTCTTACAGTGAGCAAAGCTACCGCAACTATGTAAGCATGGTTACCGACCGTTCAGGTGCTGCGGCTCTTGAATATAATGAGAATGTAAATGTAAGACTTCAGGCATATAACTATGGAGACTGGAATCTTGACGGTGTAACTTTCATATATACATTTGCTTATGGTATGAAGCCTGTATTTAATGAAGACGGCAGCATCGATGTTAAGGCATTTACAAATGAAACGACAAGCAACTCAGTTCCTTCAAAGGCAATTGATTCATCACTTGTAGATGTTGAGGTTATACAGACTCCGGAAACTGAGAATCCTGAGTATCTTGCACCTAAGAAGATGAGAGATCCGGAACAGAATAAAACAATGACTGATTCCGCAGACCAATACTATACCGCTGAGGAATTTACCCCTTATGCAGTTAAAATAACTGTCAGAAACCCATTGAATAAATGGTTTAACAGGGGAAGCAGCTATGGATATATTACTCGTGTTGACATTCCTGCGCGTGTTTATACAAATACAGAAGTGGGATATTGGTATGACAGAGTATTAACTAAGCCTTATGTTGCTGAAAGCAGCCAAAATCATTATTATTATCAGGTATATGATATTGACCACTGGGACGGTTCTACAAAATTAAATGCAAAACATAATCAAAACTGCGGTATGGATTTTCTGTGGAGTCCGCTGTATTTCCATTATTACACTGCTGACCCGCAGCTTGGTTCTTTGAAATACGGTTCAACATCACCGAATATGCCGTCTGTAAACGGATATAACATTCAAAACAAAGAGGTTGTATTAAACGAAGGTTCGTCTAACTATAAATTTACTAACAACAGTAATTTAAGCAGTTATGACACAGCTGATGTAAGTAATTTGTATGCCGAAACCGGTACGAGAGCAATTCAAAGACAGCCATTGGTAAGAACATGGTCTACAATCAGTGAAGTAATCGGTGAAAACGAAAACCAAATGTACGGCACTGAGGTTCCGCAGTATTATACTGAAACTCAGGGTGAAAAGAATTGGCTGAACATTCATGTTGAGAACAAATACTGGTGGGATCAATATGCATACAGTAACTCAGGTGTAAGACGATATGTAAATGAGAAACCGCTTCACAACTATAATGTTGACGGCGGACAGAAGGGAACACTGAGCCTTCCTGTAATTACCAATGTACTTCCTTATGGTATAGTTCCTGTGGCCAGTGACGGCTCAAGATTTTCAACTGATAATGAAGCTAACGCAAAGAAAACAGTTGAGTGGGAAATTTATAACCGTGACGGTGTTACAAAGCTCGATAAGCAAAAAGAGCTTTATCAGACAACTACCTATTATGATGCAGATACCAAGCGGTATGTCGTTCAGATTTTTGCTAAAGAAACTAACGATACACAGGCAGCAATGACAAAATCTCAGCTTGCTGATAAGAAGAGCAGAGATGCTGCTATTCCTAATGATGCATTGTATAATTTCTGTATAAAGACATTCACATATGATGAGCCTGACAACTTAACAAATGATGGTGAAGAGGAAGACTTACTTAATAATTATCTGAACAACTACTCATTTGTTTCAAGTAAGGTTAATGCGTATAAATTTAAAACGGATAACGACATTTCGGGAAATCCTTATACTGTGCGTTCTCGTGCAGCGATAGCACCTCTGATTAATGACAGTTATACTTTCTATTGCCGTTCAACTTCAGACGCAAGAAAAGACGCAATCAAAACAACTGTTTACGGAAGAAATTACACTACTAACCGATCGTATTATACATATACAAGCGGTAATCTTCCTATGATTCCTTCTACAGATGAAAACGGCGGTACTGCTCCTAACCCTAATCCTTATGTGCTTTTGAACCATAAGTTTGAAAATAACACTTATATGGTTGGCACGATGAGAAAGTACAATGAATCTGATAAGATGAATATAGATGATTATTCAGCTTACAGAACAGAGTGCTTGATTCCGGATAATATCAAATCAACATTAGACGGTGACACAACCATTATTGATGATATTGATATGACTCACAGTGACATTACGATCTCTGATGAAAGAAATGACATGGGAGTTGTAAACACATTAAAAATCAGAACTCAGACTGCATCTCTTAAGACTGAAAACATGGTTGCAGCCGAAAAATCTGATGAAGGTATGCAAGGCGGAACAAAAGATCTGAACGAAATAGAAAACCGTTCAAAATATCAGTACAACGGTTCTGATTTCGATTACAGTGATATTCTGTGGTACAGTGCTAAAATATCAAATTTGGCTGATGAAGAATCTGATTACAAATATCAGGGAAGTATATTCCATTCAAAAATAGTTGTCACATTTAAGCTCCCTCAAAATGTGATTTACTGGGATGAGGATGACTATTTAGACGATTATTATATTGAATATACCGATGATATTACAGGTAAGACCACAAAGCTTACTGTAGCAGAGGCAAAAGAAAAAGGCTGGGGCGTTGAACTTGTTAAGCGTTATTTTGAAGACAATGTTTCAACTGCAGACAGCGGTGATTTAACAAGAGCAAATTCCCAAACAAAGCGGGGAGCAGAAACTCTTGTATTTGAGATTACTACACCTCCTGAAGAAGGTTTCGACTGCAAAGATGATAATACATATGTTGACGGTTATCATCCGGCAGGATACTTTAAAGGTAAGCTTAATTTCAAAATTAAGACAAGAATTGATAATCTTGAGATTATGTCTGATGCTTCAAATCAAAACAGCTGGGATAATTATTATTCAAAGGTATATGTGACTCTCCGTAATACAGACGGAAAATATGCTATAACCAAAGACGGTTTATTTGCAGAGCGGGAAAAAGACGGGGAAGGTTATAAATATTATACCAGAGGCGGATGTCTGATGCCTAAAAAGGATAAAGACGGAAGCTATGTATATAATGAATACGGCAATATTGTTTATGAAGAGAAGAAAAAAGAACTTGTTGACGCTAATTCAATAGCATATGACACATATGATTTCAATTTTAATGAGCAAAGTATGGAAGTCATGAAGCTGGCTAATGCTGTAGTTTACAGTCAGGATGAAGATAGTGATGAAGGCGATACCGAAGCTAAGCCTGATATTGACGGAATTAATGAGGGCATTTATCTGACTGCTTCATCGGCTAAGGTTTCAGTAAAAAAACCTGCCGGCACAATTCGTTCTGATTTGAATTATGTTCGTGTTCAGGTAAATGATCCTGACTCTTCGGTAATAATTGCGGAAGATCCTCATGTTAAACAGTCATATGAAACTGTAACATACTTAGATCAGGTTTCTAATGACAAGACATCATTGAACGAGTTTGTAGTAAACTATAACCTGGCAAATCATGCAACACAGGTAGGAAATGTTGAAGAGGGAACACTAAGTGACCCTGTAGTATATCCTTATGTACACACAATTTCAACAGGTAACTGGTCAATTCCTGATGCTGCTGACTTACAAACACAATATAATCCAAAGTATAACAACCTGATACATTCGGTATATAGTAAGCATCTAAAGGTATATCCGTATATTTTGGTAAGTACTTCACCTGAAAACGAAGCAAGCTTTATTTATCCTGAGTCAGAAGCCGATGATGGTATTTACTCAAACAAGAATGCTTCAACGAGTTATTGGGTAAGCGTGGGAAATCCTAACGGATATGCTCTGGACGCTAATGCAGATATTTCTATACTCAAGAGTAATCTGAATAATCCGGCTCCGGCAATTTCAGCTATGGACAATATAGATTTAGTTAAATCTATCAGACAAATTCGCTGGGTTATTAAAACTGAAGGATTTAACGGTGAGTTTGAATATAATGACGGCAATGTTAATTTAAGCTTTACCGATGAAGAGGCTCCTAAGTATTTCCCGGTACCTGCGGGATTAAGAATGAATATTGATGCTGACCCTGAGCAAGACGGTGTTCAGGATATGAATGATATTGATCCTGATAATTATAACTTAAAAGAGCTTCCTGAAAATGTTAAAGATAATAGTGCAAGAGTTGAATTTGTTACAAGAGCTGATGATACAAAGTTGTCATTTGCTGTCCATAACAACCATTTTTCTAGTATTATAAACAGATATGATGATTACAAGTTCGCTGTTTCTGAAAACAGGTCAAGAACAGGTTATTATCTGGATCCTCAGCTGCCTTGGGTATCTATTGATATTGTGCCTAGATACTTCACCGGTGCAAGAAACGATAAATATTCATGGTCTACAAACATTTCAGGTATCAATGGTATGACCAGTAAAATGCTTAAGTATACTGTTACCTACAAGAACTTAAGTACTAACATATTATCAACTGACAATTACGGTAATCTTGAAGCAGAGGAAGATATTTTATCAAGTCCGAATATTGCGTTAATTCTTCCGTATCTTGAATCTCTGTCTGAAGATAAGCTTCAGTATGTTAACTATCAGGATGATTCAAAGGGTATGATTGACGGATACTACATCGGCAACAATTATAAGACTTATGCTGATGTTGACAGAGACGAACTGGGCAACCCTGATCCAAGCAGTGAGGTTAGAGAACCTGCTAAGAATCTTGACAACAATGCTCCGTTGTGGACATGGCATGTTGAAGATGAAACCGGCGAGTATGTTGATATGCAAAACAGCGGTTTACTTACTCCGGAAGAAGTTGAAGATTTTAAGAACAACCTGAAAGGCAAAGAGTCAATAAATGATGTTGAGTTAGATGAACATAAGCCGACAAATCCGTCATTTACGGTAAAGCCTGTTTCTTTGAACAACTTGAACAGAAAGGTTTTGAATTTCAATTATACAGGTACTTTGCAGCCGGGATACAGAATCGTTATTGAGATAATGGTGCCTCTTGATACCAGCAACACTAACTCAGTTTCAAACGATTTGCTTCAGGCTAAGGTTTACGGATTCAAGTCCGGTACATTTAAACCGTATATTCCTGAAACTTCAGGAAGTTCAACAAATATGGTTTCTTATGAGGTTGACAGCCACGATGTTAATGTAAACAATGATTACAGAGATATGGCTATTACAATGTCTTCACAGGCATTGTCATTGACTGCACAGTCAACTATTGTACAGAATAAGACTTCGTCGTCTGATATTGACTCATTGCAGACAACACTTCCTGCAAGAGTACAAGAAGGCGGAGATTATTCATATTCTTCATCACTTCAGAACAGAAATCCTATTACTGTTACATCTGAATATAATAAAGTTTTGTTCTATGATCTTCTTCCTCATGTAGATGACCATGAAATCAGGACTTGGAGTTCAGCAAGACTTTCTAAGTGGAACGGCTTCCTGATTCCTGAAACAGTTTTCTTGAGGGAAACAGATTCTAACGGTAAAACTAAAAAGTTAGCAGACGATAAGTATGAAGTTTGGGTAGGACCGGTAGGAAAGAATGCTGACGGCAAGTATGTTTTAAAGGACATCAGTGATCTTCCGACAGAAGCAGATGCTAATTCCGAAGATTTTTATAAGAGGTTGTATCGTGATATACATGAGAAACAAGCCTACTTTGTTAAACTTAGTGATTTAGTTGCAGATTATAAATCCGGAAATATTACATTCAGTGAATATGATAATATTCTCAGGGGTATTCGTGCAATTTGGGCTGAACTTGCTGATGAAAGCTATTCGATTCCGCCTAGCAGCAGAGTTGAGTTGGTTTATAAGCTTCATGCTCCTTTGAATCTTCCGAAATATGTCGGAACACCGACTTCTGAAGAGGAAAACGCAGCTGCACAGAACAGAGAAATCATTGAGAAGGTCAGCGGCCACTCTCAGTGGAATACATTTGTCGGAAGGTATTGGGATACCACAATAGGTCAAGGTGTATATTCGATTATCGAAAATGCAAAAGCAGGAGCATATATATCAGCGCCTACCGGAAGAGGATATATCGGAAGCTATGTTTGGAACGACTTTAATTACGACGCTAAGACTAACGAAGCAGAGTATGCAAAGAGTGACAATGGAAGAGAAATACTTTCAAAACTTACTACTGATATAAACTTTGACGGGGAATTTGATGACCCTGGTGTAAACGGAGTTACTGTTGAGCTTTTGACAAAGAGCGGATATGCTGTTAACAAGGACGGTCAGGCAATTGCACCGGACCCGGACCCATCAACTAATACTGAACCTGAGACAACTCGTTATGTATTAATCGATGAAGAAACAGGCGAGTATATATACAGCGACCCTGTAAATAAGGTTTACAAATATACACAATACGGTCCTGTTTCTTACACAACCGAGAGTGACTATTTCGGCAATCAAGGTTACTTTATTCTTTCAAACCTTGAACCGGGAGATTATTTGCTGAGATATACTTTCCCTAAAGAGTATAATCAATATTCGATAACAACCAGAGAGTTAGGCGATACGGATACTCCTATTATCGTTCTAAGAGACGGAAAGGTAGTATACAACGGTACACCTAAGGATCATACAAGCGAAATAGCTGATTTGGCATGGGATCAGACTGTAGCAAAATCTGCTGAAGGAAATCTTGTAGTTCAGACAGCTAAATCTATAAAGGTTGACCCGGTTGTTGATGACTCAGACGCATCTACTGTAACTGAAAAGTACAAAACTCACGAAGATTATGATTTGTCTATGACATCATATATGCTTGGTATTTCAAGACCATACACCTATGGCGGATATGCTTGGCTTGATGAAACTGCAAACGGTATAGATGAATCTTCAGGCGAAGAGCTTATCGAAAGTGACGGTATAATGGACGAAGGCGAAGATAAACTTGCCGATGTTCATATTGCGTTATATGAAGTAGATGGCGAGGGTAATATCTCAGATGATATTGCAATTGACGGAGACGGAAACCAGGCTGTATTCGATACGGCTGAAGGCGGTTATTACTCATTCAGACTGTACCCTAACAGGCATTATGTTGTTTCGGCAGCATATCAGGGTGCAGAGCCTCTCAAGCCGTCACCGTTCACACATTATAACAATCCGCTTGAAAATGATAAGGATAACGACTTATCAAAGGCAGTAGGATGCTTTAGAACAAAACCGTTCGGTACAGGTGTACCTTATGATGCTGATAATAATCCTATGTTTGAAGATGACAATCAGAGATTTAAGATTAACAACAGCATCTCGCTTGGATTTGTAAACGGTGCCAGAGGATTCATTGGTAAGTGGATTTGGGATGATGAGAACTATAACGGTATTATGGATACTTATGAAAATGGTATCGGCAATGTTACCGTTACACTTAAATCATACTATTATAAGGACGGTGAATGGATTTATATTCCTGGCAAGGACAGAGATATAAAGACATCAGAAGCAGGTTCTTATGTATTCCAGAATGTAATGACATACTATGAAGCTGATGACGGCAATAGTTACATGAGCGGATATAGAATGTTGATTGACCCTGAAAAGAACAAATCTTTGTATGACAATTATGCTATAACAAAGTATAAGCAGTATACGAAGGACCGTTCTACCGAAAACAGTGATGTTCATTATAAAGGCGACTTAAAGTATTATCTAATCGGTGATGAATGGTATGACTATGATGATGATGGAAATCAGACAGGTCCATTCAACAACTATGATAGTCAAAACAATATGATTATCATTGCCGGTCAGACAACTAAAGAAATCTATGACAGCGGTATAGATAATATTGAAAAGTATGTTGACGGAGACGGAAACGAGCTTTACTATGATACCAGTGAAGCGCAAAGACTTCTTGATTACAACGGCGGATTTACTGAGATTCAGGATTCAACAGTAAGCGGTTATATTTGGGATGATAACGGAAAGAATTCAGACGGTGATTATAACGCTGACTTCGATTATGACGGTATCATGAATACGACCGAAGACGATAAAGGCAATGTTGAATTCTATGAACAGGGAATTGAAAATGCTGAAATTCAGCTTGAAATGTATATCAAGTTAAACGGTGAATACAAGAAGATTGTCAAGGGTCAGAGCATTGAGATTGACGGTCAAGCGGTTGTTATCAACGATAACTGGCCACGAACTGTTATGACTGATGCAAACGGTAAGTATACATTTGAAAATGTTCCTACTTATATTGAGCTTAATTCACGACGCATTTTGGCTCACTATAGATTAAAGCTGAACAGTCTTCCAACCGGATATGAGAATTATGCTGTTACACGCTATAAACAAAACGGTGAGCTTGAAAAAGCTGATATAATCGACAGCCATTTGATTTCGCAGAACAGTCAGGAGGGTGCCGGATATACTGATTACAGTATTGAAAGCTATCTGACTTCACCAAGCGACGGCGATTATTTCATCACGGCTAAGCATTCAAAAGAAGAGGGAGCTAAGGATGAAGAAGGCAACAAGTGGTTTGAAGAGTACATAATTTATGATGATTATGTTCTCAACAATAATGACCATGACTATGCTTACGATTATATTAAGGCTGATGATTATGATGATTTTGACGGAGGAGTCAAGGAGTTTGAACAGTCATCAATCAGCGGTGTGATTTGGAATGATACTAACTACAACGGCGTTTTTGACGAGGACGAAACAGAGTATTTCGACGCTGATAATTACACAACAGTTGTATTAAAACAGTATTATTACAAGAGCGGAAAGTGGATTGATGCACAGCCGGGAAGTAATTTCAAAACATTTGAAACCAAGACAGGCGGAAGCTATTCGTTTGATAATCTTCCGACATTCGTCGAGGTTGACGGTGTTAAATATCTTGCCGGTTATAAGGTAAGCTTTGCAAATCTCCCTACAGATTATGTTGCAACAAAATACTGGAACGTTGACAATCCTGATAAGGTATACAGCAAGCTCTATGTTACTGACATTGAGGGCAATGAGGACAGTCAGCGTACGACAAATATTCCGGTGACCGTTTTAGAAAACGATGATGAGTATATTATCACCGCTAAAAAGGCTAAGGCAGGTAATGATTCTGACGGAGATTATAAGGATTATAACTGGAAGTATGTTTGTCAGACTGATATTAAGAATTATGATACGTCTGAGGCTAAGACAATGTATTATGATTTGATTAAGTCAAGAAGCTTTGAAAACATGAATGCAGGTCTGAAGATTCGTGAATACTCAACTATTACAGGTTTGGTATGGAACGACGCCGATTATAACGGAATTAAGGGTGACAGCGAGACAGGAATCTCAAATGTCGATATCACTCTTGAACAGTATTATAAGAAGGGCGGAAAATTTGTTAAAGTAAGCGGATTTAGCAATACAGTTAAAACCTCTTCTGACAATGCTTCACTTGGACGATATACATTCAGTAAAATCCCAACTCATGTTATTGCGGATGGTGTTGATTATCTTGCATACTATAGAATTAAGGCAGACTTGCCATCAGGCTATGCAGTAACAAGATATAAACAGTCAACTTCTGAATCACCTGAGGGAACAATCGACAGTGACTGGATTTCATATAATAATCAGGTTTCAGCAGGTTATGACGGAAGCTATGATATCAAGGATTATATGACATCACCAAGTGACGGCGACTTCTTCATAATCGCTAAGGCCGCTGACGCTGATTCGTTTAATACCCCTTATGTTCTGTATGATGTACAGGATGACGGAACAAGGGTTGCATATGACTCAGCAACAAAAACCGATGTTACCGATAAATATAACGGCGGTATTAAACAGTATGAAGTTTCAAGCATAACAGGTTATGTATGGGAAGACTCAAATTATAACGGACTTAAAGACAGTTCTGAAACAGGATATAAAGATGAATTGACAGTATATCTGGATCAGTATTATCTGAAAGACGGAGCTTGGGTCAACGCTGATAATACAGTTACCGCAAAAACTTCTGCAGCTGCCGCAACCTCAGGAAAATATCAGTTTAATGACCTAAGCACTTATGTGACGGCAAGCGGTAAGCAGTATCTTGCAGGTTATCGTTTAAGGCTTCAGGCAGTACCGAATGGTTATGCTGTAACTAAGTATCAGGTTGCAGGAGCAGACGGCACAATCAACAGTGATTTAATTGCTTCTACACAAGGCACTAACTCAAACGGCACTATTGATTTCAATATTCCGGGTGAATATATTATCTTAGCAGCTGAGGCTGAAAACGGTGCTGACGGAAGTGCTGATGAAGGTCATAATCATTATTATGTAAGGGATTATACATATAACAGCGTTAAACGTAGCTATGATATTGTGACATCCCGTGAAGCTGTAACAGATTACAACGGCGGAATCAAGCCTGTTGAAAAAACAACTATTAAGGGAATAATCTGGAACGACTTAAACTATAACGGAACTAAAGACGCTGATGAAAGCGGATATGGCGATTTGACAGTTTATCTCGATCAGTATTATCTTGATTCAAACGGCAAATGGCAGTTTGTTAAGACTTCTGACTTTGTTAAAACTGCTGTATCGGGAAGTGATATAGGAAGCTATACCTTTGCTGATGTTGTTACTTATATAACTGTCGGGGAAAATGACTATTTGGCAGGATATAAGCTGAGGCTTCAAAGCTTGCCTGACGGATATGCAGTTACTAAGTACAAAACAGGAACAGGAATAGACAGTGATGTCAATCCGGTTCCGCTCAATAACAAAACTCTGGATATGACTGCGAAGAATGAATATGTTATAGCTGCTAAAGCTGCTGACAGCTTTACCGGTGAAAATACGGGAAGCCAGCCGCAGTATAACGATTATTATATCCGTGAGTATGACAGCGGACTCGGCGATGTTAAATACGATATTACTCTGAAACAGGAAAGCAATAATGTTTATAACGGAGGAATTAAAGAGTTTAACAAATCCGATATCAGCGGTACAATCTGGGATGATGAAAACTACAACGGTTTGATGGATGATTCTGAATCAGGACACAGCGGTTTGACCGTAATGCTTGAACAGTATTATTTTAAAGATAATACCTGGACTAAGGTTCAGACTCCTGGCTTTGTAACAGCATCTGTTACAGACGCTGACGGACATTACAGGTTTGAGAACATACCGACATTTGTTGAAGTAAGCGGTGTTAAATATCTTGCGGGATATAAGCTGAAACTCAATAAACTTCCTGTTGATAATCATGGAAATCTTACTCATGCAGTTACAAAGAGCAATGTCGGAGATGGCTCTGACAGCAAGCTTTGGGTATCATCACCTAATCAGATTACTAATGTTTATCTGACAGCAAGCAAAGAATACTTAATTAATTCGTCAGTTGCTTCTGACCAAACAAGCGAGTATTATACTTACAGCTATGACGGTGTTGACTATGACATTGCAGACGCTGTTGATATTGAAGATTATAATGGTGGATTAAAAGAGATTGAAAAGGCTAAAATCCAAGGTTTTGTTTGGGATGATGACGATTATGACGGAATCAGAGAAACAGGTGACGACGCTGAGTCGGGAATTAAAGATATTAGCATTTCGCTTGAAAAATACTATTATAATCCTGAAACTGATAAATATGTAAGAGTTTATGAGGATGCCGGCGGCAGCCTGACAACTAAAGAAAATCATGTTCAGGTTTCGGCAACAACTAATGAAGCAGGTGCTTATACATTTAACGATGTACCTACATTCATTAAAGTGAATGGTAAAACATATCTGTGTTATTACAAATTAAAGGTAACAAGCAGCAATCCTGAAGGTTATGCAATAACAAGATATAAGCAAAACGAGGGATTAAGAGACAGTGATTTGAATAGCTCTGATAACTATTTAACTACTGCTAACGAATACTTCACAGTTGCCGATAAAGCGAAATCAGATGGTTCCGTTAATAATACACCATATATTATTGACGGATGTGATATGGTTATTAAGTCTGATGTTGATGGTTATGACGCAGGATATGTTGAATTCGGCAAGGGTAATATAACCGGTTTGGTATGGGTTGATAAAAACTATGACGGAATTCAGAATGATGACCCTGCAGATTATACAGATGATGATAAAAAGGTTGTCAACGGAATTACAGTAGTTGCAAATCAATATTACTATGATGGTTCTAAATGGATTTCATCAGAGCTGGCATACAGTCAAACAAACACTGATTCAGACGGAAATTATAATTTGGAGAACCTTCCGGCATCTGTAAAGGTTGACGGGGAATATTATGTTGCAGGTTATAAGTTATATCTGAAGAATGTTAACGGTTATTACTTGGCAACAAAATCTCATGTTGGTGATGACCCGTCTGTTGACAGCAACTTAATTATCGGAACTAAAAACTTAACAGCATCAAATGAGTATATTATAGTTGCTGATGAGGCACAGCCTGGAATAAGCGGTGCTTATAACAGCACTGTTAAGTCAATCACTTTACCGGATGGCACATCTCATAATTTGGATTTGGTTGACGGTAAAACTGTCGGTCATTATGATGCAGGTCTAAAATTCCAGGATAAAGCAGTTATTTCAGGTTATATCTGGAACGATGAAAACTATGATGGTCTATACCGTTACTACGAACAGGAAGGTCCTGTTGACGCAGAGATAGCTGTTATTCTGACAAGGGATATTTATGAAAACGGTAAGTGGGTATATGATGAAGAGTTTGGTGAGGTTAGAACCTTAACTGACCCAACATCGGGCTCGTATATGTTTACAGACCTTAATATCCATGTACCTAAGAATCCTGAAAACCCTGATGATCAAGGAAATCAAAACAGATTATACGGATACAAGATAAGGGTTGATTTGGATACAATCCCTGAGGGATATGCAATAACCAAATACAGAATTAATTCTGACTATGCGCATAACAGTAATATTGACGCTGAAACCGGAAATATGGTTCAAAAGGATGAGCATATGATTGTTGCTCACATAGTGGATGAGGATGATGACAGCGAACAATATATTGTTGAGGTTGAAGGTATCAGATATACACCGGCTGAATTCAGAATGGTTGAAAACTTCAATGGTGGATTAACCAAGATTAAGACGACATCAATTGAAGGAGTAATCTGGAATGATAAGAACTATGACGGTATTCAGGGAGAAGACGAGTCTAAGTTCGAAGATGTCGAGATTAAGCTAAGCAGATACTATTACAACGGTACTGAGTGGAAACAGGATACGGACTTTGAAGAAAAGAGTGCTGTAACCGGTGAAGACGGCAAGTATCTATTTGAAAACCTTGAAACTAATGTTAAGATAGGCGGTAAGATTTACTTAGCAGGCTATAAGTTAAAAGCTGAATCAGTTCCTGACGGATACGCTGTAACGAAATATCATGTGGGTTCTGATAAATCGATTGACAGCGACTTATCAGCATCAAGCTTAAATCTGACAGCTGATAATGAGTACATTATTCTTGCATCTGAAACAACTGATACAGACAACGAATTCTATTGCAGAACAGTTGGCGGTAAAAAGTATGATATTATCAATGCTGATGCTTATGATAAAAATGACGGAGGATTAACCGAGATTGAAAAGACATCAATCAGCGGTGTAATCTGGAACGATAAGAACTATGACGGTATCAGAAATGACAGCGAGTCTAAGTTTGAAAATATCGAAATTAAGCTTAGCAGATACTACTACGACGGAACTCAGTGGAAAGAGGATACAGGCTTTACCGAAAAGAGTACTGTAACTAATGCAGAAGGTAAATATCTCTTTGAAAATCTTGAAACAAGTGTTAAGGTAGGAGAAAATGTTTACTTAGCAGGCTATAAGCTCAAGGCTGTGTCAATTCCTGAAGGATATGCAGTAACAAGATATCGTGCAGGTTCTGACAAATCAATCGACAGTGACTTGATTGCAGAGAACTTAAAACTGACGGCAGATAATGAATATGTTATTATCGCAACGGAAACGACTTCTGAAGATAACGATTATTACTACAGAAGTGTAGGCGGCAAGAAGTATGATATTATCAAGGCTGTTGCTTCAACGGCTAATGACGGAGGACTGACTGAATTCGAGAAATCTTCTATTGAAGGAGTAATCTGGAATGATAAGAACTATGACGGTATTCGTGGTGCAGATGAAACCGGCATTGAAAATGTCCAAGTTAAGCTTAGCAGATACTACCATAACGGTACTGAGTGGAAAGAAGATAACAATTATGAAGCAAAGAGCGTTTTAACTAATGCTGACGGCAAATATCTTTTTGAAAATCTTGAAACAAATGTTAAGATAGGCGACACTGTTTATTTAGCCGGTTACAAGCTTCAAGTCGTATCAATTCCTGAAGAATATGCAGTAACCAAGTATAATGCAGGTTCAAATAAGGCAATTGACAGTGACTTGGCAGCAGAAACATTAAATCTCACAGCGGATAATGAATACATAATTATTGCGACTGAAACAACTTCTACAAATAGTGAATACTATTGCAGGAGAGTAGGCAGCAAGAAGTATGATATTATTGACGCTCAAGCTTATAGCGGTAATGACGGAGGACTGACTGAATTCGAGAAATCTTCTATCGAAGGAGTAATCTGGAATGATAAGAACTATGACGGTATTCGCAGTGCAGATGAAACCGGTATAGAAAATGTCCCGGTTAAGCTGACTAGATACTATCATAACGGCACAGAGTGGATAGAGGATACAGAATATGAGTCACCAAGCGTTCTAACAAGCAGTGACGGAAAGTATACCTTTGAGAATCTTGAAACAAATGTCAAGGTTGAAGAGAATGTTTATTTAGCTTCTTATAAGTTAAAGGTTGAGAATCTTCCTGAAGGATATGCAGTGACGAAACCTCATGTCGGTGAAGATCAGACAGTTGACAGTGATTTGACAGCAGAAACATTAGATCTGACAGCAAATGATGAGTATATCATTATTGCAACAGAAACTACTTCAGATGATAATGCATACTATTACAGACAAGTTGGAGATAAGAAGTATGATATTATCAAAGCTAAGCCGCATGCTGGAAACGACGGAGGACTGACTGAAATTGAAAAAACCTCAATTGAAGGTGTAATCTGGAACGATGCAGATTATAATGGTATTCAAGATAAAAATGAGGCCGGATTTGAGAACATTAATGTTATTCTGAGCAGATACTATTATGACGGTTTTGAGTGGAAAGAGGATACAGAGTTCATAGAACAGATTTGTGCAACAAATTCTGAAGGAATGTATATCTTTGAAAATCTCGAAACAAGCGTTTTGATAGATGAAAATGTTTATTTGGCATCATATAAGCTGAGAGTTGAGTCACTGCCTGAAGGATATGCGGTAACAAGATATCAGGTTGGTGAAGATAAAAATGCTGATAATGACTTGATAGCAGAAACATTAAGCCTGACATCAGATGACGAGTATATTATTGTCGCAGCTGAGACAAATTCAGATGATAATGTTTATTACTGCAGAGAAGTCGGAGAGAAAAAGTATGACATTATCAAATCGAAGGCTTATATAGGCAATGACGGCGGATTAACTGATGTTGAAAAGACATCAATTGAAGGTGTAATCTGGAACGATGTAAATTATGACGGCGTTCGGGATGACAATGAAACTGTTGGTTTTGAAAATGTTGAGGTTAAGCTGACCAGATACTATCACGACGGCAATGAATGGCTGGAGGATACAGATTTTGAACCTCTTAGTGCATTTACAAATGCTGACGGAAAGTATGTGTTTGATAATCTTGATGTAAGCGTTGTCAAGGAAGAACAAACTTATTTAGCAGGATATAAGCTGAAGGTTGAATCACTTCCTGAGGGATATGCAATAACTAAATATCATGCAGGAAAAGATAAGGCATTTGACAGTGATTTAATAACAGATACTTTGAATCTGACAACAGATGATGAATATATTGTTATTGCAATTGAAACAACAGCGGAAGATAATAAATACTATTATCGTAAAGTTAATGATAAGAAGTATGATATTATTAAAGCTAACACTCATAGCGGCAGTGACGGAGGATTGACTGAGATTGAAACATCTTCAATTCAGGGTGTTCTTTGGGATGATAAAAATGAAGATAAGATTGTCAATAAGGGTGAAAAGCATATTTCAAATGTTACTGTAAATCTACAGCAGTATTATCTTGCTGACGGACAATGGATTAAGGTTGAAGACTTTGTTAAGACTTCAGTAACAAATGGTAATGGACATTACTCATTTAATAACCTTCCGCTGTCTGTAACAGTTGATAATAAAACATATCTTGCAGGATATAAGCTCTGGATAGATGTTATTCCTGAAGGCTATAATGCAGATTCATATGCAGGTAAGAATGCTAAGGTAATCAATATTCGTGCACAGGATAATGAACTGAACGGATATATAGTATTAAGCAATCTTTCTGATGATGAGAACAGTAAATTTAATATCATAGACGGATATGACATTGTAAAGGGTATCGGAACTTTAACTCTCAATGTAAACTTGAATAAGAATCCGGAAGATTATGGTGAGATTGAGCTTCCGAACGATAAAAATCCTAAAAAGCCTATTGAAATTGTCGAACCGCCTGTGGTAATAGATGTTATCTCTCCACAGACATCAGATGATTTTGCCGGAATTCTGTTTGCTATGAAAATTGCATGCGGAGCTTCACTGCTGATATTAATTGTTTTCGGCAAAAAAAGAAAAACTAAATAAGTGACATAAGATAAAATCTTAAACTTGTCATAAGTATTGCCCGTTTGATGAATCAAACGGGCAATATATTTTATAATACCTATCATGACTATAAGACTTGATAAATAACATTCTAAGTGCTATAATGATTTCAGCTAGTTGTTAAGATTAATTAAAAAAAATTATGAGGAAGCTAAAAGATGTTAAAGGATAAATTAAGTTGGTTGAAAGAACACAAAATTCGCTGTGTTATTATTTTATTCAGTGTGATTTTATTGGTGCTGATCGGATTGACAGCAAAATATTTTTATGACAGGTACAGTCAAGAAAGCAAAATGCTTGCTAAATACACACTTTTATATGAAGGAGATAAGAATAATATAAAGAAAACCGAAGAACAGAAAGAGAATTTTTCAATCGGTGTTTCCGGCATCCCGTCGGATAAGGAACTTTATATTCATGATACAGAAGCGGGAAGATCATCAATTAAATTGATTTATCAGCCGTTAATCGAAATAGGAACGAACATGAAAATTACATATAAAATCGCTGATAATATTGAATTTTCCGATGGCGGAAATAATGCAACGGTAAGTTTAAAGGATATAAAATTTTCCGACGGAAAAGCTGTCACATCAGAGGATATAAAAAATTCTTACATGCATTTATGTTCACCGAGCAGTGAGTATTACGGCAAGAACAAAATGAGTGTTATTGATGGCATATCCGAATATTCAGGCGGCTTGTCAAAAGATATAAAAGGCATTGAATGCGTCGATGAAAACACAGTTAAGTTTTCTTTTAAAGAGAATTCGGCTTTGAATATAATGTCTTTAACTCTGCCGATAATCAGAACAGATGAGAATAATATATATCCACTGGGAACAGGACCATATCAGATATCTAAAATAATTTATATGAGCAATATTGACTTGATAACGAATAAATATTGCGATGAAAATCCATATGAATACAAAAGCATATATTTAAAAACAATTCCTCTTGACACATTAAAAAGAGATATATCAGATTTCAATTTGGACATGTTTTATACAAACTCAGGAGATATTCTGGATATTATAAAAGACAGTAATTATCACAATGTATATAAGACAAGAAATGAAGATTATTATTATCTTGGTTTTAATTTGGGCAGTAAAAAATCTGCTGATATAAATCTAAGAAAAGCGGTATCCCACTCTTTTGACAGAGAGGCTTTGGCAGAAGAGTTTTACGGCTATGACGACAAAACAATACCACTGGGAATAACAAGTGTTGATAAGGCCAAAAAGAATTTTACTACTGAAATTAGTTTTGATATAGATGATGCAAAAGATTACCTAGATGATGCATCGTCTAGCAATTTGTCATTTATATGTCAAAATGACAGTAATTCATGTGATTATTATGAGTATATTAAATCAATTCTTAAAAACGCCGATATCAATTTAGATGCAGAGAAACTCGATGAAGATGACTATAATAATCGTATGAAAGAGCTTGCTTCAGGTACTGCTGCGGGTGATGTTTATATTTCAAAACTAAACGGCTTAAATCCTGTTGAATTAATTGAAAATACCATTAAGTTTGATACGGAATTGAAAAATGAGTATACAGATATGCTCTGTGAAGCATATCAAAAAGCTCCTGAAGATTTATTTGAGAATGTTGAAGAATTCTGCTATGATAAAGCTTTATTAATACCAATTGTAACTTCATACAATTATATTGCTGTTTCATCAGATTGTGATAATGATTTAATGATGGAATTGTTCTATTGATGAATAGTAGCATTTGCTTTAATAAAAATTTCAAAAAAGTATTGACAAAAATATGGAGTTGTGATAAAATAAATAAGTCGTTTGATTAAACGGCTTAATATGCGGATGTGGCGGAATTGGCAGACGCGCTAGATTTAGGCTCTAGTGAGGAGACTCGTGAGTGTTCAAGTCACTTCATCCGCACCAGCAACGGTGATGTTGCATCCGGGTCGCGTACTAAAATAGTGCGTGACTTTTTTATATTTCACGCGTTATTATGTGATTAGTGTTTTAATAATAAAAGTCAACCGAAGCCGGTTGGCTTTTTTTATTAAAAGGATAAAAGTGACTTGAACACCAAGGGTGAAACTTACTGAATATATTTTACAATTTAAGTGTTTCACTGAATATTCGATATAAAGGGCAACCATTATGGCTGTCCTTTTTTTATAAATAAAATTTTAAATGTAAATTTTTTAGTTTAATATTTGTGCTTTTTGTACAAAATAAATCTATAAATGAAAGTTGAAAAATTAGATATTTAATTTTTCAAAATGATAACAATCAACTATGTCTATAGCATAATTTGCATTAAATCCTTTCATTTGAACATAATAGTATCCTAGTATATACCAATTCTAAGGAGGAAATGAACATGAAAAAGAGCAAATCAGCATTAAGCTTGCTCACTGCAAGCATGTTATTTGTGTTATTGTCTCTTCAAGGCTGCAGCGGTAATAAAAACAGCAGCGGTGTAAAAAAAATTGAAATGCTTCAATATAAGCCTGAGGCAGTAGAAGCGTTTGAGAAAATTGAAAAAAGATTTAATGACACTCATGATGATATAAAGCTTTCAATCGAATCGCCTAATGAAGCGATGACTATTTTAAAAACTCGATTTATAAGAGAGGATTATCCTGATATAGTTGCAATTGGCGGAGATATAAATTACTCAAATTTTTTAGATGCCGAAATGTTTATGGATATTTCCGATTTTGATGGTGTTTCAAAAATAAAGCCTGTATATATGGAAATTGAAAAGGAGCTTGAATTCATTCCCCAGGACGGTGTATACGCTATTCCTTTTGTAGCCAACGCAGCAGGTGTTCTGTATAATAAGGATATGTTTCAAAAGCAAGGCTGGAAAATTCCTGAAACATGGAGTGAATTTTTAAGTCTTTGTGAAACTATAAAGTCATCAGGTATTTATCCCACATATTCCGGTTTTAAAGATACATGGACTTGCCTCGCTCCATGGAATGCACTTGCAGTGGGTTTAGCTCCTGCTGATACCTGTGCTAAAGTGAATGAAGGAAAAACCACATTTAAAAAAGAATATTATCAGGTTGCCGAAAAAATGAAAACACTGCTAAATTATACAGAGCCTAATCCTTTTGCTTACAGTTATAACGATGCCTGTACCGCTTTTGCAAGAGGAGAGTCGGCAATGTTTATAATAGGTAACTATGCAGTTCCTCAGATAAAGTCAGTAAATCCTGATATGAATATTGATTCTTTTACATTTCCGGCTAATGAAAATGAACAGGAAAATGTGCTTGTTTCAGGAGTTGACTTGCAGTTTTCTGTTTTGAAAGAATGCAAAGATAAAGATGCAGCATATGAAGTTCTTCGTTTTTTGTACGAAGACGAAACAATACAGATTTATCTTGATGAACAGAGTGCAATTTCATGTAAAGAAGGAAATTTCACATTGCCGAGTACACTAAGCGGTATGAAGAATTATATAGACGAAGGAAGAATGTCAGACTATCATGACCATTATTATCCAAGCGAAATGAGTGCAGACGCTATGATTCAGACATATTTAATGGATAAGAGCAAAAACTCAACAGAAAAATTTTTGAACAACTTTGATGAATCTTGGATTAGATATAACCGTGATTTGATTAAAAAAGTACAGGAATGTAAAAAGGAGAACTCATAATGAAACACAAAAAACCTTTGAACCATAAAAGGAGAGTACACAGTGCAATGGCCGCACCTGCGGTAGTTCTGTTCTTTTTATTTAATACATTGCCGCTGATAATCGGTGCAGTTTACAGTTTTACAAATTACAGAGGATTCGGAAAATTCGATTTTGTAGGATTAAGAAATTATATAGATTTATTCGGTGATTCAAGAGTAGGAAATTCATATTTGTTTACATTCAAATATGCTATTGTCGGAACAATTATAGTAAATATTCTCAGTATTATAATGGCGACAGCATTAAATAGCAGAATTCGTGCGAAAAGCTTTTTGAGAGGTGTTTATTTCATCCCGAATATTCTGGGAGGTCTGATTGTAGGATATATTTTCAGTTTTATGTTCACCTATATTGTCCCTGCAATAGGAAATGCACTCAATATCAGTTGGCTTCAAAACAGCATTTTGGCAAGCCCTGCATATGCATGGATTGGCGTGCTGATTGTCGGAGTATGGCAGACCGTCGCTATGAACACAATAATTTATATTTCAGGACTTCAGACTATACCATATGATATTTATGAGGCCGGAACTATCGACGGTGCGAGTGTGTGGCAGATATTCTGGAAGCTTACATTTCCTATGCTTATGCCTTTTGTATCGATAAACCTAGTATTAAGCACAAAGAATATGCTTATGGTTTTTGACCAGATTATGTCACTCACAAAAGGAGGACCTGCACAGAGTACAGAATCAATTTCATATTTAATTTACAGAAACGGCATGGACGGAGGACAGTTTGGGTTTCAGAGTGCAAATGCGGTATTGTTTTTTGTAGTAATAGTTGTTATTTCAATTATTCAAATGAAAATGACAGGGAGAAAGGAGCAGCAGCTATGAGCAATAATATAACTTCGGTTATGACATCGGGAAGTAAAGATATAAAGAAAGTTAAGTTCAGAAGAAAGGGAAGGCATACCAATAAGCTTTTAACTTTAATTTTGTTTTTAGGCTGTATTACTGTTTTCTTTCCGTTGTATATGACAGTAATCATAGCATTAAAACAGCCTTCGGAAATGACAAATGATGTAGCAGGTGCTTTATCCTTTCCTTCATCATGGAGTCTTGATAACTTTCGTGAAGCCATGAGGGTAACTGACTTTTGGAATTCTCTTGGAAACAGTCTGCTTATTTCAATTGCTACTATAATTATTGCTGTCTTGCTTCACTCTGTGACAGGATATGCAATAGGAAGAAATATGGCAAGAAAGAAGTCATATAAATTCTTGTATTTTTATATAGTCAGCGGAATGTTTGTACCTTTTGCAATTTTGATGATGCCGTTGGTTAAACAGACTGCACAAATGGGGATTGCAAACAGGTTGGGTGTTATTATTCTTTATTTAGTATTTTATATGCCTATTAATGTAATGCTCTACAGCGGATATTTAAAAAATATACCTTTGGCATTAGAGGAAGCAGCGGATATTGACGGAGCGTCTACCTGGAGAACCTATTGGACAATAATTTTTCCTATGATGAAGCCAATGCATGCAACAGTTGCTGTATTAACAGCTTTAGGAACATGGAATGATGTTATGACGCCTTTGGTTATAATGTCAGGCTCGGGAAAGACAACGCTTCCTCTTGCACAGCTTAATTTTCAGACTCAATTCGGCACAAACTATAATCTTGCTTTTGCGTCTTATCTTCTTGCTTTGATACCGATTCTGATATTCTATGTTATATGCCAGAAACAGATTTTGGGCGGAATTGCAAACGGTGCGGTAAAAGGATAAGTTAAAAAAACATTCTGAAAGGAAAATTATAAATTGAAGCTGTCTAATAAAATTATGCTTATAACTTATGCTGACAGCATGGGTGAAAATATTAATGAACTTCACAGTATTTTAAATAAGTATTATAAAAAAGCTGTGGGAGGTGTTCATATTCTGCCGTTTTTTCCGTCGTCTGCCGACAGGGGATTTGCACCTATTTGCTATGATAAGGTTGATGAAAGATTCGGAGATTTTTATGATATAGAGTCACTTAGTAAAGACTATTACCTTATGTTTGATTTTATGGTTAATCATATCTCTGCTCAGTCTGAATACTTTAAAGATTTTCTTTTGAAAAAAGATAGGTCAGAGTATAAAGATTTTTTTATCCGTTACAGTGAGTTTTGGGAAAACGGCTGTCCTACGAATGAACAAATCGATAAAATATATAAAAGAAAACCAAGGGCACCGTATATTATGGCCGAATTTGCCGACGGAAGTACTGATAAGATATGGTGCACCTTTTGTGAAGAACAGATTGACTTAGATGTGACAAAAGAAAAAATAAAAAAATTTATAAAAAAAACACTTGAGGGTATGTGTCTTCACGGAGCTTCGGTTATAAGACTTGATGCATTTGCATATGCAATTAAAAAGCCGGATACAAGCTGTTTCTTTATAGAACCTGATATTTGGGACTTGTTATATGAAATCGAAGATATTGCAAAGAAGAATAATGCTGAAATTCTTCCTGAAATTCATGAGCATTATACAATTCCCATGAAAATTTCACAAAAAGGATTTTGGATATATGATTTTGCACTTCCTGTTTTGACGCTTCATGCTTTGTATAATCACACGGGTAATTATTTGAAAAAATGGCTTGAAATGTGTCCGATGAAACAGTTTACCACACTTGACACACATGACGGTATAGGTATTGTTGATGTAAAAGATTTACTTCCTTGTGAAGAGATTGACAAAGTAAAAGAACAAATGTATAATCAAGGTGCGAATGTTAAAAAGATTTACAGCTCAGAGGCTTATAACAATTTAGATATTTATCAGGTTAATACGACTTATTATTCTGCACTTGGAAATAATGATGATGCTTATCTTTTAGCAAGGGCTATACAGTTTTTTGCACCGGGAATTCCACAGGTTTATTATGTGGGCTTGTTTGCGGGCGAGAATGATATAAGGCTTATGGAAAAGACAAAAAACGGGCGTGATATCAATCGTCATTATTATTCATTACAGGAAATAGATAAGCAAATGAATCGTTCTGTTGTTATGAAATTAAAAGAACTTATGGAATTTAGGAATTTACATCCTGCATTCAATCTTGAAGGGGAAATTCAGATTGAATCAGAGGGAGACAGACTGAAAATTATAAGAAGCTGGCAAACCGGCAGTGTTACTTTGGATGCAAATTTAACATCGTATGAGTTTAAAATTTATGAATAAGTAAATGGCTGAAAGGAGAAATTCTATGTCAGTAAAAATAAATGAGCAGGAAAAAAGTTTTTGTATTGAAACAAAAAATACAATGTATCAAATGAAAGTTGATGAATACGGTGTTCTGAAACATATTTGGTATGGTGCTAAAACAAATTGTGATATGGAATATCTGCTTGATTATCCTGATGTGGGTTTTTCCGGCAACATTTACGATGCAGGTAATCAAAGAAATTATTCGCTCGATACAATGCCTTTAGAGTATTCAACGGCCGGAATCGGGGATTTCAGATTGTCAGCTATTTCAGTATTGCATTCTGACGGCAGTAATGCTCTTGATTTAAGATATCAGGGGTATTTCACAAAAAAAGGAAAGTATACGATTTTGGGACTTCCGTCGGTATATGCAGATGATAATGAGTCAGAAACATTAGAGATAATGCTTAAAGATATCACAAGCAATATTACAGTCATATTGAAATACGGCGTTTTAGAAAACCTTGATATTATAACAAGAAGTGCAGTTATTTTAAACAGCGGAAAAAACTCTGTAACGATTGAAAAGGCATTTAGTATGTGTCTTGATATACCTTATGGAAATTGGGAATGGATACATTTTCACGGCCGTCACGCCATGGAGCGTATGGCAGAGCGTTCACCCCTTGTTCACGGTATTCAGGAAAGTTCAAGCGGCAGAGGAACATCAAGTCATCAGCAGAATCCGTCTGTTTTATTATGTGATAAGAATTGTACTGAAGAAAGCGGTTCGTGTATCGGTGCTGTGCTTATGTACAGCGGAAGCTTTCAGACAAAAATAGAAAAAGATCAGCTGAATCAAGTACGAATGGTTATGGGAATAAATTCTGAATCATTCAGATGGATACTTAAAGAAGGAGAAAAGTTCTGTACACCTGAGGTGATTATGTCTTTCAGCAGCAGCGGTATGCAGACCTTGTCACACAATTTTCATAAGGTTATAAGGCATCATGTTTGCAGAGGGAAATACAAAACAACGAACAGACCTATATTAATTAATAATTGGGAAGCGACATATTTTGATTTTGATGATGAAAAACTAATCGGTATTGCCGAGGAAGCTGCCCGTCTTGGAATTGATATGCTGGTTATGGATGACGGCTGGTTCGGTAAAAGAAATGATGACTGCTCAGGACTTGGGGACTGGTTTGTGAATGAGGATAAGCTGAGAGGAGGGCTTTCACCGCTTGTTAAAAGGATAAAAGAGTTTGGACTTAAATTCGGTATATGGTTTGAACCTGAAATGGTATCAGAAGACAGCATACTTTATCGTGAACATCCTGACTGGGCCATTAAAATACCCGGAAGAAAACCTATGCGCGGACGCTTTCAGCTTGTTCTTGATATGACAAGACAAGAGGTGAGAGATTATGTCTATAATTCAATCAGCAAGATACTGAAAAGTGCTGACATATCATATGTGAAATGGGACATGAACCGAAGTATCAGTGATTGGTATTCAGCAGAACTGCCGGCAGAGCACCAAGGTGAAATGCCGCATAGGTATGTGCTTGGTTTATATGAGCTTCTTGAAAGACTGACAAATGATTTCCCGAATGTTTTATTTGAGGGCTGCAGCGGCGGAGGCGGAAGATTTGATGCAGGGATGCTGTATTACTGCCCTCAGATATGGTGCAGTGATGATACCGATGCCTATGAGAGAACTAAGATTCAATACGGAACATCTTTCTTTTATCCGATAGGGGCAGTTGGTTCTCATGTGTCTGCAGTGCCTAATCATCAGACGGGCAGGGTAACTCCTATAGAATCTAGAGCTGTTACCGCAATGGCAGGAAGTTTTGGATATGAGCTTGATTTGAATACTTTATCTGATATGGAGAAAATATCTGTGAAAGAGCAGATTAAAACTTTTAAAAAATATGCTTCACTTATTCATAACGGTGATTATTATAGACTTAGCAATCCAATGACCGAAAATTATTCTGTGTGGTCGTATGTGTCAAAAGACAAATCGGATGTTCTTGTTCATGGTATGATATTTCACTCTCAGGCTAATATGCTGAGAAATCGTATATTCCTAAGAGGACTGAACCCTGATAAAACTTATATTTTAGAGGGAAGCGGGAAATCTTTTACCGGTAAAGCTCTTATAGACGGCGGTATACTGCTTCCGAAAGTCTGGGGAGACTATTGCCCTGTTGAAATGCATTTTAAAGAAGAAAAACAACTGTAATATTTAAACTTTGAGGAGGATATCTGTGAAAAGATTTGATGTTACGGCACTAGGTGAACTTCTAATTGACTTTACCGAAAGCGGAAAAAGTCCTCAGGGAAATCCGCTGGTTGAAGCGAATCCCGGAGGAGCACCATGCAATGTTCTGGCAATGCTGAATAAGCTCGGTAAGAAAACTGCTTTTATCGGTAAAGTGGGGAATGATGCTTTCGGGCGGCAATTATCCGAAGCAGTCGGCAAAAGCGGAACCGACATATCAGGTCTTGTAACAGATAATGATGTTCATACAACGCTTGCTTTTGTTCACACGCTTTCAGGCGGTGAAAGGGAATTCAGCTTTTATAGAAATCCAGGTGCTGATATGATGCTTAGAAAAGACGAAGTAAAAGAAGATATTATAAAAAGTGCAAGGATTTTTCATTTCGGTACACTGTCGCTGACGCATGATTCTGTTCGTGAAGCGACAAGATATGCAGTTGATATCGCCAAGAAGAATAATCTTCTCGTTTCATTTGACCCTAATTTGAGAGAACCTCTTTGGAACTCTCTTGATGATGCTAAAGTTCAAATTGAATACGGTCTCTCAAAATGTGATATTCTTAAAATATCCGATAATGAGCTTGAATTTATAACAGGAATTTGTGATTATCAAAAAGGTGCAAAGCTTCTTTTAGATACCTATAAAATTCCTATTATATTTGTGACCATGGGAAAAGAGGGAAGCTTAGCGTGTTATAAAGACGCCATAGTTTTTAAGGAAACCTTTTCCGATATAAAACCTATAGAAAAAACAGGTGCGGGGGATACTTTTACAGCGTGTGCGATTAATTATATTCTTGATAATGGTTTGGATAATTTGTCAGAGAACAATTTAAGAGAGCTTCTCACTTTTGCAAATGCTGCTGCTTCTATTATAACTACACGAAAAGGTGCATTAAATTCAATGCCCGAAAGGGAAGAAATTGAAGCTTTGATAAATTTATATAAAGCTTGACTGATTTCCGTATTTAGCAGGTTTGCTAAAGCGGAAATTTCTTTATATATAAAAACCACACTAATCTAAATAACTAGTGTGGAAGATTTTCTTTACTGTTTAAAAATTCAATTCATATAAAGCAAAAGTCGGTATATCATCAATACTGCGTCCTAAATCCTTTTCTCCGGCGAAAGTGAAGCCAAGCTTTTCATAAAGCCGTCTTGCAGGAATATTTTCAGGAACAACATCTAATCTTATTGCTTTAAAACCATGTTCTTTTGCATATGAAACAGAGTATTTTACCATAGCTTTTCCAACCCCTCGCTTCGACAAGTCAGGGTCTACTGCTAAGGTGTGAATTATGAGATATTCACCTCTGTTTAAGTCGATTTTCCAATTACCCTTTGTATAATCACCCTCAGGATTATCATTGAGAATAAAAGCACCTAAAACTGCATTATTCTCAACGCACATAAACTGAACTTCGTCTGAAATTGCTTTTTTAACACTGTCGGTACACGGATATTCACCGTATCTCCACTTAGGATAATTGATAGTTTTTGTCAGATGAAAAGTTACCTTGTCATAAAGGGCAGAAACCGCTTCAAGGTCGCTCATTTCACACTTTTGAATTTTCATATTGTTTCAGTCCATTCACTTTAAATTATAAAAATTAAAATCTCCTATGGCTTTATTTTACCATAGGAGATTTCATTATGCAATATTATCAAAAGTTAAATTAAAGTTCGATAATAACTTTTCCGCCGCAGCTTGGAGTAATCTCAGCTGATTTATCAGCACCTGCAACAGTGATAGTAAATGTTGCGTCAGTATCTGTATATTCACATTCAATCTTATTGCCGTTTCTCTTAGCAGTCAGCTCGAATACTTTGTTTGCTTCCTTGTCATATACAGGGCAAACAGCAGTCTTGCCGTCTTCGAGATTGTAAATTGTGAAGTTTGTACCGTTTACATAATCGTATTCAAAGTCACGCTCAAAGTTACCGAACGCAATAATTGAATTTGGTTTAGCAAGAGCAGGAATCTCAAAGTAATTGCACTCGTGTCTGTACCATTTTCCGCCCTCAAGAGTTTTACCAGTGATGATATCTGTCCATTTGCCTTCAGGAAGATAGTATTCAGCAAGGTTCTCATCATTTAAGATAGGAGCAACAAGAATGTTGTCACCGAACATATACTGTCTGTCAAGTGTCAGACATGATGGGTCATCTGCGTAATCGATAACCATAGCTCTCATCATAGGAACTCCGACATTGTGTGTCTTGATAGCCTGAGCCCAGATGTAAGGCATTAGTTTACCCTTTAAATCTGTGAAGAATTTCAAAACGTCACATGACTCATCGTCGAATAACCAAGGTACCCTGTAGCTCTGGTTTCCGTGAAGTCTTGAGTGTGTTGAGAACAGACCGAATGCAGCCCATCTCTTATAAATATCAGGAGTAGCAGTAGCTTCAAATCCTGACATATCATGGCTGAAGAAGCCGAATCCCGAAAGTGACAGTGATAGTCCGCCTCTGATTGTTTCTGCCATAGAGCTGTATTCGGCAGAGCAGTCACCGCCCCAGTGAACCGGGAACTGCTGTCCGCCTGCTGTAGCACTGCGGGCAAACAAACAAGCTTTGTTTTCGCCATAGTATTCTTTTAGAACATTGAATACTGTTTTGTTGTATAGATGTGTATAGAAATTATGCATTTTGATTGGGTCTGAGCCGTCAAAATAAACAATATCCTTAGTAGGAATTCTCTCACCGAAGTCAGTTTTAAAGCAGTCAACGCCCATTTCACAAAGAACTCTCAGCTTTGAAGCATACCATTCGCAAGCCTCAGGGTTTGTGAAGTCAACGATTGCCATACCAGGCTGCCACTCGTCAGCTTGGAAAACATCTCCGTTTTTCTTCTTTACAAAGTATCCGTTTTTAACACCTTCGTCAAAAAGCTTTGAACGCTGTGCAATATAAGGGTTAATCCAAACGCAGGTTTTAAGACCCTTATCCTTGTGAAGACGCTCAAGCATTGCAGGAGGGTCAGGGAACTGTGATTTATCCCATTCAAAGTTACACCATTCAAATTCTTTCATCCAGAAGCAGTCAAAGTGGAATACCTGAAGAGGAATATTTCTTTCAGCCATACCGTCAATAAATGATGTTATTGTTTCTTCATCATAGTTTGTAGTAAATGATGTTGTCAGCCACAGACCGAATGTGTATGCCGGAGGAAGTGCAGGCTTTCCTGTCAGATTTGTATAGCCTGCCAATACTTCTGTTAAGTTTTCACCGCCGAAAATGAAGTATTCAAGCTCTTCACCCGGAACGGTAAATGAAACTTTTGAAACTGTGTCCGAAGCAACTTCATAAGATACCTTATCGGAGCTGTTTACGAAGATACCGTAGTTTCTTGATGATGTATAGAAAGGAATACTCTTATAGCTTTGGTCTGAACATGTACCGCCGTCCGAATTCCATATTTCAACATTCTGACCGTTCTTAGTGAATGTTGTGAACTTTTCACCGAAGCCGTAAATATATTCACCGACTGAAAGCTGAAGCTGTTCGCGGATATATGTTGTATGAGGGTCTTGCGGATAGCTCCAGAAAGTATCATCTTCCTGTTTAGCCATTCTTGCGTTAGCTTTGAACTGACTTTCCTGAATTATTGTAGTAGCTCTCCATGCTCCGCCTGTTAAAAGCTTATCGCCGTAGAAATACTGAACGCTCCAGTTATCCTTGTTGATAACAACCTTGGTTTTACCTGAAATAAGTTCAACGCTGTTTTCATTTTCATTGATAACAGGCTTGTAGCCATAGTCCTCAGTAAGTTCAAAATGAGGTCCGTGGTCAACAGTTCCTTTATAGTGTGTGATATGCACCTTGATGCAGTTCTCCATTGTTGAAGAGTAGGTGATTTCAAGGTTTGGTCCGCCAAGTGTCATAGCCCTGTTATAAATCTTTGAAGGTGTTGCTACAACCTTGATAGCATTTTCTGTTGTTTCAATAACATAGGCTTCGTTGACATACTTTACATCATAGCCTCGTTCTGTAAGCCAGAATCCATCAGAAAATTTCATAATTTTGTCCTCCTGTTTCTAAAATTATTATTGATTTAAGAAAATACTTTTACATTCGTACAGTATTTTCTTTAATTCCAAAAGTTAAACTTTTGTCACCATTAACATTGTAACACAAAAATCAACTAAAATATAGTCTATTTTTAGCTTATTATTGTCAATTATTATCCTCCGGTGAGCCGCCGTAGGCACTCCGCCTGTTAAAAAGTTTGATAGGTGTAAAAAAATGTGAAACGGCTGGTTAAACAATATAGCCGATAAAGCACAATTAATCGTTTTATGAGAATGCAGAATAAATTCTTGGGCTTTTCATTTCAATTAAATTGTGGTATACTATTTTCATTGGCTGTATAATTTGATTAAGTTAAACCTGACAGCTAACGGGAATGATTTTAATAATGAAAATATATATTGATGCTGATGGCTGTCCTGTAGTTGAAGTTACTGTTTGTGAAGCTAAAAAGCGAAATATAGAAACTGTAATCATATGTGATACCTCACACGAATTCAAAAATGATTACGCTGAAATTGTTACGGTTGATAAGGGTGCGGACAGTGCAGATTTTAAGCTGGTTAATATGATTGAAAAGGGTGATATTGCAGTAACTCAGGACTATGGGCTTGCTGCAATGTGTCTTGCCAGAAAAGCGGTACCTGTAAATCAGTTCGGAATGGTATATAGTAATGATAATATTGACGGTTTGCTTTTTTCAAGATATGCAAATAAAAAGGCGAGAATGGCAGGTCAGCGTATTAAAGGACCTGTTAAGAGAAAACCTTGCGATGATGAAAAATATTTAGCGGCATTGAGGAGGATTTTGGATAATGAATATTGACAAAATACTAAATGAAATGACTTTAGAAGAAAAAGCTTCACTATGCTCAGGAGAGGGTTTTTGGCATACCAAATCAGTTGAAAGGCTTGATATACAAAGAATAATGATGTCTGACGGACCTCACGGACTTAGAAAAATAAATGAGGGTGATGAAAGCGACGGTATAAGTGAAGAAAGTATAAAAGCTGTTTGCTTTCCGACAGCGTCAGCACTCGCTTGTTCGTTTGACAGGGGTCTTATTGAAAAGCTGGGAAAAGCTCTCGGTGATGAGTGTCAGGCAGAGGATGTAGCTGTTATTTTAGGACCTGGAGCAAATATAAAGCGTTCTCCGCTGTGCGGAAGAAATTTCGAATATTTTTCAGAAGACCCATATCTTTCGACGGAAATGGCATCTGCTCATATAAAGGGTGTTCAGTCAAGAGGCGTTGGCACATCACTAAAGCACTTTGCACTTAACAATCAGGAACACCGAAGAATGAGTACTTCCGCTGAAGTCGATGAAAGAACTCTGCGTGAGATTTATCTGGCTTCATTTGAGGGTGCTGTTAAAAATGCAAAGCCGTGGACGGTTATGTGTTCATACAACAGAGTGAACGGTGTTCATGCATCGGAAAACCCAAAGCTTCTTTCGGATATTTTGAGAGACGAGTGGGGATATAAAGGTGTTGTCGTCAGCGACTGGGGTGCGGTTGACAATCGTGTAAATGGTGTTAAAGCAGGGCTTGACCTTGAAATGCCTGCGTCTATGGGTAAAAATGATAAGCTTATTGTTGAAGCGGTTAAGCTCGGAAAGCTTGCTATTAAAGATGTTGATAAGTGTGTAAAGCGTATTTTAGAGCTGATTGAAAAACATGAGGACGGAAATAAATCAGAAGTGGTATGGGATAAAGAAAAAGATCACGAATTAGCTGCAAAAATCGAAAGTGAATGTATGGTTCTTTTGAAAAATGATGATAATATCCTTCCTCTTGATAAGAATAAAAAGATTGCGTTTATCGGTAAATTCGCTTCAGTCCCTCGTTTTCAGGGCGGCGGAAGCTCGCATATAAACGCATATAAGGTTACATCTGCACTTGAAGCGGTGAAGGATATATGCGAAGTCTCTTATGCTGAGGGATATATTACCGATGAAGATAAAACCGATGAAAAGCTTCTGAATGAAGCAGTTGAAACTGCGAAAAAGTGTGATATAGCAGTATTATTCGTCGGTCTTCCAGATTCATTTGAATCAGAGGGTTATGACAGAACTCATTTAAGACTTCCTGAGTGTCAGTTAGAGCTTATTGAAAAGGTTTCTCAGGCAAATGAAAATACTGTTATAGTTCTTCATAACGGTTCTCCTGTTGAGATGCCTTTTATTGATAATGTAAAGGGTATTCTTGAAGCTTATTTAGGCGGTCAGGCTGTCGGAAAAGCAGAAGTTGATATTTTGTTCGGAAAGAAAAATCCATGCGGAAAGCTGGCAGAAACATTTCCTCAAAAGTTAAGCGATAATCCGTCATATTTGAATTTCCCTGGTGAGGGTGACAGAGTGCGTTATCAGGAGGGTATATTTGTAGGCTACAGATATTATGATAAAAAGGAAATAGAGCCGCTTTTTCCTTTTGGTCATGGTCTTAGCTATACAACTTTTGAATATAAGGATATAGAAATTTCAAAGGACGAAATGAACGATGACGAAGATTTGACTGTTAATGTTACTGTAAAAAATATCGGTAATGTTAAAGGTAAAGAGATAGTTCAGCTGTATGTGAATGATGAAGAATCAAGCGTTATTCGTCCGATAAAAGAGCTTAAAGGATTTGAAAAGGTAACGCTTAATCCCGGTGAAGAAAAGAGAATAGCTTTTGTGCTTGACAAGCGTTCATTCGCATACTATAATACGGATATTTCTGATTGGTATACCGAGTATGGAAAGTACAATATTCTTGTCGGTGCAAGTTCAAGGGATATAAGGCTTAAAGCGTCTGTGTATGTTTCACCGACAAATAAGATAAGAGTAGAATATACTTTAAACAGCACAGGCGGTGACATTATGTCAACTGAAGAAGGAAAAGAGTTGTTTAAAGATTTTTTAAAGGACGTAAATGTCGGGTTTGACAGTGATTCGGGAACTATGGGTGAAGGCTCTGAACAGATGGCTCTTGCTATGTATGATGAGCTTCCTCTAAGGGCGATGGTCAGCTTTTCGGATAATGAAAACTTAACAAGAGAAAAGCTTAAAAATCTGGTGCGAAAGCTTAATATTATTTTAAACAGCGACTTGTATTAATAGACATAAATATTTATGTGAGAATGGATGATTATTATGAGAATAGGTCACGGATATGATGTTCACAGGCTTGTGAGTGACAGAAAGCTGATACTGGGCGGAGTTGAAATACCATATGAAAAAGGACTTTTAGGTCATAGTGATGCAGATGTTCTGCTTCATGCAGTTATGGATTCGCTTCTGGGAGCCTGTGCATTGGGCGATATCGGAAAATTATTTCCCGATACCGACGAAAAGTATAAGGGTGCAGACAGCTTAGAATTACTTATAGAAGTTAAAAAGATTATAAGTGAAAAAGGATACAACATACAGAACATTGACTGTACTGTTTGCTGTCAGGCACCAAAACTCAGACCGTTTATTGATAAAATGAGAGAGAATATATCAAATGCTTTAGAATGTGATATCGACTGTATTTCTGTTAAGGCGACAACTGAGGAAGGTCTTGGCTTTACGGGAGCGGGAGATGGTATTTCCGCAACAGCGGTTTGTTTATTGGATTAAATAAAAGCAGGAGATGAAAGCATTGAGTAAGGAAAAGAAAGAGGCAAAAAATACAGTAGTAAATATATCAGTTTGGTTATCCGCAACAGCTATATTAATCTGTATCGGCGGTCTTATATATGAGTATATAAGTAAAAACAATTCTTATTGGGTGTGGGGACTTTTGTTATTGTCAAATTTGACAATAATGTTAGCGAATATTTCAAACAAAAATAATAAAAAATCAGATAAGTAAAAAAAGAATCACATTTTACATTTGTAGAATGTGATTCTTTTTATATTTCAGTTGTCTAAACACCATTATCTAATGTTTCAGCCTGCCGTTGTACAAATTTTTAAATTTATCAAACTTTCCAAAGGCAGAGTGAGTGCAGGGCTCAGCCCTGCATCAACTCGCTCATATCATAAAGTCCTGCCGATTTATCTTTTAAGAATACTGCTGCATTAACAGCACCGACTGCAAAAACTTCCTTTGAGTGTGCTTCGTGTTTAAGCGAGATAACCTCGTCACGGCCTGCGAAAATAATTTCGTGTTCGCCGACTATTGTGCCGCCTCTTATAGCGTGCATACCAATCTCGGTTTTTGAACGCTTCTGCCTTATTGAATGTCTGTCATATGTCAATGAATAGCTGTTTCCAAGCTCTTCGTTGATAGCATCAGCAAGCATAATAGCTGTGCCTGACGGAGCGTCGATTTTCTGATTATGATGTTTTTCTACAATTTCAATATCAAATTGACCACCGAGAATCTGTGTAGCTTTTTTAGCAAGCTGTGCTAAAAGATTTATTCCGAGTGACATATTGAATGTAAAGAAAACAGGAATCTGTGATGATGCTTTTTTTATCTTAGCAATCTGTTCATCATTATAGCCTGTTGTTGCAATAACAAGAGGAGTTCCGTTTGTCTGACAGTAATCCAGAAGGTCATCTAAAACACTTGGATGAGAAAAATCAATAATCACATCAGGTTTAACATTCAAGTCCGAAACCTTTGAAACAATAGGGAAATCTGAATAAGCTTCTGTAAATTTATCGATTCCGGCAATTACCTTGCAGTCTTCTCTTGATGACACTACATCGTAAATAACCTTTCCCATTTTTCCGCTTGCACCGCATACAGCAATATTAGTCATATTATATTATTCCTTTCAACAAAGAGAGTGCTAAGAAGGCTTTCTCTTTGTTTTTATGTTTATTTTACAAGACCTATTGTTTTCATTTGAACTTTTAGTTTTTCTATTTTTTCTTCAGGCATTTTGCATAGAGGAAGTCTGCATTCTCCAACCTCAAATCCCATAAGATTGAGGGCTTCTTTTGCAGGAATAGGATTTACATCCATAAACAAAGAATTAGTAAATTCTAAAAGTTTCAAAGCAAGCTTACTTGCTTCATCATATTTGTTTTCAAAACAAAGCTGGCATATGTCGTGAGTTTCTTTCGGCATACAGTTGGAAAGAACAGAGATTACTCCCTTTCCTCCGAGAGAAAGAATAGGAACTATCTGGTCGTCGTTTCCGCTGTATACATCTAAGTCATCACCGCAGGCAGCACGAATCTGTGCAACTCTTGAAATATCACCGCTTGCCTCTTTAATAGCAGCAATATTTTTATGCTTTGAAAGCTCAGCACAAGTTGAAACGGCAATGTTTGTTCCTGTTCTTGACGGAACATTATATGCAATAATAGGAATATTTACAGCGTCGGCAATAGCATAATAATGCTTTATAAGTCCTTCCTGTGAGCATTTGTTGTAATATGGAGTAACCACAAGCAAAGCGTCAGCACCCTGCTCTTCAGCATGTTTGGAAAGGTCAACGGCATATCTTGTATCGTTAGAGCCGGTTCCCGCAATAACAGGAACTCTTCCATTGACTTTTTTAACGGCATAAGTAATGCAGTCCTGATGTTCTTTATCAGTCATAGTGGCACTTTCACCGGTTGTTCCGCATATAACAATTGCGTCGGTGTGATTTTCAATATTGAATTCAATGAGTTCTCCCAGCTTGTCAAAGTTAATAGAGCCGTCAGAGTTCATTGGTGTGATAATTGCAACGCCTGCACCCTTAAAAATTGTATTTTTCATTAAAGACCATTCCTTTCTTGTGAAGCTGTAAAGTTTCTAAGGTTTTAAGTTGTGAATTATTTTAGTCAAAATATCCTTTAGCAGCAAGAAGTTCAGCTAATAAAACTCCGCCTCCGGCAGCACCTCTAAGAGTATTATGTGAAAGACAAACAAATTTATAGTCAAACAGCTTATCTTCTCTGAGCCTTCCGATAGTAACAGCCATTCCGCCCTCTAAATTTCTGTCAAGCTTAGGCTGTGGTCTGTTATCTTCTTCAAAGTAATTCAGGAATTGTTTTGGAGCTGACGGAAGCTCAAGCTCCTGAGGAACTCCGCTGAATTCTTTCCAAGCTTTCAATATTTCTTCTTTTGAAGGCTTTTTATCAAATGATACGAATACTGCGGCAGTGTGACCGTCTTGTACGGGAACTCTCAAACACTGTGTTGTAATACAAGGAGTCTGAGCGTCAGTGATTCTGTCACCGTCTATTTTTCCCCAAACCTTTAAAGGTTCGATTTCAGATTTTTCTTCTTCACCGCCGATATAAGGGATAACATTATCAACTATATCAGGGAAAGTTTCAAAGGTTTTACCTGCACCGCTGATAGCCTGATAAGTACAGGCAAGTACATTCTTAACACCGTATTTCATCAATGGGTGAAGTGCGGGAACATAGCTCTGAATAGAGCAGTTTGACTTAACTGCAATAAATCCACGCTTTGTTCCGAGTCTTTTTCTCTGAGCATTTATAATTTCAATGTGGTCCGGGTTTACTTCAGGAACAACCATTGGCACATCGGGAGTATGTCTGTTAGCGGAGTTGTTTGAAACAACAGGACATTCCGCTTTTGCATAAGCTTCTTCCAAAGCTTTGATTTCTTCCTTTTTCATGTCAACTGCACAAAATACAAAGTCAACTGCACCTGCGATTTTTTCAATATCAGCAGTTGCGTCAAGGATAATCATATCCTGCATTTTTTCAGGCATCGGCGATTGCATTGCCCAGCGTTTTCCTACTGCTTCCTTATAACTTTTCCCGGCTGAACGCGGAGAAGCTGCTAAGCACACAACATTAAACCAAGGATGGTTTTCAAGAAGTGTAGCAAATCTTTGTCCTACCATTCCGGTTGCACCGATAATTCCCACATTAAATTTTTTCATAATAATCCTCCTTTATCAATTGACAATTGATAATTGAAAATTGATAATAATATAAGTTTTGTTTTTCAATTGCAATACTCATTTCCATTTGAATTGTTTTAGTACTGAGTCGATAAAAGTTTTTTATTTTTGTCATACGATAAACGTAATATACTGAATAAAACATGGCACATGAAAAGGTTTGCTGATTAAAAGGCGGCAGAATCAGCGACGAAACGTCGCAATTGTAAATTTTCAAACAAATATTAAAAAAACTGGTTGAAAACCAGCTCATCATACAATATAATAGAAATGTTGACATATAAAATAAAAAATATATGCCGATAGCACTCCATCATATTTAATGATGACAATTACAGGCTTATTAAGCATGCAATCAGAAATAAGCTTTCCCAACACTTAATTCTTCGGCAGCCTCACCTTTCACATTTCCGGTTGGGGAAACCTAGAGTTTTTTGTGGAAATGCTAATAATTTCAGCCGCACCTCTATCGCTTATATAATAATACCAAAAATAAGTCAATGTGTCAACACTAACAGATGAAAATAGATAAGATTATAATATAAAAATTATTTTGCTGCAAATTAAACTTTTTATGTAGACGATTTGAAAAACAAGTTCCGCAAACCGTAAGAAAGGACTAGGATGTATAAATGATAGATATAAATAATATGCAAAGGTCAGATTTTTATTATGAACTTCCAAGTGAGCTTATTGCACAGACACCGCTTGAACCGAGGAATTCTTCAAGACTTCTTAAAATGAACAGAACAACAGGTGAGTGTGAACACAGTCATTTCTATAATCTATGCGATTATCTGAAGAAAGGTGACTTGCTTGTTTTAAATGATTCAAGAGTTCTGCCTGCGAGAATTTACGGCGTTAAGTCTGATAATAATACTCCGATTGAGTTTTTGCTTTTAGAGCAGAAAGAAAATATGGTTTGGGAAATTCTATGCAGACCAGGTAAGAAAGCAAAGATAGGCACGGAGTTTCATTTTGAACACAATGGTGCAGTTTTAGATGCAGAGATAATTGATGTTCTTGACGACGGAAACCGCATTGCGAAATTCACCTGTGATAAAAATTTTTATGAAACACTTGATGAAATCGGACAAATGCCTTTGCCTCCTTACATCACAGAAAAGCTGAAGGACAAAGAGCGTTATCAGACAGTTTATTCAAATGAGATCGGTTCTGCTGCCGCACCTACAGCAGGTCTGCATTTTACTAAGGAACAGTTAAATGAACTTCAGGAAAAAGGCGTAAAGCTTGCATATGTTACACTCCATGTCGGACTCGGTACATTCAGACCTGTTAAAGAGGACAAGGTTTTAGACCATAAAATGCACAGTGAATACTACGAAGTTTCAGAAAAAACAGCAAGACTTATCAAAGAAACGAAAGAATCAGGCGGCAGAGTGATAGCTGTCGGCACAACCTCATGCAGAACGCTGGAGAGTGTTGCTAATGATAATAACGGTGAAATTGTTTCTTGCAGCGGAAAAACAGATATTTTTATATATCCCGGATATGAATTTAAGGTGCTTGACGGGCTTATAACCAACTTTCATCTTCCTGAAAGCACGCTGATTATGCTCGTGTCTGCATTTGCAGGTTATGAGAATACAATGAACGCATATAAGCTTGCCGTTGAGGAAAAATACCGCTTTTTCAGTTTCGGCGACAGTATGATGATAATTTAATAAGGAGAATAGTATGGAATTAAACGAATTTTTCAAAGGCATAATTGACGGCAATGATAAGCAGATAGTTATCTGCAACCTAAATCACGAAATAATCTATATGAATCCTGCGGCTGTTAAGCAGTATGAAAAAAGGGGTGGGGCTGCACTTATAGGCAGGTCACTTCTTGACTGTCATAATCCGCGCTCGAAAGAACTGATAATTAAAAATGTGCAGGAAATGAAAGAAGATAAGTCTGTAAATAAAATTTTTGAATTTCATAAAACACGAGACGGTGCAAACGATGATGTATACTGCGTTGCAATAAGAAACGAAAACAGTGAGCTAATAGGATATTATGAACAGTTTGAAGATAAAAATCTGTATAAGGAATCTGAATAAGGAGTATGCTGATGTTTAAACTGCTGAAACAAGAGGGAAACGCAAGACGAGGAGAGTTTAAAACTCCGCACGGGATAATTCAGACGCCTGTTTTTATGAATGTAGGAACTCAGGGCTGTATAAAGGGCGGAGTGTCTTCCGTTGATTTAGAAAATCTGAAATGTCAGGTTGAGCTTTGCAATACCTATCATCTTCATGTAAGACCGGGAGAAGATGTGGTTTATAAAATGGGCGGACTTCATAAGTTCATGAACTGGAACAGACCTATTCTGACAGACAGCGGAGGATTTCAGGTATTTTCTTTGTCTGAGCTTCGTAAGATTAAAGAAGAGGGTGTTTATTTCAGATCTCATGTTGACGGAAGAAAAATCTTCATGGGACCTGAGGAGAGCATGCAGATTCAGTCACGCCTTGCATCAACTATTGCGATGGCTTTTGACGAGTGTGTCGAGAACCCTGCCGAGCATGAATATTCAAAGCAAAGCTGTGAGCGTACAACAAGGTGGCTCAAGCGTTGTATTTCAGAGATGAAAAGACTTAATTCTTTAGATGAAACGATAAATAAAAGTCAGATGCTTTTTGGAATCAATCAAGGGTGTACATACGACGACCTGAGAGTTGAGCATATGAAAGAGATAAGTCAGCTTGATTTAGACGGTTTTGCAATTGGCGGCTTGGCTGTCGGAGAGCCTACTGAGGTTATGTATCACATAATAGAAGAGGTTGAGCCGTATATGCCTGAAGATAAGCCTCGTTATCTTATGGGTGTGGGAACACCCAGCAATATAATCGAAGCAGTTGCAAGAGGTGTTGACTTTTTTGATTGTGTAATGCCTTCGAGAAATGCAAGACATGCAACGATTTTCACTTGGAACGGTATAATGCATATCACAAATGAAAAATATAAAACTGACGATCGTCCGCTTGACCCTGAATGTGATTGTCCGACTTGCAGAAATCACAGCAGGGCATATATTCGTCATTTGTTCAAGGCCGATGAACAGCTTGCAGGACGTTTAGCTGTTATGCATAATCTGTATTTTTATAATACACTTACTCAGAAAATAAGAACAGCTCTTGATAACGGTGAGTTTGAAGCTTTCAGAAAAAAATATTCAAATCTTTTGTCATCAAAGCTTTATGACTAAAATTTAAAAAGGAGGAGCGTTTCTTTGAAAACGCTTTAGTTTATGGGAATAGTAGAACTTCTTTTAATTGCAATAGGACTTTCAATGGACGCATTTGCAGTAGCTGTTACAAACGGGCTCTGCTATAAGAATGTAAAATTTAAATGGACATTTGGAATGGGACTTTGCTTTGGACTGTTTCAGGGTGCAATGCCTACAATAGGTTACTTTTTAGGCAGCACTTTTGCAGATTATATTTCTGCATTTGACCATTATATTGCACTTGTACTTCTTGGTTTTATAGGCGGAAAGATGCTTGCAGACGGTATTAAAAGCAGGAATCAAGGTGTTGAAAAATTTGATAAGGGTATGAGTGTAGGACTGCTTTTGGTTCAAGGCGTTGCGACCAGCATTGATGCACTTGCAGTAGGGGTTTCTTTTGCAATGCTGCCGAATGTAAATATAGTTATAGCAGCAGGATTTATAGCTTTGATTACTTTTATGCTTTCAATAGCTGCTGTGTTTATAGGAAAGAAATTCGGTAATCTTTTAAATAATAAGGCTCAGATTATCGGCGGACTGATTCTTATTGCAATTGGTATGAAAATATTTGTTGAACATACTTTTTTCGGAGGATAGGAAAAAAGTATGCAAATAATACATCAAGTTCATATTTTTTTAATATTTTACAGTTATAATATTTTATTATGGTAAAATATATTATTTTTGATTTAGATGGAACATTAGTTAATTCAATATATGACCTTGCGGATTCTGTGAATTCTGTTTTATTGCAAAACGGATATAAAACTCATCCTCTTGAAAGCTTTTATTATTTTGTAGGAAACGGAACCTTAAAGCTTGTTGAGCGTGCCTTACCTGAGGATAAAAGAACTGATGAAGAAATTGAACGTGTTCACGAACAGTTTGCAGAGCATTATTCAAAAAATTATTTGAATAAAACCGTGCCTTATGAGGGGGTCCGAAATCTTTTAGATGAGCTTAATAATCTAGGTGTTGAGTATGCGGTGGCTTCAAATAAAACAGATATTTTTACCCGTGAAATAATCGAAAAGCTTTTTCCTGAAAACAAATTTGACAAAATCATGGGCAAAAAAGACGGTAATCCGACAAAGCCTAATCCTAAAATCGTTTATGACATTTTATCCGGTAAAGATTTAAAAGATTCTGAAATACTGTTTGTCGGAGATTCGAATGTTGATATTCAAACAGGTCATAATGCAAATATTAAATCTGTCGGATGTCTTTGGGGATTTCGTGATAAAAAGGAACTTGAAGAAGCAGGTGCGGATTTTTTAATATCAAGCCCATATGAGCTTCTTGAAATAATAAATAATTACTAAAGGAAAGGATGAAATTTATGACTTATAATATTAAGGAAGTTGCAGAGCGTTTAAAAGGTCTGCGTGAAGCTTTTGATTTGTCAATTGATGACTTCTGCCAAAAGACAGGTATTTCTGCTGATGACTATCAAAAAATCGAAACAGGAAAAAAGGATTTTTCAATAACTTTTTTGTATAAATGTTCTGAGCTGTTTGATGTTGATTTGATTGAGCTTCTGACAGGAGCTGCACCTCGTTTGAGTAATTATTCAATTGTCCGCAAAGGAGAGGGACTTCCTATTGAGAGAAGAGAACGCTTTGCTTATCAGCATCTGGCATATAGGTTTAAAGACAAGAAGATTGAGCCGTTAATGGTCACAGCACCATATGATGAAGAAGAACAGGATAAGCCTATCCGTCTTTCTGTACATGAGGGTCAGGAATGGGATTTCATAATTAAAGGCAGTCTAAAATTTGTTATCGGTGAACATACTGAAATTTTAAACGAAGGTGATTCTCTGTTTTATAATTCAAACCAGCCTCACGGAATGATTGCCGCAGGCGGCAGTGACTGTGAATTTCTGGCTGTGCTGATTAAAGAGTAATAATTTTGTTTAAAGTAAAGTTTCTTTAAACTATAAATTAAAATAAAGAACAGGTTTAAAATGATACTTGTTTTTGACTGAAAGGGAATTTAAAATGAGTGTAGATTTAAGTAATTTTTATAAGAAGTTTGTTATAGAAGATTTTGATGAGAAGACGGGAATTTTATCAAAGTTTGAGCCTAACCCTGAACCTAATTATAATTTTTCTTATGATGTAATTGATGAAATTGCAAGGCTCGACCCTGAACGAATATGTCTTTATTGGGTTCATGAAGAGGGTGAAGAAAGAAAATTCAGCTTTAAAGAGATATCTGAGCTTAGCAATCAGTTTGCTAATATGTTTTTGGCACATGGTGTGCAAAAGGGCGATAAAGTAATGCTTGTTTTAAAAAGGCATTATGAGTTCTGGCTTGCAGCTTATGCTTTGATGAAAATCGGTGCTGTATTTATTCCGGCTACTTGTCAGCTTAAAGAGAAGGATTATGTTTATCGTTTTGAAGCAGCAAGCGTTAAATATATCTGCTGTACGGTTGATGATAATGTTCCTCAGACCGTTGAGGATTCTATCGAAAAGTATGACGGAATTGCAGAGAAGTTTATTGCTCGCGGTCATAGAGACGGTTGGATAAATTTGATGGACGAGGCTTCAAAATATCCTAAAACTCTTGAAAGAATCGAAAATGATGTTGAAGACCCTATGCTTTTATACTTCTCATCGGGAACAACAGGCTATCCTAAGATGGTTCTTCACAATCATTACTATACAATCGGCCATATCATCACAGCTAAGCACTGGCACAATATTTCTGACGGTTCGCTTCACCTGACTATTTCAGAGAGCGGCTGGGGAAAATGTGCATGGGGAAAGATGTTCGGTCAGCTAACCTGCGGAGGAACAGTATTTGTTTATGACTTTGACAGATTCCATTCAGATAAAATGCTTAAAGTAATCGAGGATTATAAAATTACATCTTTCTGTGCTCCGCCTACTATGTATCGTTTCTTCATAAAAGAGGGAATTGAGAACTATGACCTTTCAAGCCTGAAGTATGCAACCACTGCCGGTGAAGCTTTGAATGCTGAAGTTTATAATAAATTCTATGAGTATACAGGCATAAGACTTATGGAAGCCTTTGGACAGACTGAAACTGTTATGGCAGCGGGAACTATGGTTGGAATGGAGCCTAAGCCCGGTTCTATGGGAAAGCCTTCTCCGATTTACGATATGGACATTGTTGATGAGAACGGAAACTCTTGCCCTGTCGGTGAAACAGGGGAAATGGTAATCAGAACAAATGGAAGAAAGCAAAAATGCCTGTTTGTTGAATATTACCGCAATGAAGAAGCAACAAATGAAGCTTGGCATGACAATATTTATCATACGGGTGATACAGCTTGGAAAGACGAAGACGGATATTACTGGTATGTCGGAAGAACCGACGACGTTATCAAGGCATCAGGTTACAGAATCGGACCTTTTGAGATTGAATCAGTTCTTATGGAACACCCAAGCGTTTTAGAATGTGCGGTAACTGCCGCTAAAGACCCTATCAGAGGTAATGTAGTTAAGGCAACCATTGTTCTTGCAAGAGGTTATAAGGGAAGCGATGAGCTTGTTAAAGAACTTCAGACATATGTTAAAAATGCAACAGCTCCTTATAAGTATCCGAGAATTGTTGAATTTGTTGACGAGCTTCCAAAGACAATAAGCGGAAAAATCAGAAGAGTTCAAATCCGTGAGGAAGACGCTCAAAAGAAGAATTAATAAAATTTTTTCAGAGAACAGGACATTTTATTTGCTCTGTTCTCTGTTTGTATAGGAGATTAAAAATGCTTTTATATAAATTTCCGAAGAAGCTTTCTGCTCAAGAAAAGCTGGAACAAGCGTCAGAGCAGATGAAAGTCAAAAAGAAAATTAATAAGCTGAAGATACAAAATATTATTTTGTTAGCTGCTGCTGTTCTATTGATTTGGCGAGTTCCGATTATATGGCTTAAACTTTTAGCAGCGTTTTTTATTGTTGCTTGCATTGCTGTGAACAGTCTTATTATGCTTTCGGTAAAACGTCAGGACGACAGCGGAGCATATACAAAAATCTATGATGACAGAATTGAACACAAGCAGGCAAATCTGTTCAATCTTAAAAAATCAAGGTACAAAGAGATTACGATTTTTTATAAGGATATTAAAGCGTCGGCACAAGACGTATTCGGAAATTTGCAGTTTAAGCTCGCAAGCGGCGAGATAGTTTCACTGTATTTTTGTGACACGAATACAAAGCTTTTCCTGATAAACAATTTATATAAAGAGATTAAATATCCGAAGCGTGAGTTTAAAGATTTGAGTTCTGATGAGGTTCTCGATAAGGATGACCCGGATTATAACTGGAAAAACTGGAAGGATTTATGATTTGAAAATAAATTGCTTGACAATTTATTTTTGTTTTGATATAATTTATTTTAAACATGATGACTGAGAGAGTAGATTTGAATTTTAAGCTTTCAGAGAGGGGAATGTTTGCTGAGAGTTCCCTAAGCGAAATCAAATTGAAGTTCACTCACGAGTGGTTCTGCCGAAGTTTTTTAATTGTAAGCGGGAACGGATTTGGAAACCGTTAAATTTCGAGGGAGTGTTAGCTCTTTAAACCTTTAGGTGGTATAGCAAGTATGTCTTGTCCTAATCAGGATAAGGCTTTTTTTGTTTTTGTTGGCAATTAATATTTTCAGAAAGGTAAGATTAAAATGAAGGACGCACTTTTAAAGATTGAAGCTCTTGCAAAGGAAGAGCTTTCAAAGGTAAGCGACACAAAGGCTCTTGAAGAATTAAGAGTTAAATTTTTAGGAAAAAAAGGTGAGCTTACAGCAATTCTAAAACAGATGGGAAAGCTGTCTGCTGAAGAACGCCCTGTTATCGGTCAGCTGGCCAATAAGGTGAGAGCTGATATTGAGGAGTCTATTACAAACCGTGTTAAAGAAATTAAGGCTCAGATGACAGAGAAAAAGCTCAGGGAAGAAGCACTTGATGTTACTCTTCCGGGAAGCAAGAAGAACATCGGAAAGCTTCACCCGCTGAATATTGTTATGAACGAGATTGAAGAAATCTTTATGGGTATGGGCTTTGATGTTGCAGACGGACCTGAGGTTGAATATGACTATTATAACTTTGAGGCGTTAAATCTTCCGCCTGATCACCCTGCAAGAGACACACAGGATACTTTCTATATTACTGATAACATTCTGCTGAGAACTCAGACATCTTCTGTTCAGGTTCATGTTATGGAGGAAAAGAAGCCGCCAATCAGAATTATCTCACCGGGAAGGGTTTATCGTTCGGATGCAGTTGATGCAACCCACTCACCGCTGTTCCATCAGATTGAGGGACTTGTGGTTGACAAGGGTATCACAATGGCAGACCTTGTCGGAACTCTTGAGCTTCTTATGAAGCGTTTATACGGTGATGACTGCAAAATCAGGCTTCGTCCTCACCACTTCCCGTTTACAGAGCCTAGTGCTGAGGTTGATGTAATGTGCTTTAACTGCGGCGGTAAAGGCTGTTCAATGTGTAAAGACGAGGGATATATCGAACTGTTGGGGGCAGGCATGGTTCACCCTAAGGTTTTGGCAAACTGCGGAATTGACCCTGAGGTTTATTCGGGCTTTGCATTCGGTTTGGGACTTGAAAGAGTTGTAATGAGAAGATACGGAATCAACGATATGCGACTTCTATATGAGAACGACTTGCGTTTCTTAAATCAGTTTTAGTTGATTATTTACAGCTTAGAATAGTTACTTTATGAACGGAGGATTATAAATGGATTTATCAATGAAATGGCTGAGTGACTTTGTTGACGTCAGCGATAAGAATATAAAAGATTTTTGTTATGATATGACAATGTCAGGCTCAAAGGTAGAGGGCTTTACTCCGGAGGGCAAGGACATTACAAACGTAGTGGTAGGAAAGGTTTTGTCTGTTGTTCCGCACGAGGATTCTGACCATCTTGTAGTATGTCAGATTGATGTAGGAGAAGAACAGCTTCAAATTGTTACAGGTGCTTCTAATGTCAATGAGGGTGACTATGTTCCTGTGGCACTTAACAATTCAACCGTTCTTCACGACGGAAAGCCAGTTAAAATTAAGAACGGAAAGCTTCGCGGCGTTGAGAGCAACGGTATGCTATGTTCACTTGATGAACTTGGACTTACTGCACATGACTTTCCTTATGCAATCGAGGACGGAATTTTCATCTTAGGCGATGACTGTGACAAGACTTTAGGAAAAGATATTAAAGAAGCTATAGGCTTTAATGATACAACAGTTGAGTTTGAAATCACTTCAAACAGACCTGACTGTTTGTCCGTGTTGGGCTTAGCAAGAGAAGCTGCTGCTACTTATGGTATAAAGAGAACACTGAAAGAGCCTTCATACAAGGGCATAGACGGAAATATCAATGACGAGCTTTCAGTTGAAATTCATAACAGTGAGCTATGTTCAAGATATATCGGCGGTATTGTAAAGAATGTTAAAATCGAGCCTTCACCAAGATGGATGAGAGAAAGACTTCGTGCAAGCGGAGTGCGTCCTATCAACAATTTCGTTGATATAACAAACTATGTAATGCTTGAATACGGTCAGCCTATGCATGCATTTGATTTGAGATATGTAAGCGGAAACAGCATAAACATCAGAAATGCGAAAAACGGTGAGAAGATAGTTACTCTTGACGGTGAAGAAAGAACTCTCAGCGAAGAAATGCTTGTTATTGCCGACGCTGAAAAGCCTGTTGCAGTAGCCGGTGTTATGGGCGGAGAATACAGCGGTATTATGGATGATACAACAACTGTAGTTTTTGAGGCAGCTTGCTTTGATGGTGCAAGTGTTAGAAAAACCGCTAAGAAGCTTGGTATGAGAAGTGATGCATCATCAAGATTTGAAAAAGGACTAAGTCCTGAAAACTGTTATCCTGCACTTATGAGAGCTTTTGAGCTTGTTGAAGAGCTTGGGGCAGGAGAGGTTTATAATACAATAATTGATAAAGATTGTTCAAAGAAATCTGAAAACCCTGTTGACTTTGATCCTGAGTGGATTAATAATTTCTTGGGAACGGATATTCCCGAGAAAGATATGATTGAATATCTGGAAAGACTTGATATTGAAGTTCGTGACGGTAAATGCTATGCACCTTATGTCAGAATCGATATTGAATGCAAGGCTGATATTGCAGAAGAGGTTGCAAGAATTTACGGATATAACAATATTCCGTCTACTATAATAAAAGGTGTTGCCGAGGCGAGAAGAACCCCTGAGCAGAGATTTAAAAGAAATGTTCAGTCGGCAATGGTAGCTCTCGGTCTTAACGAGATTGAAACCTATTCATTTATCTCACCGAAGTATTTTGATAAGATTGCACTTGATGAGAACAGCAAGCTTCGTGACGCCGTTAAAATTACAAACCCTCTCGGTGAAGACACTTCGGTTATGAGAACCACTATAGTTCCTTCAATGTGTGAAACTTTGGCAAGAAACTATAATTACAGAAACATGAGTGCTTCATTATTTGAGCTTGGAAATGAGTATTTAAAAACTGAGGACGGAAAGCTTCCTTTAGAGCCTGTTCGCCTTTGCATAGGTATGTATGATTCAAACGGAAATATCGATTTCTATTCACTGAAGGGAATTGTAGAAGAGCTTTTAGACGCTGTATGTGTAAGTGATTATGATGTTGAACTGGCTAATTGTGAATGTTCATTTGACGAATATTCAGCATTCCATCCGGGAAGGGTTGCAGTACTAAAAAAGAATGACATAGAGTTCGGTATTTTCGGTGAGCTTCACCCGGCAGTTCAGGAGAATTACGACATAGGCACAAGAACATACATTGCTAAGCTTAATATTCCTGAGATGATGCAGTTGGCTGATATTGAAAAGACTTACAAACCGCTTCCGAAATATCCTGCAACTACAAGAGATTTATCACTTGTATGTGATGATAAAGTTCCTGTTGCTTCACTTGAAAAGGCTATCAAATCAGCAGTAGGAAAGACGCTTGAAAAGGTAACTCTGTTTGATGTTTATAAGGGCGAACAGATTGAAAGCGGAAAGAAATCAGTTTCTTATTCAATTTCTATGCGTTCACATGACGGAACTCTCACCGATGAGCAGGCAGACGCTGCAATGAAGAGAGTATTAAAAGCTCTTAAAGAGCTTGGTGCAGAGCTAAGGCAGGCGTAATGTTTTCCTTATTCTGCATATCTAATATTTAATTATTGTTATAGTTTGTGCAGCAGGTTGTGCTATCGTATAATAATAAACGCAGGGTACAAAGTAACATTTAGAAATATGTTATGCGAACCGAGTGCAGAATTAGTTTATAAAAACATAAAATCAGTTTATATCCGACTTTAATTTGAAAATAAAATCAATAAAAATCTATTTGTTTTGCTATTTTTTTTCAAAAGTACTTGTTATTTTGAGAAAATTAGGTTATAATATAACAAGCATATGTTTTGATGTATGTCTGAAGCTTGTGTTTTGCGTGGTTAGCAATTTCAGTAGTTTTTGATAAAAGCTTTTGGCATTTCGTGTAAGAATTTTTATAAAGGAGGATAAAGCTTATGTACGATCAAACAATGACCTTTTCAGTAAAAGAAGATAAGGAAACCGAACTAAAAAAGAACCTGACAACAATTTATCAGGCACTTAAGGAAAAGGGTTATAATCCTATTAATCAAATAGTAGGTTATATTCTATCTGAGGATCCGACCTACATAACAACTTACAACAATGCAAGAAGCTTAATCCGTCATATTGATAGAGATGAATTACTTCAGGTATTGGTTAAGTCTTATTTAGGTGAATAGGGAGTAAGTCAAATTTTAAACAAGTATTACAAAAAGGCTATCCAAAACGGATAGCCTTTTATTTTATGAAAATTTATTTTAATTATTTAATGGACTGTATTAACATTAATCTTGAAAAATGCCTGATTTTACTGGATTACATATCTGACAAAACTCGTGCAGACCGTTAAATTTTTCAGCACAGAGCTTAGCTCTTTCTTCATCATCAAATATGCCAAAGACAGATGAACCGCTGCCTGTCATAATAGAGCCTAATGCTCCTGATTTTATCATAACGCTTTTTATCTCATCTATGATTTTTTCTCCTGAAGCTTCTTCAAGTGAGTTTGAAAGTGTTTTTGAAATCTCGGTTAAATTGCCGTTTTGGGTGGCTTTCATAAATCTATCGAAATCGGATAGTTCAGGATTTTCAAGTTCATCAAATCTTTTGTAGGACAGAGGAGTTGATATTGAAACCTGCGGCTTCACAACTAGAATTTTGCAGTCGGGAAGCGGAGTAAGAGGGGTTAGTTTTTCGCCGATTCCCTCGCATAGAGTTGTTCCTCCGACGATGCAGAAAGGAACATCAGCACCGATTGAAGCACCAATGTTACAGAGCTCCTGCACTGAAAATCGGTTATCGAAAAGTGAGTTTAGTCCGACAAGAACAGCTGCTCCGTCAGCACTTCCGCCTGCAAGCCCTGCACCGCTTGGAATGTTTTTCTTTATATCAATTTCAATATCACTAAAAGGAACGGCACTTGACTTCTCAAAAAAAGCTTCACAAGCATTATAAACGATATTTCTTTTATCAGTCGGAATATTCGGCTTATCACATTTTACAGTTATGTTCGGGAAATCACTGTGCGTTTTATTATAGTTTACAGACAATGTTACATAATCGAAAATCGATATAGCCTGCATAACAGAGCGAAGATTATGATAACCGTCATCTCTTTTGCCGACAACATCAAGGATTAGGTTTATTTTTGCTGGCGCTTTTAAAGTAATGCTTTTTTGCACATAAATCACCATCCATTTTGGAGTTTTACTCTAATAAAAGACAGCGTAAGTAAGCTTTACTTAACGCTGTTTTCTTTTATTTCCGAAACGAATTCGCCGATTTTTTTTATTGCTTTTTTCAGATGCTCAAGTGAATAAGCATATGAAACACGAATAAAACCCTCACCGCTTTCGCCGAAAGCGTCGCCCGGAACAACTGCAACATTCTTAGAATAAAGAAGTTTTTCACAGAACTCCTGACTGGAAAGCCCGGTTGACTTTATACATGGGAACACATAGAATGCACCCTTCGGCTCAAAGCAGTCAAGACCGATTTTGTTAAAGCCGTCAACACAGAAACGTCTTCTCATGTCGTATTCTTCAACCATCATCTCAATATCGCTTCTGCAATTTTTCAAAGCTTCAATAGCAGCATACTGACTGACAGTAGGGGACGACATAATAGCATACTGATGTATTTTAAGAATCTGAGAAACGATTTCTTTCGGTCCGCACAGAAAGCCAAGACGCCAGCCTGTCATGGCAAAGGTTTTAGAAAAACCGTTTATAAGAATTGTTCTCTCTTTCATTCCGTCGCATTGTACAATTGAATAATGCTTTCTGCCGTATGTAAGCTCAGAATAAATTTCGTCTGAAAGAATGATGATGTTTGTATCTCTTAAAACCTCAGCAATCGGCTCAAGCTCTTCTTTTGTCATGATAGCACCCGTAGGGTTGTTAGGGAACGGCATGATAAGAGCCTTTGTCTTGTCTGTGATTTTCTCTTTCAAAGCGGAAGCTGTCAGCTTAAAGTCGTCTTCGGCTTTTGTTTCAACGATAACAGGAACTCCTCCTGCAAGCTCAACAATCGGTGTATAGCATACAAAGCAAGGCTCGACAATCAGAACTTCATCGCCGGGTTCGACAATAGCACGGATAGAAAGGTCAATAGCCTCTGAACCTCCGACTGTTACGATGATTTCTTTATCAGGGGAATATTCAGTTTCGACAGACTTTTTAACATATTCAGCGATAGACTCTCTGAGACTCATAAGACCTGAATTTGCTGTATAGAATGTTTTTCCGTGTTCAAGTGCGGTTATTGCAGCACGTCTTATAGGCCAAGGCGTCTGAAAGTTAGGTTCACCCACGCCAAGGGTGATAACATTGTCCATAGTGAGAGCAAGGTCAAAAAACTTTCTTATTCCCGAAGGTTTCATATCTCTTGTTTTTTTATTTATTATTTTATTATAATCCATCATGGAGAAACTAATCCTCTCTCGTCAATAATTTCATCGGAAAGGTCTATTCCGTTATCTTTATACTTTTTAAGAACAAAGTGTGTGGCAGTAGATAAAACTCCGTCAAGAGGAGCAAGTCTTTGGGCAACAAACAGAGAAATATCCATAAGATTAGTACCCTTGATAGTTATGCCCAAATCATATGCACCTGACATAAGCCATACGCTTTCAACTTCATCATACTGACTTACAGTTCTGGCTATCTCGTCAAAACCGCTTTGTGCTCGAGGTGAAACCTTTAGTTCTATATAAGCTGTAACCAAATCACCGCAGTCGACTGCTGCCTGTTCATTGATAACAGTGTTGTATCCTTTAATAATTCCGTCATTTTCAAGCTGTTCTATTTTATCCGCGACTTCATTTTCGGTAATACCAAGCATAACAGCAAGCTCAGCATTTGAAAGTCTGGCGTTCTTTTTAAGTAATTTCAACAAAGCGTCCATAATAGTCCTCCGTTTCAGGTAATAAAATATATCAATTTAATAATGATATATTATCTAATGAACAGTTTTATAAAATTAATTATACTATTTTTATGATATTATGTCAATGTAAATCTACGCAGTATACAAAAAGCAGACACCAAAGGTGCCTGCCAATGCTCGGAAATATTATTGGTCTATTGCATTTTTTAAAGAAGCCACAAACTCACCGACTTTTTCACAGCTGTCTTTACCGTTTTCGGCAATTATGCTGACAATCGCACTGCCGACAATAACACCATCACAATACCGTGACATTTTCTTTGCCTGTTCAGGGTTTGAAATTCCGAATCCAACACAAGCAGGGCAGGAGGCAGATGCATTAATAAGCGAGAAGAACTCATCAAAGTCTGTTGAGAAGTTTGAACGCGTACCGGTAACACCTACTGACGAAACACAGTATAAAAATCCTTTGCTTTGTTTAGCGATTGTCTTCACTCTGTCGTGAGAGGTCGGAGCGACAAGATTTATGTTGTACACTCCGCATTTATCGGCAAACGACTCTATTTCATTCCGTTCTTCAAAAGGAAGGTCCGGAACAATAACGCCGTCGATTCCGCATTTTTTGCAGTTTTCAAAAAATTTTTCTGTTCCGTATCTGAAAAGCGTATTTATGTACATCATCAAAAGCAAAGGAGCATCGGTTTCGCATCTTAGTTCTTTAACAAGACTGAAGATTTTATCTAAATTTGTGCCGTTTGCAAGTGAACGCTGTGATGCTTTTTGAATAACAGGTCCTTCAGCTATAGGATCTGAAAACGGAACGCCAAGTTCTATAATATCTGCACCGCTTTCAAGCTTTTTCAGCACGATTTTCTTTGTGGTTTCAAGGTCAGGGTCACCTGCTGTAACAAATGTAATAAGAGCCTTTTTATTTTTAGCTTTTAATTCTTCAAAACATAAATTTATTCTATTCTTCAACTAAATCAACTCCTCTGTATCTTGCAATTGAATAAACATCTTTATCTCCGCGACCTGAAAGGTTAATAACAAGTATTTCGTCCTTTGACATTGTCGGTGCAATCTTCAGTGCCGCTGCAACAGCATGTGCAGATTCAATAGCAGGGATTATGCCCTCGGTTTTTGAAAGATATTCAAAAGCACAAACTGCTTCTTCATCAGTTATATCAACATAGTCGGCACGTCCGATTGAATTCAGGTATGCGTGTTCGGGACCGATTCCCGGATAGTCAAGACCTGCTGAGATTGAGTATACAGGATCAATCTGTCCGTAGTCGTTTTGCAGAAAAAGCGATTTCATACCGTGGAAAATTCCAAGTGTTCCTTTTGTAATTGTGGCAGCGTGGTCGGGTGTGTCAACACCTCTTCCTGCGGCTTCTGCACCGACAAGGCGAACACTTTTATCATCTATAAAATCATAGAAAGCACCCATAGCGTTTGATCCGCCGCCGACACAGGCGACAACGCAGTCAGGAAGCCTGTTTTCTCTGTTTAAAAGTTCGGATTTGATTTCTTCACTTATAATTTTCTGAAAATCTCTTACCATTTCAGGGTAAGGGTGAGGTCCCATTACAGAGCCTATGCAGTAGAAGGTGGTCTCAATGTTTGTACACCAGTCACGCATTGCCTCGTTTATAGCGTCTTTCAGTGTAGCAGTTCCGCTGTCAACACCTGTAACCTTGGCACCTAAAAGGTTCATTCTGTATACGTTTAGAGACTGACGCCTCATATCTTCGGCACCCATGTATACTTCACATTCCAGACCGAATAATGCACATACAGTGGCAGTGGCAACCCCGTGCTGACCTGCACCTGTTTCGGCAATGACTCTCTTCTTTCCCATTTTCTTGGCAAGAAGAATCTGACCCAGCACGTTATTTATTTTGTGAGAGCCTGTATGGTTTAAATCCTCACGTTTAATATAGATTTTAGCACCGCCTAAATCCTTTGTCATTTTATCAGCATAATAAAGCATTGAAGGTCTTCCTGCATAGTTTTTATAGAGGTCTGAAAGCTCACGCTTGAAATCCTCATCGTTTTTATATTTTTCATAGGCTTCCTCAAGCTCTAAAACAGCATTCATAACCGTTTCAGGAACATATTGTCCGCCGAATTCGCCGAAGCGTCCTATCTTTGTCATAGTCATATTCACGCTCCATAATGGAGCATTTCCTCCTCTTATACATTTTGATAATTTAATAATCTATTAAGCTTTTTAGGGAAAGCCCTCTCTTGCATGGCTTTCCCTCTTTCAAAATAGTCCACTGGACTATTTTGAAATTCACCTTTTTTCGAGCGCATTCCGTAAAAGAATTTCGCTGACTGCGGTCAGCGACAAGGCTCTGCCCTTGACCCGCAAGCCTTTTGAAAAAGGCTTGACCGAAAACTTTTTATTTATCTGTTATTATTTCAACTATATTTTTTATTTTTTCTCTGTCTTTTTTCTTATCGGTTTCAACCGAGCTTGAAACATCAACGCCGAACGGATTTACTGTATTGATTGCATCAGTAACATTATCAGATGATATACCGCCCGCTAAGAAAAAAGGTTTTGTAATTTTTGCCTGTTTGATTATATCCCAGTTTCCGACTTTTCCTGTTCCTCCGACTGAGTCTTTTGAAAAGCTGTCGATAAGAAGTTTATCTGCGTCAAGCGAACAAGCTTTATTAATCTCATCAGTCGTCTGAGGTCTGACAGCTTTCCAGATTTCACAGTTAGTTTTTGTTCTGAGAGCTTTTATATATTCGTTGTTTTCATCGCCGTGAAGCTGAATAACAGACAGATATTTTGAAAAGGGAATAATATAATCAATCTTTTCATTCACAAAAACACCGACAGGAGTTATCTTTCTTGAAAGTCTTTCGGTCAGATTTGCAAGAGTATCAATATTTATGCTCCGCCAAAAAGGCGTAGAAAGAATAAACCCTGCATAATCGGGACTGAATTCATTTACATATTCAATATCTTCATATCGTCTTAAACCGCATATTTTAAGTTTAGACATTTTCTCTTAACTCCTTTAGAGTATTAGCTATATCATCGCTTCTCATTAATGTTTCGCCAATAAGAACCGCTGAAGCACCGAGACTGTGAACGGTTTTCATATCGGTGTTGTCTTTAATTCCGCTTTCTGAAACTATCAGCTTGTCATCGGGTATAAGCGATGCAAGCTTTCCCGTTGTATTTAAATCAACCTCAAAGGTTTTAAGATTTCGATTATTGATTCCGATTATTTCCGCACCGATATTAAGAGCTTTTTGAAGTTCACTCTCATTGTGAACCTCAACCAGCGACTGAAGCGAAAGGGAAGCGGCAAGCTTATAAAATCTCATCATTGTTTCTTCATCTAAAACCGCTGCAATAAGCAGAATTGCAGAAGCTCCCATCACTTTTGCCTCATAAATCTGATACTCGTCTATTATAAAATCTTTGCGTAGGACAGGTATGTTTACACTGCTTGAAATCTCTTTCAGATAATCTGATGAGCCTTTAAAATAATATTCCTCAGTCAGACATGAAATAGCGTCTGCATCTGATAATTCGTATTCTTTTGCGATTTTCAGAGGGTGAAAATCAGGTCTTATAAGCCCCTTTGAAGGGGAGGCCTTTTTCACCTCGCATATAACGCTTAAATTCTTGCCAGATAACGCTTTTTTGAAATCCCTTGTCTGAAAAGTTGAGTTTAGCGCTTTCTCTTTTATTTCGTAAAAAGAGATTTTTGCTTTGTCATTTTCAAGCTGAATTTTTCTTTTTTCGATTATTTCATCTAATATCATATAGTTTACCACCGTGAATATAAAATTTATTAAACTCGAATTATTGTGCATTTGTAATTTTTATAAGAGAGTTTAGCTTATTTAACGCCGCACCGCTGTCAATAGATTTTTCAGCCAGTTTAATACCCTCTGAAATTGTATCAGCCTTTCCTGTAACATACAACGCACAGCCTGCGTTGAACAGAACAATATCTCTTTTAGCACCATGTTCCTTGCCGTTTAGAATATCAAGGGTAATTTGTGCGTTTTCCTTAGGTGTTCCGCCCTTAATTTCATCTTTAGCCGCAAGCTTTAGACTGAAATCATTTGGGTTCATCTCATATTTGATAATTTTTTTATCTTTGATTTCACAAATCGAAGTGGAATCTGAAATTGAAATCTCATCAAGCTTGTCGTTTCCGTACACAAGCATTGCTCTTTTTATTCCCAGATTAATCAGAACCTTTGCCATGTTCTCCATTATGTCAGGTGAATAAACGCCCAGAACCATATACTCGGCAAAAGCAGGATTGATAAGAGGTCCCATAATATTAAAAACTGTTTTTACACCTATTTGTTTTCTTACAGGTCCTACAAAACGCATTGCAGGGTGATAGCTTTGTGCAAACAGAAAAGAAATACCTATCTCATTTATGCATTTTTCAGCAGTATCAGGTGTTGTAGAAATTTTAACTCCCAAAGCTTCTAAACAATCGGCAGCACCGCTTTTTGACGAAGCACTTCTGTTTCCGTGTTTAGCAACCTTCTGACCTGCTCCTGCGATGACAAATGAAGAAGTAGTCGAAATATTGAAGCTGTCAGACATATCGCCGCCTGTTCCGACAATGTCGATTGAGTTAAAACAATTTTTAAGTCTTGAAGCCTTTTGTCTCATAACCTTTGCAAAACCTGTCATCTCTTCTATTGTTTCACCTCTTACAGCCATAGCAGTCAGAAGAGCTGATGTTTGTGCAGGTGTTGCTCTGTCACAGGTTATAATGTCCATTGCTGTATATGCTTCGTCTTCTGTTAAATGTTTGCCGCTGACTATTTTTGAAATATAATTTTTAAGCTCAGTTCGCTCACTGTCGGGGATAGTAATAGTATCATTTAATTTTGTTTTTATTCCTACGACACCATTTAAGAAGTTTTGTATTATTTTTCTTCCGGCGTCGGTCATTATGGATTCAGGGTGAAACTGAACTCCGTAGGTAGGATGTTCCTTGTGCCGTATAGCCATAATCTGAGCTTTGTTATCAGTTGCTATTACAGACAGACAAGAGGGAAGCGTTATGCTGTCAACAATAAGTGAATGGTATCTTGCAACCTTAATAGTTTGAGGAAGTCCCGAAAACAAAGGGTTTCCGATATTCAGATTTATATCGGTTGCTTTTCCGTGAAGCTGTTCTTTAGCTACAACAACCTTTCCGCCGAATGCTTCAGCTATAGACTGATGTCCCAGGCATACACCGAGTATTGGTAATTTTCCGCTGAAGTGTCTTATTGCTTCAACAGAAATTCCGGCATCTTTCGGATATCCGGGACCCGGTGAAATAATTATTGCTTCGGGATTTAAGTTCTCAATTTCGTCTATAGTTATCTCATCGTTTCTTACTACATTGATGTTTTCATATAATTCTCCTGCAAACTGATAGAGATTGTAAGTAAAACTGTCATAGTTATCAATTAAAAGTATCATAAAAAACCTCCGTATTTAATTGACAATTGATAGCGGATCCAACATCATGTTGGCTTATTAATCGCCAATATTAAAGAAAATTTTAACCCGCCGTTTATCAAATTATTTTTTAAAAGTACTTCTTAAAGGCGGAGTGGATCCAACGTTACGCTGGCTTCTTTGATTGCATTTATTACCGCAAGTGCTTTGTTGCATGATTCTTGATATTCATTCTCAGGGATACTGTCTAAAACAACTCCTCCGCCTGCCTGAACATAGGCTTTGTTATTTTTAAACAGAACCGTTCTTATTGCGATACATGTGTCGATGCTTCCGTCGAATGCTAAGTATCCTACAGTTCCGCCGTAAAGACCACGCCTTGTAGTTTCAAGCTCGTCAATTATCTCCATAGCTCTTACTTTCGGTGCTCCAGAAAGAGTACCCGCAGGGAGAACAGCCATAAGAGCATCAAGAGGTTTTTTGTTATCATCAAGTTCTCCTTCAACATTTGATACAAGATGCATAACCTTTGAATATCTTTCAACAATCATATAATCTGTTACATTTACGCTTCCGAACTTTGAAACCTTTCCGATATCATTTCTTCCTAAATCGACAAGCATGGTATGTTCTGCACATTCCTTTGGGTCATTTAAAAGCCGAACTTCATTTTTATAATCCTCTTCGTCTGTCAAACCGCGTTTAATCGTTCCGGCGATTGGTTTAGTTATAACTGTTTTTCCGCTGACTGACACCAGCTTTTCAGGAGAAGCACCTGCAAACGCATAGTCTTTATGCTTAAAGTAATAAAGATACGGAGAAGGGTTTGTTGAGCGAAGCATTCTGTATACATCGAAGCTGTCAGGAGGATTATCTATTTCAAAACGCTGTGAAGGAACGATTTGAAAAATATCACCGTTTCTTATGTATTTTTTTGCTTTCTCAACATTATCTAAATATTTTTCTTTTGTTATGTTTGATTTGATTTCTATTTTTTTTGTGTCCGAGTTTGCTGATGTTTTTTTATTTGGATTATAGTTTCTTAAAACGCTGATGATTTCTTCGGTTCGTTTGTCACAGTTTTCATATTGTTTATCAATATCATTATTTGAATGAATGTTGAGAATGATTACCGCTTTGTTGCTTAAATGGTCATATGCAACAATCTCATCAAATAAAAACAGGTTTGCATCCGGCATATTAAGATCATCTTTCGGCGGATTGCACAGAGTCTTTTCAAAATATCTTACCATATCATAAGCAAAATATCCTATAAGTCCTCCTGTCAGTTTCGGACGGTTGGGGAATCGGGGAGACTTATATTTTTCAATAATGTCTGAAAGAAAGTCAATTGGATTTGCAATCTGATGTTTTTCTTCTTTGCCGTCTTGGTTTATTAAAGCTGTGCCGTCTTTTATTGTTATTTCTGCTTTTGGATTAATTCCGACAAATGAGTAACGACCCCACTGATCCTTGTTATCAACTGATTCTAATATAAAACAGTTGTCATAAGCTTCGTGAAGAGCATTAAACAGCTGAATAGGTGTAAAAGAATCTATCAGCAGTTCATAAAAGACAGGAACTGTTTTATAGCTTTTCAGCATTTCTTTGATTTCTTCTTTTGATGGATATAACATAATGTTTACCTCCTCATATAATTAATAATTGACAATCCAGCGTGACGCTGGACCCTGTTCGCACAGTTAGTTTTGTAAAATGTAATAATTCAGTATCATGCGTTTATCATTTGTACAAAAGTCTGACCTGCCGTTTATCGAACAATAACATTTCACATTTTTCCCAAAGGCAGAGAGCCTCCAGCGGTTCGCTGGCAATAAAAAAAGCCTATCATTCACATCGGTAAAAACCAATGGGACGATAGACATCGTGGTGCCACCCAAATTTATAACAAGCTTGCACTTATTATCTCAGCAAAGTACGCAACTTTCTGCATAAGCAAATCGTATCAATACTCCTTTTCGTTAACGCTGAAAACCAACGGCAGTGGATACTCAGAAAATACTTTTCACCATGCTCCTCACAAACCCATTCACTGAAATTCGTGTGTGCCTTAATTCCACCGCATAAGGCTCTCTGAAACACCGTAAAATCAATTACTTACTTTTGCTCATAGGATTTAAAAATATTAGATTACTAATATTATATTACAAAAATCTGCATTTGTCAACAGTTTTTTGTAAAAAGCATGAATTTATAATTTGTTAATCAGATTGCTCTTCCTCATTCAGCTCAATAGGTCCATGCACTCTTTCAAACTCGTGTACATAAAGATTCATGGTTGATGCAAGCTGTATACTCATAGGATGCTCATAATATTCACATATGTATTTATACTTATAGTATAATTCAGAATCAATTTCCAAACTAATTTTTTTGAACTTCAGTTCTTTCATTTTAAATCCCCCTGTTTCAAGTTTTGTTACGCTAATATTATACAATTTAATATATGTGCATGTGTGTACATTTTTTGAATTTTATGGAAAAATAAAATTTCCAAAAAATTTCAGATTTTTTAAAAAAGTAAAAAATCACCGCTGTTTTTATTCAGCGGTGATTAATATCATTTATCAGTGCTTTTAGGATTAACAGCGTCAACTGTCATTTTTATTGTTGAGCCTTTTTCAATCTTTTTTCCTTGCGATGGGCTTAAATCAAGTATATCACCGGTTTCGGTGCCCCATTTATGCTCATATTTTATTTTGACCTTAAAGCCTAAAGACTCAAGAACCGTTTTTGCAGCGAGATAATCCATATCCAAAACTTTAGGAATCTCAATCATCTGTACACCTCTGCTGATAACTATATCTACGGGTGTTCCGATTGAAATTTCTTCGCCTGCTTTTATGCTTTGCCATGAGATTTTATTTTTCTTAACCTTATCATTATATTGCTTTGTAACTATAAGAGGAATATTTTTGGTTTTTTCAACAGCCTGTTTGTAGGTAAGCCCGCTTAAATCAGGCATTGTGACTTTGGTTTGTATCTCTTCTGCCTGAACTTCTTCAACAGACGGCGTTTTATAAAACAGGTCAGGGAAGCTGCAACCGCATACTGATATCATTATGCATAAGGTCATTAAAAAACATAAAAATTTTTTTGTGTTCATTTTTATCTCCTTTTAATTAATTTCAAGGATTGAATCAATCAATTTTTCTGTCTGTTCATCTGTGGTTGCCCAGCTTGTACATATTCTGACTGCAGTATGGTTTTCGTCTGTTTTGCCTTGTAATTCAAAGAAAAACTCTTTCGACAGCTTTTCCAGAATGCTGTCGGGAAAAACAGGGAACAGCTGGTTTGTCGGTGATTCGGACATGAAAGAATATCCTTTTTCTATAAGGGCTTTTTTTATTTTCGCTGCCTGAATATTTGCATTCTCTGCAATATTAAAATAAAGATTGTCTGTAAACAGTTCTTTGAACTGAATTCCTAGAAGACGGCCTTTGGCAAGCATGCCTCCGCCTCTTTTTATCATATATCTGAAATCGCTTTTCAGATTGTCATTTGTGATGACAACTGCCTCGCCGAATAATGCTCCTACCTTGGTTCCGCCTATATAAAATACATCGCACAGCTTTGCTATGGTTTGCAAATCCAAGTCGTTTTCTTTGCAGGTCAGGGCATAGCCGAGTCTGGCACCGTCTAAAAATAAATACAATCCGTATTTTCCGCATACCTCGGAAAGCTCAGTCAGCTCTGATTTTGTATATATTGTTCCTAATTCGGTTGAGTTTGATATGTATACCATTTTCGGCTGTACTTCATGCTCGGCCGAATCGGAATTACAGTGCTTTAAAAAACATTCTTCAACCTGCTGTGCCGTTATTTTTCCGTCATCTGACGGCAGGGGAATAACCTTGTGCCCCGTAGCTTCTACAGCTCCTGTTTCGTGAACATTAATATGTCCGCTTACAGCTGATATAACTCCCTGATAAGGCTTTAATGCAGAAGCTATCACCGTAAAGTTCGTCTGAGTTCCGCCGACAAGAAAGTGAATATCGGCATTCGGTGAAGAACATGCTTCTTTTATAAGGCTTTTTGCCTCTTCGCAGTATTCATCTGTTCCGTATCCGTCTGTCTGAACATAGTTTGTCTGATTCAGGGCTTTTAATATGTTTTCATGACAGCCCTCTGAATAATCTTTTGAAAATAAAATCATCATTTTCTCCTGTAATTTATATTTAAAGTGACTGAATTTACAATGGAAATCTGACAACGGATATATACATACCCATTGTCAATCAACTCTCCATTGCTGTTTATCCAAAATCTTCAGTCACTGTCGCAATCCCGTTTTATTGTTTCTTTAACCGCACGGTTAAGAAACTTGTTTAATGACCCGTCATGCTCTTTTGCATGAGCCATTATTTTTTCCTTTTCGCCCTTATGCACTTGCATTTCAAGTCTGTCATAAGCTTTTTTGTTATATTTAGCATTCGCTTTTTGCTTTGCTTTACTAACTGGCATGTTTTTTGTCCTCTCAATTTAACAATTCTTTATTTATTATATCAAATTAACATTATTTCGTCAAAGTAAACTATTAAACGCACTATCGAAAGTGTATATTTGTTTATTTGTGCCATTGACTTAGCACTATCGTAAGTGTATAATTCTATATATATTAATAATGAAAGGGGATATAAATTAATGGAAAACCAAAAACTTAAAATCAAACCTATAGATATAGAAGATATAACACTTCAGGCCAAGCAACTGGCAGGACTTGCACAGGTCTTTGAAATATCTATTGCATGTGAAGATGAAGGTTTATTGCCTAATGCTTTTCAATGCCTGACAGATTTGGCATTTGAGCATCAAGACGCTTGCATCAACCTATTAAATCAGTTTTATAAATCTGACAAAGATTAATTATACATTGTCCATTATCCATTTTCAATTATCAATTCATTATAACCCGCCGTTTCTCAAACTTTCATTTACAACAAAATTCTCAAAGGCGGAAGAGCCAGCGACGGTTCGCATAATACATTTTCTAAAAAGCAGTATTTTGTATCTTGCGTTTATTGTTTGATTGAGGTGAAAGCCAAACATTTTACGCGGTAAAGCACTCCGTTACTGAAAGTATCACATTAGTTAAAACTTTTCAAAGGAGGCAAAGCCCGAGGCGGCTCGCCGCTACCCCTGCATTATGATTGGAAGAATCATAGGCGAGCGTTTTGTCTTTTGATATATAAAGTTAGATAAAGTATCTTTAAGTCTTATTTTAATGGTATTCCATTCGGTGACTTCTTCATCAAGGCATTTTTGAAGGGTAGTGTAAAGAAGTTTTTTTGCGTCATCAATGAGTTCTTCACTTTCACGGACATATACAAAACCTCTTGAAACGACATCGGGACCTGAAATAATCTGTTTGTTTGAAAAATCGATTGCAGCAACGGCTATAATCAGACCGTCCTGTGCAAGATGCTTTCTGTCTCTTAAAACAATAGCACCGACATCACCGACGCCGAGTCCGTCAACCAGTACCTTTCCAGCCTGAACAACGCCTGTGATTTTCATATCAACGCCGTCGGTTTCGATGACATCACCGATATTGGCAATTATTATATTGTTTTCTGGAATGCCCATTTTTTCGGCAGTTAAAGCATGCTTAGCCAAATGCTTATACTCACCGTGAACGGGAATAAAAAATTTAGGCTTTGTAAGAGAAAGAATAAGTTTCTGTTCTTCCTGACAGGCGTGACCCGAAACATGGACATCATACATTTTCTCATATACAACGGTAGCACCCGACTTCATAAGCTCGTTTACAACATTTGTGACAAGCTTTTCGTTGCCCGGTATAGGTGTAGCGGAAATAATGATAAAGTCGTTAGGCGTAATGTTGACCTGTTTATGTTCGTTTCTTGACATTCTGGTCAGAGCAGACATAGGCTCGCCCTGACTGCCTGTAGTTATGATAACAAGCTCTTCGGGATTAAAGTTCTTTATCTCATCAATATCAATGAGTATTCCTTTAGGGCATTTTAAGTAACCCAGCTCAACGCTTTTGCCGATAACATTAACCATGCTTCTTCCCGAAATGGCAACCTTTCGGTTTTGATGCTCGGCAATATTAATAATCTGCTGAACTCTGTGAATGTTGGAAGCAAAGGTAGCAATTATAATTCTTCTGCCGTCAGCCTTGGCAAAAAGCTTTTCAAAGCTTTCTCCGACAAGCTTTTCACTCATTGTATAGCCCGGTCGTTCGGAGTTTGTGGAATCGGCCATCAATGCGAGAACGCCCTTGTTTCCGAGCTCTGCAAAGCGTGCTAAATCAATAACGCCGCCCTCAATAGGAGTGAAATCAACCTTGAAGTCGCCTGTGTGGCATATAATTCCCGCAGGGGTATGAAAAGCCATTCCCACAGCGTCGGGAATAGAGTGATTTACTCTGATAAATTCAACAGCCATACAGCCGAGCTTAACTGTCTGTCCCGGGGCTACGGTTACAAGCTTTGCACTGCCTAAAAGACCGTGTTCTTTCAGCTTGCCCTCAATAAGTCCTATGGTCAGCCTCGTGGCATAAACAGGGGCTTTTATTTTTTTCAGTAAATAAGGAAGTCCGCCGATATGGTCCTCATGACCGTGAGTTATAACGATACCTCTTATTTTTTCCGAATTCTTTTCTAAATAGTTGTAATCGGGTATTACAAGGTCGATTCCCGGCATTTCACTGTCAGGAAAAGCGATTCCCGAATCGAGAATAATAATATCGTTGGCACATTCGATTACAGTAAGGTTTTTTCCTATTTCGTTCAGACCTCCGAGAGGGATAATCTTAACAGGAGTTTTTCTGACAGCTTCACGGGTTTTGGAAGAAGTCCTTTGATTTCTGGGTTTCGGCACATAGCTTCTCGATGATTTTTTTGCAGGGGAAGTCTGCCGTTCCGAATTGGTTTTGCCTGTTTTTTGCTGAGTATCCTTAACCTGATTTGTGTTTTTATTTTTAAGGCTTCTGACAGTTTTTTTAGAGTGAGAAGCTTGAGCACTTCTGTCGGTATTAGTGCTGAAGCTTGGCTTTCTTGATTCTTTTATCGGTGCAAGATTAATTTTAGGCACATCAATAGTGAGAAGATTTGTTAAACCATCTCCTGTATTTCCGTTCACCGAAGATGTTTTTCTTCTCTGCTGTGATGAATTCCTGCGGGTTTTGTTTCTGTAAGAATTCTCAGGTCTGTTATTTAGTTTTTTAGTTTCCATAATTAATGACTATACTCCCTTAAAGGAGCGTACCTCCATTCTGTTGTTTTAAACAGTTCTGTACAATATTTACTGAAAGTTAAATTTTTAAGCAAATTCTGAAAGTGCAAAATATCACTACAAAAATTTGGACCTAAACTGTTTTTTCTATAAATTTTCGAAATAATAAAACAATCTAAGAAATGTGATGGTATAATTTTATGTCTTCTTAGATTTAACAAGACTTTAATGCTTTGCATCCTGTTATCTTGTTATCGCCGGCAAGGCATTAGAATTAAAGTTCCGAACACAAATATATAAAAATTATACTCCTAAACACAATTATTGTCAAGCGGCAGACTGCTTTATGCTTTTCAAAGAAAAGTGGTATACAGCTAAGACAATTGTCAAATATCTATTGTACATTGACCGTTTAATTTTTGCTCAATATCATCACAAATAGCAGCAGCGGTTTCAGCTTTATGAGCATCAACGAAAAGCATAAGCCCTTTTCCTCTTTTCATAGGCTTAATAATGGCTCTTGCATCGTTTTTGCTTATCACTATACCGTCATCGGAGTGTTTGAACTTAGATTTTATTTCACTGAAAAAGTTTTTAGATGCTTTATCATTGTCACTCAGTGAAATAAATCGCTCACTTGAATAAAACTGAGGAATATCCGACAGTGCATCAGACAGGCTTATATTTTTATTGGTCAGATAGTTTAAAATATCCGCAATCAGATACATGCCGTCGTGAACAAAACTGTTGTTTTCGTTTGCAGCAAGCTTTCTTGCGAATTTATCTGCCGATGAGCAGCTTGAACTGAAATATCTGTACAGGTTTGCAGAGTAATTTCCTGCCAACTCGTCAAAAACACAAGGAAGTGTAAACGGCACTGCTATGTCTTCATTTTTCTCAAAATGAATTTTCACACACAGCAATATAAGTCTTTCATGCAGAATATACCCTGTTTTTTCTGAATAGGCAGTTACTTTTCCTGTATTATCAAGAAAATGAAAAATAATTTCTTCACCGTTAATATCATTTACAGGAGTTATAAGTCTGTCGATTTCATCAGCAGTTTTTGTATTTGACGTTTTAACGGTTACATTAATTCCTTTAAGTTTTTTCGGAAATGCCGATTTAAGATGTGAAATATACATTTCATTTATATTGTCAGCATTTTTCAGGCTTCCGAAGTCTAATATATCTTTTTGGCGAAAAACCTTTGTTTTTAAGTGCTTTTCAATATCACGCTCTAAATTCCGTTTAATTCTTAAACCTCCGGGACATCTCAGAATAAGTTTCGGCGCAGGATTTGCCGAAACCACAGCGTAAACATCGGCACCTAATATTTTTGCGGCAAAATCAGCGGCTCTTTCATGAGAAATCCCTAAATTCCAGACGGAAATTCCGGTTGACATTATACCTGAAATAAGGGCTGTTGAATAAGACAGGCAATCTGTATTATCACAGCAGACCAAAACGGTTTTTTCCGAGTCCAGAGATGAGCCGAGTGCACAGCCTATTGATACTGCCTGAACAGGAGAAATCAGTTTATCACAGCCCTCGTCACTGAATGAAAAGTCAGGTCTGACCCCATATCTTAAATTTGTTTTAAGCTTTGTGTTTTTTACAAGAGTTTTGTTATTCCACAGCTTAACGCCATGACAGATTACAGAGTTTTCTTCAATGGTTGATCCATCTCCTGAAACAGATAGTTTTTCGCATTCAGCTCCTTTTTCCAAAGTTGAATTTTTGCATATAACCGCACTTTCTATTTTTGCTCTGTTTCCGATTTTTGAGTATTCGCCGATATATGAGCCTGTAATGTTTACACTTTCGCCGATTGAAGAGTTATCTTCAATAACAGTTCCTTTACCTATAACGCTCCCCATTCCTATGCTTACATTTCTTCCGATATATACAGGCGGGATAAAGGATACCCCTCTGAAAATATAAGGTGTATTTGAAATAACTTTATCTTCAATTGATGTTCCAAGCTCAAATGCATCACCTGAAATCATTTCTTCGGCTGCTTTTAACATGCTTTCAACTGTTTCGATTTTTTGATAGAAAGGGGCAGGAGAGCCCGCTTCACATAACTCATCAGTGTATACGTATATGTTCTGTTCCTTTTTTATATTAAGCCAGGAAAAAATCCCTTTCTTTTCAGCGTCATGCTTGATGCCGTCAAGCTGTGATGAGAGCATTTCCTTAGAAATAATATACACCGGAGCGGATTTATAATTTGTCGAAGGAAATTCATTAGGGGATTTTTTATAAAAACATTCAAATCTGTTTTGCTTATCAAATTCAACAATTATATCATCATATAAATCCGCATCAGATGTTTTAAGAGCATAAATGCAGGCAAGTCCTTTTTTCTTTTCGTGAAACTTTTTCATGTCGGAAAGATTAAGCTTAATTATTCCGTCGGCTTGTACTATCATAATGTCATCTTCTTTATTCCACAGTTTTTTTAGAATTTCTTCCGCCGGAATTTCATCGCCGCACAAAAATGTGTCAGAGTGTATTTCGGATGCAACTGTTCTGTCGATATATTCTTTTGTGTCAATATTATTTGTAACAACCGTACAGCTTGTTATTTCATTTTCTGCCAGATTCTCAAGGGTATAATCTATAATTTTTTTCGAGCACATTTCCAACAGTTCAAGCGGCGTTTCCGATGTTATCGGTTCCAAGGCTTCATTTGATAAATTGCAAAAAATAATTGTCTGCATAAAAAATCCTCCCGGTACTAAATTATATTTTTATTTCAATTTAGTATGGGAAGTTTTTTATATACATATACCAATCAAAACCAATTATATTTTTATAATAATAAAATGTTTTTCGAATATCATTGGCATTTCAAGTGAATTTTCAGTTTTCACATTAAATTCAACAAAAAAGTATGGTAATTTAATTAAATGTGTGTTATTATAAAATAAGTATACTATTTTTTTATATATTAAATTTATGATTGGGGCAAAAATCATTATTATGAAGAATTATGACATCATTATTGCAGGATGCGGTGTTGCAGGACTGTATTCGGCGATAAATCTTTCTGAGAATTTAAAAATTCTGATAACTTCTAAAAAAGAGCTCACACTATGCAACACTGCTCTTGCTCAGGGCGGAATTGCAGGTGTATATAAATCCCCTGAGGATTCGCCGAAGCTTCATAAACAGGATACTTTTGTTGCGGGAGGATTTGAGAACAATCCCGAAACTACAACAATTCTCTGTGAAGAGGCTGAAATTGATATAGACAGAATAATAAATATAGGTGTCGAATTTGATAAAACCGAAGACGGTAACTATCACAGGACTCTTGAAGGGGGTCACGGTAAGCATAGAATTTTTCATCATAAGGATACAACAGGCTATGAAATAGAAACAAAGCTTTTAGAGTATGTCAAAAAACTGCCGAATGTTGATATACTCGAAAATGCCGTTGTATGTGATGTTAAAAAGACTGAAACCGGCTTTTCATTTGATATTTTAGAGGGTGAAGAGCATACCGTTTATAACTCTCATTATGCTGTTATGGCTACAGGCGGAATAGGAAGAGTTTATGAAAGAACAACAAACTCCGCTATTGCAACAGGCGACGGGATTGCCTTTGCATATAACATGGGTGCTAAAATTCACAACATAAGCTATATACAGTTTCACCCGACTGCTTTTAACGACCAATACAACCGAGAATGTTTTTTGATTTCGGAGGCTGTTCGGGGTGAGGGTGCTTATCTTAAAAACTGCTATGGCGAAAGATTCATGCAAAACTATGATAAGCGTCTTGAGTTAGCTCCCAGAGATGTTGTTTCACATTCGATTATGTTTGAAGCTTCAAGGACAGGAAGCAATAATTTCTATATTGATATATCACACAAGGATTCCGAGTTTATTAAAAACCGTTTTCCTATGATTTACGACAAGCTTATTCAGCTGGGCTTTGATATGACAACCGATATGATACCGATTTTCCCTTGTCAGCATTATCTGATGGGAGGAATTAAGGTTGACAAAAACGCTGAAACTACAGTTTCAAATTTGTTTGCCTGCGGTGAATGTTCATGCACAGGTGTTCATGGGAACAACAGGCTTGCTTCTAATTCGCTTCTTGAGGCTTTGGTTTTCTCACGCCGTGCGGCAAATGTTATTAATGAACGCTGTTTGAACAGCGAAATATCCGATTTTGTTTCCGCTGATTTTAAACATGATGAAAACGCACCGCATATTCCAAAGGGAATAAGGACCGAAATCAGAAAAATAATGCAGACAGCTTATTTTGTAATGCCTGATATAGAAGCCCTTTTTGAGGGCTATGACAGGATTAATCAGATTAAAGAAATCCTTTGCACAGGGAATTTCAAGGTGGACAGGGATTATGTCGAGGCTAAGAGTATAGCTACCGTTGCGTATTTAATTTTGCAGGAGGCTAACAGGACAGCCACGGAAAATGCCGAGATAGACGCTGCTAAATGGGCGGAATATGAACTGAATAATTACTAGCAGGGGTGACCCCTGCACTCAATCTGCCTTTGGGCAGTTTGATATAAAGGAAAGTTTGATAAACGGCAGGTTGGAGTTTTTCAATTTATAATTGAAAATGGATAATTGACAATTAATCTTTATCGGATTTGTAAAACTGATTTAATAGGTTAATGCAAGCGTCTTGATGCTCAAATGCTAAATCTGTCAGGCATTGAAAAGCATTAGGTAATAAACCTTCATCTTCACATGCAATGGATATTTCAAAGACCTGTGCAAGTCCTGCTATTTGCTTAGCCTGAAGTGCTATATCTTCCATATCTATGGGTTTGATTTTAATTTTTTGGTTTTCCATTAATTTTTATTTCCTTTCATTTGATTTTCTATCATCATCTTAACATAATGTACCCATTATTTCAATTGGCAGAATGACCAAAAAATGTACCCATTATTGTGTGATATTTATAATGGACACATTACCTTTTTTAGGTATAATATATTTAGGAGTGAAAGTAATGTCACAAACTCAATTAAGTGCAAAATATAATGCTAAAGCCTATGAAGAAATTAAGGTTAGAGTTAAAAAGGGCGAAAAGGAAAAAATAAAAGCCCATGCTCAAAAGCAGGGCGAAAGCGTTAACGGTTTTATAAACAGGTCAATGAAAAACCAAATGGAAAGTGATAATAATGAAAATAATTAAATATCCGTCAGAAAAAGATGTGAATAAGGCTGTAAGTGATAAAGAGCCTTTATTGGTACTTATATCTTTTGATGGTGAAACGGTGATTGTAAGCCATATAGATGAAGCTGTTGAACATCATATATTGCTTATGAAAGCAGGGTTCAGCGACAGGGATATAGACAAATATTTCAGAATAGTTCTTGACGATGAGGGAGCAGACTGGACTTTTGTATGCCCGCCTGATTATAAGAACATATCGGATAAGAGCAGAAGAATAAAAGCGTTTTACAAAGACGGATTTAATATAATATCTGATGTTCTCCAGGAGCTTGGATTTATGGTCGGCATAAATATTCCGAGAAGATACCGCAGACATTTTGATGCGTTGGGTGAATAAGAGAACAAAAGACTATGCTTAAAAGTGTAAAATAGATAAGATAGATAAGATAGATAATATTATCTGCCTGACCTAAGGCAAAAGCTTTAAGGAGGACATTTATGAAAACATATACAATAGTCGGTGGTGTCAACGGCGTCGGCAAAAGCAGTCTTTCAGGTGTTCTGTCTGCTGAAAATACTGATTTGGGAATTATAATAGATACTGATAAGATAACATCAGAACTCGGCGGTGATAGAATAAGCGGAGGCAAGCTTGCAATAGAGCGTATTTCTGACTGTTTAAATAGAGGTATAAACTTTACGCAGGAAACAACTCTTTCGGGCGTGCGTACTTTAAAAACGATTCAAAAAGCCCGTGAGCTTAATTATTTTATAAGACTTTATTATGTTGGTATAAGCTCTTCTGACGAGAGCATAAAGCGTATAAAAAACAGAGTTGAAAAAGGCGGACATAATATTCCTGAAGAAGATGTGAAACGCAGATACTCTAAGCGTTTTGAGGATTTGGCAAAAGTTTTGCCATACTGTAACGAGGTTCGGTTTTTTGATAACGAGAACGGTTTTATAGAGAAAGGCGAATATAAAAACGGAAATCTGATTATTAAAACCGAGCAAGCTCCCAAATGGCTGAAAGAATTAAAAAGCTATTTAGAATCAATATAACTTAATGCAAGATGTTCCCTGCATCTAAGGCGGCGGGTTCCATTTTCGTAATTTGAAGGAGATACAATCCCCTTCAAATTACTCAGCATGGCGTTGCCGTGCCTTGCCACGTTGAATGACGGGGCGTTGCCTCTTATTGAACTTATATAGTTGACAGATGAAATTTATCAATTATCTATTGTCAATTTTCCCTTTAGAAAAGGAGCTGACAGGCATTGTTTATAAACAAACGCAATAAAAAACTTATAATACTGGCTTTAACAATTCTTTTAGCGTGTTTGGGGATTAAATATTTTACGGCAGTGGCAAGTTTTTTCGTGCATATATTAGATGCTTGCTATGCACTGATTTTAGGCTGTGTAATTGCGTATGTACTGAATATAGTTTTAAAGAAGTATGAGAAAATTTACTTTCCGAAATCCAAAAGCAAAATAGTTAAAAAGTCCAAAAGGGGAGTGTGCATTGCACTCTCTATTTTCACAGTACTGGCTATAATAGCCATTATTATAATGATTGTTATACCTGAAATTTATGAATGTTTTGAGCTACTGAGTGACGCTATACCTAATGCTATTGATAATATTAAAGAGTGGATAAATCAAAATATCGGTTCTGATTTTATTAAAGATAAGGTAAACGGTTTTAATTTCAGCTGGAAAACTCTTGAACCTGCGTTAATGGGATTTATAAATGTGAATTCATCTCAGATACTCAGTTCGGTTATTTCTGTGACAAGCTCTATTGTCGGAACAATAGCTGACATTATAATAGCAATTGTTTTCGCAATATACATTTTATATAATAAAGAAAAGCTTTCAAGGCAGATGGTTAAAATCACAAAAGCCTACGGAAAGCCCGAAAAGAATAAAAAGCTTTTAGGTTATCTTAAAATTGCCGACAAGACATTCTCAAGCTTTATAGTCGGTCAGTGTACTGAGGCGGCAATTTTAGGCTTGCTGTGTTTTATCGGAATGATAATTCTGAGATTTCCTTATGCGGGGGTCACAGGTGCGGTTGTCGGACTTACAGCACTGATTCCGATAGTGGGAGCTTTTATAGGTGCAATCGTCGGAGCTTTTCTGATATTCACCGTAAGCCCTGTTAAAGCGATAATGTTTATAATATTCTTAATATTGCTTCAGCAATGTGAGGAAGCTTTCATATACCCTAAGGTTGTAGGAAAATCTATCGGACTTCCCGGAATGTGGGTTCTGGCAGGGATAACTGTCGGAGGAGGATTGTTCGGCATTGTCGGAATGCTTGCAGGTGTTCCTATTGCAGCGACTGTATATAAGATTCTTCAAAAGTCTGTTAATTCGAGAATTAAGGAAAAGAAGATAATAAAAGCTCTTCAGGATAATAAAGAGCTCGGGGATACGATTATTATAAGTAATAAAAAAGATTAACGCTGAAAGTTTTCGGTCAGGCCTTTTCAAAATGCTTGCAGGTCAAGGGCAGAACCACCGGCGGTTCGCCGGAGAAAGGACAAAAATAATGAAACCATTACAGTTTGAAATTGATGATATTATAAAAAATGCTATTAAAGAGGATATAAACTATATCGATGTGACAACCGACTATCTGATTTCAGATGACAGTGTCAGCACGGCAAAGTATGTTGCAAAGGACGACGGCGTACTCTGCGGAATCGATATAGCAATGAGAGTGTTTACTCTTTTAGATGACAGTACAGAATTTGATATAAAAATTCACGACGGTGAAAAAGTTAAAAAGGGTGACATTATTGCCGCTATCACGGGTAAAACCAAAGTGCTTTTAAAGGGCGAGAGAACTGCTCTTAATCTTGTTCAGCATTTGTCGGGTATTGCAACTATGACAAACAGGCTTGTCGAACTCACCAAGCATACAAACGCATCAATTGCCGATACGAGAAAAACTCTGCCTGGACTTAGGTCGCTTCAAAAATATGCGGTTACAGTCGGCGGCGGTAAAAATCATCGCTATAACCTTTCAGACTGTGCTATGCTTAAAGACACGCACTTAGACGCATACGGAAGCATTACAAACGCTGTTTCGGCATTGAGAGAAAAGCTCGGTCATACTGTTATGATAGAAGTCGAAACGGGAAATCTAGACGAAGTTAAAGAAGCTCTTTCTGTCGGCGCAGACATAATAATGCTTGATAATATGAGCTGTGAAATGATGAGCGAGGCAGTCAAAATCGTTTCGGGTAAAGCTAAGCTTGAAGCAAGCGGAAATGTCACAGAAGAAACAATTGTGAACATAGCAAACACAGGTGTTGATATAATTTCAGTCGGTGCGATAACACACTCAGTCAAAGCATTTGATATTTCAATGAAAATGCAACGGTGACGTTGTATCCGCTGCCTCCTATAGGAAGTTTTAACTAATGTGATGCTTTCAGCAACGGAGGGCTGTTACTTAGTTGATATTGAAAGTATTCTTGGAATTGGTGGGTCACGGCAGGCTCTCTGCCTATTATATTTTTTGCAAAATGTTAAAGTTCGATAAACAGCAGGCTTTTCAGTTGATAATTGATAATGGATAATTATTTTTTATTGTTGAAATTGTCCAAAGCTTTTTGGGTTTCTTTATCTCTCTCACGAGTTATTCTATCCCAGAGATAATTGCAGTAATTAAGATGTTTGATTGCTCTTCTGCATAGTGATTCAATAGCAAAGCTCAAATGTTGATCACTCTGACTTTCCGAGTATATTGAGAAAACATGAGAAAGTCCTGCTATAAATTCAGCCTGCTGAACGACTTTTTCCATTTCTACTATCGTGATATTGTTTTTTGATTTTTTCATTTTTTATCATTTCCTTTCATGTGGTATGCTTATATTTTATCACTGCTAACAGTGAATTTCAATTGACGATTAATACAAGGTTAACAGTGAATTTTTGTGTATAATGTATATAAAATATCGGAACTAAAAGTGAAGGCTATGATAATTAATATCAATGAGTTCACTAAGAGGTTGCATAATAAATGCTGATTAACTGTTTTTTATAAATATTAAGGTGGTGACGATATGGCTGTCAGCGAAGCACATAAACGCGGTAATCGCAAGTGGGATAAAGAAAATATGAAGATTGTAGCTTGTAAGCTTAGAAAAGAACAAGCAGAAAGGTTTAAGCAGTATGCAGAGGATAACGGAACGACCGTAAATGCATTAATTAAAAATTTTGTGCTTGAGAAGATAGGAGATAAGTAAGATTTAATGAGGTGTAAATAAAATGCCTGTAAGCAAAGCACAGCAAAAAGCAGTGGCAAAATATATGAAAGAGAATTATGATAATTTTCAAATTCGAATGCCCAAAGGCAAAAAAGAGCGTATAAAATCTCATGCTGATAAAAACGGCGAAAGCTTGAACGGCTTTATTAATCGTGCCATTGACGAAGCAATGGAAAAAGATAAATAAAGTGAACTGTGTATGGGCGTCAATGCCGAATTATTTGTTAAGTGTATTTTAAATTAACAATTGGTTGCGAATTATCTATTTGTTTGACCTGCCGTTGTACAATTTTTAACATTTATTAAACTTTTTAATAGGCAGAGTGAGTGCAGGGCTCAGCCCTGCCGCTGGTTGACAAGTGGGTGCTGATACTAAAAATATAAACGCGTGATACGAATTATCACAATGCACAGAATAAAAACGCGAATTGGATCCAACGTCACGTTGGTTGACAAATGGGTGTTGATGGTATAAAATAAAATATCAGCTTAAATTTTTTAACGAAAGGGGGAGCGGGAAACTTGAAAAACAGATTATCTCCCATATTTATTGTATCGTATTTAATACTCGGAGCAATCGGGCTTTTTTCCTCATGGTGTATTTACGGAATGACAGAATACAGAAAGCTTGGATTTGCTCTGTTTGCGGCTGCTGTAATAAGCTTTATTCTAATGACATTTGAGGCAGTGATTTTTTATAAAAACCGAATAAAATATATTGCCAAAATGTCAAAGGATATATCTTTTACACAGAGAGAAACCCTATATAATTTTCCTGCACCTGCTTTTATTATTGATGAAAATAATATAATAGTATGGATAAACTCTCGTTTTGACAAGGAAGTTTTTAAGGAAAAAGAGGCTTTCGGTGCCAAGCTGGATGAGCTTATGGATATAAACTTCAGTAAGCTTTTTACCAAAAAAGGTACTCTTGTTACATATAGGGGAAAATACTATCGTGCTATTGCGACAAAATCCGAGTCGGACGGCTCAAATCTCACGATGATTTATTTTAAGAATGAAACGGATTTTATGAATTTGGATTACGAGTTCAAGCAGTCACGCCCGTCGGTTATGATTATATCTGTTGATGATTATGAAGACCTTTTAGAAAACGCAAGAGAGAGTGAAAAAGCTCATATTCTGGTTGAAATAGAAAAACTTGTCGAAAACTTTATTGACGGAACAACAGGTGTTACAAAGAAAATTGCCAACAACAAGTTTTTTATTGTTCTGGAGGAGAGGCATCTTTCTAAAATTATCGAAGACAGATTTGATATACTAGATAAAGCAAGAAAAATCAACATCGGCGAAAGGCAGACTGTTACGCTTTCAATCGGCGTCGGTCACGGTGCGAAAAATCTGCTGGAGAGTGAAATTTTTGCCAGACAGGCGCTTGATATGTGCTTGGGGCGAGGCGGAGACCAGGCAGCGGTTAAAACAAACAACGGTTTTGAGTTCTTCGGCGGTGTATCTAAGGGTATTGAAAAGAGAACTAAAGTAAAGACGAGAATTATTGCAAATGCAATAAAAGAAAGCGTTAAGCCTTCAGATATAGTTTTTGTTATGGGCCATAGATTAGCAGACCTTGACAGTGTCGGTTCTGCGGCTGGATTATGCACACTTATGCGTCAGATTGGAAAGAAGTCATTTGCAGTTGTCGAGCCTGAAGAGAATCTTTCAGGTGTTTTGATTGACCATGTTAATAAAAATGAGAACGATACATTTTTTATCCCTCCTGAGCTTGCAATGTCAATGAAAACAGAAAATTCAATGCTGATTATTGTTGACACTCACAATCCTGATATTCTTGACAGCACCCAGTTTTATAAAATGTTCGATAAGGTAATTGTTATAGATCATCACAGAAAAATGGTTAAGCATATTGAAAATTCTTTGATTTTCTATCATGAGCCTTATGCATCTTCAACTTCTGAAATGGTGACAGAGCTTGTACAGTATTTCGGCGATAATATAAAGCTTTCACCGAGCATTGCCGAAAGCCTTTTGGCAGGCATTATGCTTGATACAAAAAACTTTGTTATGAAAACCGGTGTCAGAACCTTTGAAGCGGCGGCTTATCTGAAAAAAGCAGGAGCAGATACAGTTACGGTTAAATCCATGTTCTCTACTACCTTTGATTTGTACAAGAGAAAAACCGATTTGATTACTAATGCAACTATGCACAAGGGCTGTGCGATTACGGTTACTGCTGACAGCGACTGTGACACCATCAGAATTGCCGCACCTCAGGCAGCAGACGAGCTGTTGTATATTGACGGTGTGAAGGCTTCTTTTGTCATTTATCCCGATAACGGAAAAACATCTATCTCGGCACGCTCGATAGGTGATATGAATGTTCAGGTAGTAATGGAATCGCTCGGCGGCGGCGGTCATCAGACTATGGCGGGCGGTCAGCTCGAAGTCGGTCTTAATGAAGCTGAAGCACGGCTTAAAGGTGCTATTGATAAATACATCGAACAAAACCAACGGTGAGCCGCCACAGGCTCTTCTGCCTTTGAGAATTTTGTTGTAAAGGAAAGTTTGAGCAACGGCGGGTTGGAGTTTTTCAATTTATAATTGAAAATGGATAATGGATAGTCTGTTAATCAGATTTCATTTTGATGACAGTCAAATATACTTTTACACAGAGAATTGCATAATTTTTTCAGGTCGTAAGCTTGATCTGCAAGACACGCAAATGCTCCTTTAAATCGGGTATCTTCATCTGTGTAATCAAGAAATTCCACAAAGATTGATGACAGCCCTGCTATCATTTCGGATTTTGTCTTAATTTCTTGAATATCAGATAATGGTACTTCTTTAACCATTCTTCCCATTAATGTCACTTCCTTTCAGTTGGTATGATAACATTATATAACGGTACCATTATATAATCAATCGGCAAATCAGACAAATATATGCTATTTATGCTTGTGAATATTGACTATAGTATACAAATATGATATATTTGCATAAATACTTTAACTTATGAAAGGTGAAGGAATATGCCTGCAAGTAAAGCTCAGCAAAGAGCAACTAAAAAATATGATAAAAACCATTATGACGGTATTCATATGAGAGTTCCAAAAGGTAAAAAGGATAAGATTTCAGCCCACGCAAAAGAGTATGACGGCTCTTTGAATAAGTTTTTGAACCGAGCAGTTGATGAGACTATGAAAAGGGATAAAAATGACAATTAATAATGGATAATTAATTGTCAATTATCCAGTTCGTTCGATCTGCCGTTTTACAAACTATAACATATATCAAACTTGCCAAAGGCAGACTTAATTCAACATCACATTGGTTGACAAATTGTAGTACTTACGATATAATATAGCAGTAAAAACGGGTACGATAAATACGGTAGGCGGATTCTCCCTTACAATAAGGGAGGTGATAACTATGGTTACATATTCGGAACTTTTTGAGTTCATGACTGTTATAATCAGCGTTATCACTCTTTGTATTCTTATATTTTTCAGAAACAAATAGTTTTGACATAAAAAAATAAGAAACACCGCCATACTCTCACAAAGTAACGGTGTTTCTTAAACATCATATTTTGGGAGAACCGCTTATCGGTACCCTTTTTACACTTATATTATAACATATGATTATTATTTGTCAAGTGATAAATTATTTGAAAAGTGAAGTTTACCGTTGTACATACTTTAACATTCTACAAGTTTGTCAAAGGCAGAGAGCAATCGGCGTCACGCCGCAGTTTTGAGAGGAGAATAGATTATGAAAGTTATTTTATTAAAGGACGTAAAAGGTTCGGGAAAAGCAGGTGAAGTTTTAAATGTTGCCGACGGATATGCAAGAAACTTTCTTTTGGCAAAGGGTTTAGCTTGTGAAGCTAATGCAAAGAACATGAACGAGCTTCAGGGAAAGCAGGCTTCAAAACAGCATAAGATTGATGTTGAAAAGGCTGATAATGAAGCAATTGCCGAAAAGCTCAAAGACCGGAAGATTGAAATCAAAGCAAAAGCAGGGCAGGGCGGAAGACTGTTCGGTGCTGTAACTGCTTCAACAATAAGCGATAAAATCAAAGAACTTTATAATATAAACATTGATAAAAAGAAAATCAATCTAAACGGCGAGATTAAAAGCTACGGCGAATTCACAGCAAACATTAAGCTCTCGCAGGGGGTTTCATTCTCTTTGAAAATAAGCGTTGATGAAGAGTAGTATAAAATAAAGGTTTTCGCTCAAGCCTTTTTCAAAAGGCTTGCAGGTCAAGGGCGGAGCCATTGTCGCACTCTGCAGAGTGCGAAATTCTTTTACATATATATAAATAAGGAGCATTATAAAAATCATGGATTTTGATATACAGTCAGATTTAACGGGCAAAGAAATTCCATATAGCTTAGAGGCGGAGCAGACTGTTCTGGGCGGTGTGTTGATTGATTCGCAGAAAACGCTTCCGACAGTAATAGAAACGCTCAAGCCTGAATGTTTTTATAATGAAAAGCATAAACAGATATTCAGCATAATGCTGAGAATGTTCACTAACAATGAAACTGTTGATATTGTAACAGTCGGCAATGAGGCTTTTGAAATCGGCGTTTTTGAAACAAGCATTATGGCTAAAACCTATTTAAAGGGAATGATGGAAAATGTTCCGTCAATTTCGAATATTGCCAGCTATTGCAAGATAATCGAGGACAAGTTTTATCTCAGGTCGCTAATTGAAACCGCTAAAGATATTATTGACAAAGCTTCCAGCACGGTTGACGCCGAAAATCTTCTCGATGTCGCCGAGCAGAGAATTTATGACATAAGAAAAGGCAAAGCATCAAACGGACTGACTAAGATTGATGAGATTATTATTGAATCTTATGACAGGCTTCAGAAGATTTCGGGAAGCGATAAGGACAAGTTTTTAGGTTCTAAAACGGGATTTGCACTTATCGACAGCTATACGACCGGACTTAATAAGTCAGACCTTATTATAGTGGCTGCCCGTCCTGGTATGGGTAAATCGGCTTTTGCACTTAATATTGCAAGAAATATGTGTAGGACTTCTGACAAAGAAGTCGCTATTTTCTCTCTTGAAATGGGAAAGGAACAGCTTGTAACCCGTATGCTTTCTTCAGAAGCACTTGTAAACAATAATGCTTTAAGAAGCGGTATGCTTGAAGTCGAGGACTGGACAAAGCTTGCCGAGGGTGCAAGGGCTTTGTCAGAAACACCTATATATATTGACGACACAGCGGGAATTACCGTTCCGCAGATGAAAGCAAAGCTTAGACGAATGAGAAATCTCGGACTTGTTGTTATAGATTATCTTCAGCTAATGGAAAGCCCTAACAGGCATTCAAACCGTGTAACTGAGGTTTCCGAAATCACCAGACAGCTGAAGCTGATGGCTAAAGAGCTTGATGTTCCGGTTATCTGTCTTTCACAGCTTGCCAGAGGTCCTGAAAACAGAGTCGACCACAGACCTATGCTTGCCGACCTTCGTGAATCGGGTTCTATTGAGCAGGACGCAGATATTGTAATGTTCCTTTACCGTGAAGGATATTATGATAAAGAAAACCCTAACCAAGGCGACTCCGAGTGTATTATCGCCAAGAACCGTCACGGCGAAACGGGAACTGTAAAGCTTGCATGGCTGGGTGAATATACGCTTTTCAGAAGTATTGATGTTGTAAGGCAGGAAAATTAATAGAAAATAAATAAGCACCGTTTGTTAAAAATAACATTCGGTGCGTATAATTTTTATTTATAATTATCCAATATCAATTAATGAGGTTTTATTATGCTTGAAAAGGTGAAAACTACTATTTCAAAATTTAATATGCTTAAACCTTGTGACCGTGTCCTTGTCGGGCTTTCAGGCGGGGCGGACAGCGTTTCGCTTCTTATGTGCCTGAAAGAATTGGGATATAATGTCGGTGCAATTCATATAAATCATAACCTCAGAGGCGAAGAAAGCAATCGTGATGAGAGGTTTTGTATTGAGCTTTGTGAACGTCTTGATATTCCTCTGACTGTGAAAAGCATTGATGTTAAGGCTTATTGCCGAGAAAATAAACTGGGGCTTGAAGAGGGCGCAAGAAAGCTCAGATACAAGGCTTTTTTTGATGTCAAAGCAGATAAAATCTGTACGGCACATACGCTTTCAGACAGTGTCGAAACAATGCTTATCAATCTTACGAGGGGAACGGCTTTGAAAGGACTTTGCGGAGTTCCGAATAAGCGGGGGAATATAGTTCGTCCGCTGATAGAGTGCACCAGAGAGGAAGTAGAGGAGTTTTTGAGTAATCGTGGTATAGATTATGTTACCGATTCGACAAATAACTCAAATGATTATACAAGGAACAAATTCAGGCATTTGGTGATTCCTGAGATTTTAAAGATAACAAGCGAACGCAACGGAAGTTTTTATAAAAATATAAGCAAGACATTTTTATCACTGAATGAAGATGAAGATTATCTGAACAGCGAGGCTGAAAAGCTTCTTGAAAAATCAAAGATTTGTGAAAATGAATATGACTATAACTTGATTTCATCAGCACATAACGCAATTAAAAATCGGGTTTTTATTCTTCTTTTGAAAAAGTATGAAGCTGAGGTATCAGCTGCAAAGCTGGCGGATTTAAAAAAAGCCTGCTGTGAGGGAAAGAAAATAAATCTTAAAAAAAATGTTTACGCACAAAGAAAAACGGGAAAACTAATATTCAGTGACGGCAAAAACAGTTTTGAACCTGAAGTTTATTTAAAAGAAATAAGCAAAAACAGCCTCATGTTAAATAGTGTTACAGAAAAATTTTTCAATAAAAAGGTTACAATAAGTATTATTGATGACAGTTCAGGAATATCTAATATTAATAATGAGTTTACAAAGAAGTTTATTGATTATGATAAAATAAAAGGCAAGATTTTTCTGAGAAACCGCATAAGCGGGGATAAGATAAGACTTATAAACAGGGGTTTTACGAAGTCTTTGAAAAAGCTTTTCAACGAAAATATTCCGCTTGAAAAAAGGCATGAGGTCGTGGTTTTAAGCGATGAAGACGGTGTGATTTTTGTTGAGGGCTTCGGTGCTGATGAAAGAGTGTGTGCGGACTCAAAAACAAAATGTTTTTTAAAGATAGAAATATCATAAATCTATCACATTTAAGTTATATACTGATTAAAAATCTGTATCAAACAGAAAGATATAATTTTAAAATCTGTTATTATTAAAATAACAAAAGATACAAAGTACAATGCTTTAGAAAAATAAAACGCTGATTGCGTCAGGGGTTTCCTTGCAGAATGGAGTTGACAAATTGAAACAAAACAAAAATAAGAGTATAATTATTTATCTTTTAGTTTCGCTGGTTATAATTTCAGGTCTTGTTTATATGCTTAATAATGTAAATAAAAAGACCGACAAAGTAGATTATTCTACCGTAACAAGCTATTTTGATGATTTAAAGGTATCTGAGTTTACGCTCGACTTGGGAACAGGTGAGCTGAAATACAAGCTTATTGATTCAAAAGAAGAAAAAACTTATAAAGTACCTAGCGTATCTGCTTTTTATAACAGGCTGTTTAACGACAATTATGATTATCAAAAAGATTATAATCAGAAGCATCCCGATAAGCCTCTTAAAATGAATATGAAAGAGATAAAGGATAACAGCTTCTGGCTTAATTTGCTGCCTACACTTCTGCTTTTGGGAGCTATGGGTGTTATGGTATTTTTGATGATGAAAACTGCCGGAGGCGGCGGAAAAATCGGCAATTTCGGAAAATCCAATGCCAAACATCATATGGTTACAGGGAAAAAAGCAACCTTTGAAGATGTTGCGGGAGCAGATGAGGAAAAAGAAGAGCTTGCTGAGATTGTTGACTTTTTGAAAGATTCCAAAAAATATAATGAAATCGGTGCAAGAGTACCTAAGGGCGTTTTGCTTTTAGGCCCTCCGGGAACAGGTAAAACCTTGCTTGCCCGTGCTGTGGCAGGTGAAGCGGGGGTTCCGTTTTTCTCGATTTCAGGTTCGGACTTTGTTGAGATGTTTGTCGGCGTGGGAGCGTCAAGAGTAAGGGATTTGTTCTCTGAAGCTAAAAAGAACGCACCGGCTATTATATTCATTGACGAGATTGACGCAGTCGGACGTCAGCGTGGAGCAGGACTCGGCGGCGGTCATGACGAGCGTGAACAAACGCTTAACCAGCTTCTTGTTGAGATGGACGGTTTTACAGGCAATGAGGGTATTATTGTTATGGCAGCAACAAACCGCCGTGATATTTTAGACCCTGCACTTCTTCGTCCCGGAAGATTTGACAGACAGATTTTAGTTTCATATCCTGATGTTAAGGGAAGAGAAGAGATATTAAAGGTTCATTCGAGAAATAAGCCTTTGGCACCTGATGTTGATTTAAAGACAATTGCGAAAACAACCGTTGGCTTTACCGGTGCCGACCTTGAAAACCTTATAAACGAAGCCAGCTTGCTTGCTGCAAGAAAGAACAGAAAAGCAATCACTAAGGAAGATTTGGAAGAAGCTTCAATCAAGGTTATTGCAGGTCCTGAAAAGCGTTCAAAGGTTGTCACTGACGCTGAGAAAAAGCTTACAGCATATCACGAGGGCGGTCATGCAATCTGTACTTATTACTGTGATACACAGGATAAGGTTCACCAGGTTTCGATTATTCCTCGCGGCGGTGCAGGCGGATATACTTTGTCGCTTCCCGAAAAGGATAAGGCGTATGTTTCCAAGAAGGAAATGTATCAGAACATTATTGTTTTGCTCGGCGGACGTGTGGCTGAGAAGATTATACTTGATGATATCTCAACAGGTGCTTCCAACGATTTAGAGCGTGCCACATCTACTGCGAGAAATATGGTTACAAAATACGGTTTCAGTGAAAAGCTGGGCCCTGTGGTTTATGGCAGCGACGACCACGAGGTATTCTTAGGCCGTGACTATACAAACGGAAACCGTTACAGCGAAGAAATCGCTTATCAGATTGACAGCGAGATGAAGAGCATTATCGAAAGCTGTTTTGTTGAGGCTGAAAATATTCTGAAAGAGCATATTGACCAGCTTCACTTGGTTGCCAAATATCTGATGAAGAAAGAGAAAATCGACGGCGATGAGTTTGAAGACCTTATGACAGGCAAGCTTACAGAGGCTGATTTCACTGAGCAAATTGCTTCTGAGGCTGAAACGGAAGAAACTTCTTCTGAAGAAAATAAAGACAGTGAATAAGAATTTAATTTTGACTTTTTTAGGGGCAGCCCTCTCTTGCAGGGCATGCCCCTCTTTTATAACAGTTCGCCGAAATGTTATAAAATTTACCCATGTGCGGAGTGTACTCCGTCAAGGGATTTCGCTGACTGCGGTCAGCGACAATGGCTCCGTCCTTGACCTGCAAGCCTTTTGAAAAAGGCTTGACCGAAAACTTTAAATTCAATATGACTTTTTAGAATTGCATGGACAAGGTTTGTTAATTAGTGTTGAATTTTTTAGATTTATATGTTATAATATCAATATCTGCGATTATGTCTGATAGCAGATGTTAAAAACGGAGGTAAGATTTTATTTTGAAAAAGGTAAACATTATCACAGGGCATTATGGGAGCGGAAAAACGAACATTTCTGTGAATCTTGCTCTTGAGCTTGCTGAAAAAGGCGAAAAGGTTACGGTTGTTGATTTGGATATTGTAAATCCCTATTTCAGAACTGCTGATTTTGCCGAGCTTTTTTCAAGTAAGAATATAAATCTTATTTCGTCAATTTATGCAAATTCCAATCTTGATATCCCTGCGATAAGCTTTGACATCGAAAGGCTGACCCGTGAGGACGGATATCTGATTATCGATGTCGGCGGTGATGACAGCGGTTCTACAGCACTTGGAAGATACAAAGATATTTTTGACAGGCTTTCACAGTCGGGCGATATTGATATGTTTTATGTCATAAATAAGTACAGATTTATGACAAAGACCCCCCGTGAAACTATTGACCTTATGAGAGAAATTGAATATACTGCACGCTTTAAGCATACAGGTATTATAAACAATTCTAATTTGGGTGAGGAAACCGATAAGCAGACGGTTCTTGACTCTCTTGATTATGCTGATGAGGTTGCAGAGGAAGCTGAGCTTCCTGTGGTGTTCACTTCATCGCCTGTAGAGTTTGAATGTGAACGCACAAATATTAAACTTATAAAGCGTTTTGTAAAAGCAATCTGGGAGCAAGCAACGTGACGTTGCATCCAGTCTGCCTTTGGGGAATTTGATATAAAGGAAAATTTGAAAAACGGCGGAGTTTTACTCATATTTATGATAAATAAGAGATAGAGTTTCTCATTTACATAAAAATAAGAAACACCGCCATACTTTCCCGAGTATCGGTGCTTCTTAAAACATCAATATAGGGAGAACTGCCATTTGTGCAGTACTCTTTTTGCATTTATATTAGAACATATGCAATTTATTTGTCAAGTGCATTTAGAATTGATAATTGAAAATGGAAAATGGATAATTAATCGTTATTCTGCAAGAATTTTTTGTCTTTTTCGTTGGAGATTTTTTTATCAAGCAGTCTGCAGTAATCTCGATGTTCACATGCCTGATTTGATAAACACTCCAAAGCGTTTTTCATATATTCATCATTGCCGAAGCTATCTGTATATATTGTATAAACATGAGTGAGTCCGGCTATCATTTCGGATTGTTGAACGACTTTTTCCATTTCGGTAATTTTGATGTTATTTTTTGATTTTTTCATTAGTTTTTATTTCCTTTCGTTTTGTATGATATAATTATATCAAGTCGACATTGTATAGTCAATTGTCATAATAAACAAATATACAGGGTCGACATTGTACAGAATGATGTGTTTTTACGATGAATTGTGATATAGATATAATAGTTTAATATTTTTAGTTGAAAGGATATAAAAGTATGCCAGTTAGTGAAGCAAAAAAAAGAGCAAATGCGAAATATACTAAAAAAGCTTATGACAGGCTTGAAATGAAAGTGCATAAGGGTGAAAAAGAAAAAATAGTTGCATTTGCAATGGAGCATGACGGTTCTTTAAACAAATTCCTTAATCGAGCTGTTAAAGAGGCGATGGAAAAAGATAAATAATCATTAATTTTAAATAAACAGTGTGCAGGGGAATTACTCTGCAGAAGGGAGAATACATTATGGCAAAGATTACTGTTAATTTTGAAAAATGCAAAGGCTGCGGACTTTGCACAACTGCTTGCCCTAAGAAGATTGTTGAGCTTCAAAAGGAAAAGAGAAACTCAAAAGGGTATTTTACAGCAGTTTGTATAGATGATGACGCATGCGTTGGCTGTAAGAGCTGTGCGGTTATGTGTCCTGACTGCTGTATAGTAGTCGAAAGATAACTTGTATTAAATTTTATTATTGGAGTTGAAACTAATGGAAAGAAATTTAATGAAAGGTAACGAAGCACTGGCAGAAGCTGCAATGAGAGCAGGCTGCAAATGCTTTTTCGGTTATCCTATAACACCTCAGACTGAAATTTCAGCGTATCTGGCTAAGAAAATGCAGGCGTCAGGCGGGGTTTTCTTACAGGCTGAGAGTGAGGTTGCGGCGATTAATATGGTACTCGGTGCCGCTGCAACGGGAACAAGATGTATGACATCAAGTTCATCACCTGGAATTTCTTTAAAGAGCGAAGGAATATCCTACATAGCAGGTTCAGACCTGCCTTGCGTTATTATAAATGTAGAAAGAGGAGGCCCGGGACTCGGCGGTATTCAGCCGTCACAGGCCGACTATTGGCAGGCAACCAAAGCATTGGGACACGGAGATTTTCAGCTTTTGGTTTATGCACCTGCGTCAGTTCAGGAAATGGTGGACATGGTTGTACTCGCATTTGACAAGGCAGATGAATACAGAATGCCTGCAATGATTTTAGCAGACGGCTTGCTCGGTCAGATGATGGAGCCTGTAACTTTCCCTGAGATAAGCTCAGAGCAGAAACCAAAGCCGTGGGCAACCGACGGAACAAAAATGAAGAGAAAGCACAACATAATAAACTCGCTTTATCTTCAGCCTGAAACTTTGCAGACTTCTGTTTTGAACAGATATGAGAGATATGAAAAAATCAAGGCGGAAGAAACAGACGCAGAGGTTTATTTATGCGACGACGCTGATATTGTTGTTACTGCGTTCGGTGCAACAGCGAGAGTTGCAAAGAGTGCTGTTAATATGGCAAGAGAGCAGGGAATTAAGGCGGGACTTTTCCGTCCGAAAACATTGTGGCCTTTCCCTGTTAAAGAGATAAACGAGGCTTGCAAAACCGCTAAGCAGGTTTTGAGTGTTGAAATGTCAATGGGACAGATGATTGACGATGTCAAGCTTGCACTTGAATGCAGAATTCCTGTATCTTTCTTCGGAAAGACAGGCGGAGTTATTCCGAAGCCTACAGAAGTTTTAGAGGAAATCAAGAAGTTAGGGGGAGCTGAATAATGGCAGTTGTATTTGAAAAACCGCATTCACTTTGTGATGTAAATCTGCATTATTGCCCTGGATGCACTCACGGAATTATTCACAGACTTGTTTGCGAAGTTATAGATGAAATGGGCATTGAGGGGAACACAGTCGGTGTCTGCCCTGTAGGATGCTCGGTAATGGCATATGATTATTTTAACTGTGATATGATAGAAGCCGCTCACGGAAGAGCACCTGCTACAGCAACAGGTGTTAAGAGAGCAAGACCTGACCTCATGGTATTTACATATCAGGGAGACGGTGATTTGGCAGCTATCGGTACAGCGGAAACTGTTCATGCGGCAACAAGGGGCGAGAATATCGTTGTTATCTTTGTCAACAACACTACATACGGTATGACAGGCGGACAAATGGCTCCTACCACTCTTCCGGGACAGGTTACACAAACCACACCATACGGCCGTGACCCTAAAGTTCAGGGATATCCTGTAAGAGTGTGTGAAATGCTTGCAACCCTTTCGGGAACTGCTTTGGCACAGCGTGTAGCCGTTGACAGCGTTCCGCATATCAACGAAGCAAAAAAAGCTATCAGAAAAGCCTTTGAAAATCAAAGGGATGAAAAGGGCTTTTCAATAGTCGAAGTTCTTTCAACATGCCCTACAAACTGGGGACTTTCTCCTGTCGAGGCACTTGAAAGACTGAGAACGGATATGATTCCTTATTATCCTCTTGGAGTTTACAAGGACTGTAATGCAAAGGAGGCTGAATAATAATGCTTAACGAAATTATTCTGGCAGGCTTCGGCGGACAGGGAATTCTGTTTGCAGGAAAAATTCTTGCATACGGCGGGCTTATGGATGAGAAAGAAATATCATGGCTTCCTTCATACGGCCCTGAAATGCGCGGCGGAACAGCAAACTGCAGTGTTTGTATTTCAGACGACCCAATCGGCTCGCCTTTGGTTCTTGAGCCTAATTATCTTATCGCAATGAACACACCGTCTTTCGATAAGTTTATCGGAAGCGTTCAGCCGAACGGCAAAGTGTTTATTGACAGCACAATGGTTGACAGCAAGTCTGACAGAGATGATATTGAATGTTTTTACATTCCTGCGTCACAGCTTGCAGAGGAAAACGGTATGTCAGGTATGGCTAACATCATTTTGCTCGGTAAGTTTTTAAAAGAAACGGGAATTATCTCTCTTGACACTTTAAAGAAAGCGTTTGAAAAGGCGATTCCGCCTAAGAAAGCACACTTGATTGATGCGAATTTAAAGGCAATAGAAATCGGTATGCAGCAGTAGGTTTGCCACTGCATTCAATCTGCCTTTGTCAAGTTTGATATAAAGAAAAATTTGAAAAACGGCAGGTTGGGATTTTTCAATTGATAATATATAGTCTGCTTATCAGATTTAATTTTGATGACAGTCAAATATACTTTCACACAGAGAATTGCATAATTTTCGCAGGTCATAAGCTTCATCTGCAAGACACGCAAATGCTCCTTTAAATCGGGTATCTTCATCTGTGTAATCAAGAAATTCCACAAAGATTGATG